>NZ_JABFHO010000001.1:600000-1200000 GCF_013404085.1 Winogradskyella helgolandensis | reverse complement strand
TTCCAATCAGATTTATTACCTTCAAGTCCGGTAGAACCAAATACTTGATCTCCTAATTGTCTTCTTTTGATGTCGTACCATCTCTTACATTCAAACGCCAATTCTAATCTACGCTCTTCTAATACATCTGCAACTGTAATTGATGCTAGATTTGCAGGTACAGTACTTGGTGCAATTGTAACCTCAGTATAACCACCAGATGTAGATTCCCCACCATTTCTTGCTCTAGTTCTAACTTCATTTAGATAACCAAGAGCTAAAGGACTTCCTATTTCAACACCAGCTTCAGCTGCTATTAATAATACTTCTGCATAACGCAACATTGAATAATTATGACTTGTTGCTCTTTTATCACCACGAGCAAATTCCCCAGGGTAACGCGTATACTTTGCAATATATGGTCTGTTTGCCGCATGTTCATGTCCGCTTATATCAAACTGAGTATAGTCTACTAAAGTCTCGTTAATAGTAGCTTCTGTTTGGAAACTCACGTTTTTTCTATAATCACCATCTTCAAAAGAATTATAAACCGCCATTGAAGGTACAATAACAGACCAGCCAGAATCACCTCTAATACCAGTCATTGGAGCTGTTTGGTCATAAGCATTATCTTCTGCTTCAACACTATTATAATCAAGTGCAAAAATGGGCTCAAGAGAATTATCAATTTTATTAGCATTAAATAACGTTTGAAAATCTGGATCTAAGTCTAATTGGTATTCTCCTTTGTTATCAATCACTTCTTTAGCTTCATCAAATGCTAATTGAAAATAAGTCATATCATTTGTACCTGCTCTAGTTAAATACACTAAAGCCAAATAAGAACTTGCTGCCGCTTTTGATGGTATAGCTCTAGAAGCCACCGTTGTTGGCAACCAAGTTTTGGCAAATTGTAAATCTGAAATGATATTATCATACACATCTGATTCTGATGTTAAACTAACACTAAAATCAGCTTCATCACCTGCTGGACTATCAAAATAAGGGATATCTCCAAATAATCTTACCAAGTGAAAATAATAAAATGCTCTTGCAAAATAAGCCTGAGCCACAACAGGGTTCTTAACTTCTTCATTCACTCCTACGCTTTCTGCACCTGCAATAGCATTATTCGCTGCACTAATACCTAACCACATTCTTGTCCATGGATCATATACCATTTCATTATCTCCTGAAACGTTATGCATATCCATTTCTGCTCTGTATGGTTGTCCTGACATAAGCTCAGCCATATCTGAACGCAATAGTAATGACATAGACAATTTTCTTCCCCAAATCTCTTCATTAATGGCGTGGGTTAGTGCACCATCAACTGCTGTTTGGATATCTTGAGTTGTAGAAAAGAATCCATCTGGAGATAATAATCCAACTGGCTCCTCTTCTAAATCAGAGCATCCCATTATTGACAATCCCATCAATAACAATAATATTTTATAAGTATTCATAATTTTTTCTTTTTAATTTAAACTGTTCTTTTTCTTCGACATACGATTAAAACTTCGCACTTAGACTAAAACTAAACGATCTTACAGTTGGATAATTTCCAAAATCAAATCCTCTAACAGTGTTACTCGATGTGTTATTATTACCAGAAGCTCCGAAATAATTAACCTCAGGATCTAAACCAGAGTAGCTTGTAAAGGTTAGTAAGTTTTGAGCACTTACAGAAAGTCTTAAATTTTCTATTCCTAAGTCTTCAATAATTTCCGCTGGGAACGTATAACCTATAGCAAGATTCTTTAATCTAACATAGCTACCATCTTCAACAAAACGAGAAGAAATTTCTCTAAAGCTATTATTACCTACACGAGGTTGGTTTGTATTAGGGTTTGAAGGTGTCCATGCGTTGTTATAATAATCATAAGTTGTGTTAGCATCTCCATTATTTAACTGAACGTTAGTCATGTTAAAAATTTCACCACCTTGTGAACCTTGAAAAAAGATATTTAAATCAAAGTTTTTGTACTTAAAGCTATTTGTTATACCCCAAGTAAAATCAGGATTAGGATTACCAATCACTTTTCTGTCATCATTATTTATATCTCCATTACCATCTAAATCTAAAAATAATGGATCACCAGCTTCACCATCTGGTAACATAGCTGTACCAGCTGGTACAGCACCACCTTGATAAACACCAGCATAATCGTAGCCATAAAATAACCCTACTTCTTCACCTTCTCTCAATAAATAGTTGTTATCAACACTAAAATAACTAGGCGCACCATCACCGAAATAATCAGCCCCATTAATTAAAGTTTCCACTGTATTTTTATTCTTAGAGAATACTAAGTCTGTAGACCAACTGAAATCATCTTTTACAATGTTTCTAGAGTTTATAGAAATTTCAAATCCTTTATTGTTAATCTCTCCAACGTTGGTAATAATTTGATCATTAAGGTAACCAAAATACCAAGGAATACTATTATCAAACATTAGAACATCTTTAGTCGCAATGTTATAGTAATCTAAAGACATTGATATTCTATTATTTAATAAACCTAAATCTACACCAATGTTTGTTTGGTAAGAAGACTCCCATTTTAAGTCTGGGTTAGCCGTTTGGTAAGGAGTAATAGCTGGTACAGTTATACCATTGCTAGAGGCATATAAACTAGCTAAACTAGCTAAAGATTCGTAAGCTCCAATTGAAGGGTTACCAGTTACACCATAACTAACTCTTAATTTTAAGTTAGAAATTGTTTCATGATCCATTAAGAAATCTTCGTTAGAAACTTTCCAACCTAATGCAGCTGAGGGGAAAATGGCATATTTTTCGTTTTCTGCGAAGTTAGACGCACCATCTCTTCTTACTGTAGCTGTAAATAAATACTTATCATTATAATCGTAATTTACTCTACCAAATTGCGATTGAATTTCTGTTTCAGTTGAATAAATATCACCACTTGTTCCATTTATTAAACTAGTTGCAGTGTATAATCCATAGTAAGAAAATGAATCAGAAAGCGTTCCTGTACCTTCACTAAAAAAGCCTTTACGCGTTGAGTTTTGATAAGAATAACCCGCTAATAACGTTAAGTTACCTTTTCCAATCTCTTTCGTATACGTTAAATAATTTTCACTTAAAACACTCTTACTTTTATCTTCCATCATAATAGCTCTACCTTGTGTAGTTCCACCTGCTGTAATTTCTAATGTTCTTGGCATGTAAATTCCTCTAAATTCATTTTCAGTACTTATACCAAAAGTTGTTTTAAAAGTAAGCCCTTCAATAATATCATAATTTGCGTAGAAATTTGCTCTGAAATTTTCTATTTCAGTATCATCATCTCTTTGTGTTGCCACAGCATATGGGTTATCAACCGCATCACCTATTCTATCGTTTGTTGAAAAACTACCGTCATCATTATATATCCCTTTATCTGGAGCAAATCGCATGGCTAAAGAAACCACATCATCACCACCAACAGTAACTGAACCATCTGATTGTGTTGGAACACCAGACTTCTTATTTAATCCACCTGTTAAATTCAATCCAACTTTTAATTTATCAGTGACCTTTGCATCTATATTTGACAAGAATGATACTCTTTCGTAATCAGAATTAACAAGTATACCTTCTTGTTTAAAATAGGTACCAGAAGCATAATAGTTTACATTATCTGTACCTCCTGAAAATGAAAGTTGCGTGTTAGAAGTACTTCCAGCTCTATATATTAAATCTTGCCAATCTGTATCATAATCTCCTTGAACATAAGGAGTAGAATTACCTTGATTAGTTCTAATCTGATTTTGATAATCTGCAAAATCACTAGCGTTTAATAAATCTAAACTATTGGCTGTATTTTGAACCGCATAAGTTGTATTTAATTCAACAACTAATTTACCATTTCTACCTTTTTTAGTCGTTACTAAAACAACACCATTAGATCCACGAGAACCATAAATAGCAGTTGCAGAAGCATCTTTTAAAACTTGTAATGATTCAATATCACCTGCCTGAGGCATATTTGCACCAACAAATCCATCTACAACAATAAGAGGATCACTACTTGCATTAATAGACGTGTTACCTCTAATGTTTATTTTAATTGGAGCGCCTGGCTCACCACCATTATTAGATTGTACAACTACACCAGCTGCACGACCTTGAAGCGCTTGTTCTGCATCTAACACGGCAAAGGCAGTTAATTCATCTGCTTTTACAGAAGATACCGAACCTGTTACATCACTTTTTCTACGAGCACCATAACCAACGACTACTATTTCGCTAAGTTGACTAGCATCTTCTACTAATACTACATCTATTACTGTTTTATCACCTACGGTAACGTTTTGAGGAGTAAAACCAACATAACTAAATACTAAGACAGCAGTACCATCTTGTACTTCAATAGTATATTTACCATCCATATCTGTAGTAGAACCAATAGCAGTTCCTTGTACAAGAATATTGGCACCTGGTAAGGGCAATCCGTCAGGTTGACTAATAACAGTACCTGTAACTGTTTGCTGAGCATATAACGCTGAGCCAAATAAAACAAACACCAATAAGGGTATCCATTTCATGTTGAAAAATTTGAGTTGTTGTTGCATAAGATTAGTTGTTTTAATTATTAATTCTTTATTTATAGTTTCGATTTCTTACTTACTTGTAGTATTAATAAAGTAGAGATATAAGAAAAAAATCGACCTGTTACTATTGGTAAACCAAATTGGTATACCAAACTGGTTTACCAAATTTAGTTAATTTTCTGTTAACTACAACGTTTTAGTAACTTTAATCTCATTTTTTTTAAAAAGAGTTAAAAAACGATATTACATACAGAGGTTTAGTCATAAATAACTGATAATATGCAATCAACCATCCTAAAGGATCTATCGTTATTAATAGAAAAAGGAATAACATCAATAATTGGATGAATTACTGTGAGAATTGGAAAAAATCATCTTACTCAAAATAAGCAAAAAGACATTTAGCCTTTCAGCTAAGATAGATTGCACAAAAAAAGCGTTACTGTCTTTCAACAGTAACGCTTCACTTAATTTTAATTTACTCTCTTTTAGATACCTAACGCTTGTCCACCACCAATTTGGATAGTTTCAGCTGTAATAAAAGAAGCATCTTTACTAGCTAAAAATGAAATCACACCAGCAACATCCTCTGGCTGACCTAATCTTCCTAACATAATATTGTTAGCCCAAGAAGCAAAAACTTCTGGTTTGGTTGCTTTAATCTGCGCGTGGAATGGTGTATCAATAGTACCTGGTGATACTGCATTTACTCTAATTCCGTATTCAGCTAAATCTTTTGCTAATGCTCTAGTAATGGCATGAACACCTGCTTTAGACGTACCATAGATACCAGCACCTGGTCCACCTGCGGTCCATCCTGCATTTGATGTATAGTTAATTATAGAAGGGTGCTCACCTTTTTTCAAGAAAGGTATTGCTGCTCTTGAAGCAAAAAACACAGAATCTAAGTTTAATGCCATTACAAATCTGTAAAAATCTGTTGTCATTTCCTCAAATCTAGATCTTCCACCTAAACCACCTGCATTGTTTACAAGTACATCTATTCTACCATACTTCTCACCAATTTTAGTGATATTTGAAGTTACTTGATCCTCTTTCGTAACATCAAAGCCAAGATATTCAGCTGTAATTCCAGCCGCTGTAAGCTCCTTTACTCTTTCTACACCAGCTTCATCATCAATACCGTTTAAAACTACAGTATACCCATCTGAACCTAATCTTTTTGCTACTTCAAAACCTATTCCGCCTGTAGCTCCTGTTACTATAGCTACTTTTCCTTTATTATTACTCATTTTTACTGATTTTACTGATTTAATATATAATTATGTTATACTTTTTTTGTCATTGGTTTTACTTTTGGAATAAATATCCAAACACTAGCAACTGTTAATAGCGCTAAAGTTGCACCTATTATAAAAGCTGGTGTATAATTTCCACCGCTAGTTAACCAAGGTACTAAATAGGTTAAACCTGCCGCTGTAAGTTTAGCTGCCATACCTGAAAAGCCAGCCAAAGACCCTACTGTTTTCCCACTAAAAAGATCACTCGGTAACGTTTGTACATTCCCAATAGCTGTTTGAAAACCGAATAAAATAATGGCCATCAATATTACCGCAGTTGTTGCTCCTGGATTTTGCATATCTGATATACTTATATCTATAGCCCCAAGACCATTCAAAAAGTCAATAACTGCTGTTTCAATACCTAGGGGATTAGACATTGCTAATAATGCTGGCAACATTACTAAACAACCAAGAGTAATTACCATTTTACGTGTTTTATCAACGTTCCATCCTTTTTTAAGTTTACTTCGCGCTAAAATACCACCATAATAAGCACCTACCATTGCACCAGCATAAGGAACCCAGCCATATAATGCCATTGACTTAACGTCCATAGCAAAAACTTCATTTAGATAAATTGGTATCCAGAAAACGAACAGCCACCAAATTGGGTCAATCGCCGCTGACGCTAATATAACACCCCAACTTTGTTTATGACCGAGTAATTCAGCAGTATTAGGGTTGTATTCTTGATCTGGTACTCCATCTCCATCAAAATCCTCGTTTTTTTGGCCTGTTAAAATATATTCACGTTCTTCCTCGGTAATCCAAGGGTGATCTTTAGGTGCTGATTTCACTAAAACCCACCATGGAATTAACCAAAGTAAACCCGCTAAACCTATGAGAATGAATATCGTTTTCCAACTAAAATATATTGATAAAGTTGCAATTAACGGTATGGAAATAATACCACCAATTGCTGCTCCTGAATTAAAAATACCTTGGGCCAGAGCACGCTCTTTGGTGGGAAACCATTCCGCATTTCCTTTAGTTGCTCCTGGCCAGTTTCCTGCTTCTGAGACTCCTAATATGGCGCGGAATATTCCAAAACTTAAAATACCATTAGCAAAAGCATGTAATGCCGTAGCAACAGACCAAACACCTATTGAGAGTACAAATCCCATTCGGGTACCTACCCAATCGAAAATCTTTCCAAATATCGCTTGTCCAAATGCATAAGAAAAAACGAATATGATCGAAATTAATGCATAAATAGCTTTTGTTTCATCTGCCGTGTGTCCTGGATATAAATCATTTGCAATTTCTGGCCAAAGAACGCTTAGTGACGTACGATCTATATAATTAATAATCGTCGCAATCGCTATTAACGCCACTACCCACCAGCGTAAGCCTTTAATTTTTCTACTTTTTTGCATAATTTACTTCATTTTAAACATTGTAACAATACTGATACAACTCACTAAAGTGATCTTTCATTTTTTGCTTTGCTAGTTGAGGATTTTGTTGCTCAATAGCATTATATATCGCTTCATGCTCTTCTATTCCTTGTAATGCTAAACCTTTATCACAAACATGATGCGTTTCAAAATTTGTAATAATTTCTGGGGTTATCATTAACATAAATGTATTAATGGTAGCATTTTTACTAGCTTTAGCAATTGCCAGATGAAATAAAAGATCTTCTTCAACAGCCGGTTCTCCGTTGCTTACCTTCTTTGCATATGCCGTTAAAGCAGATTTCATATTCTCTAAATCCTCCTTTGTTCTTCTTGTTGAGGCTAATCTTACTGTTTTTAATTCTAAAAGAATTCTTGTTTCTACTAGGGCTTTAAAATCTTGATCTTCTAATCTTAGAATATCGTCAATCATTCCATTCATAGCAATAACACCAATATTAGCAACGAAAGTTCCGCTCTGTGGTCTAGATTTTAATAAACCATACAGCTCTAATTTTTGAATAGCATCCCTTATTACACTTCTAGATACATTAAACTTTTCGGATAACGTTCGCTCAGAGGGCAACTTATCACCAGGTTCAAGATTTTTTACATTGATTAATTCTCCAATATTAGAGATAATCTCATTTTGAATATTTGAACTGTCCGACTTCGTTTGTGTATCTAATTTCATATAAAAATTTGTAATAATGACTCTATTTTTTGCCCAAAAATAAGACAGTAATTGTTATTTCTAAATTTTCATCTTTAATTTATTATGATAAAAAAAGACAATAGACTATTCTAGTGCATCAATTTCAAAAGAATCAATATAAGCTTCATCTGAATCATTATAAAAGAATATGGCTAAAGCTGAATTGCCTCCTGAATTAAATATTAACGACCCACTAACCATAGCACCAACTCCTGAAACATCTTCGGTGTAAGTAATGCTACTAATTGTATTGTCTTCAAGCTGATCTATTGAATTCATTGCTTCAACCATTGCTACTGTGATACTACCATTACTGTCTGAATCTTGATCTCTAAATGCAAATTTAAATTTTAATTCATAAAGCTCATTAGGTGTAAATTCACCTATTAATTGATAACCAATTCTGTCTCCTGAAGTTGGTAATTTTGCACCATTCGATCCTTCATGATATCCATTTGAAGATGTAATTTGAATAACTCCTCCAAGGTCTGAGTTTCTCCATGGATCTCTACTATCGTTTCCATTATCAAAACCTGCTTCAAGAATTTCTGGAATTAACGTCGGTGGAATTATTGGTTCTACAACAATTATTTCTTCTGAATAAGCGTTAGAAACACCTAAATCATCAGTTGCTGTTAGTGTTACGGTATAAGTTCCTTCTCCTGGAAATGTATTAATTCCGTCTAAATCTGTTGAGCTATTACCATCACCATAGTTCCATAAGTACGTTGTTGCACTTCTAGATTCATTAGCAAACGTATAAGTCAAATAATCCGCAGTTACCGAAGCTGTAAATTCAGCTGATGGTGGTGTTAAGTCTTCTTGCGAATTAGCTTCTGGCAAATCGAAAGCTAACGCATCAATTGAAGGGTCACAAGATACCATTACAACACTAACTACAAGTAGTAAAGTGGTCATAAGCTTTTGTGAAACACATCTTTTTATTCTATTAATATTTTTCATTTTTAAATTTTTTTAATTAAAATTTCTAATAGTTTGGATTTTGAATCATTAAACCATCACTTATATTAACTTCATTTTGAGGTAAAGGCAGTAACAAATCTGATGATGTAAACCCGAATCCGTTAAGATCAGAATAAGCAGATAGTACTTCTTGTGCTTTACCTAAGCGAATTAAATCGAATAGTCTGTGATTTTCAAAAGCTAATTCCATACGTCTTTCTAATAATAAGTCATCCACCGTAATTTCTGAAACTGGATCCGTTAAACCTGCTCTGTTTCTAACTTCTTGAAAAGATGCTAAAGCAGCAGTTGCACTTGTTTGATCTGCACCAGCCATAATAGCTTCTACATGCAATAATAACACGTCAGCATAACGTAATACAATCCAATCATTTCCTGCTAATTCAGGGTTCGCACTAGATGTAAAATCAGCCGTTGGTGTATCTCCTCCGTTATCTCCATCAGGAAAATACTTAGCACATTGATATCTCACAGAGGTTAAATGAACAGGATCTTGTCTAAAAGAATATTGTGATCTATCACCTCCAAATTCGTTGAAATCATCAACCAAATCATATGTCGCGTAATTTAAACCACTAGAATTACCAACTCCATTCATCCATTGTGCTGAAAAGGTCTGACTATCATTAATACTTTCGTATCCAATTGCAAAAATGATTTCTGAATTTAACTCTGAGTAAAATACATCGTTAAAATCAACCAAACTATATTCAGCATCACCAATAATTTCTTCAAGCAATAATTGAGCTTGAACGTATTCTGGCTCTTCTAAGGTAAGATAAACTTTTGCTAATAAGCCTTGCGCTGCAGCTTTTGAAGCTCTAGTTTTATACGTATTATCTAATCCTAAAACAGCAGTTTGCAAATCGCTAACGATTAAATCATAAACTAAGTTTGTATCAACTCTAATAAATTGAGTGTCTTTTTCTAAAGGTGATAGCACATGATCCACTAATGGAATATCGCCAAATAATCTTACCAAGTTAAAATAGGCATAGGCTCTAATAAATTTCGCTTCTGCTTCTATAGCAGACGTATCATCATCTACATTTCCTAAATTTTCTAAAACAACATTAGCTCTAAAAATAACCTGATAAAAACTAGAGTAATAATTTGCTACAAGACCATTGGTTGCGAGTACATCAAATGATTCAAATTGCCCTGAGTCAGAAAAATCATCTGGATCTGCAATTTTAGTTGCTGTATTTCCACTTCGCATCTCTGTAATATAAAACTCATATTGCACACCGTGATTTTCATCCTTATCATAACTACCATCTCCTTGTATAGCATCATATGCTCCCATTAGAGCACTTTCTAATTCATCTACAGTTGTATAATAATTTTCTGATGTTATTGCAGAGCTTGGTGCTGGCTCTAGAAAATCGCTACACGAAGTTGCTATAACTCCTATTAATAGAATCTGTATATATTTTTTAAATTTCATAATATAGTGTATTAAGCAATTAATTTTTTAAAAATCTACGTCTAACCCAAATGATATGGTTCTATATATTGGAGATCCACCTCTTTGGTATCCGTATTGCGTTGGACTTGTTTTATCTAAAGCTTCAGGATTCCAGCCAGTATAACCATCTGCAGTTTTATACAATAAATTCTGACCTGATGCATATACTCTTAATTTAGAAAGTCCTAATTCAGTTACTAAATTCTCAGGAAAACTGTAGCCAATATTAATATTTCTTAATGCGATATAAGACGCATCTTGTATAACACTGTTTGTAAAATACTTATCTACCAAGAAATCAGTATTGTAACTATCTGGAACAACATCAGAAATCAACGTTCTGTTATTATTATGACTAAATAAATAGTGGTCACCAATGTTTCTTACTTCTGCACCATGCGATCCTTGGAACATAATTGAAAAATCTAAGTTTCCAATTTTAAAATCATTAGTAAAACTCCAAATTAATTCTGGGTAAGGATTACCTAAAATAGTTTTATCTTCTTCATCTAATACACCATCACCATTTAAATCCTTTACTTGTACCAATCCAAATTGATTACCAACATGTCTGTAAGGTCTGTCTCTATATTCAATAGGCACTTCTGCTTCTACAACATAACCGTAAAAAGATGATATTGGTTGCCCTTCTTGGTTAATCCATTCTGCTGGTCTCGTAGGATCTATACTTGTAATTTGCCCATCTGAATCTGCAAAATCAACTAAGGTGTTTTCATTGGTTGTCGCAATAATGGTAGACTGCCATGAGAAATTTCTTTTATTTATGTTTCTTGTTCTTAACTCAAACTCAAAACCTTCGTTTTTTACTTCACCTAAATTAACTAAGGCACTGTTAAAACCTGTAGTAGATGACACTGGGTTATTCAATAATAATTGATCACTTGTTCTTTGATACCAATCTACAGAACCTGTAATTTTATTATTTAAAAATCCAAAATCAACACCAGGATTAATCTCAACTAATCGCTCCCATTTTAATTCAGGGTTAGCTAGATTTAAAGGAGAATAACCTGTTGTTATCGTTCCATCTACAACATAAGACGTCAAATCTAATAATGACAAATGCGGATAATAATCTTGTAAAACGTTATCTGAACTTAATACAGACGTACTACCCTGAGCATCTGGATCTACACTTCCCGTGTTTAAACGGTCGTTACCTGTAACACCATAACTTGCACGCAATTTAAGTGTTGAAATAACATTGCTATCTCTTAAAAAGTTTTCATCAGCTACATTCCACCCTAAAGATGCTGCAGCAAAATTACCGTATTTGAAATCTGATCCAAAGATTGAACTACCATCTCTACGCATACTGAATGACAACAAGTACTTATCATCGTAAGCATAATTTAATCTTGAGATATATGAAATACCTCTTTTCTGCCATTCCATACCAAATGTTTCTTCAGCAACAATAGTAGTTGCCCCTGAAATTTGCTGTACAATATCATTCTCATAACCTATACCTTTAATCGTAGAGAAGAAATAATCTCTCGTCTCAATAGAATTACCTAAAGTGACACCCAATTCATGTTTGCCAAAACTGATATCGTAGTTAATAAAATTATCAAAAATATAATATTGTTCCTTTTGGTTGGTTTCAACCATATAAGCATCAGTAGGTTGTTCTCTAGCCAATGTACCCATATAATCCGTTCTTTTAGTATCTTGAATAGACCCAGATAAAGTCGTCGTATAAGTTAAACCTTTTGCCATTTTATATTTACCATATACACTACCAAACATCTTGAATTTTTTATCCACTCTATTTCGTTCAGTAACTCGAGCATAAGGGTTTTGGTTTGTACTATTACCGATATTAAAAAGCTCTTCGTCAAATACACCATCACCATTAAAATCAAATAATGTAAAGTGATTTTGTCTAACGTAATCTCCTACTTCAACAGGAAATGCAACAGGATCTACTAATTGCAGTGTATACTCATCGTGGTATATAGGCAACCAAGGTTGATGTCTTGCAACGTTATGAACAGATTCTGAAAACCGTACTCTATCAGTATAAGAAGGACTCAAGTTGACTCCAATAGAGACCTTATCATTTATTTTATTATCTAGCTTTAATCTTGCTCCGTATTTTGTGTAGTTGTCACCTAACAATACACCTTCATCATCAGAATAGTTTAAACTCGCTGAAAACTTAGTGCTTTTATTACCTCCTCTAAACGAAAGTGCATGACTTGTTATAGAACCTCCATCAAAAAACACATCTTGCCAAGAACGGTCTGTACCAGTTTGTAATTGTGCTTGGGTATAAATAGATATTTCACCATTATCTTTCATTTGTTGGTCTGCCCAACTTTGTGTTGTATAACCATAAGCATCACTTTTTCTAGCTTCTTTAAAACCGGTATATGTACTATAGGTAATTCTTGTTTTACCTTCTATACCAGATTTCATAGTAATCATAATGATACCATTTGAACCTTTTGAACCATAAATTGCAGCAGATGCAGCATCTTTAAGTATTTCAAAAGACTCAACATCATTCATATTTAAAGACCCTAAAAAGTCTGGATCCACAATAACACCATCTACAACAATTAAAGGAGTAGAATCACCTGCCATTGAACCTACACCACGAATCGTAATTGTAGGTGCAGCTCCTGCTTCACCATCTGTAGCTTGTATATTTACACCTGAAACTTGCCCAACTAAAGCATCATCTACCCTAGAAACAGCTATTTGTCCTAAATCATCATTTACTACCTTTGATATAGAACCTGTAGTATGACTTTTCTTTTGAGTACCATAACCGATTACTACAATTTCATCTAATAAACTAGCGTCCTCAGCTAAACTCACATTAATTGTAGTGGCATCACCAACGGTAACAAGTTGTGTCGCAAAACCTAAATAGGAAAATTGTAAGACATCCCCTTTACTTACCTGAATTTGATAGTTTCCATCAAAATCCGTTGTGGTTCCTTTGGTGGTATTTACAATAATAATATTTACACCAGGGACCGCCATACCATCTGTTGTAGAAACTACTTGACCTTTAACATTTACGACCTCTTGCGCATTTAAAGAAAAGCACATTAGGACAAAAATAATCAAGGTTGATTTGATTTTTAATTTCATAATGAATAGTTAGTTGTTACTTATTTGATTGTTATTTAGTTCATTTTTAAAACCTTAGAGGTAAATTCACACGTTGCAATTTCGGTTTACACTATCTAAAATTACACAAAAAAAATTGGTTTACCAATCTGGTTTACCAAATATATGTAAAATTTTGTTAATTACAACGTTTTCGAAGTTATATATGTTAAAAGAGACGCTCTTTATGTTAAAACAGCAAACATAAACTTAGTGTGAAAAATTGTGATACTACGCTACACCTCAACAAAGCATAGCGTAGTAATTTTACCACTTATGCTTCTTTATCTCCAAAATAAGAGACTCCGCCTCCAGTTAAGAAATCTTCTCTTACAGGACTAAATGTGTCAATTAATTCTCCTTCTTCTAAACAAACTGCACTATGTAATAGATTCGGTTCAATATACACACCATCACCTGCTTCTACGATTTGCTTTACTCCATCAATTTCGAATTCAAACTTTCCTGAAACACAAAAGGTTGCTTGCGTATGAAAATGTTGATGTGGTGAACCCAATGCTCCTTCTTCAAATTTTACTCTCACCATCATAATTTGGTTATCGTAGCCTAGGAATTTTCTGGACACTCCACCTCCAAGAACTTCCCATTCCATATCTTTTGTGATGATATACTTTTCGCTAAATCTTTTCATAATTTTTAATTTTAATTGGTTATTTAAAATAATAAGAACCCGTCCATTGGTAATTATTATCATTTATATTTAATGTATGTTTTGCCTCTTTTAAAGCGTTAGTATTTGCCGTAATAAATAGTTTTGTTTTCCCACTTACTGTTGTAATTGAAACCGCTGTATAATCTTTTGTATCTAAAACAACTTTTAAGTCCTCAATATTACTATTAGAATTAAAAGCAGATTCTGTAACAGGACTATAACTACCATGAGCTTCTATCGTAGAAACAAAAGTTGTGTTCATCGCATTTTTTCGCCTCAATAATAATGCAGCTTCGCGTCGTAAATTAAAATCCGGGTCATTGGCGCCAATTCTAGTAAATAGTAAATCATCATTGGTATTAGTAACCGTAGTTAAAGAGTAAAACTTACCTTTATTTAACCAAGACAACTTAGAGTTTTCACTTGCTGCTTTACCAGAACCTTCAACATATAAATGTTGATATCCATTTTTATTACCCAACACTTTTAATGTTTCAGGTGTGTTATAGTCAAAATTTGTTTGCAAGACTTGACCCATAAAGTAATAAGGAAAATCATATTGATTTGCTTTATTGGAAGTAATCTTCATAATATCTAGCATATATGGTTTTTCAAAATCTTCATCTTTTATGATGGCCATAGTCCGAAGCATTTCGGTTCCTGGATAAGCGTTTTTTTCAATGGCGCTTGCCACTTGTACTTTTTCATGCTCTGAAGAAAAATAATTTAGATCTGAATGGTGTAAACTTCCAACCTCATATTTACCTCCAAAATGAGACGTTTCATTCTGAGTCACCGTATTATGAGCGATAGTTTGTTTTGCCCAAGAATTATTTTCTTTTAAATAATTCCCACCACCTTTTTGCTCAATATTTACAAAACGTGCTAAACCGTAATCTTGAATAATTTCTTCCCCATTATCATATAAAGAATAGGACAATTTATCGTAATGTCCGTGGCTAGATCCTTGAGCTGCGTACTTAAAAACGAGTTCTAAATCTTCACTTCTCAAGATACCTACTCCTCCTTGTGTTCCATCTGGTCCATCAGACAAATTAATAGATTTTTTTTCAAAAGGTTTTTCTTCACCATTTTTAATTCCAAGGGCTACCGCTAAACCAGAATCATCTAACAAAACTTTATCTTGTAGCTTAGCTATAGATAACAATCCTGGATCTTGATTTCCATAATGATAAGAAACATCAACCGCTGTAACTAAGGCATCGGTATAATATGACATTCCTTTTTGCCCATCGTTAAGCGGAAAAAAGTCGCCATCAGCATCAGATAAATTTAAAAGAGCGTTAATAGATTTTAAAAGCACTCCTTCTTTATAATCAAAAATCTTTAATTCTGGTTTTACATTGTGTAAGCCTTCTGCAAATATTAAAAAAGGATACATAGCATAACGCTGATAATACGGCCCTTCATTATAATAACCATCTGGCGAAAAAGGCTCTTCTATATTGGCTAAAAAACCAGCTTTACCATCTTTATTTAAAAACCCACCATCATCATCTTTAGCGTTTTTATCTAAATTCACACCTTTAATTCCATATAAAGCACGATCTATTAGTTCCTGATCATCCATTACTAAACCAATCATACCTACCGCTGCATTTCCCCAAGTACTATGATTGTGAACGCGTTGATAAAACTGCGGACTATCTACCGAAATATGATCTGCAAATGGTCTAAAAAGGTTTGTTTCTAGTTTGTTACGTTCTTCTTCCGTTAAATAATTATAGATACAATCATAAGCCTGACTTACATATACTAACCAATTTGAATCATTTAAACATTGCCAAAATAATTTTCCTCTAGCATAAGACCTAGTTTTAGGATGTAAAGGCAATGTTTTATACATTTCTTCATACTGCATTAGCATGTCCTTTACATATTTGGCATATTTTTCATCATCTAATATTTGAAACAACACACCCGCTTTTTGCATTACAAACCAATTCTGTTTGTGTCTAGAATGCGTATAACCACCAGAATAATCTAGCGGAATTGGAACCTCTATTCCTAAAGCAATTTCGGCATCAACTTCTTCTTTTACTTTTTCTAAGGTATTATCAAAAATTGGAATGTTACCTAGTTGTGCTCTTATATCTTTTACACCTTGCGCTGTGAGAATTAATTTGGGATGCGCTTCATTTGAGCTCGTTTCATTGCCTTTATTTGCATCAAATGCGTTTTCTTCTTTACAAGAAAACGCACTGACTACAATTGCGACTAAAGCAAATTTAATTATGAAGTTTTTAATTAATTCCATAGTTATGTTTTAAAAATTTTTTCAATATTTTTATTATCCCTTCCTATTCTATCAAGGCCTAATTCAGTAAGTTGCAAATTTCTATTTACCGATAGAAAACGATCAGCAGCATTTAAATATCCAAACGTTTCATTAAATTCTGATATGTTTTTCACCAACAATACTCTAGGCTTTACAATTAGAAAAGAGACTTTATGAAGCACAAAAACAATGTCTGATAAAAAACTGAAGAATAGATTGTTTTTCATATAATCATAAATTGGTTTACCAGATTGGTTTACCAAATATATGTTTATTACCTATGCCATCAAAGTATAAACACGAAAAAATAGTGAATTTAATATAGAATAGAGGTAATTTACTTGTGAAAAGTATGGAATTTTAACAGACGTAAAGCTAGTAAAGACTACTAAATTTAGAGCTTTTACTTAGCTTGGAGGATAACAGAGTAAAATTTTAGAAGCACTTTTAGACTTAAAGGCGATTTCTGATATAGCTGCTGAAATAAATATTTCATCTCCTTGCGCGTATTCGTAATCCATGCCGTTACAAGTTAAAATGCCCTCGCCCGAATAGATAACAGCAACATAAAAACATGCGTTACCTTTTATTGTATAATTTCCATCTAAGCTTAATTCATTTAAACCAAAACAATCTGTATGCTTTTTGTTGAATAATGTTTTTAAAGTGAACGTATCGGAACGATCTAATACTTCTGGATTAATTTTCCATTCCTTTAAAGCGTCTTCTAAGGCATAGGTATCATAATGAAAACAATCTAACATTACGTCTTCACCTACTCCTTGATGAATTAATTCTGGTCCAATTTTTAAACCCGCAGGTGTTGTTTTTTCCACGCGCATGGTATAATCGGTCGGCTCTTGAACCTCCATTAAAAAACAACCAGCACCTATGGCATGAGGTACTCCTCCATAAATCATAAAAGCATCTCCTGCCTTAACTTCTATTTGATGCAAGCAATCTAGCATGCCCTCAATGTTTTGAGTTTCAAAATGCGATTTCCAAATCTCCTTAGTGACGTGTTCTTTAAACCCCATGTAAACAACTGGTTTTTCCCCATCAATTTCACGTGTGTTTAATACGTACCACGATTCGGTTTTCCCAAATTCAGAATTCAATATTGATTTAGCGTATTTTTTATCTGGATGTACTTGAATTGTTAAACGCTCCATGGAATCGAGCATCTTAATTAGAACTCCTGTTGTTCCATATTTTTGCGCGAGTTCTTTCCCTAAATACAATTCCGGATTAGAATTAATTAATTCTTTTAAAGAAAAATTTCCATCATTAGTTGCAATTATAGAGAGACCTTCGTTTTCAGGCCTGCCATTGCCACGTGCAATTATGGTAGACATTATCCACTGTTCTGGCATTTGACCATCTACTTCTAGATTTGACTTCTTCCATCTGTCAATTAAAGCTCCTCCTTCGTATGTTCTCCAAACTCTATTTGGAAGTTGCTTTAAAGGTGTATAGGCGAATTTTTGTAAGTGCTTGTTCATAATCTTAGAAATGGATACGATGTTTTACAATTGTAATGATAACTAATATAGTTTAGTTTCCTAAGTCCTTTATTTAAAAAACTCAGCAAAACCCGTTATTGAAACATATAACATATAGCAATTAAAAACAAAAGTTGCTCCTAACGCAATATTCATCCATATACTGGTTTTGTATGTTTTCATAAGTTCTGATTTGTTTAATAATATAATAAGAAATAAGGTTATTAAGGGCATTACGAATGGACTAAATGCTTGAGAAGCTATTAAAATCCAAACTGGCTTTCCGCCTAAAACCGGAACAATTAAACCTGATAATGCCACCAAAACTACAATTAGCTTAAATAATGGTTTTTTCATATTACGAGGTTTGCCCGAGTAATCCGCTATTAACCATGGAAATAATAAAAGGTTTGGAAAAATGGAAGATAATCCAGCTCCAATAATTCCCAATGTAAATAAGCTTAATGCAAAATCTCCTGCCCAAGGACCAAGTGCACTCATCATGTCTGTAGCGTCATCTACTTTTGTACTGCTAAAATAAAGCGTTCCGGTTGCGCTAATCATTATAGCTAGACTAATTAAAAAAGTAAGAACCATAGCAGATTTTGCGTCTTTATTCTCTTTTTTTAAATCATTAATACCCCAATTTTCTTCTTGAACCAAAATACTTCGTGAAGCCAGCGCTACTCCCGCCATTGTTGTACCAACGATTCCAGCAATGATAAGACCTGTATTATCTCCTGTAGGTAGTTCTGGAAAAAAATCTAGTATTGATTTTCCCGATTCTTTCAAGACCATAATACTTGTAAAAAGAAATGAAAGCGCCATAAAGCCAACCATAACACTCATTGCTTTTATAAAATTACCGTGTTTACCCGTCCAAAAAAGACCAATTAAAAGCGCTGTAAAAAAGACAGCAATTATAGGTTTGTTTAAAAATGAAATAGAGGTTTTTACAGAAATCCATTCCATAGTGACTTCGGCTACAACACCCATCACTCCTATAACCGATGAAACAATAGAAATTACTAGTGCTGTAATAATAAAAATAGTGATTGGATTTCCGAATGTCTTTTTAAAATTAAACATTAACGTATGTCCAGAAACAATCGTTAATTTACTTATTGAAACAAGAAGGAAATACGTAAAAAAACACGATAACAATAATGCCCAAGCTAAACTTAGCCCAAACTTAGCTCCAGAAACAACCATAGAGGTTACACTTCCGGTTCCAACAACATAGCCTATAATAAAAAAAGCTGGCCCAAAATCTTTAAGCTTTTTTTTTATTGTATCTAAAAAAGAAAGATTCTTTGCCATAATTATTAGTGTATTAATTTATTCGGCGGGAGGTGTTGCTTCGCTTAAGGTTGCTTCTTTAAACCAAACTTCGGTATAACTTCCGTTAGCATATTGTTTGACTATATCTCCATCGTAGGTTTCTGCACCTGTACTCCAAACCATATTGTCTTCAGGTTTTTTTCCGTTGGCTTGATTATATGCACCTTGTTTAAAGTACTGCATTTCTCCAGCATACGCATTTTCACGCTCAACACCATCGCGACCTATGGATGCATATAACGTCCGGATTTGTTGTGGAATATCTTCTTTGGTTGCAAAATCTGATTTCAATAAGCTTTTGGTAAATGTTTTAGTGTCGTGACCTTCACTTGCAAACGTAAGATACATGATACCTTTATAAACATTAACTTCATAACTGAATTCTTCCCCTAATGCTATGCCATCTAGTGGTTCTTCTGGATAGGTATCTGGACTTGTACCAATAACAGAATAATCATCTCCCCAAACTGCGGTTGCGTAATCCCATCTTCCGGAATTATCCCCTTTTGTGTTAATTTCATAATTCCAAAAAACAGAGCCTTTAGTGTGTCCTGGGAATTTTTTATAAAAGATTTTTAGTGGCTCATTTTCATGACCATCATCACTATGAATTTGACCAACCACCACAGAATATGATGCTGCAACTCTTGCATCACCCGACGTAGAAACATGTTCCACTTTTAAAATCCCTGTTAATTTGCCTCCAACTTCTGGGATCCAATATTCTTTTTGGCCTAATTCTGTTCTTGTATTGCTTGATGTACGCGACGTAATTCCTGAGTTTGGTGTTTTATACACTACCCAATCCGTATCACTTTCATTTTCAACATAGAAAAAATTTTCCTTCTCATAATTGACGAGCTCTTTTATACTTGTGCCGTCTCCTAAAAGAATTTTCCAATCATCCATAAACGGAATAACATCGCTTGGATATTTAGCTGTTTTTTCCTTTACTGAAACTACGCCTTCAACAGGTTCAGAAGGTGTTTCTGCATTGTTTTTACAAGCTACTATGACTAAAAATGACATTAATGTTAGTGCAAACTTCTTCATTATGTATATTTTATATCTGCGTACCAATCTTGAAATTTCTGCCTTACTGAAACATATTCAGTACAAGTAGTAGAAACAACTTTAATACATTAATGTCATGACTAAGTTTTCTTCCGTCTTAATTTGACCTGAATTAACTATAGTGTTTTCTGATGCCACGTTGTTTTTCGCGCCCCACAAAATTGAAACAAACTGAACCGGATTATTCTTAAATGTATTATTGGTAATGTTTACATTTACAATGCCGTTATGATTTAAAAGTCGCTTGTTTTTTTCTTTAGCTCCACAATTGATAAAGGTGCTATTGGCTACTAGAAGATTCCCTCCAATAGTAGACTCATCATAGCCACCTCTGTAATAATCAACAACGTTTTGTTGTACGTTTGTGAATTGACAGTTGTCTATGGTTAAATATTCGGTGTTATAATCTCCTCTATCATTTGTTTCTTCCGAAAGTTCTATGCCGTTTTCACAATTAGAAATTGATGTGTTTTTAAACGTAATTTCTTCAGAAAATGATTGTTTGTAGACTTTTAAAGCATAGTTAAAATTACTGATTTCAGAATCTAAAACCTCTAACCCAAAATGGTTAGACATATGCTCTTTTAAACTTGCAAAAGCATATTGAGAATTGGTGCCTTTTAATTTAATATTTTTCAAGGTCAGTTTTCCATAAGGATGCAATTCTAAGGCAGGTGTTTCAGCAGCTCCATTGTATAGAATCTCTGAATTTCCTTTAGATTGAATCGTAATGGATTTATTAATAACCAATGATTCTGAAATTTGGAAGACACCGTCATTCAATTGTAGAACATCTCCACTTTCAGCGTCTTGTAGTTTAGCTTTTAATTCCGCAGCATTGGATACCGTATGTGTTTTTGCTTCTTTAGGCTCAACTTCATTAGAATACCAATCAGCACCATATTTAGTTTTATCTAATATATCTAACGTAATAGTTCCAGAATTTAAAATCGCCCCTATTTGGTTAGACTTGCTTCTAGAGTTCCCTAATATATCTTCGGTAATGCTTTCAAAATCAAATCCGTTATAAACCTCAACATCATCGAACCCTGAGATTGGCACAGCGATATCTGATCCTATATCAGTTAACTCTAATTCTTTAGGTGTTAGTCCTTCTCTACTTGCAAATTCTACACCATTATTATCAATAACGTTGCTAGCAAACGTCACTCCATCAGCTTTATCATGTTCAATAATAGGATTGGGGTCACCTACAGAATTATAAATAACATTATTAACAACTTCGGTTCTTAAAGGTCTTGCAGAACGAATTTCGGATTTAGGTAAAACTTCGGATTGCGAAATGTTTGTTCCTACTCCAAATTGCCAAGGCGCACTAGAATCTACATAGGTGTTGTAAGCAACAACCACATCAGTAACCTGATTATATCGGTTTAATGGTGACTTTGGAATTCCATTCATTACTGCTAAAGGGCTTCTAAAATTCTTTCCTTTTAATTTGTAAAAAAGGTTGTTAATAACCCAATGACCCGTATTAAT
Source organism: Winogradskyella helgolandensis (assembly GCF_013404085.1). Lineage (NCBI taxonomy): Bacteria > Pseudomonadati > Bacteroidota > Flavobacteriia > Flavobacteriales > Flavobacteriaceae > Winogradskyella > Winogradskyella helgolandensis. The sequence goes on along the minus strand of NZ_JABFHO010000001.1, from coordinate 1,178,063 downwards.
TATTCTAATCCCTCCATATTGTTCGTTTACACCATCACCTATAAAGTAGTTGCCATCAATAGTCACATAATTTCCATGACGTGTTACTACAGAACCTTCACTTTTATAAAACACATTATTTTTAATAATGTTAAAATTCGTTTTACTTGATATAATTTCGACTTCACCATTACATTCTTCGAATAAATTATTTGCAATAATGGTATTGCTTGGAGACATAGAAGTAAAGCTGCTCCCTAATTGAATCGTTTCACCTCTTGCACCTCCTTTTCTTGGTCTTGGCCCAAAATGATTATTAACTATTTTATGATAATTTCTTATACTTTGATTCCCTTTTAAATCAACTCTTACTGTAGGTCCTCCATTCGTTTTTCCAGCAATATAACAATTACTTAGTTCGTTATGTTTTCCGTAAAATTGAACCCAAAGATTATCTTGATCGCGCTCTAGGTTATTATAATCTAAAATGACACAGTTTGTAACTTTAGAATAATTTGCAACATCTTTTTTGCTAGTTCTAAATGCAATAACATTTTCTGTAGGAGAATGTCCGTTTCTAAAATACAAACCACTTACTTCTAAGTAATCTCCACTAATTTCTAAATTAGAAACGCCTTCTATAAAAACCTCACCAGGAGTTTCTGCGCGTAATATTATAGGGTTATCTTCAGTACCGTTTCCAACAAACTTAATTTCTAAATCTTTATAAGTACCATTTTTTAAAACAATATCATCGCCTGGCTGTGCATTTTTTATTGCTTCTTCTAATTCCGTTTCATTAGAAATCATCTGGCTTGATTCTGGCTTTGCACCTGTTTTTTCACCGCACGAAAACAACGAGAATACTAAAGCAAAAACTAATAGATATTTTTTCATTTATTGATACTTTTAAATTTAAACCTAATTTTAAGTTCTGAATATGCCACTTTAAAAAGTCAGACCCAAAACTGGTTAACCAATCTGGTTAACCAAAAATAATATAATTTTTCAGATTACGAAATCTAATTGAGTTAATTCTACATATAATAAGGTTAATATATAAACTAAAACAGGTATTACAACTAAGATTAGCTATAAACTATGATAAGAGCATAAACAGAAATCAAAGAGAAAGATGAGGTTGAGCTATTAAACCAGAAATAGCCATTATTAATTTTGTTTACTTATTTAAACGCTTCTTAAGTGCCCAAATAAGCATAAAAACAAAAAGCTGCAACAACCTATTAAATAGATTATTACAGCTTAACTCAGTACTCAAGGCGGGAATCGAACCCGCACGTCTTGCGACATTGGATTTTGAATCCAACGTGTCTACCAATTCCACCACTTGAGCGATTTCGGATTGCAAAAATATAAAAATATTTCTGTCAAACTATTAAAATTAGTAGGTTTTATCCTTTTTGTAGTAAAATAATTTTCTAAATTTGAAGTGCATAAAAATTCTATCACTACACTAACTAAACAACTGATATCAAATGCCATACGAAATGCCTGAAGCCAAAATTTTCGCCTGTTCACAAAGCACCTACCTTGCAGAAAAAATAGCAGCAACTTACGGAGTTAAACTAGGTAAAGTAATTACATCTACTTACAGCGATGGAGAATTTCAGCCATCTTACGAAGAATCTATTAGAGGTAAACGGATTTTTATCATAGGATCAACACATCCTGGCCCAAAAAATTTGATGGAAATGTTATTAATGATAGATGCAGCAAAACGTGCATCGGCAAGACATATTACTGCTGTTATGCCATATTTTGGTTGGGCAAGACAAGATAGAAAAGACAAACCTAGAGTTCCTATTGCTGCAAAATTGGTAGCAAAAATGCTAGAAGCTGCCGGAGCAACACGGATTATTACTATGGATTTACATGCTGATCAAATTCAAGGGTTCTTTGAGAAACCTGTAGATCATCTATTTGCATCAACTATATTTTTACCGTATTTAAAAAGCTTAAACTTAGACAACTTAACTATAGCTTCACCTGATATGGGAGGTTCAAAACGTGCTTATGCATATTCTAAAGCTTTAAAAAGCGATGTTGTAATCTGTTACAAACAACGCGCTAAAGCTAATGTGATCTCACATATGGAATTAATTGGAGACGTTACTGGTAAAAATGTTGTTTTAGTAGATGATATGGTTGATACTGCTGGTACACTAACTAAAGCCGCAGACTTAATGATGGAACGCGGAGCATTAAGTGTAAGAGCTATTTGTACACATCCTATTTTATCTGGAAATGCTTACGAAAAAATAGAAAATTCTAAACTCGAAGAACTAATTGTAACCAATTCTATCCCTTTAAAACAAGAAAGCAAAAAAATAAGAGTATTAAGTTGTTCTGATTTATTTGCGGATGTCATGTATAATGTACATCACAACGAGTCTATTAGCAATAAATTTGTAATGTAATTAACCATCGTATTATTTACTTTTTTAAGATTGAATTAAGGGCTACAACTCAATAATAACGGGTGTTTTAAAAAATAGTCCTCTAATACTAGTATTCTCATATAAAATTTCTAAATTTGCAGCCCTCAAAATGAGGGAATTAAAAATTTAATAAACAAACATTTCAAAAATGAAATCAATTACAATTAACGGATCTCAAAGAGAAAGCGTAGGCAAAAAAGCTACTAAAGCCTTACGTAATGCTGGTCAGGTTCCTTGCGTTATGTACGGAGGAGACAAAGCATTCCATTTCTCAGCACCAGAATTAGCTTTCTCAAAACTTGTATATACTGCTAGCGCACATACAGTTGTGATTGTCTTAGATAATGGTGAAGAATACAATGCAGTTATGCAAGATATTCAATTTCACCCAGTAACTGACAAGATTACACACGTAGATTTTTACCAAATTTTCGAGGACAAGGAAATTTCTATGGAAATTCCTGTTCAAACAATAGGTTCTTCTAGAGGTGTAATGAATGGCGGTAACTTAAGAATGCCATACCGTAAACTAAGAGTAAAAGCTATCCCTTCAAAATTACCAGATTTTGTTGAGATTGATATTACTCCATTAAAAATTGGAAGCAAATTCTATATTACGGAATTAGCAAACGATGATTACAAATTCTTACACCCAGATAACACTGTTGTTTGTCAAGTAAGACGTAGTAGATTAGCTGTAGTAGATGCTGATGATGAGGATGAAGAAGATGGTGAAGGAGCAGAAGGAACTGATGCAACAGCTGCTGAAGCAACACAAGAATAGATAAAACTATTTTAAATATAAAAAGAGACTATCTGAAAAGATAGTCTCTTTTTTTTGCAATGTTTTTAATACATTAAAACCAAAACCCAAGATTTAGAAACCAATAACTGTTCCCTGTATCTGGCGAATATGTATACTTACCTTCTAAGGGTCCCAAGAATGTTTCTAAAGAATAACCTAATGCATAACCATTATATCTTGAAGTTGCAAAGAACTCTCCAGATTCAAAAAGACCATCCTCAATATTGGCAAAATTTGCAGCTAATAGAATATGATGTTTTTTATAAACTTCATAATCTAACGTAAATGTTGCTTTAAGAAAACTATCACCTGTTAAGGTTAAATAATCATAGCCATAAAACGAATAAAAATTATTTATAAAATTCGCTCCATAACCTCCAATTGCAAACCCTAAAGAGTTAGTGGAAACCTCTCCTATTTTAAAACCACCATTTGCTTCTGTTTTTAAAGCAAGTTTATCACTAATACTAAATACATAACCTAAATCGGCTTTAGCAATTGAAAATTCTTGGAAGTCAGCATTGAAATCTGAAGCTTTTAAATACAAATGAAAATTCCCGTTAAAATAAAATCCCTTTTTCGGAAAATGAAAATTGTCGTAATTATCAAATTTCAAATTAGCAAAAACACTTAAGTAGTCAGTGTTTTCGAAAACAAATCTATTTTCGTCATCATCATCTAAAATAGTTTCCGATGTTATTTTTAAACGCTTATGTTCTACTCCTAACCTTAAAGCAAAATCTTTCCTAAATATGGTTTGTATATACACTTGATTAGTAAAATCTGAAATTTTAGCATCAATTTTATTCAAACCAGACAGTAAAGGTGAATCTTCTTCTAAAGCTAATCTAGGATTCACATTTTTGTTAAACTTATTGATTCGTGATTTAATTCCTAAACTGATATAAAATCCTTTATCAATAAAATAATCAAAATTATATCTGGGATTGTCACCTAAAATAACATCTAACGAAGCTATATCATTACTAAATAATAGTTTCTTTTTGGTAAGATTAGCTAGTAATGCACTTTTATACAGTCTGTCGTAGTGAATACCTAACCTAAGAAACGTCGTGGTTTCAGATTCCTTAATATTACCTATTAGATTAAATTCCGTGTCCTTATCTGTAGGTTCTAAATAATATCTGAACGCATCAAAATTATTAGTTGCAATAAGGTTATTTATGCCCTGCCTAAAATCTGCATAGCTTATTTTTTCATCGTCTTTAAGTTTTAGTTTACCAATCATAAAGGCTCGGGTATAGCGTTCATTCCCTTTAATATTAACATTGTTAATACTTAGACTATCTAATAGTTTTACTTCTTCTCTCCCTTTATAATTTGGCTGGTTTATTTTTAAGTCTTCTAGTTTAGAAAGTTGAGTTCTTGCTGCAATTTGACCGTGCTCAATAATATCCTTCCCTTCATCAAACGAAATAACAGAATAATCACTAATGTCTGGTTTTATATAAATATCGGTTAATTCGGACTTATTTTTCATGGCATTTATAGTCCGGAAATTATTAATCTGCATCAAAATATCTGGAGCAGATTTTAAAGATTCACGATCTTTTAACGCATCTTGAACATCAACTCCTATAATAACATCCATGCCTTTTGCTCGCAATTCTTCAACAGGAAAGTTATTAGTAACACCTCCATCAATTAAAATATCTCCATCAATAATAACAGGTTGAAATAATGAAGGTAATGCTCCACTTGCTGTAACAGCTTCTGCCAACCTACCTTTGTCCATAACTAAAGATTCACCTGTTTCTATATTAGTCGCAATACAAAAAAATGGAATTGGTAGTTTACTAAAATCCCTAATATCATTTACAGGAAGCATTAAATAATACAACAAATTATAAACGTTTTGACCACGAGACAAGGCAGAAGGCAACGAAATTTTAAAATTTTCAAAGGGTAAATTAATGACATACTTCTCAGTATTTTCGCGCTCATAAAATGATTTAGAAGCTCTAGAAAACTCATCATTGATTAACACATTAAAATCTTGTTCTCGGAACAAGACTTCTAACTGTTTCCCTGAATAGCCAGAAGCATATAAAGACCCAATAATGGCTCCCATACTTGTACCAGCAACATAATCTATTTTTATATTTAAACTATCTATAACTTTCAGAACTCCTATATGAGCAAAACCTTTAGCTCCACCTCCACTTAATACCAAACCTACTTTTGGCTCAGGATTAGTTGTGGTATTCTGCGCTGTTATAGGGAAAAGCGTAATTATAAATACGATTAGTATGATGTTTTTCAATCTCATTATAAACCTGGCCGGTTTTTAAATTATTCTTTATGGTAATAATTATATACTTTATTTGCTCTAGAAACTCCTACAACTGCTTCAAGCTCATCTAACTTGGCATTAGCAATGCGTTTTACAGTTTTAAATTGTTTCATTAAATCTACAATGGTTTGCTCTCCTACTCCTGCTATATTTTCTAACTCCGTGGTCAAAGCTCCTTTACTTCTTCGATTTCTATGATGTTCTATTCCGAAGCGATGTGCTTCATTTCGTAATTGTTGTATGATTTTTAAGGTCTCACTTTTTTTATCTAAATATAATGGAATTGGATCATCTGGGTAAAACAATTCTTCCAAACGTTTTGCTATACCAATAATAGCGATTTTTCCACGTAACCCTAAGACATTCAAACTTTTTAATGAGGACGACAACTGTCCTTTTCCTCCATCTATAATAATAAGTTGCGGTAGGGGTTGGTCTTCCTCTAACAAACGTTTGTAACGTCTATAAACCACTTCTTCCATAGAGGCAAAATCATCCGGACCAACTACAGTTTTAATATTAAAATGACGGTAATCCTTTTTACTCGGTTTTCCATTTTTAAAAACCACACAAGCAGCCACTGGGTTTGTACCTTGAATATTAGAGTTATCAAAACACTCAATATGTCTTGGCTCTTCACTTAAACGCAAATCGGCTTTCATTTGTGCCATAATTCTGTTGGCATGCCGATCTGGATCTACAAGTTTTACCTGTTTAAATTTATCCATTCTGAAATACTTTGCATTTCTAATTGATAAATCTAGAATGTTCTTTTTATCACCAAGCTTAGGTATTGTTACTTTAATATCGTCTCCTAAATTCACTTTAAAAGGTACATAAATTTCTTTTGAATTTGAATTGAAACGTTGTCTAATTTCGGTAATGGCTAGTTCTAATAATTGTAAATCTGTTTCTTGTAGTTTTTTCTTCAATTCTAATGTATGAGACCTAATAATAGAGCCATAGCTTAATTGTAAAAAATTGACATAAGCATACGATTCATCACTAACTATTGAAAACACATCTACATTACTAATCTTAGGATTTACAATAGTAGATTTTGCTTGGTAATTTTCTAAAACCTCTAACTTTTCTTTTATTTTCTGAGCATCTTCAAACTGCATCGCTTCCGCATGATGCCTCATTTGAATTCTAAATTGTTGTAAGGAATCTTTAAAATTTCCTTTTAGAATTTCTCTTATAGCAACTATATTAGCCTGATATTCTTCTTCGGATTCATAACCTTCACAAGGACCTTTACAGTTCCCTAAATGGTATTCTAAGCATACCTTATATTTTCCGGCTTCAATTTTAGATTCGGACAAATCATAATTACACGTTCGTAATTGGTACAATCCTTTTATGAGTCCCAAAAGTGTTTTCACCGTTTTCATGCTCGTGTAAGGTCCAAAATATTCTGAACCATCCTTAATAATACGACGTGTGGGAAATACTCTTGGAAAACGCTCCTTTTTAATACAAATCCACGGGTACGATTTATCATCCTTTAATAATACGTTGTACTTAGGTTTATATTTCTTAATGAGGTTATTCTCAAGCAGCAAGGCATCATTTTCGGTCTCTACAACAATATGTTTTACCGAAGCGATATTTTTAACCAAAACGCGGGTTTTACCATAGTCGTGATGCTTGGTAAAATAACTACTCACCCGTTTTTTTATATCTTTAGCTTTTCCGACGTAGATTAAATGTTCGTCTGCATCAAAATACTGATAGACACCAGGTTGATGAGGAAGCGTTTTTATCTGTATGTCTAAGGTAGATTCTGGCATTTAACCAAAGGTAATAATTCGTAAAAATATTCATGTATATTTAATACACTTTATCATTACCTTGCTCCTCTTTTTTATATATTTAACTTATGACAAAAAAAATTTTAGGACGTGTTGATAAAATTGACTTTCCTGAATTAAAACTAAACACTATTGATGTAAAAATCGATACAGGCGCTTATACATCTGCTATTCATTGCTCTAAAATTAGAGAAGAAAACAATAAACTCTATTGTATTTTTGAAAGTAAAGGGCATCCTAATTTTAAAAGTGAAGAAGTCGCTTTTGATACTTACACGTATACAGATGTAAAAAGCAGTAATGGACATAAAGAAAATCGCTACAAAATTAAAACAACCGTTGTATTCTTTGGAAAAAGCTATAAGATTAACTTAACTTTAAGCACCAGAGACGACATGAGATTCCCTGTATTAATTGGTCGACAATTTTTAAAGCATAAATTCTTAGTCGATGTCGACTTAGTAAATCAATCCTATAAACAAAACATAATTAAATGAACATAGTAATTCTTTCACGTAATGCAGAACTCTATTCTACTCAACGACTAGTTGATGAAGCTCAAAAAAGAGGTCATTCCGTTGAAATCATAGACCCATTAAAATGCGATATTATTATTGAAAAGGAAAAACCAACCATTTACTATAAGGATCGCTATTTGGATTATGTAGATGCTATAATTCCAAGAATTGGAGCATCAATTACGTTTTACGGTTGTGCTGTGGTTAGACAATTTGAAGAAATGGGAGTTTTTACCATTGCTCCATCTGATGCCATAACCCGTTCTCGCGATAAATTGAGAAGCTTACAACGCTTAAGTAAAGCTGGAATTGGCATGCCTAAAACGGTATTCACTAATTATTCTAGAGACGTAGAAGAAGTAATTAGCTATGTTGGTGGTACACCTGTAATTATAAAATTACTAGAAGGCACACAAGGACTTGGTGTGGTTTTAGCTGAAACAAAAAATGCAGCTGAATCTGTATTAGAAGCTTTTAATGGGTTGCAAGCAAGAGTTATTGTACAAGAGTTTATTAAAGAAGCAAAAGGTGCTGATTTAAGAGCTTTAGTTGTGGATGGCCAAGTGGTTGGAGCCATGAAACGACAAGGTAAAGAAGGAGAATTTAGATCTAATTTACATCGTGGAGGTTCTGCCAATATCATAAAATTAGATGAAGACGAACTTAATTTAGCAATGAAAGCTGCTAAGGTTTTAAAGCTACCTGTTTGTGGTGTAGATATGTTGCAATCATCAAGAGGGCCTTTATTATTAGAGGTAAACTCTACTCCTGGACTCGAAGGAATAGAAGCTGCAACTCACAAAAATATTGCAAAAGCTATTATCACTTTTATTGAACGAAACAGAAAATAAAACATGCCAAAAGATATTTTAAATATTTTAGGAGTCGAAGTAGCTCCTGGTAAAAGTGTTACAGTAACCTTTGAAGTTGCAAAATTACACACCAGAAATACATTAGAAGTCCCTATTATAATTGAACGTTCTAAAAAACCTGGCCCAACTATTTTAATGACTGCAGGCATTCATGGTGATGAAGTTAATGGTGTAGAAATTGTTAGACAAATCATTGCAAAAGGCATTAATAAGCCGAAGATAGGTACCATTATTTGTGTTCCCGTAATTAATGTATTTGGTTTTTTAAATATGGATCGGCTCTTTCCTGATGGTCGCGACCTTAATCGTGTTTTTCCTGGAAACTCCAAAGGTTCTTTAGCGAGTAGAGTAGCAAATTTTGTTATGACCGAATTGGTACCACATGTAGATTTTGCGATGGATTTCCATACCGGAGGAGCTGGACGGTTTAATGCCGCTCAAATTAGAATTGTAAAGGATAATCCAAAGCTTAAAGAATTAGCGCATGTTTTTGGAGCTCCTTTTATATACTATTCTCAAAATTTAAACAAGTCTTATAGGAATGCCTGTGATAATGCAGGCATACCTATGCTTTTATTTGAAGGAGGAAAATCCTTTAATATAGACACTAATATTACCAATACTGGTGTTAATGGAGCCAAACGTGTATTACACCATTTAGGAATGTTGCGTACCAAGTATAAGGTCTCTAGACCCAAAGTAAATGCAGTAATTATCGAAGAAAGCAAATGGATAAGAGCTAAATATTCTGGAATGTTTAAAGCCACCGTAACCATTAATACTTTGGTAAATAAAGGGGACGTTTTAGGAAATATTACAGATCCTTATGGCAGCTTCAACTTTTTTGTAAAGGCACCAAATGCAGGTTATATTTTTAACGTTAATGAGTCTCCAATAATTTATCAAGGTGATGCTATTTTCCATATTTCAACTGAGATTGAAAACTCATGAATAAATCATTATTAAGAAAAAAATATAAAAATTTACGTCAACAATTATCGCATACTCAAGTTGATGATTACAGCTTAGCAATCGCCAACCAGTTGTTAAAGCTAGATATTTGGGACAAATCCTTCTATCATGTCTTTTTAACTATTGAAGAACAAAAAGAAATCAACACAGATTATATCCTTAATATTTTAGCAGGAAAGGATAAAAATATCATCATTTCTAAAAGTGATCTTAAAGATTACAGTATGACGCATTTTCTGTTAACCGACAACACAACGCTTAAAAAAAGCACGTATAATGTTCCCGAGCCTGTTGATGGTATAGAAATACAACCATCTCAATTAGAAGTGGTATTTATTCCACTTTTAGCTTTTGACAAAACCGGAAATAGAGTTGGTTACGGAAAAGGATTTTATGATCGATTTTTAGACCATTGTAAACCAGAAACTTTAAAAATTGGTTTATCGTTTTTTGAAGCTGAGGATGAAACTATTGAAGCTTCCGAAGATGATATTAAACTAGATTATTGTGTGACTCCAAATGGCATCTACTCTTTTATATAAACATTTTTATTTAGCTCTTAATTAGGCCATTCTACCGAAACTAAAAGCTCTAAATCAATATCTGGAAAATTGAAAGTGAATGCTTCTGGTTGAGAGCCCTCATCTTCAGAAAAACCTATAGAATAATAATACCTACCTAACATTAAGTCACCTACATAACCCTCATCATCCATATCTGCAGCCAAAAAATTCACCGGAAATCCTGGACCGACAAACAACGCTTCATCAGATAAATCCCATGTTAAATTACCTTGGTTTTCTAGAACTTCCGATCTAAACCAATCCCTATTAAAATTATACTCTCCATCACTAAAAAAAGCCTTAGTCTTACGCAGTAAAAAGAAAACATCGGCTAAACGATTAATGTCTGTTTCGGCAAACTCATCATCCCATGTGTTATTTATTCCTGAGAAAGACACAATTTCTATAGCATTAATTTTTATAGCATTTCCTCTCACAACATTAACATTAAGTTCTTTAACCGACACTATGCCGTCCGCATTGTATCCTCTGATATAAACGGTATTTAATCCAAGTTTATCAAACGTAAAATAACGCACAATTGAAGGTTGTAACTCTAATAAAAAAGATATACCAGTGTTGTTATCAAAACTTGCATCGTTAGATGCTTCAGCACTTTTTAAATCCTCATTTCCAACTATTGTAACCTCAACTAATTCATCAATAGAAACCGTTTCAGTATAAAATAATTCTATCTCAAAGTTTGATTCTACGTTATCATCATTACTATCGCTAGAACCACAATTAGTAATCAAATAGAACATGAAGCAAAGAAATGTTATTTTGTATTTCATAATTCTTATATAAGGTAACTAAAATAGTATATTAATTTTCAAAAGCCTTCTTATTAAACACAATTAAAATGCCAATTCCCGTACTTATGGCCATATCAGCAATATTAAAAACAGGATCGAAAAACGAAAACTGTTTTCCGTTAATAAATGGTAACCACTCTGGTAACACACCATTCCATATAGGAAAATGCAACATATCTACTACATTACCATAAAACACACCCGCATAACCCCCTTCTTCCGGTAAAAATGAAGCGACTTGCATTACACTATCATTAAACAAAATACCGTAAAAAACAGAATCTAAAATATTGCCTAAAGCGCCTGCGAAAATAATAGAAATAGCAAAAATTAGGATTTTAGATTTCTTCTTTTTGGTGACGTCCACTAACCAAAATGCAATTCCGGTAACCGCAACAATTCTAAATAAAGTTAAAATTAGCTTGGCTGATTCATCAGAAATTAAGGTAGTAAAATCGCTTAGTTTTGTCCCCCAAGCCATACCGTCATTTTCAACAAACGCAATATGAAACCATGAAAAGACAGTAACATCTTCACCTAATTCAAAATGGGTTTTTATGTAAATTTTACTGATCTGATCTATCAGTAGAATAATAAAAATAACAAGTGAGGATTTCTTTAAAGACATAATTTTTCCCACTAAAGTGAGAATCTGTTTTAGGTTAAATAATCGTATTGAAACAAAAATAAGTGTTTAATCTGGCTTTACAACGGTAATATTTCCGTTAATGGATTTCAGTTTCCAAATTGGAATTGCCTTAGAAAATTCATCTGTAGTAATTTTTCCATGATTAGAATTAGCAACAACAGCTGCACTTTTGGTGACCACGTGAATATCTCCATCAAACGTATTTATAGTTGCTGTTTTTGTGTCTCCTATAATATAGAAATGCCCTTGTAATAATTGAATATACAACGTATTAAAATCTCCTTTTAAATCCACCGAACCAATATCACTTATTATATCTAAAGAGAGGTCTTCAGGAATTTCCAAATGTAATGTTGCAGCAACAACTTTTTGGGCATTTCGCTTATCATCTGGGATTTCTGTAAATGATAAATGCTCTAAATGTAAATTAAGTGTGTGATTATTTTCAAGAATTACTACCTGAAAGTCATTTTGATATTCACCATCTAACGTAGAACGCACTTTAATCTTATCCGTTTGTGATGTAGATACTGAAATTTTAAAAATTTGATTAGCATTAATCGAAATGGTATCAATTTTTTCAGCTGTAATTTCCTTTTCTAATATATTTTGAGCTTTGACAATTAGTGTATTTAAAATGAAAACACACAACACAAAAAAGGCCATGAAATTAAAATTCCATGGCTTTATGATTTTGTTTCTATTCAAAATGTAATCCCATTTTAATGATATTCCTACTTTACTAAAACAAGTTCAGCACAAGTCACAGGAATTTATTAGGCTTGCATATTCTTAGCTTCAATACTCAAAGTCGCATGAGGAACTAATTTTAAACGCTCTTTAGCAATTAATTTTCCTGTTACACGACATACTCCATATGTTTTATTCTCAATTCGGATAATAGCGTTTTTTAAATCGCGAATAAATTTTTCTTGACGAATAGCTAATGCTGAATTCGCTTCTTTACTCATTGTTGCACTTCCTTCTTCAAAGGCTTTAAACGTTGGTGATGTATCATCCGTCCCGTTATCAAAGTCATTCATGTAAGCACTTTTTATGAGCTCTAAATCATGCTCTGCTTTTTTAATTTTTTCTTGAAGTATAGCTCTGAATTCAGCTAAATCTTTATCAGCATATCTGTTGTTGGTTTCTGTACTCATAATGTTAATGTTTTTGAATAAATAATTTGGTATTGACCTCATCAAATACAATTTCTATACCATTATTTACGGTGTCCATAATATGTAATTCTTCGGTTAAGGTTTCTGATTTAATATACGCTTCATTTGAAGAAATAGCCTTTACTATTTGGTCATCTTTTTGAAGTTGCACGTCTATTCTGTCCGTAACCTCAAATCCTGAATCTTTACGCAAGTTTTGAATACGATTTACAAGCTCTCTTGCAATCCCTTCTTTACGTAAATCTTCGTTGATGGTAACATCTAAAGCCACTGTTAAAGCACCTTCATTTGCTACAAGCCATCCTTCAATATCTTGCGATGTTATCTCTACATCTTCAAGTCCTAAATTAATCTTTTTCCCGTTAATTTCAACTTCAATAGTACCATTTTGCTCAATGTTTTTAATATCATCAGCACCAAAAGCAGCTATCACACTAGCAATCAACTTCATATCCTTTCCAAACTTGGGCCCTAAAGTCTTAAAATTAGGCTTAATTTGTTTGACTAAGATGTCTGAAGCGTCTTCTAAGAGTTCAATTTCTTTGATATTTACTTCATGCTTTATTAAATCTGCAACTGCTTCAATCTCTTCCTTTTGTTGTTGATTATCAACTGGAATCATAATTTTTTGAAGTGGCTGACGTACTTTAATCTTCTCTTTTGCTCTCAACGATAAAACTAACGAACATATGGTTTGTGCACTTTCCATTTTTCGCTCTAATACTTTATCAATAATGCTAGTATCTGCAATAGGAAAATCTGCTAAATGTACACTTTCAAAAGTTTCCTTTTTAGTCACTGCATTTAAATCTAAATACAAACGATCCATAAAGAAAGGTGCAATTGGTGCGCCTAACTTTGCAATGGTTTCCATACAGGTATAAAGTGTTTGGTATGCCGAAATTTTATCAGTTTGGTAATCACCTTTCCAGAAACGTCTTCTACTTAAACGCACGTACCAGTTACTTAAATAATCTTGTGTAAAGTCTGAAATTGCTCGCGCAGCTCTCGTTGGCTCATACGCTTCGTAGAATTTATCTACTTTCTGAATCAAGGTATTTAATTCAGATAAAACCCAACGGTCAATTTCTGGTCGTTCTTCTAATGGAATATCAGCTTCACTATAATCAAAACCATCAATATTAGTATAAAGCGTGAAGAATGAATAGGTATTATAAAGTGTTCCGAAGAACTTTCTGCTCACCTCAGCAATACCTTCGCTATCAAACTTTAAATTATCCCAAGGATTTGCATTACTAATCATGTACCAACGCGTAGCATCAGCTCCATACTTTGACAAGGTTTCAAAAGGATCTACTGCATTCCCTAAACGCTTAGACATTTTCTGTCCGTTTTTATCTAACACTAATCCGTTTGAAACGACATTTTTATAAGCAACATCATCAAAAATCATAGTAGCAATAGCATGAAGTGTATAGAACCAACCTCTCGTTTGGTCAACACCTTCTGCGATGAAATCTGCTTTTCTCCAGGTATCATCAACTTTTGCTTTATTTTCAAATGGATAATGCCATTGTGCATAAGGCATAGAACCAGAATCGAACCACACATCAATTAAATCACTTTCGCGATGCATTGGTTGACCTGATTTTGAAACCAAGACGATATTATCTACTACGTTTTTATGTAAATCGATTTTGTCATAGTTGTCTTCAGACATATTATCGACTTCAAAGCTCTTGAAGATATCTTCCTTCATCATACCTGCCTCAACGGCAAGTTGCATTTCAGCTTTTAATTCTTTTACAGAACCAATACAGATGACTTCTTTACCATCTTCGGTTCTCCAAATTGGTAATGGAATACCCCAAAAACGAGATCTTGATAAATTCCAGTCGTTTGCATTTGCTAACCAATTACCAAAACGACCAGTTCCTGTAGATTCAGGTTTCCAGTTAATTCCAGTATTTAACTCATGCATTCTCCCTTTTACATCTGTGATTTTAATAAACCACGAATCTAATGGATAGTATAAAATTGGCTTATCAGTTCTCCAGCAATTTGGGTAACTGTGCTTATATTTTTCAACCTTAAAGGCTTTATTTTCTGTTTTTAATTGAATAGCAAGTTCTACATCTACAGAACGTTCTGGTGCTTCACCATCATCATAATATTCGTTCTTAACATATTTACCAGCATATTCTCCCATTTCTGGTCTAAACTTTCCTTGTAAATCTACTAAAGGCACTAAATTACCATTCTCATCTTTTACTAAAAGTGGTGGGATTTCTGGCGATGCTTGTTTTGCAACTAAGGCATCATCTGCTCCAAATGTTGGTGCTGTGTGTACAATACCTGTTCCGTCTTCAACCGTTACAAAATCTCCAGAAATAACTCTAAAAGCATTTTCAGGATTATCATTTGGTAACGCATATGGTAAAAGTTGCTCGTATGTGATACCAACTAAATCTTTACCGATAAAATCTTTTACTACAAAATAAGGAATCTTTTTATCGCCTTCCTTATATTCTATTAATTCTGATTTAGCTTCAACGCGTTTAAATTTACCATCAAATTGTTTGTTGACTAAATTCTTAGCCAAAATCACATTCATGGGTTTAAACGTGTATTGATTATAGGTTTCAACTAAAACGTATTCAATCTTTGGTCCAACTGTTAGTGCTGTATTACTCGGTAACGTCCAAGGTGTCGTCGTCCATGCTAAAAAGAAAATATCACCTTCATTTTGTAAAAAATCTGGCAACGAATCTGCATTCGCTTTAAACTGAGCCACAACCGTTGTATCGGTAACATCTTGATATGCTCCTGGTTGATTTAACTCATGAGAACTTAAACCTGTACCAGCCTTTGGTGAATAAGGCTGAATAGTATAACCTTTGTATATTAAATCTTTTTCGTAAATCTGCTTTAGTAACCACCAAACCGTTTCCATGTATTTGGATTTGTAGGTAATGTACGGATCGTCCATATCTACCCAATACCCCATTTTTTTAGTAAGGTCGTTCCATGTATCTGTATAACGCATTACGGTTTTTTTACACGCTTCGTTGTAATCTTCAACCGTAATTTTCTTACCAATATCTTCTTTGGTAATACCGAGTTCTTTCTCTACACCAAGTTCCACTGGTAAACCGTGTGTATCCCAACCTGCTTTACGCTTCACCTGAAAACCTTTCATGGTTTTGTAACGCGGAAAAATATCTTTAATCGCACGCGCTAAAACGTGGTGTACACCTGGTAAACCGTTTGCAGAAGGTGGTCCTTCAAAAAACACAAAAGGTGGTTTTCCTTCTCTTGTGGTTACACTTTTATCGAAGATGTCGTTAGCTTCCCAATAGTTACCGATTTCATCTGCAACGTTTGGCAAGTTAAGTCCTTTGTATTCAGGGAACTTTGTACTCATTATTCTGTTTTATTTACGAGCAGCGAAAATAGCGAATTTTAAGGAAATAATATATTGTAATTAATGCAAAAGAGGAAATGTGTTTCTGTGAATTTCTAGCCCATTAAATTTGAACTACTCTCTTTTTTATATTAGTAAAAGAGAAAAGGCCAGTATATAATTACACTGACCTTTTGATCTTTAGTTTATTTCATATTAACGATTACTTTTTTAGTAATCCATTGATTGTTTTGATTCTCTACTTTTACAATATAAGTTCCGGTAGATACTTTAGAAATATCAATACCATTACTCAATTCTTGTTGGTCTAGGTTATGATATTGACTAATGGTTTGCCCTAACATATTAATGATACTTACAGATTTTGCTCCGCTTACAAGTCCATTAATAAACAATTTTCGTTCTTTATTACTTAGATATACTTGAACATCGTTTAATTGAGACTCTGAAATACTAAGTGCATATTCATTTTGGAACACGATATCAAATCGATTTGTAAAAGAACCTGGCTCACTAACAAAACTATAATCTGAATTTCTAATATCTGTATAACTATTTTCGTAATTATCTCTTAAATAAACAGCTTGAGAACTCTCAAAATCTTCAAAATCTGTTGCCGAAATAGTACATATCTGTTGTTCGGACGATTTATAGATTAATGGCACTACTTTATCAGAAGCTATAGATGAATACGCTTGTGTAACCATTGAACTTCCTTCAAACAACGTATAAAAATCATTTGCTTGCACATCCGTCATTTTTCCATCATAACTATAATCAAAACCTTCTGAGGTAAAATCACTAAAACCAATAACCATCTCTCTACTAAATCCGTTATCTGCTTCAAATTTTAAATGAAGTTTTTGCATTACATCTTCAACATTTTCTGCATTATCGTAGTCTTCTGTTTCGGTATTGGCTGTTCTAAAAAAGACACTCTCTCCGGTAGATTGTTTCTTATAAATACGTTGACCGTTATTAAATTCAATATGACCATCATTTATGACTTCTGTGAAAAAAGCCTGACCAACACTAATATACTGAGTAGGTGTTAGTGTTCCATCTTGAGAACCATTGTTTCCACCGCTTAAACCTTCAAACTGATAAGCTTTAATTTTTGCCATTTTATTGATAATAGCATAACCACCTTCGTATTCACTTATGTAATGTGAGTTACCAGCCCATTGCTCCCACAGATATAATGTACCATCAATAACACCTGCATTATCATCAATAAATTGATGTGCATCTATAGCAGAAGGATAAGGATTACCTACCAATGTTGTTGTAAGCGTTACATCTGGTTCACTCTCGTTAGCAGCGTCTCCATCAACATCATCTGCAGCTATTAAAATAGTGCCGTTATTTGGTTTTCCTTCAAATATATAGTCTTGCGTTGCTCCTGCATTACCAGTTCCTTTATGAATATAACCTACTCCAGGATTTAATTGAGTCGTTGGTGAATAGCTTTCCCAATCGTAATAAGTAACCCCATTTAAGAAGGTGTACATCCAACGCGTACTGATTTTCCCTGTTTCATTGTATGCTGATGTAAATTCAACGGCATTAGCATTTCCTTCTTTTAATGTATTAATACCAAAAGTAGAATTGTTAGCATTATTAAAGGTTGTATTATTATCTAAAAGTGTTGTTGCTCCTACTGCTCCAATTGGAGAAGAAAAATAATTATATCGAAATGAATTGGATGTTCCTGTTTGGCGTCTTAAGATTTTACCTGTTGCGGACGTCACTAAATCACTATTAACTCCTTGTATTAATTGAGAATCGTTTTTTAAGTCTAAGACTCCATTAAGTTCTAAATACCAGGTATTATTAATTTCATTTTCTCCATCAATAGTAAGTGTTTTATCAGCATCTACTATAAGTCCAAGTCTTGTATGAGAAGTTGTAGAGGTGATATTATTTTTGATATGCACAATTGACCAATCTTTTTCAAATATCTCGTCTGAAACATCCCAAACATCACCATGTAACCATGATTCTGGACTTGACCAATCTCCATCTGCACTAGTGACGTAAGGCAAAGGTGCTGTTTGCGGCTTTACCGTATTAATATTATGCATTTTTAAATCGTGTGAATTTGCTGATTCGTCTAACAATTCTGATTTAAGAATATTAGACATAGGATAATAAGCCTTAAGATTACCCCAATCTACACGCTCTAAAGTTTGTGAATCTTGAATGTTCTTAGGTATAATATTACCTCTTACAATACCTTCATTATCTTCAATCTCTTGACACATCATTTGTTGTATTTGTTGCGCAGAAAGAGCATCTTCAAAAATTCTTACTTCATCTATAGTTCCATTAAAATGGGCAGATCCAGCTGGACTTGTATTTGTTGGATAACGCCCTATTGTAAATGGTCTACTTGAATAAATGTGATCAGTACCATTATAATTTGTTGTAAGTAACGTTGAATTCAAATTAGTATCCGTTTCAGTATTTAACAGCTCTCCATTAAGATATACTTTTAAAGAGTTTGTTGTGGAATCAAAAACACCAGTGACATGGTACCATACATCATTTTCCATTTTTCTGTTATCCGTAGGCAGTTGTTCTACATTAAGACTGCTACTTGGATAGTTACTAGAAGCAGTGACTTGTTCTTGAGTATAAACAACAAATGCTGGTTTTCTTCCTTTCGTTATAGTCAAACGCATGTTTTCTTGACCTGCAATACTATAAACAGAACTTAAATTCCCTGTTGCAGTATTAGCATTAATTTTTACCCAAGCCATTATGGTTCCTTCATTCCAATCTTCAATAAAAGAAGGTGTGTCTAAGTAATCATCTAAACCATCAAAATCTACTGATCCTGAAGAAAAATAAACATCAATATCATCTCTATAATCTAATTCTCCTCCTAGAGATAAATCGCCATCAGTATCGGGTAAAATAGACAAGTCTAATGGATTATCAATATCTTCATTAATATCTAAAACTGCATCATTAATATTTGTTGTTTCGAAGTTATCGTCTAAACCATCTCCATCGGCATCATTTCCTGATAGCGTATTAGCCATTCCATTTTCTTGAATATCTGGAGTGCCATCATTGTCACTATCTGAATCTATATAATCTGGAATACTATCTCCATCAGTATCTTCTAGGCTAGCTAAACCAGATCCGTAATTATCGTCTACACCATCGTTGTTTAAATCTACCATTGTTGCTCCACTACCACTCGGAGAAATATAACCATTTGTGGATTGTGCCTCTACATTATCTGGTATACCGTCATTATCTGAATCTATATCTAAATAATCTTGAATCCCATCATTATCAGTATCTGTACAAATATTGTCTGACAATACGGAAAAAGGAATCAATGTTTTAGAAATAGTTGGACTAGAATAAGACACGCTTAAAGATTCTAGTCCTGTTCTTTCATAAAATAATATAGTAATTGGGTAAATACCCGGAGTTAGCGCAATAGTACCAGATCTCTCTTGTGTAGCATGATCCCCATCATTATCAACTATTTCATTGCCATCTATTAACACTTTAGAACCATCATCTGAACTCGTATAAAATCTATATGTTTCTTCTGTATTTATAGTAATAAAACCAGTATATCGAATAGCAAAAGTATCGTGATCTCCAGGTGTAATCATACCCCAAAGAGCATCTACATCGATTTCAGATACACTACCTGTTGCTGTGGCTCCTGTAGTTGGAATATTGTCTACGCTTGGCGAGACATTTATATCATAAAACTCATACGAGAGAATATGATTAATTTCATCGCATACCGCACCTTCATTTACATTTAGTATACCATCATTATCACTATCTAAATCTGTAGTATCACCTATACCATCGCCATCCATATCTGAATCTAAAGTAAGGGTTACACTGTTTTCTATTTGAGTGCACAAATTATCTGAATGTGTTACGATTAAAGTATATACACTACCGTCTAATCCTGTAACATCGGAAATATTCAAAGTATCTGATGTTACACCTGTATAAATACCTCCATTAGTTAGGTTTGTGCCATTTAATTGCCATTGATAATTTAAGGCTGTACTTACATCAGTAGAGCTACTTGAATAATTCGGCACACCTCCCGTTGAAAACGCGGTTGTGCTTGTGGCTGTTGCACTAGTTATAGTAAAGCTTGCAGCTCCACCTGTTACAACTAACTGATCGACCAAAGCTGTAGCATCTACTGTAGTTTCTGTTGCTGTAGTCACATTTGTAGTTGTGCCTGTGTATGCCGTTGAAGTACCTGTAACTAAACCACTAGCGCTAATACCTGTACCATCTACTTGTCCGTCTGCATCGCTATCTGCATGGCCAGCTTCTGTGACATCATTACAGCCATCACTATCACTATCTGTATTTTGAAAGTCGAAATTACCATCCCCAGAAGTGTCAATTGGTGTTGTAGTTTCTGCAGTATCGTCTGCACCATTATTGTTACTATCATTAAACCCTGCATCATTACTATCTAACACTCCATCGTTGTTGGTATCTAAACTTCCGTTACCAGCTTCTTCTACATCGTAGATACCATCATTGTCTGAATCTAAATCTAAATAATCTGGGATCCCATCATAATCTGTATCTGTACAAGTATTTTCTGATAATACGGAAAAAGGAATTACTGTCTTAGAAATAGTTGCGCTAGAATATGACATACTTAAGAACTCACCTCCAGTTCTTTCAAAAAATAGAATCGTGATTGGATAAATGCCTTGATTAAGCGCTATAGTTCCAGAAGTTTCTAGTATATCATGTAAACCATCGTTATCAACGACCTCGTTTCCGTCGATAAATAATTTAGAACCATCATCTGAACTTGTATAAAATGTATATGTTTCTGTTGTATTAATCTTGATAAAACCACTATAACGTATTGCAAAATTCTCGTGATCACCTGGTGTAATAGAAGTCCAAAGTGCATCTACATCGATTTCAGAGACACTCCCTGTTGCTGTGGCACCAGTCGTTGGAATATTGTCTACGCTTGGTGAGACACTGAGATCATAAAACTCATACGTCAGACTATTACTAATTACATTACATACAGAACCTTCATTAATATCTAGTATACCATCGTTATCACTATCAATATCTGCATTGTCTGCAATTCCATCTCCATCCATATCTGGAGCGTCTAGTTCTCCACCAATATTAATGAGGTAATTTTCTACTTCTCCATTGCTATAATTATAATCACAAGACGTAAAATTTATACTAGTACCACCTCTAACACCAATACGCACATTAGAAAGCGCTTCATCTGTAGTGTTGGGTAAAGTGATATTAATTGGCACGTCCACGACTTTGGTTCCCCCTATATTTCTGTCATCTCTAAAGGTGAATAAAAAACGTTCACCCGTATCGTCAAAATCATCATCCAAGCTTTCATTGAGGTTAATCCAAATTACTACTGTGTTTTCATTGGTATTCCACCCATTTAACGAGACACTAATGGTACCTTCAAGGACTTGACCAATAGGAACATTATCTTCAGAAAAAGAAGAATAATTAGTAAAACCACCTGTTGCTCCTGTACTGCTATTCTCTATTCCTGCAAAAGAAACGTTAGAAATAAATAAAATATTACCGCTTTGAATATTTTCCGTTTCACAAAAATTAGGCTCACTTTCTCCTGGATTACCATCATTATCCGACAAGAAGTTAACTAAATAATCCTCAACTTCACCTGTTTTATAATGATAATCACAAGCTGTAACACTATCTACATTTCCATTTATTAAACCAACACGCATTCTGGCAAGTCCATTCTGAGCATTGGAAGGTATTGGGATACTGATAGGTACTTGTACTGTTTTAGTACCACCAACATTATTATTATCTTGAAATGTAAAAAGGAATCGCTCTCCATCATCATCAAAATCATCGTCAATTTCATTGAAATTAAACCATACTGCAATAGTATGTCCCTGTCTGTTCCACCCATCCATAGTAACAGTTATGTTACCATTTACAGTTTCACCTGCCACAATATCTGTTGGAGAAACCTCTGAGTAATAAGTATAATCACCTAAAGACCCCGAACTTTCATTTTGAATATCACCTAATTCTACTTCAGAAATGTGGAACGTCCAATCATATCCCGTATTAATTTGAGCAGGTTCACAATACTGCGCATAACCCTGGAAGGATATAAAAATTATTATAAGTAATAATTTCAAATTATTTTTTATCATCATAGCAAATTACTTCAAACACTAGTTATCAATATGTTAAGAAATCTCAATATTTATTGAGGCAAACATAGGACAAAAAAACGCAAAAAATACGATAAAATGCATATTTTCACGTTTAAGTGTATTTTTGTAAGGTTTTTACTTACTATTTTGAAAATGGAAAACTTTGAAAATCAGACTAGAAACCCAACTAAATCTTCAATTTTAGAAATCAATTTAATTTTAATTACTGTATTTTTTAAAGCTATTTTATTGTATTTAGATACAAAAATGGTAGAAAAACCTAACTTTTCAGCTTCTAGAATGCGCTGTTCTACACGTTGTACTGGTCTAATTTCTCCAGAAAGTCCTACTTCTGCAGCAAAACAGAAATCACTTTGCAATGCCACATCTTCGTTAGATGAAAGAATAGCAGCGACAACGGCTAAATCTATTGCAGGATCATCTACAGTGATGCCTCCTGTAATATTTAAAAACACATCCTTTGCTCCTAAGCGAAAACCTGCGCGTTTTTCTAAAACCGCCAGCAACATGTTTAGTCGTTTGGCATTAAACCCTGTAGCAGATCTTTGTGGAGTTCCATAAACAGCGGTACTAACCAAAGCTTGCACTTCTATCATTAAAGGTCGCATACCTTCTAAAGTAGCAGCGACTGCATTACCAGACAATTCGCCATCTTTTTCAGAAATTAATATTTCGGATGGATTAGAAACTTCTCGCAAACCTGAACCTTGCATTTCATATATCCCTAATTCGTTTGTAGAACCGAATCGGTTTTTGTTAGCTCTTAGAATCCTGAATACATGATTTCGATCGCCTTCAAATTGAAGAACCGTATCAACCATGTGTTCTAAGATTTTTGGACCAGCTATGTTACCATCTTTAGTGATATGACCTATTAACAAAACAGGAGTTGCTGTTTCTTTTGCAAATTTAATAAGTTCAGATGTGCATTCTTTTATTTGGGAGATACTACCTGCAGAAGATTCTATATAATCACTATGTAAGGTCTGAATAGAGTCTATTACAACTATATCAGGTTCTAAAGCTTCAATTTGCTTAAATATATTCTGAGTTTTAGTTTCGGTAAGAATAT
Source organism: Winogradskyella helgolandensis (assembly GCF_013404085.1). Classification (NCBI taxonomy): domain Bacteria; kingdom Pseudomonadati; phylum Bacteroidota; class Flavobacteriia; order Flavobacteriales; family Flavobacteriaceae; genus Winogradskyella; species Winogradskyella helgolandensis. The sequence continues at coordinate 1,154,435 of NZ_JABFHO010000001.1, read as the reverse complement.
AGCAGTTATTACTATTAGGCTGAATACGTTCTGCACGCATTTTTATCTGTTTCTGACTTTCTTCACCGGAAACATAAAGCGTTTTATATTCTAAATTTAATGCAATTTGAAGTAAAAGTGTACTCTTTCCAATACCTGGTTCTCCTCCTAGTAAGGTTAAAGAGCCATGTACCATGCCACCACCTAATACACGATTAAATTCTCCATCGCGCATATCTAAACGCGCTTCTTTGGAGGTATCAATTTCGTTGATTAACAATGGTTTTGAAACCCGCTTTGACGCTGTGGTTGGTGTTTTCCAATCACTCTTTTCGGGTTTTTGAATCACTTCTTCGGTAATGGTATTCCACTCCTTACAAGAGGTACATTGTCCTTGCCATTTGGCATATTGACTACCACAATTCTGACAAAAAAACGTTGTTTTTACTTTAGCCATATTTATTTTTCGAGAAAACAGAAATCTCTTTAATTATAAATATGGCAAAATTAAAACAATTTTAGTTGATGTCTCTAAACCAACTCATAATAGCTAAAACTTTAAGTGTTGCTAATTTTGCAGGTAAATCTGAAAACACATATACTTTTGCTTTGTTGTATAATGATTCAAAGAAATCATCTGATGATAGTCTATATTTTCTAGTTGTCTTCATCCTCCTCATTATCATCAATCTCTTCATCTAAATCTACTACGGTTAACTCATCAATCTTAGAAAAGATAAAATCTCTATTAATATGACTTACATCATTTAATGTTAAGGCAGACTCATATAATTTTTTTGCTTTTTTTGTTTTGCCTAGTTTTTCTGCAGATTGTGCTAAATAATAGGTTCCCATTAAAGATTCTGGATGAAGTTTATTCGCTAATTCTCCTAATTTACCAAGTGATTTTAAATCTTCGCGTTGTTCTGCAACTTTAACCACCTTCTCTATTTCATCTTCACTAATTTCCTTTTTAATACCGAATAATTTTTCGATCCTCTTATACCTGTCCGTTAAATAATTATCCAAAGTACCTTCATAAGGTAATACTTTTTCCTCTAGCTCTTTCTCTCTAAGCGGATTGTAGATATCAAAGATCTTTTCAAATGATCTAGCCAAAGCACTTGTGACTAATGTATAATGCGTTTCATCTTTAAAATCATCAAAATAATAAGTCACGTTTTGGTTATCAACTTCCTTTATTTGTGCATTTGTAGACAATACACTTTCCCTTATTTGAGGTATATCTTTTTCTGCAGTTGCTAAATAATAAAACACATCCTTTTTGTATAACGCTAAACGTTTGGAGATAAAATTATTTAATGACCCTATAAAATCTGGACTAATACAAACATAAGCCTGAAACTCTAGAGCTTCTTTAAATAAATAAGAATTAATGAAGTTCCCCATATTATCATGACCTACAGCGACTTTAAATTTACTTGTGTTGTAATTTTTGTCTATGAAAGGTAATAATTCGTCTGAAACAAAATTGTGAAATCTAAGTCCCGATTCTGTCGGTAATCCTGTTGCTGGATCGTAATATCCATCATAAAAACGGTTTTCCCCTTGCATAATACCAACAACTATAGAACCTGGCATATTGTCAAAATAGGTTTGAAAATCGACTTGACCTACTACAGGTTCAAATAGATAGTCTCCATCAAAAACAATAATTACAGGATACTTTTCATCAGCATCGGCATCGTAATCCTTAGGAAGTTTAATTTTTAGCTTTCGCACGGCATTAAGTTTAGCCGAGGATATTTCCTTGTAGGTTGTTTGCGCAAAAGATGATACACAAATTAAACACGCAAGAACAACATAAATAGTTTTTCTCATGGTAAGTAGGTTTGGTTTGGGACTTCAAACATACTCAATTATCGTCAACTTGTCAATTTTTTTCGATGAAATGCACTATTCTTTCATTTTATCTTGTATTTCATACATTTTATCTAGCATCATTTCTTTATCTATATATTGAGAAGGCTCTAATAATAATCCAGATTTATAACGCTGTAGGGCTCTTTTTAAATTGCCCTCTTTCTCATTATACATCCCTGAATAATAAGCACTTAACATTGATTTAGGGAAATTTTTACTCACTAATTTTGATAGTTTTTCTAATGATTCTATATCATCCTTTTTATTACTCGCAGCTGCAATAGCTCTAATATCATTTTCAATCAATGTTTTTTCAAAACCATAAAAATGCTCTATATCTTCATACTTTTTAACCAAATATTCGAAAGGAGAACCTTCAAAAGTGAGTACCTTTTCGGAATATTCTTTAGCATTTATAGGTTTAAAAGGTGTAAAAATTTGATTTAATGCTTTTGGAATACCTCTACCAACTAGTGAATAATGATTAGCATCTTCAAAATCATCAAACTTATAGAGGAAATTTTCATTTTCTGTAACAGAAAGAACAGAATCTCCTTCTAAAACAGAAGCCCTAATCGCTTTTATATCAGCATCAGCAGTAGCCATATAATAAAAGATCTCTTGCTGTAATATAGAGACTCGCTGCCGTAACCTATTTATCATTTCTGGAGCAAAATCTGGACTTAAGGCCACGTATGCTCTAAAAATAGGTTCATCTTTAAATAAATAATAATTTACGAAATTAGCACTTAAATCGTGCCCAATAATGATTCTGAAATTTGAGGCATTATAATTTTCTTCAATAAACGGTAATAACTCGGCCGCCATAAATTCGTAAAATGAAGCTCCATTATGTGATGGGAAATAAGATTCATTATCATAATAGAAATCATCTACCCTTGTATTCGCTTGATTAATCCCAACAACAATACAGTCTGGAATATCTTCCCAATACGATTGATAATCTATATTACCAGCAACTGGCTCAAATAAATAATCACCATCTAAAACGATAATTAATGGATACGTACGTTTTTCTTCAGGATTATAATTTCTTGGCAATTGAATTTTCAATTCGCGTGTTCCTTCGAGCTTATAAGAATCAATCGTTTTATAAATTGCTTGAGACTGAATATTTAAGCCGATAAAAAGAGCTATAAGCAATACGTGAAAATTCTTCATATTATGCATGATTAAAAATTTAAAGTAAGGTAAAAAATATTTTTTATACTGTTGGTTTCTTTCTGTTGTAAATAGGTAAATATAACAATGATAAGCCACCTATTACTATAATAACTAACGTTTGCGTTGACCACACTATCCATCCAAATGCTCTACTCGGATCTGCGGCCATTCCAAATAATGAAAAAGCAATAACTACTGCTTCGGGAAATGAACCAATTCCTCCATTTGTGGCTGCAATACTAAAACTAGAAAGGATAAATCCTATAAGTACAGCTGCTAATGTTATGTCTTGTAATTCTGGTAAAGCAAATGTAGTTACATAAAACATAAGTACATACATTGTCCAAATAAACAAAGTATGGCCTATAAAAGCCCACTTTTTCTTCATTTTAAAAATGCTAAGTGCTCCTTCTAAAAGTCCTACTATAAATCCTTTTACTTTTAATGCGAATTGAGATTTGCCATTCTTTATAAAAAGAAATAACAATAAAGCCCCTAAAAGCACTATTGCACTACCTAAAAACAAAGAAGTTGGATCAAATTTATCTGCAAAAAAATTAAATATAAATTCAAATTCCAAAAAAAACGCTATTGCCACTATCGAAAGCAACATAATAGTATCTGCTATACGCTCTGCAACTATAGTCCCAAACCCTTTATCAAAAGGAATTTCTTCATAATTCTTTAAAATCGTAGCTCTAGCAACTTCGCCAGCACGTGGAATCGTAAAATTAATGAGATAAGCCGAATATACAGCCATTAAGCTATTTCCAAATTTTGGTTTAAACCCCAAGGGTTCTACCATAAATAGCCAACGGTATGCCCTAGACATATGACTCAAAATACCTAGACTAACACCAAGAACTATCCAAGTATAATCAGCATCTTTAAAATACTGGACTAAAGTAGGAATGGAGATTTTAGATAAAGAATACCATACCAATCCAACTCCTAAGAGTAATGGTAAAACAACTTTTAGAATGGATTTAGCTTTAGCCACCTATCTATTTTAGGAGGTTCGTAGCTTCGTCTGGAAATACCAATGAAGGCTTAAAGACTTTCGCCTCTTCAATATCCATAAATGCGTATGTAATAAGAATAAGCGTATCTCCAACAGCCACTTTACGTGCTGCGGCTCCATTAAGCGTAATTTCACCACTGTTACGAGGTCCTGGAATACAATACGTTTCTAGACGTTCACCATTGTCATTATTAACAATCTGAACTTTTTCGCCTTGTATAATATTAGCGGCTTCCATTAAATCTTCATCAATAGTTATACTACCAATATAATTAAGTTTGGCACCTGTAACCCTTACACGATGAATTTTAGATTTTACAACTTGTATTTGCATACGACAAAGATAATTAATTTAAAGCGATATTATCTATCAATCTTATATCGCCTGCATAAACAGCAATAAATGCTCTATATGACTTTTTTGTTGATTTTCGTTTTACCGGTTTTAAGGTCGATATATCAGCAATTATAAAATACTCTAGCTCAAAGAGCGGTTGGTTTTTAAATTCCTTATTGACCCATTCCGTTACTGCTTGTGCACTTTTTGTGCCAAACTGTGTTTTGGCAGCTATAAGTGTTTTATATATGAATGGTGAAACAATCCTATGCTCTGATGATAACCTTGCATTTCTAGAACTCATAGCTAAACCATCCGCTGCTCTGTGAATTGGGCAGCCAATAATCTCAACAGGCAATTGATGTAGTTCTACGAGCTTTCTAATAATTTGTAATTGCTGAAAATCTTTTTCTCCAAAATAAGCACGATCTGGGTTCACAATCTCAAACAAACGCTTTACAATAGTACCGACTCCATCAAAATGTCCTTTTCTAAAAGCACCTTCCATCTCATGCTCTAAACCATCAAAAGTAAAGGTTCGCGACTCAATATGGTTTCCATAAATATCATCGACTGTAGGAGAGTAAACAATGATACGATCACTACTCACTGTTTTTAAGAGTGAAATATCCTCTTCTAAAGTTCTTGGGTATTTAACTAAATCTTCTTTATTATCAAACTGGGTAGGATTAACAAAAATACTGACAACTACAAGGTCGTTTTCACTTAATCCATTATTAACCAATGACAAATGCCCTTGGTGTAATGCTCCCATTGTGGGTACAAATCCAATAGTACTTCCATTGGCTTTTAATACACCAATATAAGTTGATAATTCTGCTTTATTCTGAAAGTTTTTCAATGCCGTAACAAAAGTTTAACGCATGCAAACATAATATAATACTAGCAATCTGCCCAAAATTTTGTAATTTTGCATGTTTTTTACTATTAATATCAAAAGCAGTAGATTTATGAAAGATAAACGAATATTATATGTGTCCTCGGAAGTTGTTCCATATTTACCAGAAACTGAAATTTCTTCAATGTCCTTTGAGGCACCTAGAATGGTAAACAAACAAGGAGGTCAAATTAGAATATTTATGCCTCGCTTTGGAAATATTAATGAAAGAAGACATCAGCTACACGAAGTTATTAGACTTTCAGGTATTAATTTAGTGATTAACGATTTAGATATGCCATTGATTATAAAGGTAGCGTCTATTCCTAAAGAACGTATCCAAGTTTACTTTATAGATAATGAAGATTATTTTAAAAGAAAAGCAACCTTAACAGATGAGGACGGCAAATTATTTTCAGATAACGACGAACGCGCCATTTTCTTTGCAAAAGGTGTTATAGAAACAGTTAAAAAATTAAATTGGGCTCCAGATATCATTCACGTTAATGGTTGGTTAGCATCTCTATTACCACTATACTTAAAGGAGTTTTATAAAACAGAACCTTTATTTACCGAAAGTAAAATAGTAACCTCTGTATACAATCAAAACTTTGAAGGCACGTTAGATAAAGACATGATCTCTAAAGTTAATTTTGATGGATTAGATGCAGCAACAACAGAATTACTAAAGCAACCCGATTATATTAATTTAATGAAAGTTGCTATTGACAACTCTGACGCCATCATTAGAGGCTCTGAAGAATTACCTGAAGAATTAGACGCGTACTTAAACGATTTAACAAAACCTGTATTAGATTATTATTCAATTGAAGAATTTGCAGATCCATACACAGAGTTTTATAATAACACTGTATTAAACAGTTAATATCACCTATGAAACGAGCGGGTTCAAAGTTTTATCATTTTTAGAAATGATTGATAGCGAACAGCATGTGTCCTTAATAGAGACAATAAATACAAATACATGAAAAAAAATAGAATTGCCCTTCAAATCATATCATTTGGCCTTATTATTCTAAGTTTTATTGCTTGTGACGATGATTTTGCAACCCTAGAGTCTGACCTTATTAATAGTGGTATTGCCACAAATTTCGATACAGACACAGACAAATTCGACGTCATTGCTTACACTAAAGCTCTAGCTCCAGTACAAACTAATCAACTAGGCTTAACAACATTAGGTATATATGATGATGCTTATGGCAGAACAACTTCTAGTTTTGTAACACAGCTAACACCTGTTACATACAGTCCAACTTTTGGAGATGAAGCAAAGATTGATTCTGTTGTTGTTAACCTTCCATATTTTAGTACTGCTACAGGAACTGACGATGATGGCAACATTACTTACACCCTAGATTCAGTGATATCTAAGGGAGAGGATTACAAAAACATAAAGTTAAGAATCTTTGAAAACAACTATTTTATTAGAGATTTTGATCCAAGTGGTAGTTTTAGTGAAGATCAAGCATATTTTTCAAATCAAACAGCTTCATCATCAGAGAGCATTTCAACGACCGCTCTAGAAGGTTCAGAACTTATTTTTGTAGATTACGACGACACTACGGGTAGTATTATGACCGTTGTAGACAATGAAATTGACATAAACGATAAAGGTTATAGTCTAAAGGACGTTAACGAATTAGATGAAAATGGTGATAAGACCTTATTATCAAATCAATCTCCAGGTATAAGAATTATGCTAGACCCAACTTTTTGGGAAAATAAAATATTAGCTAAAGAAGGAGATGTTGTTTTAAGTAACTTAAATAATTTTACAGATTATTTTAGAGGTCTTTATTTTAGAGCTGAAACTATAGACGATGATGGCAGTTTTCTTATATTAAACACAGGAAGCGCAAATAATGCCAATGTAACAATTTATTACTCAAAATTAACAGCTTCAACTACAGATGGAGACGATGTTAGAGATAGCTCAACATATGTTCTTAACTTTGGCTCAAATAAAATTAATTTTCTTGAAAATGATTTTACATTACCAATAGATGATGGAGATTCTGACGCAGGTGATAGTAAAATTTACTTAAAAGGTGGACAAGGTGCTATTGCTGGTATTAAATTATTTGAAGGTTATAATGATGAAGCTGGCATGAGTAATTATGACAAATTCAGAAATGATTATGTCAACTTAGAAGATAATAAATTCAGTAGTTCTAAACGATTAGTTAACGAAGCTAATCTTGTTTTCTATGTAGATAGAGATCAATTAGATATATTAAATGAAGACCCAGACAACGAACCTAATCGCTTATATTTGTATGATGCGGTAAATAAAGAACCGTTAATCGATTATTATTTAGATGTTACTAATTCCAATTTACCTTCGTTTTCTAAGTTAAGACATCTTGGCGCTTTACAACGTGTAGATGATGAGCCAGGTAATAAAGGTGTAAAATACAAATTGAAAATCACGGAACATATCAATAATTTATTATTAAGAGATTCTACAAATGTTGAACTTGGTTTAGCGGTTTCTCTAAACGTAAATATTGAAGATCCAAGTGTTAGTTTTTCGCAGAACAAAGTACAAACTGTTGACGATTTAGATTTAACAGTCCCTGTAAGTTCTATCCTAACACCTAGAGGAACAATATTGTATGGTAATAACACACCCGAATCTGATGAAAGTAAACGTGTGTATTTAGAAATACATTATACAGAACCAAATTACTAAAAAAAAACAACCTATGTGTGGAATTGTTGGATATATTGGCCATAGAGAGGCTTATCCTATTGTTATTAAAGGGCTTCAAAGATTAGAATATAGAGGTTATGATAGTGCTGGTATTGCCTTATATGACGGAACAGATATTAAGCTATCAAAAACCAAAGGCAAAGTTTCTGACCTTAAAAATAAAATAGAGAATGAAATCTCTACAGATGGAACTCTAGGCATTGGACATACACGTTGGGCTACACATGGTGTACCAAATGATGTCAATTCTCACCCACACTATTCCAACTCTGGCGATTTGGTAATTATTCATAATGGGATAATTGAGAATTATGATTCCTTAAAAAAAGAATTAATAAAACGTGGTTACACCTTTCAATCAGACACAGATACAGAAGTATTAATTAATCTTATTGAAGAGGTACAGAAAAACGACAATCTAAAATTAGGTAAAGCCGTTCAAATTGCTTTAAACCAAGTTGTAGGAGCTTATGCTATTGCCGTTTTTGATAAAAACAAACCTAACGAAATAGTTGTTGCAAAACTCGGAAGCCCATTAGCAATAGGTATTGGTGATGATGAGTTTTTCATAGCTAGTGACGCGTCTCCTTTTATTGAATACACTAAAAATGCCATTTACCTTGAAGATGAAGAAATGGCAATCATTAGAAGAGGAAAAAACATAAAAGTCCGAAAAATAAAGAATGACGTTTTAGTAGATCCTTATGTACAAGAACTTCAAATTAATTTAGAGCAAATTGAAAAAGGTGGTTACGATCATTTTATGCTTAAAGAGATCTATGAACAGCCAAGTGCTATATTAGATACCTTTAGAGGTCGTTTATTAAGTAATGAAGCTTTGATTAAATTAGCAGGTGTTGAGGATAACATGAAAAAATTCTTAGCAGCTGACCGAATCATCATCGTAGCATGTGGTACATCTTGGCATGCAGGTTTAGTTGCAGAATATATTTTTGAAGATTTAGCAAGAATTCCTGTTGAAGTAGAATATGCTTCAGAATTTAGATATAGAAACCCTGTTATTACAGAAAAAGATATCGTAATTGCTATTTCTCAATCTGGTGAAACAGCAGATACTTTAGCGGCTATTAAATTAGCTAAATCTAAAGGAGCTTTTGTTTTTGGCGTATGTAATGTTGTTGGGTCAACCATAGCAAGAGAGACAGACGCAGGTGCATATACGCATGCTGGTCCAGAAATTGGAGTGGCATCAACTAAAGCATTTACAACACAGATTACTGTATTAACGCTAATGGCGTTACGTTTAGCAAGAGCTAAAGGCACCATGTCTAGTTCCGAATTCAGACATCACCTTATTGAACTTGAAACTATTCCAGGAAAAGTTGAAGAAGCTTTAAAGTCGGATGCTTATGTAAAAACGGTTGCTGAGATCTATAAAGACTCAAAAAACTGTTTGTATTTAGGTAGAGGATTTAACTTCCCTGTAGCTTTAGAAGGAGCTTTAAAACTTAAAGAAATTTCTTATATACATGCCGAAGGGTATCCTGCAGCAGAAATGAAACATGGACCTATTGCTCTTATTGATGAGCATATGCCAGTTATCGTTATTGCTACTAAAATGGGACATTACGAAAAAGTAGTGAGTAACATTCAAGAAATTAAAGCTCGAAAAGGTAAAATTATAGGCATTGTTACAAAAGGTGATACAAGTGTAAAGGAATTAGCAGATCACGTGATTGAAGTACCAGAAACATTAGAATGCCTAACACCATTATTAACTACGATACCGCTACAGTTATTATCTTACCATATTGCTGTAATGTTAGATAAAAATGTAGATCAACCTCGTAATCTAGCTAAATCAGTTACTGTAGAATAGTTAAAAACTAAAAAAAAGAAGACAAAAACGGCCTATAGTTGAATAATATTCAGCTTTAAGCCGTTTTTTTATTCAAATACTTCTAAGTCTGATTTTTAACATATTAAAATTCATATTTAAACAAAAAATGCTCTTAACCCTTTGATATAGCCAAGTTCGACAAATAAAACTTCAAAATCCGTTATAAAAATCATATTTTTACAGCGCTATAATTAAATATTGCATAATTTTTAGGTTAAATATTGACAATATAATGCTATGCGTGCATAATTTTTGAGAATTTATTCATGAATTCTCATATATTTAATTAAATTGCTAAACTAATAAATTAACTAACTCTCTAACATGAAGACAATCTTAAAGCTTTTCACTATGCTTTTTTGTGTGGCATCTTTTGCTCAAACCACTATAAAAGGTACAATTAATGACAATACTGGGCTACCATTGCCTGGTGCAAACATAGTCGTTGTAGGAACCAGCACAGGTACAGTATCTGACTTTGATGGAAACTACGCACTATCGGTGAACCAAGAACCACCATTTTCAATCCGAGTAAGTTACGCTGGTTTTGAACCTCAAACCATTGAAATTACTACTAACAATCAAACTGTCGATGTTACTTTAGCAGAAGGCAATTCACTTGATGAAGTTGTAATTTCTGCTTCACGTACTCCAGAACGAATTTTCGAATCACCAGTAACCGTAGAACGTTTTGGTTTGAAAGAAATCAAAAATACGGCATCTGCAGATTTTTACGGAGGTTTAGAAAGCTTAAAAGGTGTGGATGTAAACACCAGTAGTTTAACGTTTAAATCTGTAAACACTAGAGGTTTTGCAACTACAGCCAATACGCGCTTTATGCAATTAGTTGATGGTATGGATAATTCAACTCCAGCTTTAAATTTCCCTATTGGAAACCTTGTTGGTATGGTTGAAACAGATGTACATAGTGTTGAATTATTACCTGGAGCTTCTTCAGCTTTATACGGAGCAAATGCTTTTAACGGTATTTTATTTATGCGAAGTAAAAACCCATTTGATCATCAAGGTATAAGCGCTGTTGTTAAAAAAGGTATTACCTCTCAAAAAGCAGCAGGGGACAATGAGTATACTGATATAGGTATTAGCATGGCTTATAAATTTAGCGATAAATTTGCAGCAAAAGTTAACTTCGGTTATTTAAACGGTACAGATTGGGCAGCAACTAGCGAAGTAGATAGTGATATGCTTGGTGGCACAAGAGCTAACAACTTAAACTATAACGGTATAAATGTTTATGGAGATGAAGTATCTGCTAACATTAATGATTTAGCTGGAGGAACAGGAATCGTACCAGACGTTTTTGTTAGTAGAACAGGATATAACGAACGTGATTTAACAGAATATAAAGCCCAAAGTATCAAAGCCGATTGGGGATTATATTACCGTCCAATAGAAGATAGTAATTTTGAAATCCAATATGTAGGTAAAGTTGGTACAGGTACTACAATTTACCAAGGGACTAACAGATATAATATTGACGGATTCTTTCAAGAACAACATAAAATAGAACTTAAAAATGACAACTTTTTCGTAAGAGGTTATGTCGTAGCCGATAAAGCTGGTGATTCTTATGATATGGTATTTACTGGAATTAATATTAACAGAGCTTGGAAAAGTGATGCTGATTGGTTCGGTGATTACATCAATACTTACGTAGCTGCAACATTAGGTGGTGGCGCTACAGATACACAAGCACATGCTGCTGCAAGAGCTGCTGCTGAAACAGGAAGATTTGAACCAGGATCGGCTGAATTTAACAATGCATTCGATAGAATTATTCAAGATCCAGATTTAGCAACAGGGTCACAATTCCGTGATGCATCTAAATACTATCACGCAGATGGTAATTACAATTTTAGTCATTTGACTGATATTGCAGACATTCAAGTTGGTGGATCATATAGACGTTATAATTTAAACTCTTTTGGTTCAATTTATACAGATTATGATGGACCAATTGATTATAGTGAATTTGGTGTATACACTCAAGTTCAAAAAGATTTAGAACTTAGTGAAGAAATGAAATTAAAAATAACGGCTTCTGCACGTTATGATAAATCAGAGTTTTTCGACGGGTTTATTTCACCAAGATTATCATTAGGGTTAACACTAAACGAAAATCACAACATTAGAGCTTCTGCACAAACAGGTTTCAGAAATCCTACAACGCAAGATTTATTTATTGGGTTAGATGCTGGTAGAGCAATACTAGTGGGTTCTGCCCCAGACAATTTAGACCGTTATACTAGAGATTTTACAGCAAGTAATGGAACTGTATATACTCAAACCGGTGGTGCTGCTTATAATAATTCTTATACAGCATCTTCTGTACAACAATTAGCCGCAACTGGTGACCCTTCTGTTTTAGAAATCGCTAATCCAAACCTTGTTTCTCCAGAAAAAGTATCTTCTATAGAAGTAGGATATAGAGGAAAAATCAATAAAGTTATTATTGATTTTAGTACCTATTATAACAAATACCAAGATTTCATTTCATCAGAAGTGGTAATTGCACCACTATACGGATCTGTAGCAGATGGTTCTGCAGTAGCAGCTATAGCTAGTAGTGATTTCACAACCTATAGTGCTTACACAAATTCAGATGTAGATGTTAATTCTTATGGAGCTTCATTAGGAGTATCAACTAAAGTAATGGGCGATTTTGATTTAGGCGGAAGTTATACATTCACTAAACAAGATTTTGACCAAGCTGCAAATCCTAATTTCGAAACTAACTTTAATACACCAGAGCACAAATTCAAAGCTCATTTTGGTAATACAGAGCTATTTAAAAACTTTGGATTTAATGTAGCCTATAGATTTAGTGATGATTATTTCTGGGAAGCAACTTTTGGAGATGGTATAGTACCAGAATTCCATACTGTAGATGCACAGATTAATTATAAGATTCCTGCATTGAAATCTACAATTAAGATAGGTGGTACAAACATTGGAGGTAAGGAATATTTCACTGTATTTGGATCAGGTTATATAGGCTCAATGTATTATGCCTCTTGGACAATTAATAACTTATAAAAAATAGCAAAATGAAAAATATAAAATATTTATTACTATCTGCTGTCCTTATCGGATTTACAGCATGTAATGATGAAGAAGATTTCGAAGACCAATTAGACAATCCTACTACAGAAGAAATATTACCGGCATTAACACAAGGTGAAGCCGATTTTTCAAAATATATTGCTGTTGGAGCATCGTTTTCTGGAGGCTTTATGGATAACGCTTTATTTATTGCTGGTCAGCAAAGTTCTTTTCCAAACTTATTATCTCAGAAATTTGCCCTTGTAGGTGGTGGTAGCTTTACCTTACCTTTAATGAATGACAACATTGGAGGATTTGTAGCAGGAACAACAGTAGTATCTCCGCCAAGACTTTTCTTTGATGGCAGTGGTCCTACCCTTTTACCAGCAACACCAACAACGCAAATTACAGATGTATTATCCGGAACATTTAATAATTACGGTATTCCTGGAGCTAAAAGTTTTCACCTTGGTATAGCAGGTTATGGTACGTTAAATCCTTATTTTGGAAGAATGGCGTCAAGTTCGACGGCAACCATCTTAGGTGATGCAGTCGCTCAAAATCCAACATTTTTTACCCTATCTGAAATAGGAGGAAATGATGTATTATCGTATGCAACATCAGGAGGATCTGGTGTAGACCAAACCAATAACTTTGACCCATCAACTTATGGTACAAATGATATAACAGACCCTAATGTATTTGCAGCGTCATTTTCGGCAACTGTAGATGCCTTAACGGCAAATGGCGCAAAAGGTGTGGTTGCTAATCTGCCTTACATTACAACATTAGCACATTTTACAACAGTACCTCACAATCCATTAGACCCAACAAATGAAGCTTTCGGACCTCAGATTCCATTATTAAATTCGATTTTTGGGGCTTTAAATCCAATTTTTAATGCAGTAGATTCTAGTAGAGCAATTGTTTTTTCTGAAACAGCTGCAAGTGCTGTGGTAATTAAAGACGAAACGCTTGATGATATATCTGCTACAATTGCAGGAGCCTTAAATGCAAGTCCAACGTTTCCCGCTTTTATAGCACAATTTGGATTACCTGCAGAAGCAGTGCCATTAGTCGCTAATTTATTAGGAAATACTTATGGACAAACAAGACAAGCTACTGCAGCTGATTTATTAGTATTACCTAGTAGTTCAGTAATTGGTACTGTAAATGAAGATTATGCTACGGCATTACAATTACAAGGTTTACCAGCAGCACTTGCTGCTCAGTTTTCTGCGGAAGGGATTACACTTCCTTTAGAAGATAAATGGGTGTTAATTCCTAGTGAACAATTAGCTATAAAGACAGCAACCGATGCTTACAATGAAACTATTGATGCTATAGCTACCAGTAAAGGTCTTGCTTTTGTAGATTTCAAATCAATTTTAGAACAAGCATCTACAACAGGGTTTGCATCTGGAGATTTTATTCTAACTACAGATTTAGTGTCTGGTGGCTTAATAAGTTTAGATGGTGTTCATTTAACATCTAGAGGGTATGCCTTAATGACAAATGAAATGATGAAAGCTATTGATGCAACATATGGATCAAATTTTGAAGCCTCTGGCAACTTAGCAGATCCAGGAGAATATCCAACAAATTACCCTCCTACCTTACAGTAAAAACAATCTATTTACAATTATAAAAAACGCTCTCAAATTGAGAGCGTTTTCTATGCTTAAAAAAGCCATAAATTTTGACGGAATATTTAAAATAAAACTCATATCTTTGCAGCGCGAAAAACCGAGGTATTCAAGTAGATTGATTAAGTCAGTTTTTACATTTAAACAATTGCAAAACAAAAACATAAGAGTAATGTCTAAAGTTACAGGTAAAGTTGCACAAATCGTAGGTCCAGTTATCGATGTAGAGTTCGCTGCTGGTTCAGAGCTTCCAAAGATTTATGATTCGTTAGAAATAAATAACCAAGATGGTTCTAAATTAGTATTAGAAGTACAATCTCACATTGGTGAAGATACGGTACGTACTATTGCTATGGATTCTTCAGATGGTTTAAGTAGAGGGACAGAAGTACATGCTACTGGTGCTCCAATTCAAATGCCAGTTGGAGAAGATGTTTACGGACGTCTTTTTAACGTTATTGGTGATGCTATTGATGGATTAGGAAATTTACCTAAAGCTGGTGATGCTGGTTTACCTATTCACAGACAAGCTCCAAAATTCGAAGATTTATCAACATCTACCGAAGTTTTATTTACTGGTATTAAAGTAATCGATTTAATTGAGCCTTACGCAAAGGGTGGTAAAATTGGTTTATTTGGTGGTGCTGGTGTTGGTAAAACAGTATTAATCCAAGAGTTGATTAACAATATTGCAAAAGGACACGGTGGACTTTCTGTATTTGCAGGTGTTGGTGAAAGAACACGTGAAGGAAACGATTTACTTCGTGAAATGTTAGAGTCAGGTATTATTAAATATGGTGATGACTTTATGCATTCTATGGAAGAAGGCGGATGGGATTTATCTAAAGTTGATAAATCTGGAATGAAAGAATCTAAAGCGACTTTCGTATTCGGACAAATGAATGAGCCTCCTGGAGCTCGTGCTCGTGTAGCACTTTCAGGATTAACTATAGCAGAATATTTCCGTGATGGTGCTGGTGAAGGACAAGGGAAAGATGTATTATTTTTCGTAGATAATATCTTCCGTTTTACACAAGCTGGTTCTGAGGTATCTGCATTATTAGGTCGTATGCCTTCTGCGGTAGGTTACCAACCAACATTAGCAACCGAAATGGGTGCAATGCAAGAACGTATTACGTCAACAAAAAGAGGATCTATTACATCTGTACAAGCGGTTTACGTACCTGCAGATGATTTAACGGATCCGGCTCCAGCAACAACGTTTGCTCACTTAGATGCCACAACAGTATTATCTCGTAAAATTGCAGAGTTAGGTATTTATCCTGCGGTAGATCCATTAGATTCTACGTCGAGAATTTTGACTGCTGATATTTTAGGTGATGAGCACTATAACTGTGCACAACGTGTAAAAGAGTTATTACAACGTTACAAAGAATTACAAGATATTATTGCAATCCTTGGTATGGAGGAATTATCTGAAGAAGATAAAATGGCTGTAGGTAGAGCAAGACGTGTACAACGTTTCTTATCACAACCGTTCCACGTAGCAGAGCAATTTACAGGACTTAAAGGTGTTTTAGTAGATATTAAAGAAACAATTAAAGGTTTTAATATGATTATGGATGGTGAATTAGATCATTTACCAGAAGCAGCATTTAACCTTAAAGGTTCTATCGAAGAAGCTGTTGAAGCCGGAGAAAAAATGTTAGCAGAAGCATAAATCAGTAAGCAGTAATCAGTGTTCAGTCCTCAATGTGACTGTAAACTGCCAACTGCCGACTGCAAACTCAAAGAATATGTATTTAGAAATTGTATCTCCAGAAGCCACATTATTTGGCGGAGAAGTTACTTCGGTAACGGTTCCTGGAATAAACGGTGAATTTCAAATGTTGAATAACCACGCTCCTATTGTCTCTATTCTTAAAGAAGGCCATGTGAAAGTTGAAGGTAATATTCAATTAGAAAAAGAGGTTGAAGCTAAATTTACAAAATCCGATAAAGGAGTTTGGTTAGCTATCAATTCTGGAACACTTGAAATGAAAGATAATAAGCTAATTATTTTAGCGGATTAACACCTATCATTATATAAATTATATAAGCGCGAAATATTTCATTTCGCGCTTTTTTTGTTTTATAACTTACCTAATATCTTATCCATAACCCAAGCTGTGTGTAGTCCACTTTCCCCTGTTGATGGATGCTGTGAAATCCCACTAATATGTTTTTGCATATGGTCAACATGGTACAATTGTATAGGATTAGGATTATCTATTAAGAATGTTTCATGGTTATTATCTCTAATTAATTCAATAGGATCATCTCCAAAAACAGAAAAACGCAACTCACCTTCACTTCCGACAATTCTAACGCTATCTTCTCTTTTATAAGCACCAAAATTCCAGGATGCAGAACCAATAACACCAGAATCATGGAACCACGAACCAGAAATAGCATCTTTAGCAGTATATAATTGTTGTTGATTTAAACTCACACCACTAGCCTCCTTAATACCTCCCAATAAGTAAATACATAAATCTAACCCGTGACTTGCTAAGTCATCAAAATAACCAGCTGGTGCAATTTTAACATCGGTTCTCCAATTATAATCATCAGACAAATCTGTAGGACTAGCAGTCCTTGCTAAGTTCCAATTCACATATCTTATAACTCCTATAGCATTATTATCTATTAGTGATTTTACTTTATCAAATCTTGGTAGAGATCGCCGATAGTACGCTATAAATAATGGTATATTTTGATCTGCGAAAGCTGTATATATTTCTTTACATTCTTTATAGCTTGGCGCCATTGGTTTCTCTATACAGCAAATTTTTCCGGCTTTAGCAACCTTTAAGGCATATAAATGATGACTATCTGGAGGAGTAGCGATATAAACGGCATCAACATTTTTATCATTTATAAGTGCATCGGCATCATCATAATACGTTTTTACACCATGGCGTTGCGCATAATCTTTAGCTAATTCTAATCGTCTGCGCATTACTGCGACAAGCTCAAAACCATTAACTAAACTGTAGGCAGGACCACTTTTAACTTCGGTAACATCACCACAACCAATAATTCCCCATTTTATAGTTTTATCCATAGCTTATTATAATTGTTTTATGGCTTCAAGTTCTACTTTAAGTTCTTGAAACATGGTCATAATACTACTTAATTTCAATTCCTTTTCATCATATTCTTGCGTATTAATACAACAGGTAAATTCCCAAATCTCCAAAACAGTTTCACGTGCAATTAAATACGGTTGATAGCTTTTGTTATCTGAGCTTAATAATAAACTTGTTGTATCTCCTTCAGGTACATAAATGCGTTTATACACCAAACCATCATCTTTAGTTAATATGATATAAGTACGTCCGTTTTTAATATCCCTAATATCTTCCAAAAACTTCGCAACAATAAAAGCACCATCTTTTACAGGTAACATAGAATCGCCTTTAATAGGAAATGCGCGGTGTGTCCCTGTGGGCAAAAAAGGCAATTTAATTTTTTGAAGTTGCTCTATATATTCCGGATCATCGTAACCAGATAAATAACCTGCTGATGCTTTTGTAGGTATAATTTCAATTAAATCTTCGTTATCTTCATTTACGGTTACAGGAAATAATACGCGCTTGTTCCCTACTTCTATAAATGAGGTGTTTTTGGCTTTACGCAAATCGTTTTTCACTAAGATATCAATCGGAATATCAAAGAAATTAGACAAGTCTATTAAACGGTCTATGGGTGGCTCAGAGCGACCTTCTTCGTAAGATCCAACAACAGAACGCGTCCAGCCAAGTTCGTCTGCAAAACGCTCTTGAGACATCTTTTTTAACGCCCGAAGATGCTTTATGTTAACTTGAATTGGTTTCATTTAAAATTTTATTTTTATTAATTATTTTTTTAAAAGTGTCATACTAACAGCACAAGCCCTTACAACTCATATTCTCTTCCATCCTCACTATTCACTATTTTACTTTTTTTAAACATTACTACAAATATAAGCAATACAAACTACATATAGTAGCTAATTTTACAGTCTAGCTTTTTTATTATGTATTTAAATTGTCACACGTATTACAGCCTTCGTTATGGAACCATAAAACCAGAACAACTCCTTGCTATTGCATCCGAAAACGGTGTTCAAACCCTTGCATTAACAGACATTAATAGTACATCCGCATGTTTAGATGTGATGCGTTTATCAAAAAAATATAAAATAAAACCAGTGCTAGGAGTCGATTTTAGAAATGGTGCGCAGCAGCAATTTATTCTTATTGCTAAAAACAATAAAGGCTTTCAAAACATCAATGCGTATCTGTCTAAATTTCTGCATAATCATGATTTGCAAATTCCCGAACGACCAAATGAAAATTTAGACGATTGTTTCGTGATTTATCCATATCAAAACGACATAGATTTCGAATTAAAACCTAATGAGTTTTTAGGCATTACACCTCAAGACCTTAATCGACTTAAATTTTCAAAATGGAATCAATTCAAACATAAGCTCGTGGTGTTAAAAACAGTGTCCTTTCAAAATAAAAAAGGATTTAACACACACCGTTTATTACGTGCTATTGCAAATAACACCTTGTTAAGCAAACTTCCAAAGTCTGAAGAAGGCAACGAACACGACAGAATGCTTCCTTATAACGACCTGTGCGAAACCTACTCAGAATTCCCCAAGCTTATCAGTAATACTGAGAAGCTTTTAGAGGATTGTACCACAACGTTTGATTTTGAAAATACCACACCCAAAAATCAAAAATGCCTCACTGAAAATGAAACTTCAGATTATAAACTCTTAAAACAATTGACTTACGATGGCATTCCGTATCGTTATGGCACTGACGTAGAACAAAAAGTGTATGACCGCATTGAAAAGGAACTTAGCATTATAAAACAACAAAACTTTGTGTCTTATTTTCTTATCAACTGGAAAATCTTAGAATACGCGCGAAGCAACGACTATTACTACGTTGGTCGTGGCAGTGGTGCCAATAGTATTATTGCCTATTTATTGCGAATTACAGATGTAGATCCTATTGAGCTCGATTTGTATTTTGAACGTTTTATTAATCTCTTCCGTCAGAATCCACCAGATTTTGATCTCGATTTTTCTTGGCGAGACAGAGATGATATCACCAATTATATTTTCAAAACCTTTAAACATACAGCGCTTATTGCGGTTTATAACACCTTTAAATTTAAAGCTTCGGTACGTGAATTAGGGAAAGTTTTTGGCTTACCAAAAGCTGAAATGGACAAATTAACCCGAGGAAAATATAACATTAATCAACTCGATAAACTCTCGCAATTGGTTATTAAATATGCTCAGTACATTCAAGGTTTTCCCAATTATTTAGGGATTCATGCTGGTGGTATTTTAATTTCAGAACAACCCATTCATTGCTATTGTGCCACATTTATGCCTCCAAAAGGGTTTGCCACCACACAATTCGATATGGTGGTTGCTGAAGATATTGGCTTATATAAATTCGATATTCTGAGTCAACGTGGCTTAGGAAAAATAAAAGAAGCGGTAGAAATTATTGACGAAAATTACAGCGATCAACCGCCTATTGATATTCATGATATAAAAGGGTTTAAAAAAGACGAACGGATAAAGGATTTACTACGACATGCCAAAGCGATTGGCTGTTTTTACGTAGAATCACCAGCCATGCGCATGCTCTTAAAAAAGTTACAAGTCGATAATTATTTGGGCTTAGTCGCGGCAAGTTCTATCATTAGACCTGGTGTGGCTAAAAGTGGCATGATGCGCGAATATATTTTGCGTTATCGTTATCCCGAAAAACGAAAAGAAGCCCATCCTATTTTGCAGAAAATCATGCCCGAAACCTACGGTATTATGGTCTATCAAGAAGATGTCATTAAAGTCGCACACCTTTTTGGTGGTTTAGATTTAGGCGAATCGGATATGTTGCGTCGTGGTATGTCTGGAAAATTTAGATCGCGAGACGAGTTTGATAAAGTGAAACAAAAATTCTTTGACAATTGTATAAACGATGGTAAACCCGAAGCTTTAGTGACCGATATTTGGCGACAAATTGAAAGTTTTGCAGGCTATGCCTTTGCTAAAGGGCATTCAGCTTCTTATGCTGTTGAAAGCTATCAAAGCTTATTTTTAAAAGCTTACTACCCTTTAGAATACATGACCGCAACTATTAATAATTTTGGGGGATTTTACAACACAGAACTCTATGTGCACGAAGCCAGAATGCACAACGGCATCATTGAAGCTCCTTGTATTAATCACTCCTTTCATCAAGCGATTATAAAAGAGAAAACCATTTATTTAGGCTTTATGTTTTTACAATCTTTAGAATCTAAAACCATCAATCGTATACTAAATGAACGCAAAAAAAATGGCCACTTTCAATCGCTAGATGATTTTATAGAACGTGTGCCAATTTCCATTGAACAGGTTTCTATTTTAATTAAAATCAATGCCTTTCGGTTTACACATATTAATAAACGCGAATTGCTTTGGGAAGCCCATTTAAAAATTAGTAAAACGGTAGTACAAGACGAGGTGATAACACTATTTAAAACCCAACGGATTAACTATAATACACCAGAATTACCAAGTACAGACTTAGAAAATGCTTTCGATTCAATTGAATTATTAGGATTTCCCATTTGTAATCCATTTTATTTACTAGAAAACCATTCGATTAGTAAGTTACGCGCTAAACACTTAACACAGCTAGAAAACAAACTCATTAGCATTGAAGGCTACTTGATTACCACCAAAAATACCAAAACATCGAACGGTAAAATAATGCATTTTGGAACGTTCTTAGATCGTGATGGTGATTTTTTAGACACGGTTCATTTCCCTCCTACTGTAGCCAAATATCCATTTAGAGGAAAAGGGATTTATAGCATCATAGGCAAAGTCATGGTAGAGTTTGATTGTGTTACGATTGAAGTTTCAAAAATGGAACGCTTGGCAATTATTGAAGATCCGCGTTATTCAATAAAATCTTTGAATCCAACATTTCAGAATAAAAAAAGTTTTCAAGAGCACAAAAGAGCCATCGCTCAGTAGGGACAAGTCGCGACTTGTCCGTGCCGCGAATTATCCCAAATCAAGCATGAACAAAAACCGCAGCATCGTACACATGGATCTCGACACCTTTTTTGTGTCCTGTGAAAGACACATGGATAGTAGTCTCAATGGAAAACCGATTCTCATTGGTGGCACAAGCGACAGAGGCGTTGTAGCATCTTGCAGTTACGAAGCGCGCACCTTTGGTGTGCATTCTGCCATGCCAATGCGTATGGCCAAACAATTGTGCCCAGAAGCCATTGTGCTTAGAGGCAACTCTGGGATTTACACTAAATTTTCAAATGACGTTACCGATGTGATTAAAGAAAGTGTGCCGCTTTATGAAAAAACATCAATCGATGAATTTTATATGGACCTCACCGGAATGGATAAATTTTTTGGTTGTCATAAACTGGCTTCAGAATTACGTCAGAAAATTATTAGAGAAACAGGTTTACCTATTTCCTTTGGCTTATCACTTAACAAAACGGTGTCTAAAATTGCCACCGGAGAAGCCAAACCTAATAACGAGATTCGTATTCTCTCTGGTGATGAAAAACCATTTCTAGCACCACTGTCGGTTAAAAAGATTCCAATGGTTGGCAATGTCACTTACAAAGCCTTGTGTGATTTGGGCGTCAAACGCATTCATACCATACAAGAAATGCCCATGGAACTCATGCATAAAGTATTGGGCAAAAATGGCCTTGTTATTTGGAAAAAAGCCAATGGCATAGACAATTCGCCAGTAGTGCAATACCAAGAGCGTAAATCCATTTCTACAGAACGTACGTTTAATCAAGATACCACAGATGTTGCCAAATTAAAAGGGATGATTGTTGCTATGGCAGAAAACTTAGCTTACCAACTCCGTCGTGGTCATAAATTAACGGCTTGCGTCACCTTTAAAATTCGGTATTCAGATTTTCAGACCTACACACAACAACAACGCATTCCATATAGTGCTATGGACCATATGCTTATTCCTGTGGTCTTAGATTTGTTTAAAAAACTATACCATCGTAGACTTTTAGTACGGTTAATTGGTGTAAAATTTAGTCATTTGGTAGAAGGTGGCCATCAAGTAAACCTGTTTGAAGACAATGAAAAACACCTTAACCTCAGCAATGCTATGGACAAAATGCGCGAACGTTATGGAGATAGAGTCGTTATGAGTGCTGCAGGATTAGAAGCTAAAACCATTAGCCGTTTTAATCCTTTTAATGGAGAACCTCCTCCTTTATTGGCTAATCGACGTCAATAATTTTACTTCGCACCCAACCAAGCCTCACGATTAGCTTTCTCTCCTTCAGATAAATCATCTAAACTTGAAATAGCATAAGACGTATCAGCATCTAAAGTGAGTTTTACAGTGCGTTGCTTTCCGAAGCGCTCAAAAACTACATCAACGGTTTGATTCGGTTTTACAGTGCCTAAAATTTTATTTATGTCTGATGTTTCATTGAGTGCAACACCATCAATTTTAAGTAATTTATCTCCTTTTTCGAGTCCTGCGGCATAAGCGCCAGAACCGACCATTGTATTACTTGTAATCACTTGATTCTTTAAACGCAATCCAAAAGCAGGCTGTTCTGTGTTTTGTTGTAACTGAACACCAACCGTTTTAAATAAGGTTTCAAAATCGGGCATGCCGCTTTTATAGATGTAATTATTGAAAAAATCGTCACCAAATTCAGCACCAGCATAGTCGTTTAAGGTTTGCTGTAAATCCGCAATGGTATAATAGGTTTCCGTTTTTCCGTAGGCGCTCCAAACCAATGTCATATAATCGTCTAGATTCAAGTTTTCTGCCCTAAGTGATAAATCTAAAGCCAGACCTAACATACTTCCATAAGAATAATAAGAGATAAACGTATTATCGCGATTGATATCATCCACCGAACGTGCGGCATCTACAAACGGAGCTTGGTAGCTCATCTCAATAGGATTAAAAAACTGTCGTCCTGGAGAATTCCAAACGTAATTAAACGTTCCTGTCAGCCCTTTTATATAATCTTCCTGTGCTATAAGTCCAGCTCTGGTTAAGGTTAAATCATCATAATAACTGGTAAAGCCTTCTGCAAACCAAAGCTCACCACTCATATTAGCTTCTTCAAAATTAAAAGGCTCTAAACTTTCTGGTCGTATCCGTTCTACATTCCAGCAATGGAAAAACTCATGAGATACTGTTCCTATATTTCGATCGGCTCCATCAGCTAAACTTCGTGTGCTGGTGACGATGGTAGAATTCCGGTGTTCCATACCATCACCTGTAGCATTAGGAATATAACAACCTAAAAACGTGTATTCGCCGTAATCGAAAGTTGGTAATTCGCCAAAAACTGCTTTCTGTTGTAAGATTGTTTTTTTAACCTTTTCAAAATAATCATCAAATTCTTCGACGGTGCCATTATGATGTAAAGCAAAATTGATTTTTTGACCATCCACCTCAAATGAACGGACCATATGGTCACTGATCTCAGTTGGACTATCCATAAAATACTGTAAGTTATCAGCGGAATAGCTATTATCTTTTAAGTGTTTTAACTGTGTCGCCACTTTCCAGCCTAAATCTTCGCGTGGTTTAAATTCAATATTGAAGGAGTCATTCTCCAAACGCGGAGCATACATAAAGGTCGCTGGCATATTAAGATGCGCATGCGTTTCGTCTATTTGCGCATACGTGCCATCACCATGGTTAGCGTATAAGGTATAATTGACTATTATAGTGCCATCGTGATTGTTGACGTTCCAAGAATACGGATCTGGACGTGTCGTTTCTAAAACATTACCCTTCCCATCTGTCACCTTTACATTGTAAACATTCTTAGCAAATTCGTGAATAGCATAGCGTCCTGGTGAACTTCTCGACATTCTAAATGTGGCTTCTCCTGATTTTAAACCTTTGAACGTAGCCGTGATTTCAGCTTCATGATGCATTGCATTTTCAAATGAAATGGTATAACTTGAACTTCCTGTAGTTGTTGATTCTGTTTCAGAAGTTGTATCATCTTTACAATTCACTAAACATAAAAATGACAGTAATAAAATTAGGCTTCGCATCTATAATAATTTTAAAAACCCAAGGTACTATTTTTTAAGCTCCTTTAAATAATCATAGATTTCTTTTTGTTCATACTTTTTTGCATAATCTGTTGCCGTACGTCCACTGTTATTCTCTGCTTTATAATCTGCTCCTGCTTTCACTAAAGCTTTTACCATCTCTAAATGGCCATATTTAACAGCGTACATCAATGGAGTTTTACTAGAACACGCTTGCTCTAAATCTGCTTTTTTAGACAATAATGTCTCAAAACATTTCTCAGCCTTAAGCTTAATACTAAGCGCCAATAAAGAGTAATTAGAATTACCTGCTTCATAACACACCTTAATATTCTCTACTGTTACTAATTTTGAAAATGCAGTCGCGTCATCAGATTTTAATGCGTTCTTAATATCATTAGGAATTGATTGCGCTAAGCTTAATGATGTTACCGCTAGTAAAAAAATGAAAAATAAATGTTTCATAATAAATTATTTTTTAGATTACTGTTAGTCTTCTACATACTCTAAAATATCGCTAGGCTGACAGTCCAAAGCTTTACAAATAGCTTCCAAAGTTGAAAACCGAATAGCCTTAGCCTTTCCTGTTTTTAAAATAGAAAGGTTGGCGGTTGTGATCCCTACGATTTCAGCAAGCTCGTTACTCTTCATGCCACGTTGGGCTAATATGATGTCTAAGTTGACTATTATGGGCATGGTTATATGGTTAAATCGTTTTCAGCTCTCAGATTCTCACCTTCTTTAAAAATCTCTGCCATTATAAATGCCAAAAGTGTATAAACTATGGGAGTTAATGATATTTGCAATACTGTTTGGTCTCCACTTTCAAATCGAAATACCGTATAACTTATAAGAATTGTAATCACAATTATATAGACCCCAATCTTCCTAAACAGCTTTGCATTACGACTACTAAAGGTATGTAATGTTTTAACAGATAACATAATGGTCTCGAAAGCCCTAAGTATAAGAAATATTAACAACGCAATAAAAATGACTTTAAAATAATTGATATACAAGGATACAGTTTTTACTTTTCCAAAAGTATATGGTATTAAATCATAATTAGTATCCTTCGTATCATACTTCCAAACCGATGAACCAATTGTTGAAAAACCTATAATACCTGGATTAACCTTTAATACAATCTCTTGATCTGCAAAAGTATCTTTATCAATTTGAGCATATATAAATAAGCTCGTAATACCTATGGTAGCAATGATCAATGTGATTTTCAATAGCCTCGTCACCCAAATCGCGGTATTTAAAAGTGTGTTTTTAGTCATAATTATATCGTTAAATCGTTTTCTTCTTGAATTTCATTTCCTTTCTTAATAATATCCATATATAAATACACCAAGAAGACTATAAATAAATGGAACATAGCAATGCCTTGATCTTCTTCAAACTTAAATTTTCCATTTTGTAAAACCTGATAAATAGTTAACACTACAGCATAAACCAAGGGAATAAGGTTGATGTAAAAAAAGATTCTTAAACGTTTTAGAGATTTTGCATTAAAAACTTGAGCTTCAATAAATACTTTGAAAAATTCCTTTAACGTATAGAAATAGATGACATAAAATAAAATACCAATCCACATGGCAAAAACAACAGTTAAGGTAAATATAAAGCCCACATGCATATCTAAAAAAGGAAAGTTTATCGCAGCATAAGTATCACTTATTCGCTCTGTTATTTCTACAAAAAGAATATCCCAACCCAACTGATATTCTACAAATGCTAATATTGAAAATATAAAAATGAACACAAAGAATACAGCAAATACATAGAAAAGCCCTTTGGATAAAATGAATATTATTTTTTTCATAATTAAATTATTAATTCGTTTTTTGATTGAATTCTTACAACTTTTCTCTTGTTCCTAAAGCATCTATTTTATATTCAACTCCACGTTCTATTAAAAGTCCTTGTGTATTTTTACTGTTTTTTTCCGTACCGTGTTTAACGTCTATTTTAATTACTTTTCCGTTGTAATCTGAAGTAACATCGTCCACAACAGAATGACCAATAACTATTTTTTTTGCATTGTAATATTCCAAAACCTCATCTAACTCGGATTCTGAAGTTTTTTTCGCTGAAGCACCATTCAAAAAAAATACGGTTTTATACATTAGATTCATCGCTAAACTTCTATCCCAATAAGGGCCACTTTGAGATTTTACTATTAACTTTTCTCGTGAGTTATCACTATGTTCTTGAAATTTTCTACCATAATATGCCTTTGCTATTGCGTTGATTTCATGAATATCAAAATTGGCATCAACAAGTGATTTATTTAAGCCTCCATGAACAAAAATATAGTCCCCAATCTTCTCTACAACATTTTTGGTCCTAAGCCATTTTCCTAATTCGGATTTTTCGGAATAAAGGAATTGGGCAGAAGCTTCCCAATGTGTGGTGTTACTTATTTGTTTAGCGGCTTCAACATATTTAAAATCAGCATAAGAAATATCACCATATAAATTCATTATTTCGTGGTTTCCATTTATAAAATGAACTTTACCGTCTTGGTCTTCTGCCTTTTCTTCTAATGAATAAATAAGCCATAAAACTTGAGTGACATTTGTTCCTCTATCAAAGAAATCTCCATTTAAAACCAAATGACCATTACCAAAAATCCAATTGTAATCCTTATCAATTACTTTATTATTTACTAAAAAACTATATAATGCATTATAATTACCTTCAATATCTGAGATGGCAATGAGCTTTGTAGGTGAGTCATAGAATTCTGGCTCTTGATGATTTATGTTTTTTAATGTGATTTCAAATTTGTCTTTGTCGTCGTTATTTACGGAAACATCTATTGGATCGCTTCTTTTGAAATTTTCTTTCAACATAATATTATCATTGTTAACCCAAAACTTAGTATCCGAAAAAACATAAGGACCATCAGCCCCTTTTAAATTGGTCTTGTATGGTTCGTTTTTAAAAAAACCAAATTCTTGATTAGAAAACAAAGCATCGAGACCAGACCATCCAAAACTTTGAATGCCTGTTTTTGAATCGAGATCTGTATGACCTAAAACCAAAGTCGATAAGAACCAATACCCACAGATACAGATGACGATCCACTTTATAATTTTAAAAAACCTTCGTTTCTTATTTTTCATATCGTTAAATCGTTTTCTTCTTTTATAACCTTAGTATCTCTTAGTACAGTACTCATTAGCATTAAAAACAATCCCATGGCAATTATTAATAGATAGACCAATGTTTTTTCACTTAAACCTATTATAACATTTATTTTAAAAAACATATTGCTAATCCCATCTATAAACCATAAAGAAACTGACGACAAAACCATAAGTTTTCCCGAATTGAACATGCCATTTGTAAGTTCAGTATTATAAAAATCTTTTTCTAATAACAATTTTGTCGCCTTTCTTAATTTCCAAAGTGCAATAACAAAAACAGCATAAATTCCTAGCATTAAAAAAGTAAAAACATAAAGCATCGTCTCTATTTTAAAACTTTTTAACTCTTCACTTATACCTATAAAATCTTGTTTCATGCCAAAGAGAATCATTGCTAATATGAAAATCCCTATACCAATGCTCATTAGAATAAGGAAAATAATAACATTTAGTATTGCATAAAGTGTTTTTGCAGAATTCATAATTATCGTTTTACGATAACAAATATATAAAAATTATTGATAAACGATAATTTATTACTAAAAAGATGATTTCAATAGTAGACCTAGCAGGTTTTAAAAACCTAGCAGGTCTTTTTCATATATTTGAAACATGAATATGAAACATCCATAACTAGCTTTTGATATCCAAGGGAATGATAAAATGGATGTACCATGTGACCGATAAAAAACAATGCATATAAACACATGAAACCCAACATCATCATTTCAGAAAGCGCAAGACCTATTTGGCAAATACCCATTGCTGCCCTATTCTTTACCATGGCTTTCGGAATTATGGGTTATAAAGTTTTTCTATGGGCAACAACCAACCAACCGCTAGGCATACGGTTATTAGATTTTGAAGGTGTTATTTATTTCACAGGTATTGGTGCCAGTTTTTGTTCCAAAAAACGCATCCATATAGACATTCCTAATTCCAGATTTAGACCAACCATAGAAGTTGGCCCTGTAAAATTGGGTTCATGGCAAACCATTAAAAACTACCAATATGTTTCCGTGTTCCATCAACCCATTGTCGGTGGTGATTATATATTTGAAGTCAATCTGTGGTACGATAACAACAAGCATTTTGAATTGTACGAAGAAGACAATTATAAAGAAGCCTTTCTCATCGGTTACGAACTTTCAGAACAACTCAACATCGATTTGCTAGATGCTACAGTGCCTAACGACTTTAAATGGATCGATAAAGACGAATGGAAAGCTAAGATGGCATCTGGCAACATTGAATAACTTCTCTTTAGACCTATCAGGTTTTAAAAAACTATCAGCGCTCTACAAGAATATAGTACCTTTACCACATGCAAGACACCTTCGTTACCATAGCCCGATTTCCCTATTCTACAGAAGCACAAATTGCTAAAGGACGCTTAGAATCCGATGGTATCGAAGTCTTTCTAAGAGATAATCTCACCATTGATACAGATCCTTTAGTGAGTCAAGCTATTGGAGGTGTAAAACTAAAAGTACTTGCCAAGGACGAAGAACAAGCACGAGCCATTTTACAATCTATTAAAGCTTATTCTGTAGATGATGAAGGCAACCCTATTGTGTGTCCCAATTGTAAAGGGGAACACATTGAAATGTACACCACCATTACTAATTTAAAATCCTTGATGTCGTTTCTAATTGGCCTCCTATTCTTTACCTTACCGTTTAGCACACGCTACCAATATAAATGTGAAGATTGCAAGACTGAATTTCCGATCAAAAATTAGTCACTTTATTATAAGCACGTTTCAGCTTTTTAATCACGATTTCGAGTTCGGCTTCATTTAAATGGCCAAAACCAAAACGAATAGCACAAGTGGTTTTATCTTGATATAAAATAGTTTTTGGCAGAAACAAATCGAGCTTCTCAGCTTCTTCAGCTAATTTAACTAACGAAATATTATCTATAAACCGTAACCATAACGCTAAACCACCCAAAGGTTTTTCCCAAGTGACAATACCTTCAAAATACGCATTCAAATACAGACACAAACTATCGAGACGTTGCTTATAAGTCACAATATTTTTTTTCTTCAATCTATAAATTTCCCCTTCAGAAATGAGTTCGGCAAGCATTTGTTCTTGTATTAAATCTCCTTGCTGATCTAATAGCTGCAAGTAATTTTTAGCTTCAGAAATAAAATTTCCGGGAGCCACCACAAACCCAGTATGAAAACTAGGAAATAACGATTGCCCTAACTTACCGAGATAAATAACCATACCTCCAGCATCAGCACTTGCCATAGGTAACATGGCCGAACCTTCAAATTGAAAATCATAATCATAATCGTCTTCTATAATAGCAAACCCGTAAGTCTTGGCGAGTTCCAACAATTGTAAACGGCGTTTAGCGCTCAACGTCACCGTTGTCGGATAATCTCTATGCGCACAGATATACACACATCGAATGCTTTTCTTTACAAAATGCGTTTTTATATAATCCACATCCAAACCTTCATCATCTACAGGAATCGTTCTAATAGTCGCGCCTGCTTCCTGAAAAATCATGTTGGCAGCGTAATTACTCAACTGCCCTACTAACACCAAATCATTTTGTTTGATTAATAACTGAGAAACAATGAATAAACTCATTTCTGTGCTACGCGTGTTTATTAAATTAGTGGGCTTTATATGAAAGCCTCGTGTGGCGTTTAAATAATTACAAAGTTGCGTACTAAAAACCGATGGTATTAAAGCAGACGTTCTATTCCATTTAGTAATTAATGGCTTTCGTTTCATAGCTGCACTATACCATCTCGAAAATTGGTGCACAGGATGTAAACGCAAATCGGGTTTTCCATCATTAATATAATATTTAGCGGTGGTCTCTTGTGTTGTTGATGCCAAATGAAATGATTTTTCAAATGGAAAACCTGCAACTTCTGGATACGCATACGCTTGATGTAGATGCTGTGTTGTGGCCTTAATTTTTGCCGTTGATGCTTCTGGTACTAAAACAAAAGTGCCTTTATTGGCTATAATATCTACCCAACCTTGTAATGCTAATTCTTCATAAATCGCTACAGCCGTGTTACGATGAATGCCCAACAACTGACTAAAAACGCGAGTTCCAGGTAACTTACTACCTTTGTCTAAATAACCACGTTGTATGGCATTGACGATTTGTTGCGCAACTTGAACATACACAGGTTGCACAATAGTTTTATCGAATGTGATAAGCTGTTTTAGAATTTGACTAACCGGACTATTCATTGTTTTAAAACTGGACTACTTTAATCGTCCGGAAAGTTACGACTTTTGTAGTGTTTACATTAGACATCACAATAACAAAGTTTACAAAACCTAAATAAATGAAAACTATAGTCGCCCTCATTATATGCAGTTTAATGGCCACTTGTCAAATCAACGCACAAGAAGCAGAGCCCATCATTAAAACAGATTCTTTAAAAGAGGTGATTATTACCTCAACACGTATCGACCTACCCTTCAAAGAAAATTCTAGAACCATAAACATAATCACTTCAGCAGATATTAAAAGTAGTGCGGCTGTGACCATTTCAGATGTGTTACAGCAAATCGCAGGAGTCGATATTAGACGTCGTGGTACGGGCGGCAGTCAAGCCGATTTATTCATCAGAGGCGGTGGTTTCGATCAAACCCTCTTATTAATCGATGGTATCAAAATGGACGATGCACAAACTGGTCACCATACCTTAAATGCTGCGCTTCCTTTAGAAGTTATTCAACGCATAGAAGTCATAAAAGGACCTGCTGCACGTGTTTTTGGTCAAAACGCCTTTACA
This sequence comes from Winogradskyella helgolandensis, assembly GCF_013404085.1. Lineage (NCBI taxonomy): Bacteria > Pseudomonadati > Bacteroidota > Flavobacteriia > Flavobacteriales > Flavobacteriaceae > Winogradskyella > Winogradskyella helgolandensis. The sequence continues at coordinate 1,122,777 of NZ_JABFHO010000001.1, read as the reverse complement.
GGTGCGATTAATATTGTAACAAAATCGAGTTTAGACGATACCGTTTCTGCAAATCTTGAAACCGGTTCCTTTGGTCAACTTAATGGTTCTGTAACTGTTGGTAATGAATTAAAAAACTCAACACACATCCTTCATGTGGGCAAAATGACCTCTGAAGGCTATCGCAATAATTCAGATTATGATAATTCTAATTACTTTCTAAAAAGTGTCTTCAATAAAAAAGACCAACCCATCGAAATGATTGCTACATTTTCTGAACGTAAGTTTGGTGCCGAAAATTTTTACACCACCAATCAAGCTTATAACGAATATGAAGAAACCCAAAACAGTTTAATCGCCTTCACCACAAAGTTTCAATCTGAAAAATTAAAAATTCAACCGCGTATCTATTGGAAACGCAACCAAGATATGTTCCTTCTAAAACGTTTTGAACCTGAATTTTTCAGAAACTTCCACCTGTCTAATAAAATTGGTGCCGAAGCCAATGCCTCCTACACGTCTAAATTAGGAATCACCGGATTTGGAATAGACCTCTCTAAAACCTATTTGAAAAGTAACAACTTAGGGAATCGTAACCGTTTTATGACCACTGTATTTTTAGAGCATCGTTTTCAGTTTATAGATAACCGATTAGACATTACACCTGGTGTTGCCGTCACCTATTTTTCGGACTTTAAATTTAACGGATTCCCAGGATTAGATGTAGGCTTCGATATCACCAACAACCTAAAAGCTTATGGAAATATTGGATTCACATACAGAATACCAACCTACACCGATTTATATTACACAGACCCAAGAACCAATGGGAACGCCGATTTAGAACCCGAAGAAGCCTTTGCGCAAGAAATCGGGATTAAATTCAACAACCAAAAATTTAGAGCAAGCCTATCCGTTTTTAATCGCGATGCTAAAAACTTAATAGATTACGTTAGACCAAACACGGTTGAAGAAATCTTTACAGCCACCAACATTGCAGAAGTCAATACTAAAGGACTAGAAGTTGACGTGGCCTATAATTTTGAAATAAACAGCTTCAACCAAACCCTAGCGTTTGGATATGCCTATTTAGACGATGATATTTTAGAGCAAAACGAAGAACTATCACGTTATGCCTTAAATACCTTAAAACATCATTACACCACCAGATTAAGCACACAACTACTCAAAAACGTGAGCCAAAGCATCATTTACAAATATGCCGAACGCACCACAGGACAAACCTATAACGTTTGGGATGCCTCAATTATGTTCCAACTAAAACAAGTTGAATTGTCCATAACCGCAAACAACATTTTTAATGCCGACTATATAGAATCAGGCTTTACTCCAATGCCACCAAGCAACGTATTATTTGGTATGCGTTACAAATTCTTTTAATAATTTGTCATTCCTGCGCAGGCAGGAATCCACAACAACAAGACACCTTTAAAAGAATTACTCCGTGTTCAACCCACTCAATTCTTCATAATACTTAATCAAACCAACATTAATAACACTAAGTAGATTCCTGCCTACGCAGGAATTACAGCACCCACTAAAAACAATTGATACTATAATCTAAATTCAACACGCTTTGTCATTCCAACCAAAGCAGGAACCCACAAACTTCATCATTAAACCAATCCACAAAATACTCTCATCCCTGCGAAAGCAGGCAAACCTTCAAATACACACAACTGAAGCCACAATAAAAAACAACACGCTTTGTCATTCCTGCGTAGGCAGGAATCCACAACAGCACAATACCTTTAAAACAATTACTCGGTGTTCAACCCTCTCAATTCTTCAAAATATTTAATCAAACAAACATCAACTATACAAAGTAGATTCCTGCCTACGCAGGAATGACAGAAGACTAAAAACAATGAATAGTATAATCTAAATGCAACACGCTCTATCATCCCAGCCAAAGCAGAAAAACCTTCAACTACATCCAAGCTAAGCCGTTACAAATAACAACGAACTTTGTCTTTCCTGCGCAAGCAGGAACCCACTACAGCACATTACCCTTAAAACAATTACTATGTGCTCAACACACTTAATTCTTCATAATACTTAATCAAATCAACATTAATAACACCAAACAGATTCCTGCCTACGCAGGAATGACAGAACACAAAAAACACTTATTTATTAAAAACTAATGCACTAAAATTCATAACTTTAAAAACATTCCACAACATATTTTAAATAATTACACCTCATCATTCCTATAAAATCAGGAAACGATGATATACCAATTACAAGAATGTACAAGAACATACATCAATATTATCTCTACATACTATCTAACAAGTATAACGGTACCTTATACATTGGTGTTACTAACGATTTAGAGCGCAGAATGTTTGAACATAAAAACAAGTTAGTCGATGGATTTACAAAAAAATATGGACTGGATCGACTAATATATTTTGAAACCTATCAGTATATCAATGACGCCATTAAAAGAGAAAAGAACATGAAAAAATGGAAACGTCAATGGAAGATAGATCTTATTGAAGAAGAGAATCCTAATTGGAAAGATTTATCCAAAGACTGGACTTATTTTCAATAACAAATAACAACACACTTTGTCATTCTTGCCAAAGCAGACAAACCTTCAAGTACATCCAAGCTAAGCCATTACAAATAACAACGAACTTTGTCTTTCCTGCGCAAGCAGGAACCCACAACAAAACTTCATCATTAAACCAATCCACAAAATACTCTCATCCCTGCGAAAGCAGACAAATCTCTAGATAAATCCAGATAACCCACAACAAACAACAACACACTCTGTCATTCCTGCGCAGGCAGGAATCCACAACAACACTACACCTTTAAAACAATTACTATATTTCTCAAATCCTCTAATTCTTTTTAGAACTAAATCAACATTAATAACACCAAACAGATTCCTGCCTACGCAGGAATGACAACACCCACCATCCCCACATTTCTAACCCACAAAAAAATATTTCCCAAATTCCTTGTAACAAAATTCCTTCAATGACTACTTATATATTGAAAGTGGTCCAAACTCAACCCTATTTTGAGGCTCCAAAAGTATAAAAACGACCGTACTTCAAAAACCATCAACATACAATTGACATTCCAACCTTTGAATCGTTTATGTTCAAACCTAAGGTCATTAAAAACTAAAGATTTTAAAAGTCTTTAAAGATGGTATTGATGAGACCAATTTACTTTCAAAATAAGATTGTATAGTCTTACAATGGTCGTATCTTTATTAACTCAAATTTAAACGGCATCTTATGGCAGAATGGTTTTCAAATTTAGAATTTCTATCCAAAATGTATTGGTTAGTTGCTATTATAGGTTCGCTCATTTTTTCCATCGTTATGGTTTTGGCTTTTGTAGGCGGAGATGCGGATGATATTGGAGACCTAGACTCAGATATTGATGCTGATGGAGCAGGATTTCAATTCATATCCTTTAAAAATCTCGTTGGCTTCTTTACTATTTTTGGCTGGAGTGGTATTGCTTGTATAGACGCCGGACTTTCAACACCATTAACCATAATCATTTCAGTGATTTGTGGATTGTTAATGATGGCTATTATGGCGGCACTATTCTACTTCATTAGTAAACTTTCCGATAGTGGCACCTTAAATTATAAAAATGCGCTCGATGCTGTTGGTGAAGTCTATTTACCTATTGGTTCTGACCGTTCTAAAATGGGAAAAGTAACCGTTAGTGTTCAAGGTTCTATGAGAGAATTAGATGCACTTACCGATTCATTAACAACCTTAAAAACAGGCACAATCATAAAAGTTGTTGATGTGACTTCTAACGGCATTCTCATCGTTGACCAAACGCGCAAACCCATTGAAGCTTCCAGAGGTAATAATGAAGAACTGCCTCAGGGGAAAGACCGATTTATCGAAAATTAATTCAAACAAATACTAATTCTATAATTAACCAATCTAATCTATTAGCACATGAATTTACTAACCATTCAAAACAATTTTACTGCGGAAAGCCTTGGCGGACCAATGCTACTAATTTTTGTAGCCCTATTCGTTGTACTCACCTTAATTATTTTAATAAAACGCTACAAACGTTGTCCATCAGACAGGATTTTAGTCGTCTATGGGAAAGTTGGTGGCGGACAATCGGCTAAATGTATTCATGGTGGAGCGGCTTTTATAATGCCAGTAATTCAAGATTATGAATTCTTAGAATTAACTCCTATCTCTATAGAAGTAAATTTGGTTAATGCCTTATCTAAACAAAACATTCGTGTCAATGTGCCATCGCGTTTTACTATTGGTGTCTCTACTGAACCTGGTATTATGCAAAACGCAGCAGAGCGTTTGCTAGGATTAGGTCAAAATGAAATCCAAGATTTAGCACAAGAAATTATTTTCGGACAATTACGTTTAGTGGTGGCTTCAATGGATATTGAAGAAATTAATAATGACAGAGATAAATTCTTAACGAATATTTCAGAATCTGTTGAAACGGAACTAAAGAAAGTAGGTCTAAAACTAATCAACGTAAACATTACAGATATCGTTGATGAGTCTGGTTATATCGAAGCTCTTGGTAAAGAAGCGGCAGCACATGCTATTAACGCAGCACGTAAATCGGTTGCAGAGAAAACCAGAGATGGATCTATTGGTGAAGCAAATGCAGTACAAGATGAAAGAACCCAAGTAGCAGCAGCCAATGCACAAGCTGTAGAAGGTGAAAACACCGCGAAAATAGCCGTTGCAAATTCAGATTCATTACGTCGTCAACGTGAAGCGGAAGCAGAACGTGTGGCAAATGCCTCTGAAAAAGTACAGTCTGCAAACGCCTTAGCAGAATCATATGCGGCAGAGCAAATCGCAGAAACAGCTAGAGCGGAACGTGAACGTTCATCTCAAATGGCCGATGTTATTATTCCAGCTGAAATTGATAAACGTAAAGTTGAAATCGATGCCGAAGCAGATGCAGAACGTATTAGAAGACGTGCTAAAGGGGAAGCAGATGCCATATTATTTAAAGCACAAGCCGAAGCACAAGGACAATTTGAAATCTTAACCAAGCAAGCTGCGGGTATGGAGCAAATTGTAAAAGCGGCTGGTAACAATAGTAGAGATGCCGTATTATTATTAATTGCAGACAAATTACCAGAATTGGTGAAAATTCAATCGGAAGCGATTAAGAATATTAAAATTGATAAAGTAACCGTTTGGGATAATGGAAGCGGTGGAGAAGACGGAAAATCGTCAACGGCTAACTTCTTATCTGGCATGTACAAATCAGTACCACCTTTACAAGAAATGTTTAATATGGCTGGTATGGATTTACCAGAATACCTAAAAGGAAAAGACAAAAAGACCATTGAAGCAGATGACGCTACTATTGATAAGTTATAATATTAAAATCATCTTTTCTTGAATATAATTAGCTACAAAAGACCAATACCAAAACTAAAGTTCATCTACGGTATTGGTCTTTTCGTATTAGGAATACTGAGTATCGATACCTATTTTGGTATCCTATTCTTAGGAGCAGGTATCTTCTTTTTCTATACCGACGGCATTGAAATTGACCTCACCATTAAAAAATATCGTAACACCATCAACCTATTTGGTTTAACTTTTGGAAAATGGAAAGACTTCCCGCAAATAGAATACGTCTCCGTATTTAAAACCACGCAAACCACACGCGTTTGGGTCTCCACAGCAAGCACCAATGTAACGGAAACTGTGGTCAAAGTCAATCTATTCTATAACACCAATCAGAAAATTGAAGCCTACGAAACCGACAATATAGAAACGGCTTTTGATATGGCCAAACAAATTGCTGCAGCCTTAAACATCGATGTCTTAGACGCCACATCACGAGACACCAAATGGCTATAAAACAACACCAACGGTCTTTCCTGCGCAGGCAGGAATCTATTCGATATAAAACGTTTCACTTCATTTAATTTTTAGGAATGATAAAACCAAACAAACGTCAGTTCGAGTGATTTTTGAAGTATGAAAAAATCGTATCGAGAACCAACCCTCAATCTTACCTAAAAAACAACACCAACTGTCATTCCTGCGAAAGCAGGAATCCATTAAATCAAAAACCTTTCAGTCCATTTAATTTTTAAGAAGTCCCTGTTGAATTAATACAAAAGCTCTACAAGAAAAAGAGAAATAGTAAAGTGGATTCCTGCCTTCGCAGGAATGACAAACCAATACGTAGTTTCAAAAATCGTATCAAGAACCAATCATAAACTCAAACATCAAATCGAGAACTACTTTAGTACTAACCAAAATGTCTAATCCGTAGATTGTCCCCTTGAGGATTAGTGCGAAACAAAATACATTTTGTTTTGAAGCTACCGAGCGAAGCTCATTAGGGGTGTCACATAATTTTTGATTGAAGATACCAAAACGAAGTTTTTAAAAACCCCATCAAGAACCAACCATCAACCTCACCTAAAAAAAACACCAACTGTCATTCCTGCGAAGGCAGGAATCCATTAAATCTAAAACCTTTCCTTAACTTTGCATCCTAAACGCTACTAACATTTGAAACTCAACCTTCAAGATATTCCTCGCGTAAAAACCATTACAAAAGAGGATTTTATAACCCATTACTTCAAACCACAAAAACCCGTGGTGATAGAACAGTACATTAAAGATTGGCCAGCCTATTCCAAATGGAACTTAGACTACATCAAAGACATTGCTGGCGATAAAACCGTACCGCTTTACGATGACAGACCAGTCCACTACAAAGACGGTTTTAATCAAGCGCATACCACCATGAAAATGAGCGATTATGTCGACTTACTAAAACGCGAACCCACAAAATACCGCATTTTCCTCTGGAACATTTTAAAAGAAATCCCACAACTGCAAAAAGATTACACCTTCCCCAATTTCGGATTGCGTTTAATGAAAACTTTACCCATGCTATTTTTTGGAGGCAAAGACTCGCATACCTTCATGCACTACGATATAGATTTGGCTAATATCTTTCACTTTCATTTTGAAGGCAAAAAACAATGCATCTTATTCGATCAAAAACAGAACCAATACTTATACAAAGTACCACATTCATTGATCGTTAGAGAGGATATTGATTTTAATAATCCCAATTTTGAGAAATGGCCTGCCCTAAAAAAAGCAAAAGGCTGGACATGCGAACTAAACCACGGAGAAGTCCTCTATATGCCAGAAGGCTATTGGCACTACATGCGTTATGTGACTCCAGGATTTTCCATGAGTTTACGCGCCATAGCCCGAAATCCTAAAAACCTCAGCAAAGCCATTTACAATGTATTTGTCATGCGAAATTATGATAACCTCATGCGACGCCTAAAAGGTCAAAAATGGATAGATTGGAAAAACAAAAAAGCCATAACCAACACCAATCGTTTCATTTAAATTTCTGACCATTAATTAAATACTATTTGTATATTTGACCCCTATTTTAAAATGAAAAACATGAAAAATATTCTACTAATTGTCGCTTTATTAGCGTTTAGTTTTAGTAATGCTCAAGCCTTTGAAGGTAAAGGAGACCAGAAATTCCAAGTCGGTGCTAATATTCAAGATTACGCTACAGGTATTAATGTAAGTTTCGATCACGGCTTAGGTGAAAACATCTCTGTTGGTGTATCCTCATCTTACGCATTAGGAGGTGCAGATGGTATTGAAGATCTAGATTTCGGAGATCGTTTCGATTTAAAAGCACGTTTTAACGCTAACCTAGGGAACGTCATTAACATTGATGAAAATTTTGATTTGTATCCTGGATTAAATTTAAGTCTTAAGAATTTTGGTGGTCATATTGGAGCACGTTATTTCTTTACAGAGGGCTTTGGTGTGTATACAGAAGCTAACTTTCCTTTAGCGAAATATGAAGAAGATTCAATTGACATACACAACCAATTTGCTTTAAACATTGGTGCTGTCTTTAATTTGTAGAACCTATTATATTATAAAAAAAGCCTTTTCATGTATTTGAAAAGGCTTTCTTTTTTATAGAGCAAAACACAAATCTCAATGCTTAATCTTAAACCTTGACTCTTGGCTCTAAACTCTATACTCTTTTCTCTATTTTCTCTTCTCTCTTTTCTCTATAATCTATAGTCTCAACAACCAACCATCACCCAAGATACTCCCGCAACTTCTCATAAACCAAACCCGATTCCCAACCACGATACAACAAATAATCAGCCACCTTTTTCTTCTTCTTATACACATTAGGCTCTTTAACCTGAGCAATACGTTTTTGCACCAGTTCGTCTAAGGTGCTATAATAATCATCCAGATCAATTTCCTTTAAAGCGGTATCAATACTGTATTTAGAAATATCCCGAAACTTTAACTCGCGCACCAAACGGTTTTTACCCCATTTCTTAATTCTGAATTTCCCACGCACAAACGCCTGAGCAAAGCGTTCTTCATTCAAAAAATTATCCGCAATCAACTGCACCATAATCACATCAATGGCTTCCGGAATCATTCGCATATCGCGCAGCTTTTGCCGTACCTCTTTATGGCAACGCTCTTGGTAGGCACAATAATGCTCTAGCTTTTTGCGCGCCTCATCTACCGTATATGTTTTATTGACATCCATGCGATTCAAAAATACAATAGATAACGACATAATGCGGAGTTTTAAAATGGAAATGATATCATTTAACCAGCCCTAATATAGTACATAAAAAAGCACTTCATCGCAATAAAATAACACTTTATCGTCGCTTATGGTATTTCGTAGATAAAATGTAAGAAAACTTAACCATTTGTTAATAAATACCTACTTTTCAAGGCACTGACTGACAGTCTATTTAATATATCTTTGGCCTTAATTAATTGAATCTACATATCCCTATTATCCCTATGGTAAAAAACTACTCCCTCATTTTTATAGCATTCCTATGTTTTAGCTTATCTGGTTTTGGGCAAGATTGGACTGAAAACTTTGACACTGAAACTTCTGGTTATGGTACAGGTAACATCACCATTAATAGTAGAGTTTGGTCTAGGAGGGATGCCGGTAATTTCAGCTATGGTACTAATATTGCAGGTTCAAGAGCATTTGTCATAAATGATGATAAAAGCGGCGCACATATAACAACACCTTTATTAAACACTTGTGGTACCGTTACTTTTGATTATGCATATATTAATGGTAGTAGTTCAAATACTTTTGACCTACAAACATCAACAGATGGAACTAATTTTACAACAGTTGACACACAAACATTGGGAGCAAGTTCAGAGGAAAGTTATGTTTCTTATTCTTATAATATTAATAGCACAAGTGCAACTACATATGTTAGGATTTTAAGTGATAATATGTCAGGACATTTAGCAATTGATAATTTTTCAGTTACAGATTACGCAGCCTCACCATGCTCAGGAACACCAACACCAGGAAACACAGAGTCATCAGAAACCACTGTAGAATCTGGAGGAACTACAGTATTAACTTTAGAAAATTCAACATCAGGTTCTGGTGTAACCTACCAATGGCAAAGTTCTACAACTAGTGCTGTTGCCGGTTTTTCAAATGTTTCAGGAGAAACGAGCAGTGCATACACTGCAACGGTAAATGAAAAAACTTGGTACCGTTGTGTGGTAACTTGTAGTGGTAATAATGGAACTTCTACAGCTGTGCTGGTAGATGTTTCAGCATGTACTTCAATTCCAAGCTCAAATGATAGTGACGGAATAAGTTCAGTAACCGTTGGCTCAGCTACTTTTTCTGTTAGCGATGTTACACAATACACATACACAGGTTCTGTACCCGATTTGGAGCAAGGAGCAAATATTTTATCATCAATTACTTTTGAAACAGGTTATACTTATGATACTCATATCTGGATAGACTTTAATGATGACAACGTCTTTGACAATATTACAGAAAAAGTATTTACAGGAGAATCAGCAGATGCCGCATTTACTACATTAACAACAAATTTTACTCTAGCTGCAAGTGCAGCACTTGGACAACACAAAATGCGTATTGGTACTGCAGATAGTGGGCAAGGCACACCAGACCCATGTTATTCTGGTTCATATGGAGTTACCATTGATTTAGATGTGAATATCATTACATCATGTACACCAGCAACAGATCCTGTTGGTGGTATTACGGGAACTTCGCCAGCATGTACATCAACGGTTTTAACCTATACAGGTGCAGATAGTGCAACGGCTTATTGGCAAAGTGCTATTGATGGTACAAGTACATCAGAACCTGCAACGGCTACCAAAACAGTTAGTGCTTCGGGGACTTATTATATACGAATAAATGATGGAACATGTTGGTCTACAGGTACAGTAAATAAAGTGGTTGTTATAAATAGTTTACCTACTACAGTAACAACACCTTCTCCGGCAACCGCAGCTACAGGAGTTTGTTATGCAGGTGTAGGGTCAATATCCGCCGTTTCATGGAGTCCTGTAGAGGGAGCTACTTCGTATGATGTTTATTTTGGAGCAGGAAGTATTCCGGGAATTGTAACGTCAAATGTAGCGAGCACAAGTTATTCTACAGGTGCTTTATTAGCTTCTACAACGTATTACTGGAAAGTAGTTGCCATAAACACTTGTGGTGAAAGTGTAAGTGTAATTAATTGGAGTTTTACAACAACTTCGGGAGTTTGTGCATGTGATTCTGAGCCAACTTCAAATGATAATAACGGAATAACCTCTGTAACAGTGGGTTCTGCTACCTTTGCTGTTTTAGATGTTACACAATTTACTTATACAGGATCTATTCCTAGTTTAACACAAGGAGAACTAATAACTTCGTCAGTTTCATTTGCAACGGGTTATTCGTACGACACTCATCTTTGGATCGATTTCAATGATGATGGTATTTTTAATAATACAAACGAATTAGTTTTTTCAGGTGAATCATTAAATACTAATCCAACTACATTAACAACGAGTTTTACTTTAGGAGGAAGCGTAGCAACAGGTCAACATAAAATGCGTATTGGAACTGCCGATAACGGGCAAGCTACACCAGACCCATGTTATTCTGGAACGTTTGGAGTAACAATTGATTTAGATGTAAATATCATTGCTTCATGCACACCAGTTCATACATTCTCATCAATGCTACCAACTTCTGGTCCAGAAGAAACTGAAATTACAGTTACTGGAACAGGATTTACTGCAAGTACAACAGCAAGTTTTGGTGGCGTATCTGCAACAATAGATTTTGTAGATGCAAATACTATAATAGTACACGTACCAGCAGGTGCTGCAACAAGTATTATTAAACTTACCGAAGCAGGTTGCGATATTACAACTGGAGCATTTACTATTATAGAAGAAAGTAATTGTGGCACTGGTACTGGTGAAACTAAAGTGGTGGCTTTTCAAGGCTTTGAATTTGTTAGTAGCCCATCATGGACTTTTAGTGTAGATAATGAAAGTGCTACACCAACTGGTTTACAAAATTACGAAGCACATGATAATGCGGTAGAATGGAGCTATTATAATCAAGGAGCAGTTGGCTCAAGTACTGCAACAGATAGAAATTCTTCTGCGTGTATGTCTGAAACTTATAACTTAGGTGGTAGTACATTATATGATAATGGAGTAAATGGTAGCACGAATAGTAATACTGTTTGTAGAAATTTTAGTGGAAATCAAAGAGGAGTATATGGTACATTGGCTGGCCCAACTGCTAATAACCCAACTACATTTATTAGAAGTGGAGCAAATGCCTATATACAACAATCTAGAAATGATGGTGGAGATGGAGCAATTAGTAAAATATATTTTGATGCTATTCAAATTCCTGATGTAACTAATGCAACAAACATAAAGGTTAGAGTATATGTTTCATCTATTTCTAGTAACGGAGCAAGTAATAACGGAGTAGAAAGTACCGATAATGTAAGAGCTTCAGTAGCTTTTGGAAGCACAGCAAGTAATGTTGAAATTGTACCAGATCTTACAAGTGATTTTGATTGGTATTTCGCATCAATAAATGGAAATGTAGATGCAACTTCAGCAGTAAGTGGAGGTGCTAATCAAAAATGGGATTATCTTGGTAATGAATATGCTTCTGATGGAAGTGTGAGTGGAACAGTAACAAAAAATTTAATAGAATTTAATATTCCTGATAATACAGAATTTGTTAGGTTGTTTATAGATATTTTAAATGACGCAAGTGATAACAAAGAACTTTGGGCAATAGATGATATTCAAATTATAGCAGATTACCCAACATCTGAACCTGTTGAAGTTTCAGCAATTACTGATAATAGCGATTGTTCTACATTAGCTTATAGTGTTACAGCCACCGAAGGAGATACCGATACACCAGAAGACTTAACATACCAATGGTATTTCAACAATGGTGTAAATGATGTCTGGTCTCCGGTAACAAGCGCATCACCTGCAGGATATACAATTCTAGGAGAAGATGGAGATAACTTATTAATGGAAGGAGACACCAATTCATTAAATGATTTAGCCAACTATCAGTTTTATTGCGAAGTAACAGAAGCAGGGAGTTGTACAAACGTATCTAATACTATGAAGCCAAATTATAATATGGTAACTTGGAATGGCACCTGGTCATCTACACCAGATATATATAGTACGGTAATCCTCGATGATGACTATGACACTTCTATTGGAGGTGTACAAACAAGCTTCAGCGCCTGTAGTTTAATCATAAATAACGGAGCCCAATTAACAATAGCTAATAACACCTACGTTAAAGTAGAGAATGACCTTACTGTAAATGGTGAAATTATAGTTAATACAGATGGGGCGTTTGTTCAGGTTAATGATTATGGTATCGTAGATGGAGCAGTATTAACAACTAGAAATAAAATTACGGTCGAAAAACAAACAGCTCATTTAGAATCAGCGCAAGAGTACACATACTGGAGTGCTCCTGTTCAGGGCGAACTCATAAGCGATGGTTTAGCCGAAGCCAATCCAAGCAGAATTTATTGGTACGATGGTAAAAACTACTTAGACGAAACGAAAGAAGCTGATAACAATAATGCCACAGTTACCGGACAAGATGATGTAGATGACAATGCAGATGATTGGCAAAATGCAACAGGCTCCACAGTAATGGCTCCTGGTGTTGGTTATGGCGCAACGCATAATAGTGCTGGGTTTATTAATCCTGCAGCATACACCTATTATTTTGAAGGCCCTTTTAATAATGGTAGTTTCAATGTGCCTATTTACAGAAACGATTCAGAAACAAATGACAACAACTGGAACCTTATCGGAAACCCTTATCCTTCCGCTATAGATGCAAATGCATTTCTCGCAGCTAATGCAAGTATTGGAGAATCTGTAGCACCTATGACCGGAGCTATTTTCTTCTGGTCTCATGCAACCGCTGCCGCTGCTAATACCAACGGTAACGAAAACTTAAATTACGCACAAAGTGATTATGCTATAATTAACGGATCAGGTCAAACAATGGGAGGTGATCAAGTAACACCAAATCCTTTTATTCCATCCGGACAAGCATTCTTTATAGCTATGGATGATGATGCTTCAGCAACCGTAGTAAGTGGTGCAATTAAAACAGCAAACGTTGTATTTAATAACAGCATGAGAGTCACAGGGAATAACGATCAGTTTTTCAGAGCTACAACCGCGAATCAAAGTAATAAATTATGGTTAAACCTAAATACAGATAACGGAGCATTTAATCAAATTTTAATAGCCTATGTCAATGGTGCAACGGATGAGGATGATGGCATGTATTATGATGCTCTAAGAAACTTATATCCCGACATTAACGCAATGATCTATTCACTTCTCGAAGATACTGACAGCAAACAATTTGCTATTCAAGGTAAAGAACCAAATAACCTAACGCTCGAGGAAGTAATTCCTTTAGGCCTTATCACAAACATTTCAGAACCAACAATATATACCATTTCATTAGATCAATTTGAAGGTGCTTTTATGACCGAAAATGCGGTGTACATTAATGACAAACTATTAAATACATTTCATAACCTTAAAACTTCAGACTACACCTTCACCTCAGAAACAGGTACAATTAACGACCGTTTTGAAATTGTGTTTAGACCAACAGTTCTATCTATAGACGATAACGTTATGGATAGCAATGAGGTCACCATTACCGAATTACAAAATGGTGATATTGAAATCAAAGTCGGACACACACATACGATAAAGCATGTGGATATCATAGATATTACCGGAAGACGTGTCTATAGTTTACAAGGCCATGATGCTACTGAAGTCTATAACCTATCTAAACTAAGTCAGGCGGCTTATATTGCAAAAATCACCTTGTCTAACGGACAAGTCATTAGTAAAAAGGCAATAAAGCAAAAGTAAGCGCTAAAGCCTATTAAAATAAAAAGGTGTAACCAATTTGGTTGCACCTTTTTTTATGGCCTTTTCCCAAAAGACCTCAGCATTTCTCAATAATTCGGAACAATTACAACCATTACAAGAACACACAAACTAACTGACACTTAACACTTAAAGCCTTGTGTCTTAACATGGAATAGTGTATTTTTACGCGTTGTTGTTGCATACCCATAGTACTATGCAAATAAACACCTAAATTACAACACACTGATTAGCAGTGATTTTAAAAATTATTTAGATTAATCCATTTTCCCTATGATAAAAAACTACTCCCTCGTTTTTATAGCATTCTTATGTTTTAGCTTGTCTGGTTTTGGGCAAGTCACCATTGCACAACAAGATTTTGAAACAACACCTGCCGCTCCCGTTATGACCTTTACAGGAGGTAGTGTTGCTACAGGTACAGGCCCATTTCCTTCAGGACAAGATAACTTTGTAAGTGGTTCTCAAGGTAGAAAAGTTACAAACGCAACAACAACCATTGAATTTAGTAATGTCAATACATCATCATACACTGATGTTGACTTCTCAGTTAAATTAGCTTCTTTTGGAGGTTCTAGTGGAAACGGTGCTGACGGTAGTGACTATGTTATTGTAGAGGTTAGTGACGATGGAGGAAGTACATGGACGCAACAAGCAGAAGTTAATGGTTCGGGAAATGCATTATGGCATTTTGGCCAAGGCTCTACAGAATCTAACACCTATAATGCAAGCGGTTATTATACATCTGTAACAGGAGGAGATGGAACTTCTGGTATTAATGAAATTATTATTACAGATTTACCAAGTGTTGCTAATCTTAGAATAAGAATACTATTTGAAAATAACTCTGGAAACGAAACTTGGATTATAGATGATGCTAAAATTGAAGGGGTTTCAGCTTCAACGGATACAGAATTAAATTTCGCTTCAGCAACATATTCTACAAGTGAAGGTGATGGTTCTATTAATTTATGTGTTGATATCACAAATCCAAGTGCTTCAACAGCAACAACTGCTCAGGTGGTATTAACCTCTGGTACAGCACCACACTTGTCATACATTACTCAAATCATCACGTTTCCTGCTAATACTAGTGGGCAACAATGTGCAACTGTCAATTTAGCTGATAACACTAACTGTTTTGATGCTACTGATTATACCTTTGAAATACAAAGCGTTTCAGGTGGTGACTCCGCAACTTTTGGAACCCAAAATGTTACCACACTAGAGATATCAGATGATGATACTTCCGCAGGAGCATTTAAAACACTATCTTTTGAGGGATCCGATAATTTCGTATACACTGGCGGAGGCACTATAAGCACTACAACAAACAAATATTTTGGCACCTCTTCATATAGACTTACAGGGAGTAACAACTTAACCACAGAAAATGTAGATATAAGTGCGTTTACGAATGTAACTTTAAATGTTGCTTTTGCATCTTCAGGAGCTGACACTAATGAAGACTTATATTTAGATATTTCTTATGATAATGGTACAACTTGGATAGGAACAGGTTCAGAACAACTTGTTGATGGCTACAGTAATGCTAATATAAATATGGGGAATACAAATGCTTACAACCCTACTACTGTTAGTACCAATCCTTGGATAGTGAATATTGCTGATTTAGAAACACAAATAAGAGTCAGATTAAGAGCCGTAGGATTAGACGGTAGTGAATATTATTATGTTGATGATATTATTCTAAGCGGAGATTCGTGCCTATGTTCAGCACCAGCAGACCCAATAGGTAGCATATCAGGCACAACACCTGCATGTGCTTCAACTACCTTAACCTATTCAGGGACTCCCGCAGCAGGTACGGTGAATTACTGGCAAACAAGCCCTACAGGAACCGACGAAACCTACAATGCTACGGCAACCTACACGGCGACGACCTCAGGCACTTACTATGTAAGAGCCTACGATACGGCTGGCACCTGTTGGTCAGATAATGCATTAAGTTACGCGGTAGTCATAGAAAATGGAGTACCAACCTTAACGCAACCTACCAACCAAACCGAAGTGATACCAGATACAGCAACATTCTCGGTGAGTTCTTCGGATACAGACACCTACCAATGGGAGGTAAATACAGGTTCGGGATGGACTGATGTTACCGGAGGTTCTGGCGCCACTACAGACACGTACACCACAGCGGCAACATCGTCTCCAATGGATGGCAATCAATACCGTTGTATTCTTACGAACATCTGTGGAGATACAACCTCTAATGCAGTAACCTTAAATTTAAGTAACGATACTCCTAACAATGCCAGAAATATTGAAGCCTGTTTAGCAGAAACAAGTATCAGCCTAGAGTGGGATGCGTCAACCGGCTCACCTAGTCCTACAGGTTATATCGTATTTGCACAACCAGGAAGCACAGTGCCAACAAGTACAGCTGCTGCTGCAGGAGATGCGTCTACCTATACCGCAAATACCAATTACACCTTAGCAACTACCTATGGCACCCTTGGGAAAGTCGTATACAAAGGCAACAGTACCAACACTACCGTAACAGGTTTAACCAGTGGTAATGATTATACATTTAAAGTGGTAGCCTACTATAGCGAAGACTTGACTGGTTGGGCAACTGGAATTAATATTACGGGCTCATTTAACGACACCTTTACTATTGGTATGCCTACCGCAACACTTACAGGGGCTTCAGTAGCACCAACCTCATCTGTATTAACATGGACCAACCCTTTACCAACCTCCTGTTATGAGATACTAATTGTAGCCAACCAAGGTAGCACAACGTTTACACCTGTAGATGGCACAACGTATACTGCAAACGCCACCTATAGTGGTTCAAATTCCATTGTGTTTATGGGCAATGGCATCACCACAACCGTAAACGGTTTAACAGATGCCGTAGAATATTGCTACACTATATTTGTAAGAAGTGTTGCAACAGGAGAGTGGAGCGCTGGAGATTCCGTATGCCAAACTACGGGACTTTCCTACTGTACTAGTGAAGGAGGTAGCTCTACAGATTCTGGGATCGTAAATGTATCTTTAAATACCATCGATCAAGACTCAGATTCAGATGATGCCTATACCGATTTTACAAGTGTTTCCACAGATCTTACTTTAGGAGAAACTTACCCTTTAAGTGTAAATGTTAATACAGGTGGAAATTATACCTCGTATGTAAAAGTTTGGATTGACTGGGACCGCGATGGCTCTTTTAACAGTTCTTCTAACGAAGCTATAGAATTAGGAACTATAGACAATGATTCTGATGGACAACCTTCTTTATCGCCTATAAACATTACCGTACCATCTAGTGCTACGGTTGGGAACGTTAGAATGCGCGTGAGTTCTAACTCGGATAGCTCAGATAATGACTATGCAACATCTTGTCAATCTTTTGGCTATGGAGAGGTTGAAGATTACATCATTAATATTGTACGCCCAATAGGTGCAGAAATACATGTAGAAGGGAATAACAACACTATTCTTAACGGAGACATTACAACAAGTGGTTTAAACAACACCTCTTTCGGGACGACCAGCATTGGCAGTACAATTGTTAAGACATTTACTATTGAGAGTATTGGGGCTTCGGCTTTAAACCTAACAGGTAGTCCGGATATACAAATAACAGGCACCCATGCTTCAGATTTTGTAGTAACAACACAACCTTCAAGCTCTAGCTTAAGTAGCGGACAGCAAACCGATTTTGTAATAACTTTCACACCTTCTGGGTCTAATATAAGAACAGCTAGCGTAGTAATACCGACAAATGATAGTGACGAAAATCCATTTACGTTTGCAATTCAAGGTAATGGAGAATGTAACCCAGCAACTTACGAAATGTCACCAAGCAGCGGCCCAGCTGGCACTGTAGTTACGGTGACAACCACAAGTGGCTCTGATGCAGACAGCGCAACAGCTTTATATGATGGAATCGCTGCAACAGTAACCTATATATCATCATCTGAATTTCAAATTAGAATTCCTGATACTGCCATTAGTGCCAATATAACCTTTGACGATGTCACAGGTTGTGCTCGAGATTTACCCTTTACAGTAATCACTTCAGACATTTCAAGTTGTGACGGGCTCGGTGTGTTACCAACAGATATTTTTATTAGTGAAGTAACTGATAGAGATTCGTCTGTAGATGGACACTCTTATGTAGAATTGTATAATGGTACAGGAGCGGCAGTTGATATTTCAGATTACTCTATTGAAGTACATAGTAATGGAAACTCTTTTGTAGCTGGATATATAAACATTCCTAACGGAACAACACTTGCGGATGGAGATACCTACGTAGCTTCATTTGGTACAGGATCAAATAATGTAGACCCAGTATCTCAGCACGATTATTTTAGCTCTAATACAACAGGTATTAATGATAGTGACCATTTAATTCTAAACGACGGCTCAACCGACATAGATTTATGGGGAGACACTTCAGGAGATCCATTTACCGGAGGGGTGGGTTCAGATTATAGCGATGGCACACCAAATGGAAGTGATTATACCTATAGAAGACTATACTCAGGTACCACGTTACCAAGCATGACATGGAATCCTGCAGATTGGACATTAATTACTCCACTTAACTATTCAGATATAGGTAATTATGATTTCTCAATAGGGACAGCACCTACAGTAACAGTACAACCAGCAGATTCCGATTTTAACTGTGAATTTTCGGCTAGTTTTACCATCGCTGGTATGGAGGGTTCTGACGAATCAGGTGACACACAAGAATTAGCTTACCAATGGTACTATAACGCGCCAGGAAATACAGCTTGGACTGAAATTACAGCAGGCAACACTGATTACTCAGGTCAGCAATCCCCAACCTTAACAATCGCCAACTCGTTTAACCTAAATGGCTATCAATATTACTGTCAATTAAGAGAAGATGATGCGACATGTTACAAAGCATCAAATGCAGTGAGCTTAGAAGTACTCGTTTCAACTTGGGACGGTACATGGTCTGCAGATCCAACAATCGATAGTTTTGTAATACTCGATGAAGATTATGATACGGCTGTAGGTGGTACACAAATAAGCTTTGAAGCCTGTAGCTGTGAAATTACAACCGGTAATGAATTAATAATTTCTGACAACACCTATGTAAAAGTAGAAAACAATCTTGTTGTAGATGGTAGTATAGCGGTGCAACCTTACGGCGCTTTTGTGCAAGTTAATGACGCGGGTACCGTTACAGGTAATGTCTTATCAAATAAAACCAAAATACAAGTGTACAAAAAAACACCTTGGTTAGAATCACGCCATGAGTACGTGTATTGGAGTGCTCCTGTATCTGGAGAAACCATTGGGGACGGGCTTGCTGAAGCAAATACAGGAAGAAGATACACCTACCTAGGTCAGAATTTCTTAGATGCTACTGCCGAAACCAATAACAACGGAGCAGCCGTTGCAGGGCAAGATGATGTAGATGACGATAATAATGATTGGCTATATGTTAATGGAGCTACCATTATGCAACCTGGTGTGGGCTATGCCGCAACACAAAATAATATAACGCCATTCCCAACGCAAATCGACTATATATTTGAAGGGCCTTTTAACAACGGGGTTTACAACATTCCTATTTATAGAAACGACTCTGAAACAAATGACAATAACTGGAATCTCATTGGTAACCCGTACCCTTCTGCTATAGATGCAGAAGCTTTCCTTTTGGCTAATGCGACCATTGGTGAAACTACAGGACCACTCGCGGGAGCAATTTTCTTTTGGTCACATGCAACTGAAGCTGCTTCAGATGAAAACGGTAATCAAGGACTTAACTATGCACAAAGTGATTATGCCATAATTAATGGCTCTGGGCAAACCGCAGGAGGAGATAATGTAATGCCCGAGAAGTTTATCCCTTCGGGTCAAGCCTTCTTTGTATCAATGGATGATGGCGTTACACCTACTACGGTTAGTGGAAACATTAAATCAACCGAGGTTATATTTAACAATAGCATGAGAGTTACAGGAGATAACACTCAGTTCTTTAGATCAGAAACCGCAGATGAACCGAATAGATTATGGCTAAACTTAAACACAGACAACGGAGTCACTAATCAAACCTTAGTGGCCTATGTTAATGGAGCGACAGATGATTTTGATGGCACCTATTACGATGCAAAAAAGAATGTATCCACAGACGTTAGCGCCGTAATATATTCAGTTCTTGAAAATGCTGAAGTTGAAAAATTAGCCATTCAAGGTAGAAACCCAAACAGCTTAACACTAGACGAAGTAATTCCTCTTGGTTTCATAACAGGTATTGATGTACCTACACTATATAGCATTTCAATATATCAATTTGAAGGTGCTTTTATGACGGAAAACGCGGTATATATTAATGATAAACTATTAAATACATTTCACAACCTTAAAGATTCAGATTACACCTTCACTTCAGAAACAGGCGAATTCAACGACCGTTTTGAAATTGTATTTACACCAACTACACTCTCTATAGACGACAACATAGTTGAAGCTAATGAAGTAACAATTACAGAATTACAAAATGGCGATGTTCAATTTAAAGTTGGAAACAACCACACTATAAAACACGTCGCTATTATAGATGTCACCGGACGCATCATTTATAGCTTACAAGGGAATGATGCTATTGAGGTTTACCATCTATCTAAATTGAGTCAAGCAGCTTACATTGCCAAGATCACCTTATCCAACGGACAGGTCATCAGCAAAAAAGCCATCAAACAACACTAAATAAACACTCTATATATTTTGTAAAATAAGTCGCATCTAAAAAATGCGGCTTATTTTGTTTCACGCCAGAAATGGTTAGGCCTCAGAAAGAATCCCAACCAAAGCTTCATTAGGGTTCACCCATAGTAACCTCGGGTCATACTCGGGTGATATTCGGATAATGAGCGGATAATAAGCGAGGTTCACCCATAGCTCCTCCGTATCTACTCCGTATCTCCTCCGTATGTGAGCCGTATATAAGCCGTAGCATCCTCGGGTCACATAACGTGGAGTGCAAAAGCTCATAACCATCAAAAGACCAAAGCCTTTACAGAAGCAAAATATCAAAAATAGTATTGCTGAAAACTAAGCAGACCGCTACTAAAGCGTATATTTTAAAGCGAGAATAAAATTCCGACCGGCTGCAGTTATTCCCGAAGAGTATGGTCTATAACGTTGATCGGTTATATTTTCTAAACTAGCCGTTACACTAAGTTGGTCATTATAATGATATTGCGCTCTAAAATTAAGCGTATACCAAGACGGTGCATACGGCTGACCATCAGCATCTAAAGCGTAAATATAATCCTTGGCAGTTTCTGAAGGAGCCATTTGATCAAAGTCTAGTGTATTGTTATAAATCATAAAGGCATCAAACAATAACCTGTTCTTTTTCCAAACCAAATGCGTGCGTCCAAAATTAGGGGCCACATGCCGTACCGGTTCTTCTACTCCATTATTATCTTCTGTACCTCCAATAATATTATACTGAGAACGGAGTTTTAATTGTTTAGTGAAGTTAATGTCTATACCTGCTTCAAAACCATAAATCCCGGCTTTAGACGCATTCTGTATGGCCTGAATCGTACTTAACTCACCACTATAAACCATTTCGGTTTCACCATTGAGCTCATAATCGCGTCGTATTAAAGCATTATCTAAAAACGTGTAATAGGTCGCTAAATCTATAACGACTTTATTTTCAAAATTCAATTTCAAACCCAACTCACCACTATAAGCGTATTCTGCTTTTAAGTCTTTATTAGGTACCACAACAGAGCCTGGTTCGCTATCAAACACCTTACCAATATCGTCAATATTTGGAGCTCTAAACGCCGTAGAGGCATTAAGTTTCCATTGAATAACGTCACTTGGAGACCATGTAATACCTGCGGTTCCTGTTAAAGCTCCTGTATTCACCTCAGCAGCATCAAAAGGTAAATTTAAAAACACATTATTGGCCGTAAAATCCGCTTTCGCAATCACCTGATTAAACCGAAGACCAGACTGAAATACAAATTTAGAATTCGGTTTATGCTTTAAACTAGCATATGCCGCAACAGACTGCCACGTAGAACCATCCGGATAGCGCGTAAGGCTAACTGTATCCTGATTAGTTTCTATGTTGGTATCATACCCATCGGAATGCACCGTATTATGTAAGTATTCTAGACCATAAAACAAACTTGTTTTAGGGTTTAACGTTTTCTCTAAATCTAAATTAAACGAAATGGCATCAACAGATTCAGCTCTCACAGCACGTATGTCAGATTGAAAATCCCGATCCTCCCGACTCTCCTTAAAATTCTGATACGCTAAAGTCGTTTGAATCTTATCATACAAATTAGAATGACTACTCAATTTAGTAAACTGAAAATTCCCCATAAACCATTCTTGTGGTCCATAATTCCATTCAGCCGAACGTAGCTCATCTCCACGATAACGAAGGAGCCTATCATATCTAGAAAAATCTGATGTCGTAGAATAATACAAGCCTAAATCAAAATCTAAATCATCAGAAGATTTATAACGCACCTTTTGCATCAAATTTAGTTGATCGTAACCAGTTGGTGTTTGCATCTTAGGATTGGGGTTAGCAACAATAACATCTTCCCCATTTTGCTGGGTGACATATTCTGGTCTCAAGTAATCATCAGGACCATGACTTCCCATTCTTAAATCATCAAAATCAGTATAACTCACACTCGTCAAAAACGCCCATTTCTTATACCCTAAATTAAAATCCAAATGTCCTGTTGTTTCAGTATTTGCAGAAGCGAATCGTGTTAACGCCGTAGCACTAAAATCTAAAGCATCAGTCTCAGAGAACTGCGGTTTTTTAGTGTAAAAGCTCATCACTCCTCCAATCGCATCACTACCATAAACCACGGAACCAGCACCAAGTGTGACCTCTGTATGTTGTATCGAAAACGGATCTATAGCAATAACATTTTGAAGATTACCACCTCTAAAAATAGCATTATTCATACGTACACCATCAACAGCAATTAAAAGCCTGTTTGTAGAAAAACCCCTAATCATAGGACTTCCACCACCCAATTGACTTTTCTGAATGTAAATATTACCAGTATTTTCTAATAAATCGGCACTCGTTTGAGGATTAGACAAGGCAATATCTTTAGCACTGACATTAACAATGGTTTGTGGAATATCCCTCTTACGTTGTTCAAACTTAGAAGCAGAAATAACAATTTGATCCAGCCCTTCTACTTTAAGCATGAGATAAACAATGCCCTGCTTATTTAAGATTTCAGATTTGGTGAAGTGTTCCTCTTCATATAAAAAATCCTTAAAATATATAATTTCCTTCTCATTGAAAAGCGACAACGATGCTTGACCTTTTGAATCCGTAATAATCGTTTTACTTTTAATGTAATTAACAAGTGCAACACCAGGAATTGGCATTTGACTATCAGCTTCTAAAACAGTTACGGTTTGCCCGAAGCTTAACTGTAAAAAAAGAAATAAAAAAATAGTATGTACGCTATTGCGCTTCACTTGTGAACTCACAATCATTATAGTTTTTTGGCAGAAGTGACTTAATGAAATACCTCGTTAAGCACCTGCAATGATTTAGGCTTTCTAAAACTTCCTAAATGTAATTCAAAATAATGCAACAGCATATTTAAAAATTCTTGCCGCTGTTTTGCTTTTATGTTTACCGTATGTAGTGCATCAAAACTTGTGCCTAACAGACGTTTTAAGAGTGTTAAATTTTCACCAGATACGGAGTAAATACCATGATTAGAAGCTTCAAAAACTCCAGATTCCAAATTGAAAAAGGCGTGGTCATTATCTAAGTTTTCTGGTAGAAAGCCTAAGTAGCGTGTCAGCTTTAAAAGAAACAATAAATGAAAGTTTGAAAACTGATCTTCATTATCTAAATACTGAAGTGATGCTGTTATAAAATCGAATAAATCGTCATTCTTTTCTTCTTCTTTTAATACATTGGAAAGAATTTCGGATAAAAATAAAACGATCGCACTTTTATATATATTAGTATGAAGGCTTTTGTAGATATAATTAAACTTAGTTTCTTTTATAAAATGAAGCGACTGATTGGGTTTGTAGTTTTCTTCTATTTGAAGTTGAGACAACGCTTGAAAATAAACCGTTTTTGAAAGGCCTTTTTTAGATTTCAAAACACCTCTTAACATATAGCTCACCACTCCACGTTGCTCCGTATAGCACTTAACAATAAGGTCGTGATCTCTATATTTTAATTTAGAAAGCACGATGCTGTTGTTTTTTGAAAGCATGTTTATTGGACGATTAGAACTTTGAGCACTTTAGTTTCAAAAGAGTCTAAATCTGAAATCAGTATTAAATACACACCGGTTCTCACTACATTATTCCCAAGATTTTTACCATTCCAAATAGCAGTTCCTCCATCGATGGCAAAGTTATAATTTGCATTAGACGATCTTAAATTAACATTAGACTGTGCTTCTGCTACCAAATTACCTTCAATATCTGTAATTTTTATATTCACACGTTCTGTGAGCCCACTAACTTTTACACCTTTTGTAATATCATTAAGATCGTTAAAACCAAGAATATTATACTCTGGTCGTACAGGATTTGGATAGACAAAAGCATCTTCTAAAGTCGATTCTGTTTTTGAACCACCAGCCTTAAAAGATAAAAGACCTTTTATTGTGGCGATATACACCGTACCATTATTAGGATCAATTGAGATGTCATTAATTCTATTTGATGGCAATGGAGAATTGTCCTTAGTAAAATGATAAATGGTCGTTTGCCCATCTGGAGAGAGATAAAACACGCCAGAATCTACAGTTCCAATCCATTTATTATTAGAACCATCAACCTTAATATCTGTTACGGTTTCGCCTTCTAACAATTCTTTTGCAATTCCCTCTTCCAAAATAATTATAGAACTCAATGTTGGGTTAGAATCCTCATAAAACCCTGAAGTATTATAAAGCACTCGTATCCCTGTAAACATGCCAACCCATAATTGATTTCTGGTATCTATAGCAACAGCATTAACTCTCGGAACTGGTAAACCTTGTTCTGCAGTACTAATATTTCGAAGAGGAGTATTAGTGATCGTTTCATTGTAAACATAAAGTCCGTTCTTATAACCACCAATCCATTTGGTACCATTATTATCAATTGCTATATCAAAATAACCAAATTCATCACGAATAGCATCTTGTATAATACTCGAAAAATCATAGCTTTTCCAGTTTCCTGTAATTGGGTCATACGATTTCAAAGGTTCAAATACAAGCGAGGTCAATGACCACAAAAGTCCATCACTGTCAAATGCAGTAGCAGAAACCCTAATACTCCTAAAGTTTGGAGAAGTTGGCACTAACAAGGATTCTAAGCCACTATTGGTTTCGTCATATAAAACGGTAGGTTCAAAATCATTTAATTCTAAAAGACCATCTTGAAATGAACTTACAAATACTTGATTTGAAATAAAGGGATTTACCGCAATTTGCGACAAATTTCTACCGCCTAATAAGCTATCATATGGGATACTCTCCCAAACCTCATTTCTATAGTAACTCAAACCTCTAGTTCGTATGGGATCTGGAACTAATGCTTCCGTATAATCCCCAAAACTAGACCAAACCACACCAGATTCCGCGTTAAGCCTAAACGTTTCATTAAATAAAGGGCCATTGGGTTTTATCTCAGAGTATTCACCAACAGTAGAAATAGAATTACTTAGAACGCCAAAAGCCTCTGTACCTATATAAATAGAATCATCTAAACTTGTTGCTGAAGTAAAATTAGAATCAAATTCTTCTGTAGGCTGAAAGCTTTTTACGAGTTGTAAATTTTCATCATATACATAAATCGAAGAGCTAGTTGAATAAACAAGATTTGATGCTGACTTATCAGCATCTAATGGTAAGGTAGGAAAAGTAAATAATGTATTAATTGAAGCTCCATTAATTTCGTAAAGCACCTTATTATCTCGTACAGAATACATTTTATTATTAATTGTATTCATTGTATGATAATTTCCTATTATAATAGTTTGCCATTGCTGATAATCTATTAAGTTTGGATTGTCTAAGTCGGCTTTTTTTATGCCATTACTAGCGCTACATGCTGCATAAATTTCGTTATTTAAAATTGAAACTTGGTTTACAGACACCTGAGACCCGCCATTCCCTAAAAAATAAGTGTCACCAAATTCTAAGCGCTCTAAATCATAAACAGAAACACCATAATCTGTAGAGATATAAATTTCTCCTTCATTTTCAAAGAAATGATTAATTCGTTTATTAGCTGGAGTAATGTTGACTTTATCCAAAATATCAACCACAGATAACACCGAATTTTCAGTTTCAGAATAGACTTCAATTAATCCGGTTTCATATCCAACAAGTAAATATTGGTACAACTCACTATAATAAATAGTAGTAATTTGTTCTCCCGAAAGTCCTTCTACCGACGTAATTGTCGTTAGTTCATTGGTCTGTATGTCATATCTAAAAACAGCATTTTGAGCAGCTGCATATATTTTATTTTCACCACTAACCACATCTACTATATCATTATAGGAATAATGGCCTTGCCATAACGTTGAGAAATCTTGACTATAACAAGAAGCCGTAAGCCCAAATACTAGAATAAAGATTTTAAAAACAGTGTTGCACATTAATTAATAAGGTTTGTCCAAAGATATTTAATACTAACGATAATTTTGCGCTTATCATATATTATGTCATAAAAAAGCTTCTGTAACAAAACAGAAGCTTAATAATAATTTTTAAACTTAGTTATACGACTCCTTGGGCTAGCATAGCATCTGCAATTTTCACAAAACCTGCAATGTTTGCTCCTTTAATATAATCTACAGAACCATCTTCATTTTCTCCATAGTGCACACAAGAATCGTGAATCGCTTCCATGATACCTTTTAGTCGTGAATCTACCTCTTCTCTTGTCCAGCTTAATCTAAGTGAATTCTGGCTCATTTCTAATCCTGAAGTAGCAACACCACCAGCATTAGAAGCCTTACCTGGAGCAAACAATAATTTTGCTTTTTGAAATACTTGAATAGCTTCTGGTGTTGAAGGCATATTTGCTCCTTCAACCAAACACATACAACCATTTTCAACTAACTGTTTTGCGTTCTCTTCATTTAATTCATTTTGAGTTGCACAAGGCAAAGCGATATCACATTTTACAGACCATGGTTTTGCATTGTCAAAATACTCTGCATTAGGATATTGATTTACATAGTCACTAATTCGACCACGTTTTACATTTTTAAGATCCATTACAAATTCTAACTTTTCCTTATCAATACCATCATTATCTAAAATATAACCTCCAGAATCTGATAGTGTAATTACTTTGGCCCCTAACTCGATTGCTTTTTCTGCGGCAAACTGAGCTACGTTTCCTGAACCAGACATCACAATGCTCTTACCTTTTATTGTTTCCTTCTTTAGTTTCAACATATTTTGCCCAAAATAAACCACACCATAACCCGTAGATTCAGGTCTAATTAAAGAGCCTCCCCAAGTTGGTCCTTTACCCGTTAATACACCAGTAAATTCATTTTTTAGTTTTTTATACATTCCAAACATATAACCAATCTCTCTTCCTCCAACACCTATATCTCCTGCTGGCACATCTGTAAACTGCCCTATATGCCTATATAATTCACTCATAAAAGCCTGACAAAAGCGCATAATTTCATCGTCCGATTTTCCTTTTGGGTTAAAATCAGATCCACCTTTACCTCCACCCATTGGCAAGGTCGTTAATGCATTTTTGAATACCTGTTCAAAAGCTAAGAATTTTAAAATACTTGCATTTACAGAAGGATGAAAACGCAAGCCTCCTTTATAAGGCCCAATGGCAGAGTTCATCTGAATTCGATAACCTCTATTGACTTGTATCTCTCCGTTATCATCAATCCAACTGATTCTAAAAGATATTAATCGTTCTGGTTCTACCATTCTTAACAGAATATTTTTACCTCTATATAATTTATTTTGAGCTATATATGGGATTAATGATTCTGCTACTTCTTGAACGGCCTGTAAAAATTCAGGTTCATGACTATTTCTTGCTTGCACTTCTGCTAAAAAAGCATCAATTTTTTGCCTCATTGGTATTTATTTATTATCGAAATTAAATAATTCATTGACCAATTCTAAATAATAATCTATTTTTGTCAAAATAATAGGATATTTTATTTTATACAGGCATTTGTAAGAATATTTTGATATATTGTGGCTTACTTATTACTTTAATAATTAAGCATCTATCATTTTTATTAATCTGATATTGTAAATAATCTTGTCCAATAAGAAAAGGGATTAAATTTTATGAAAAAAATTAAAACATGCATTTTGTCGGTTTTATTTGGTAGTTCATCGAGTTTTTATATATTTGCTGGGTAAAAGCATCAATTTTAAGATTACATGACACTAAAAATAAAACATTTATACATAGCTCTTGTATTGCTTTTATCGATGCAAATGAGTTACTCACAAAGTTTCTCCCACGAGGTTGGAATAATTGCTGGTCCCATAGTTTATCAATCTGATTTTGGTGAGCGTTATGATTTTGAAACCAACACTGGTAATATTGGGTTTGGTATTGGTCTCGTTTACTACATGAACTTCGACTATCTTTCGAGCTACTATTCTTATTCAAGAAATAATTTTTTTACGAACCACTTTAAAGTACGAGCTGAAATTTCTTGGAACAAAACAGGACTTAGTCATTTTGGACAATGGGTAGACGATGATAGAACAAGCACTGCTGCTGACAAACTAAGAGCCCATACAGGGGAAGCTCAAAACTTTAATATCGGAGCGCAATTAGAATACTATCCTTTAACCACAAGAGCATTATCTCGAGGAGGTGATAAATTTGGCCCATTCGTAAGTTTAGGAGCACAGTACGTAATGTACAATCCAGGTGTTTCTACAACATACGGAGACGAGAATATAAACGACCCTAATAATTTTTATCCAAGTTGGGAACCTGGATCTATAGATGCTTCAAATGGATCTACTTGGTCTATAGTTGGGAGTGTTGGAGTAAGGTATAATCTTAATGCTTTTTCACATTTAATGGCTGATCTAAGAATTCAACGTTTTATGAATGATGAAACAGATGGTTTAGACCATCAATTAGATTCTAATAAAACAAATGATTGGCTCGCTTGGTTTAACGTTGGTTACATATTTATGTTCGATTAAACCATTAACAATAACTAATACAAAAAAGACCAAATCTCACGATTTGGTCTTTTTTGTATTTTAGATTAACCTATAGCTTGTTTTAAATCGGCAACCAAATCATCCTCATCCTCAATACCAACACTCAACCTAATTAGTGAATCTACAACACCTATTTTTTCTCGCTCTTGTTTTGGAATACTAGCATGCGTCATACTTGCCGGATGACCAGCTAACGATTCTACTCCACCAAGCGATTCAGCTAAGGTAAAAACGTTTAAATTCTCAACAATATTAATCGCTTCTTCATAATTATTTCCTTTTGTTGTAAATGATACCATCCCACCAAAACCACTCATCTGAGATGCTGCAATCGCATGATTAGGATGACTAGGAAAACCTGGCCAGTACACATTTTCGATTTTAGGGTGTTTGGCTAAATATTCTGCAACAGCCTTTCCATTTTCACAATGGCGCTGCATTCTAATATGTAAAGTTTTAATTCCTCTTAAAGCTAAAAACGCATCTTGTGGGCCACAAATAGCACCACTAGCGTTTTGAATAAAATATAAACGTTCAGCCAAATCTTTATCTTTCACAATTAACGCTCCCATCACCAAATCACTATGTCCACCTAAATATTTTGTAGCGGAATGCATAACAATATCGACACCCAAATCCAAAGGTTGTTGTAAATAAGGTGTAGCAAATGTGTTATCTACAGCTAACAACACGTTATGCTGCTTTGCGATTTTGGCTGTTGCTACAATATCAATAATATTCAACATCGGATTGGTTGGAGTTTCAACCCAAATCAATTTTGTTCTATCGTTAATATAATCTTCAATATGATCCGCATTTTGCATCCCAATAAAATGAAACTTAATACCAAAGTTTTCATATATCTTAGTGAATAAACGGTACGTTCCGCCATATAAATCGTTAGTAGAAATAACCTCATCACCATGCTTCAATAATTTCAAAATAGCATCTATAGCCGCTAATCCCGAACTAAAAGCCAAGCCATGTGTTCCATTTTCGATACTTGCAAAAGCTTTTTCTAAAGCATGACGTGTTGGATTTCCAGAGCGCGCATACGCATAACCTTTGTGTCCACCAGGTGTAGATTGTGCAAACGTAGATGTTTGATAAATTGGAGGAATTACAGATGCATAAGCAGCATCTGGCTTTTGACCACCATGTATTGTTTTTGTGTTGAATTTCATAATCATCAGGTTAGACGTAATCCTCTAAAAGATTAACAAAATTATCGCTTTTGAATCATAACAAATTTAACGGATAATTCGTTCTATTCAAATCTATATAATACCTTTATTGTTTATTAAACATAACCTCAACTACTGTGAAACGCATCATTCCATTTTTAATATTTGTCATCTTTTTAAATTCATGTACTTCTGAATTTAAACCTGCTACATTTGATACTATTTCTGTTGAAGAATCTTATGAAGCAGAAATATCAGCTGTTTACAGTAAAGCAACAGGAAGTAGCGACCTAAGCAACGCCATTAATACTAACGTCGAAAATGCAATAATTGCAACTCTCAATACATCTGAAAACAAAACCATTTTAACAGATGTTTTAAAAGCCTTTAATGAAGAATATCTAAGTTTTAAAAAGGATTATGCAGAAATAGACGAACCTGCTTGGGAGCTTCATATTGAAACAGAGCTCGTTTACCAGTCTGAAGACATTATTACGATAGCTATTAGCACATATGAGTTTAAAGGTGGTGCCCATGGAAATGATAAAATAAAATTATTAAATCTTGATGCCAAAAGTGGAAAAACGTTAGACATCAATGATTTCATCAATGACATTGATGGCTTTACAACATTGGCAAAGGCTCAATTTATTACATCTTTAGAAAAGAACAAAGATCAATTAACAATTGAAAACTTCTTCTTTGGAGAACCGTTTCACTTACCTGAAAATATTGGTTTTAGTGAAGAAGGATTGGTCTTAATTTACAATGTCTATGAAGTCGCTTCCTATGATTTAGGCTATACCGAATTTATGATTCCCTTTGATGACGTAGAGCCTTATTTAAAGTTGAACTAAACAACTTTTTTTGTTAAGCGCTTTATAATTGGCCCAACAGTTAACCCTTGTCCAACAATAGAAACGACAACAACAACGTAGGTTATAACTAAGAATAATTCTCTATGCATATCTTTTGTTAGGCTCAATGCTAAAGCAATAGATATTCCACCTCGTAAGCCTCCCCAAGTCATTATTAAATTTGTTTTTGGCACAAAATCCAATCTCTTTTCGAAGAACTTTATGGGCAACCACAACGAGATATAACGACACATTAATATTAAAGGAATAGCTAATAAACCTGCGTAAATAAATTTTCCATCTAAGGATAAAACCAGCATTTCCATACCAATCATTACAAACAAAATAGTGTTTAACAACACATCAACAAGTTCCCAAAACTTATCGACATAAAGCTCTGTGGTTTCAGACATAGCGGTATTTCTAACGGTATCATTTCCCACAATCAATCCTGCTGTTACCATTGCTAAAGGTGCAGATAAATGAAACTCATGAGCCAACATCGTACCACCCATAACTGCTGCTAGGGTTAATATAACCTCAATTTCATAACTATCAATAGATCGCATTAATCGGTAGGTTATCCAACCTAGAAAAAGACCCAAAACAATACCTCCAATAACTTCTTGTCCAAATAAGGTTGCAATATCAGAAAACTCAATAGCAGCATCGGGTTTAGCTGCAATTGCAAAAATCGTTAAGAACACTACAACACCTACTCCGTCGTTAAACAATGATTCTCCAACAATTTTGGTTTCTAATTTTTTAGGAGCTCCAGCTTTTTTCAAAATTCCTAAAACAGCTATAGGATCTGTTGGAGAAATTAAAGCTCCAAATAATAAACAGTAGATAAAATCCACATTTAAACCCATTAACTTTAAAACGTAAAACATAGCAATACCAACTAAAAATGTCGATACCAAAACACCTACTGTAGCAAAAGCCATTATTGGCCAGCGTTGTACTTTAAGCTGATTAAAATTGGTATGTAATGCACCTGCAAACAACAGGAAACTCAGCATAATGTCCAAGAGAACGGTTTCGAAATCTATCAAGGCTATAAATTCTCTTTCTTGCACCAATAAAGTATCATCAAATTGAGCAATACCAACTAAAACAACTGTGAATACAATGGTAATAACCATTAAACCAATGGTAATAGGCAATCTTAAAAACTTCTCGTTTATATAACCAAAGGCTGCAGATAGAACGATTAAAATAGTAGCTATTGAATAATAATCCATAAAATTATAGTGATTTTCTGAGTGCTAAAATATAACCTAAATGAATACCTTCATGAAAATTATTGAAATCAATGGCTTCTTCAACATTACTAAGTGTACTTTTTGTAGTCACGGTATATTGATTATAGGTTTGAAAAACTTTATTATGGTAATCCTCTTTCGTCTTTTCAATTGTAGAAAACAATAAGCCCTTTATCGTATCTACTTCAGACTGTGACAGGTCCCGCTCTGTTTTTGTTCCTTTTTTAAAATCCTCAATCATTTCATCAGAGACAACCATTGGCAATCCTGATAATTTATACACCAATAATTGCTGTGTTACAACTGTATGCGCAATATTCCAAATAATATTATTATTAAAGCCTTTTGGCACTTTATTCAACTCCTCCAAAGTGTGATTTTCAATAAAACTTTTTAATAATTTTCTATTCTTAAGTGCGACGTCGAAAGCAAAATCCATAAAATCATATTTTGCTTAAAAGTAATAAAATTCGTTAGAAATACGGTTTCTTTGCATATTGAAATTAAACCGTTTTGATTATGAACAAAATATATTATTTAAGTAGCTGTAATACTTGTACTCGAATCATTAATGAGCTTAATCTTCCTGAAGGCTTTCAACTTCAAGATATAAAGACAGAACCTATTACTGAGGAACAGATTGCACAAATGAGAGCACTTACAGATAGCTACGAAAGTTTGTTTAGCAAGCGTGCAAGACTCTACAAAGAATTGGGATTAAAAGATAAATCACTTTCTGAAGACGATTATAAAAATTATATTTTAGAGCACTATACATTTTTAAAACGTCCTGTAATACTTTTTAACAACCAACTATTTATAGGTAATTCTAAAAAAACGGTTGAAGCTGCAAAACTTTCTTTACATCCATAATAGATATGTAATCTCAATTAAATCTATAAAAAATTAAATTGTCTTTATCCTCCGAAATATTTAAAACCGTAGATGCCATTCCACAAGCCTATTGGCATGGCGTAAACTGCTGTACAAATATTTATTATTCACCTGAATTTTTAAAAGCGTTTGAGCTAGCCAATACAGGTATTGAGTTTAATTATATCTTCATTTTAAAAAACAAAAAAGCTATTGCTTTCGCCAACACTCAAATCGTAACTATTGGTATCGAAACCATTACTAAAAACATAACCATAACGTCCGAGAAAATTAGACGCGCGGTAAACAATATGTTTTGTAACAATGAAATTAGAGTATTATTCTGTGGAAACGTATTCTTAAGCGGAGAATATGGCACATTCATAAAAGATGATGAAGATAAAGTTGAAACCTTTAAAGCTATTGCTGAAGGTGTAAGACTATTATCAAAATCATCAAAAAGACTAATGGCAGTATTCGTAAAAGATTTTAAAAACGAATCGCTTGCTATAACCAATCATTTAGAAGCTTACGATTATGCCGCCATGCAAGTTGAGCCTAATATGATAATTAAGCTACAACCAGAATGGCATTCTTTTGAAGATTACACAAATGCCTTAAAATCTAAATATAGAGTAAAAGCCAATAGAGCAGATGCGAAAAGTGAAGCTTTACATGCTAAATTATTCTCTCAGGAAGCTATTGAAGTGTACAAAGATGCACTTCAAGAATTATATCAGAACACTATTGATAATGCTGATTTTAATGCTCAAATATTAAATCTCGATACTTATATTCATCTTAAAAAAACCTTTAAGGATCAATTTATAGTGAAAGGCTATTTTCTAGAAGAAAAGTTAGTAGGCTTTTTGTCTGCCATGCAAAACGACACACATCTTGATGCTCATTTTATTGGAATTGACTATTCTTATAATAAAGAATTTGCTATTTATCCAAGGATTTTAAATGATTATGTTCGCCTCGGCATTGAGACAAAATCGACACAGATTAACTTAGGTAGAACGGCTTCAGAAATAAAAAGCACTCTTGGAGCAGAACCAGAAGCGCTAACGTGTTACTGCAAACACAAGCGGTATTTACCAAATCAGATTTTAAAGCCGTTTATAAAAAATGTTCAGATTAAATCTTTTAAACAACATTCTGTTTTTAAGTGATACCATTTTTTTTGGACCTTTCAGGTTTTTAAAACCTGAAAGGTCTCTTATAATTAGTTATAACTTCATAGCCTTAGGTCTCACTCCGTGTTTCCTTGTATCTTCTTTAGTTAACACTTTAAAACTTTCAGACTTTGGGAATTTATGAGCTAATTCTAATAAAGGCTCTGGCAAACCGGTTAATTTTCTTGCTTTTAGATCAATCCATCCACCTTGCATTTCGCAGTAGGCTAAGTTTTCACCTTTATGATTGTAAAAGTTATGCTCAAACATAAACAACATGCCATCTTCACTTAACCCAGACACTTCAATAGTCACAGTAATTGGAGTGCCCAAAAATGATTCTTTAAAATAATACATGTGCTCATAAAATACCACAGGACCTACATTGAATTTCATTATTTCAGGCATTGAAAATCCTTGCTCAGAGAAAAAAGCCATACGCGCATGACTCATAAAATTGGTATAAGCAGAATTCGCTAAATGACCATTGGCATCAACATCGCTCCAACGAATTTCAAATTGTTTTTTGTACATCTTCATAACTTTAATTTTCTGAAACAAAGTTAAGAAAGTATCTTATGCACGCATAAGTCTTTGTAAAAATTTTAAAACATCTCTAAAACCATTGATTTTTGTACCTTTGCGCAACTTTAAATGCAAAGTTTTAATGATACAATCCATGACAGGTTATGGGAAATCTGTGCTACAGCTCCCAACTAAAAAAATATCTATAGAGTTAAAATCTCTAAACAGCAAAAGCCTAGACCTCAACGCTCGTATGCCTTCTATGTATAGAGCAAAGGAATTAGACATAAGAAAACTTATTGCCAGAAGCCTTGTTAGAGGAAAAGTAGATTTCTCACTATTTGTAGAAATTACAGGAGAAGACACAAGCTCTAAAATTAACAAAACAGTTGTAAAAGAATATATTAAGCAACTTAAAGACGTTGTTGATGGTGATGCTACTGAATTATTAAAAATGGCGGTTCGTATGCCTGATGCCATAACTACAGAACGCGATGATATTGATGAAGAAGAATGGTCTTTAATTAGTAAGGAAATAGATACAGCCATTTCCAACATAGTTATCTACCGAGAAGATGAAGGAGCGACATTAAAGAAAGACTTTGAAGATAGAATTGGTACTTTAAGACAACTATTAGAAGAGGTCATCACCATGGACCCTGAACGTATTGATGGTGTAAGAGCACGTTTAGAAAAAGGTATTGCTGATATTAAAGAGAAAGTAGATGAGAACCGTTTTGAACAAGAATTGGTTTATTACATTGAGAAATTTGATATTACCGAAGAAAAAGTACGATTAGAAAATCACTTAGATTATTTTACACAAGCCTTAGATTCTGAAGATTCTAACGGTAAAAAACTAGGGTTTATCTCTCAAGAAATCGGAAGAGAAATTAATACTATAGGTTCAAAATCTAATTATGCACCAATGCAAAAATTAGTTGTTCAGATGAAAGATGAACTCGAAAAAATTAAGGAACAATTATTAAACGTACTTTAATCAGTAAGAAGTAAAAACATACATTTTGTCAGAAATTAAAAACGAAGTCCAAGGCAAACTTATAGTATTTTCAGCACCTTCTGGTTCTGGAAAAACAACCATAGTTCGCCATTTATTAAAGCAGCAAGAACTCAATTTAGAATTTTCAATTTCGGCGACATCACGTGAAAAACGTGGTAATGAGGTTAATGGAAGAGATTACTATTACCTATCGCTTAAGGAATTTAAAAACCGCATTAAAAACGATGAGTTTCTAGAATGGGAAGAGGTCTATAGAGATAATTTTTATGGGACGTTAAAAACCGAAATTGAACGTATTTGGGCAAAAGGTAAACATGTTATTTTTGATATAGATGTTTCTGGAGGTCTACGAATAAAACGAAAATTTCCTGAGCAAACTATCGCCATTTTTGTAAAACCACCAGATTTAAATGAATTAGTGAGACGCCTAAAAGAGCGTGGAGAAGAAAGCCCTGAAAAAATAAGTATGCGTGTAGCAAAAGCACCTGCTGAACTCGCTACTGCTCCACTTTTTGATGAAATTGTAGTGAACTCCAATTTAGACGAGGCTTTAGAAAATGCCTATAAATTGGTGTCGGATTTTATTAAAAAATAGGTACTGAATTAAATTCAGCGTAAAATGAAAGTAGGTTTATATTTTGGGACGTTTAATCCCATTCACGTTGGTCATTTAACGATTGCTAATCACTTAGCTGAACATAGCGATTTAGATCAAATTTGGTTTGTAGTGACGCCCTTAAGTCCTTTTAAAAAGAAGAGCAGTTTATTAGATAATTACCAACGTTTAGAACTGGTTCATTTAGCTACAAAAGATTACGATAAACTAAGGCCAAGCGATATAGAATTTGGATTAAAACAACCCAATTACACCATTGATACGCTCACCTATCTTTTTGAAAAATATCCTAAAAATGATTTTTCATTGATTATGGGAGAAGACAATTTAAAAAGCTTTCATAAGTGGAAAAACTATGAACTCATTCTAGAAAATCATAATATTTACGTCTATCCTAGAATCTCAAAAGGAAAAATTGACACGCAATTTAATGATCATTCTAAAATTATAAAAATTGATGCTCCAATTATGGAGCTCTCATCTACGTTTATTAGAAATGAAATTAAAGAAGGTAAAAATGTACGTCCGATGTTGCCAGAACATGTGTGGCAATTTATTGATGAGATGAATTTTTATAGGTAAGATTCCTGTGTTCGCAGGAATCTCTTTTAATAATCGCTTGATACTTTAAAAGTATAATAACTTACCTTTTTATATTCAAGAGATTCCCACTTTCGTGGGAATTAAAAATGATAAAAAGCATTCTCATAATGGGTAAGTTCCTCTGTTGTTTTATTTTTTAAAACAGCAATAATATCAAATCGGGTTTCTAAATCAATATCATTTTCAATGATAAAAGCATCCATAGCTTTAACCAACAACTTAATTTTACTTGGCGTAACAAACTCTTGAGGATCACCAAAAAAATCAGAATTACGAGTTTTGACCTCAACACAGATCATTGAATTATTGTGTTTGGCTATAATATCTATTTCAGCTTTTTGAAACACATAATTACGAACAATGATTTCATAGCCTTTTTTTATAAGCAATTCGGTTGCGAGTTGCTCTCCTAATTTACCAAGTTCATTGTGTTGGGCCATTTTTTTAGTCTTCAGTATTCTCTACGTCGTTTTCAGTCTAAAGTTAGAAATACTTTTCAGTATGCTTCAATATACAAAATTTGAGTTATCAAAGTGCGAGATGAAACAATCTGAGCTAAAGCGGCTTAGTTTTGAGCACATAAAATAGTACAATTAGCCATATCTTTGTATTGCTGTAAAACACGTAAAATGGCAAGTCATATTAAATGCCCAAATTGTGGTCTCTATAATACAAATGAAGACTATTGCACCAATTGCAATACACTATTGTCATACAAAAAAAGACGAGAACTAACCTTTGCTCAAGACAAAAAAGAACGTCGTGAACGTGAGCGCATTCAAAAAGAAACATCACCTTCCTTTTATGAAAAGCACAAAGACCATCGATTTTTAATAGTACGTGTCTTTGTTAAAATTACACACTCTATTTGGATGGGATTTGTAGCCATCGGAATGTTTATCGCATGGCTAATAACCGCTATTGCAGCATGAAAATTTTAAAACATCCTATTTTTTATTTCAGTGTATTATTAGCTTCTACAGTTTACATAGCAAACCGTTTGGAAGTACCACTTCCTAATTGGGTGTTTTTCTATATCAATGACTTTTTATGTATGCCAATTGTTTTAAGTACATGCTTAGCAGTTTTAAGAATCATAAAAAAAACCGAAATGCTTTATGCACCTATCAGTGTGGTTTTAGTCTTAACGATTTATTTTTCAATGTATTTTGAATGCGTAATGCCTCATATAAATACGCGTTATACTAGTGATATAATTGACGTTGGACTTTATTCTTTAGGTGCTCTTTTGTTCTTCAAGTTTCAAAAAAAGTTATTCTGAAAATTTTAATGTTGATTGCTCTTTTGCAACCGTTAATTCAACTTTTCTTCCTAAAACCAAAGCTCTGTTGTCTTTTTCATGACCTGCAGGCATATTAAATGTAATCGGGAAATCGTAATCTTCTAATGCATCAAGAATCAATTGCTCAACAG
The DNA here is from genome assembly GCF_013404085.1 of Winogradskyella helgolandensis. Lineage (NCBI taxonomy): Bacteria > Pseudomonadati > Bacteroidota > Flavobacteriia > Flavobacteriales > Flavobacteriaceae > Winogradskyella > Winogradskyella helgolandensis. The sequence goes on along the minus strand of NZ_JABFHO010000001.1, from coordinate 1,083,634 downwards.
AAGTTCCCCAAAGTGTGGTGTTTTTTCGCATTTTAGACATATCACCAACAACAAGGCCATTTAAATTTTCAAAATAACCAGCACGTTTCAGACTCTGCAGCATACGATCTATATGATATTTGTATTCTCCAATTTCTTCAATAAAAAGAATTTTTCCAGAGGTATCAAGACTTTCTTTAGATCCTAACATGGTATGTAGCATTGTTAAATTTCCTCCAACTAATTCACCTGAAGTTTCTCCGACTCTATTGTAGTTTGAGCCTTTTAAAGTATAGTTTTCAGGATTTCCGAAAATAGCCGATTTAAACGTTTCAACGGATTCCTTTATATCATTCAAATCTTTGGTTAAACTCACACACATTATAGCGTGTAAGGACTGAAACCCTTCATTATGCACTTGATTATGTAAAGCTGTGATATCACTATAACCAACAACCCATTTTGGATGTTTCTTAAATTCAGTGTAATCTAATTTATCTAAAATCCGAACCGTTCCGTAACCCCCTCTTGCACACCAAATCGCACTAATTGTAGGATCGTCCATCGCATTTTGCAAGTCTTCACAACGCTCTGCATCTGTACCTGCAAAATGATTAGATTTACTAAACACATGTTTCCCTACAACAGCATGCAGCCCCCATCTTTTTAAAAGTGCAACAGCTTGTTGCACTTCGCCTTCACGACTTTTTAAAATCCCAGATGGAGCGACAATTGCCACAGTATCTCCTGCTTTTAAATAGGGTGGCTGAATTAATTTTGAAGTCATCTCTAAAGATTTATTAGTTTCTAATTGTGCATTAACATCGGTATTCACAACCATAATAAAAAGTAAAATAAGGTATGAAACGTACTTTTTCAAAATCATAACATAGTTTTTGTAAATATAAAAAGTAAAAACTGAAGCTTATCAATTTAAATATCGAATAATACTTAAAAATATAACTCCGCTTTTCATCTTCAATTTAAATCAGTCAGAAGTTTCATCGCATAAAAAAAGAGATGACCTTATTAATAAGACCATCTCTTTCTATAAAATAATTAATAAAATTATTATTTGAATAATGCTTTAGTTTTTGTTGCATTAGGAGTCGCTGATCGACCTGAATCACTTGAGTAATCAAACGACAATAAAGATCCTGTATAATAACCTGAAAATGATGTACCATTAGATACCGTTCCTTCAAATTCAAATTCATAAGAAGAACCATCATCTAAAACCGTAAAAGATCCTGAATTAATTTCGAATTCATCATAAAAATCGTCAAAAGCAGCATCTATGATAACCTCAGCATATGTATAGGCACCCGATTCAACATTGTTTCCAAATGAATACACTCCCTCTTCTAAATCCGATGAATTTGATGTAAAAAGTTCAAAATACACTCCAGAAAACGTATCATTTGTAGGTACAGCTTCACCATCTACAACTTCTAGTCTAGAGTCTACTAAAGATATATCAAAATTATATATACCTTCAAATCCACCATAATCCTCAATAACTCCCGCTTTTAATTGATATTCCGTATCACCATAAACTAAAATACCTGAACCTGTGCTAGACCCACCATCGCCATCATCATCACTTCCACAAGAAAAAGATACTAAGCTAATTGACACTAATAAAATAAGTAGTTTTAAATTCTTCATTTTTTATAAATTTGTTTGATTAAGCGCTAAATGTAGTTTAATTTATGTTTTTATTAAATAAATGTTAAAAAATTTCGATAAAGCGTTTCTACATTTCATTATAATTGGCACTACAAAATGCTTACTTTTGTAGCTTCAAAAAAAATGAAAATCATGTCTAAAAGATATACCATAACAGCAGCATTACCATATACAAACGGCCCAATTCATATTGGACATTTAGCTGGTGTTTATGTGCCTGCAGATATTTATTCTAGATACCTAAGATTAACCGGAAATGATGTTGCCTTTATTTGCGGAAGCGATGAGCATGGTGTGCCCATTACTATTAAAGCCAAAAAAGAAGGAGTCACTCCACAAGATATTGTAGATAAATACCATGCTATTATCAAGCAATCGTTTCTAGATTTTGGTATTTCATTTAATAACTACTCACGTACAACAGCTCAAATTCATCATGATACGGCTCAAGAGTTTTTCAAAACCCTTTATGACAAAAACGAATTTGTAGAAGAGGTTACTGAACAATTATACGATGCTGAAGCGAATCAGTTTTTAGCAGACCGTTTTGTAACAGGAACGTGTCCAAAATGCGGCAATGAAGAAGCTTATGGTGATCAATGTGAAAGTTGTGGATCCAGTTTAAATGCGACAGATTTAATAAATCCTAAATCGGCAATAACTGGTAATGTACCAACTTTGAAAGAAACCAAACACTGGTTTTTACCTTTAAATAAACACGAAGCATTCTTACGTGAGTGGATTTTAAAAGGTCATAAAAAAGACTGGAAACCTAATGTTTACGGCCAAGTTAAATCTTGGATTGATGATGGACTAAGACCAAGAGCGGTAACTAGAGATTTAGATTGGGGAATTCCGGTACCTGTTGAAGGTGGCGAAGGTAAAGTCCTCTACGTTTGGTTCGATGCTCCTATTGGTTACATCTCTTCTACCAAAGAATGGGCAGCTCGCGAAGGTAAAAACTGGGAAGATTATTGGAAAGATGAAGACACTAAATTGGTGCATTTTATAGGAAAAGATAATATTGTATTTCACTGTATTATATTTCCATCCATGTTAAAAGCAGAAGGCTCTTATATTTTACCAGAAAACGTGCCTGCTAATGAATTTTTAAATTTAGAAGGTCAGAAATTATCGACCTCAAAAAACTGGGCGGTTTGGTTACCCGATTATTTAATTGATTTCCCTAATCAGCAAGATGTATTACGCTATGCTTTAACAGCGAATGCACCAGAGACTAAGGATAACGATTTTACTTGGAAAGATTTTCAAGCTAGAAACAACAATGAATTGGTGGCTATCTTCGGTAACTTTATCAATCGTGTAGCCGTCTTAACCAACAAATACTACAATGGTAGTGTTCCTACACCTAGCGAATATTTGGCTATTGATGAAGAAACATTAGCAGCTGTAAAAGCCTATCCGGCAGTAATTTCGAGTTCTATTGAGCGTTACCGTTTTAGGGAAGCGAGCCAGGAATTGATGAACTTAGCACGATTGGGTAACAAGTACCTTGCAGACGAAGAACCATGGAAAACAATAAAAACTGATGAAGCACGTACCAAAACAGTAATGTTTGTAGCTTTACAAATTGCGTCGGCATTAGCAGTTTTATCGGAACCATTTTTGCCTTTTACTTCAACAAAATTGAAAGGTATTTTAAATTATAATGATGCTTCTTGGGAAGATGTTTCAACAAAAGATATTCTACTTCCGGCAGAACATAAACTACAAGAAGGAAAAGCTGATTTACTATTTTCTCAAATTGAAGATGCTGAAATTGATAAGCAACTTGAAAAATTAATTGCGAGTAAAAAAGCTAACGAAGCGGCCAATAAAGTAGCTGAACCGCAAAAAGAAGAAATCACTTTTGAAGATTTTACCAAACTAGATTTACGTGTAGGAACCATTCTCGAAGCAGAAAAAATGCCAAAAACTAAAAAGCTACTCATCTTAAAAGTAGACACAGGTATTGACACAAGAACGATTGTCTCTGGTATCGCTGAAAGTTTTAAACCAGAAGACGTTATTGGAAAACGTGTTACGGTTTTAGTCAATTTAGCACCAAGAAAATTAAGGGGTGTTGAAAGTGAAGGAATGATATTAATGACTGAGGATGAAAGCGGTAATTTGGTGTTTGTTAATCCTGATATCGACGGAGTTAATAACGGACTGCAGATTAGTTAATGACAAAACCTTCAATAACAAGACAAGTTAAAGATTTGCAAGCTCAGGCAGAACGCCTCATTAGAACTGGTGGAAATATGCCTGAGATTGAATCATTTTCTAAATATAACGAAGAGATAAAAACCTACTTATTTACACATATCGACGACGATTTTGTATTAAACTATATCAAAACCATTCCGAGTCTAAATCTAGATAATATTGAAACTAAAACTGGAATACTCACAGTTGTTATTAGCCTATTCTTTGGTGGCTCAGTTACTGCTTATCATGAGAGAAATAAAATAGAACAAGCTTTAAAACAAATTAAAGAAATTTCTAACAAATATTCATCTTGTGAAATGATGATTAGAAACTGTTTTAATGATTAACCATTTAGCTAATGCATCAACAATTTAATCTTTTGAAATAATGCACCCTTCCCTGTTTGAGTAATTTTGAATTGAAACAATACTCAAAACAATGAAAAATATAGTACTAGTACTTATTACCTTTTGCTTTTTAGCTTGTGGTTCTTCTAAAACAGTTCGTCAATCCAAAAAAACGATTAAAGGAGATTGGACATTAACGTCCATAAAAACTTCAGCCATTGGAGATTTAAAAATCACACTACTTAACGATGCAGAAAAAGCCTGTTTTGAAAATAGCACTTGGCAATTTATACCGAATAACAATACAGGAAACTATACCCTTTCAGGATTAACTTGTGAGGCAGATCAACGCTACTTCGCATTCACAATAGATGAAGTTAACGAAGATACAGGTTTGTATAATTTCCTATTAAAACCTACCAATGAAAAAGGTAAATCTGAAACTAACGCAGGGTTCAGACTAGAACTCACATCACTTTCTGAAACCGTTATGCAGTGGCAACAAATTGTGACTTTAGATGGAAAGCCCATCACTATTAACATGAACTTTTCAAAAATTTAAACAAATATGAAACTATTCAATTATAAAACAAATTTAGCCATAGCCTTATCATTACTTTTAGTTTTGATGACAAGCTGTAAGGCTGTAGATAATGCCAATAACAAACAAAAAGGCGGAGTTATTGGTGCTGCAGGTGGCGCTCTTTTAGGTGCCATCATTGGAAATAACGTTGGAAACGGAAACAATAGCGAATTAGGAGCTGTAATTGGTGGCGTTGTTGGCGGAGGCGCTGGAGTCCTTATTGGAAATAAAATGGATAAGCAAGCGCAGGAAATTGAAAATGAAATACCTGGAGCCACCGTAGAACGTGTTGATGATGGTATCGTACTGACCTTTGATGAGCAAAGTGGTGTTTATTTTGATACTGAAAAGTATAATATTAATGCCAAGTCTCAGGAATCATTAAATAAACTAGCTGCCGTATTTTTAGAATATCCAGATACTAATATTTTAGTTGTTGGGCATACAGATAGTTCAGGTAATGATGCTTACAATATGACGTTATCTAAAAACAGAGCAGAAGCTGTAACCAATTACCTAACCGGAAAAGGTTTAAGTAGTGGTCGGTTTACAACACACTGGTTTGGTGAAGAACAACCGATGTACGATAATACAACAGCAGAAGGACGTTCTAAAAATAGACGTGTTAATATTGCCATTGTTCCTAATGAAGACATGATTAATGATGCCAAACAAGAGGCAGGTTCTAATGAATAACTTTTGTTAAATCATTCGGCAATTACAGCCGAGTTAAATATCTTACAGGCCTTATACTCTAAAACGTATAAGGTCTTTTTTTATGATGATAGATTACATAGTTCAACTCACCCAATTACCTAAAAGCAGTATAAAAAGTACCGTTCAATTATTGAATGAAGACTGCACCATTCCCTTTATTTCGCGCTACAGGAAAGAGGCCACAGGAAATTTAGACGAAGTGCAAATTGGAGATATCGTTAAATACAAAGAGCTGTTTGAAGCTTTAGAAAAACGAAAAATCGCCATTTTAAAAGCTCTGGAAGAACAAGACGTTTTAACTGACGACTTAAAACTGAAGATTGAACAAGCACAAGACGCAACAACGCTTGAAGATTTGTATTTACCCTTCAAGAAAAAACGAAAAACAAAAGCCGAAACAGCTCGTAAAAATGGCTTAGAACCTTTGGCTAAAATCATAATGAGCCAAAAGGCAAATGACATCGAATCTATCGCGTTTAAATATGTTAAAGGAGATGTTACATCTGTGGAAGACGCTTTAGAAGGAGCTAGACATATTATTGCTGAATGGATTAATGAACGTACGGATATTCGGAATACGCTCAGAAATGAATTAGAGCGTCATGCTCAAATTACGACCAAAGTAATTAAGTCTAAATCTACAGACGAAAAAGCCCAAAAATTCCGAGACTACTTCGATTGGTCTGAATCTCTATCACGAATTCCTTCACATAGGTTATTAGCCATTTTAAGAGCAGAAAGCGAAGGCTTTATCCGTGTGAAAATTGAAGTTGATGCCGTTAGAGTTTTAGAACGTATTGATCATAGAATCATAAAAAGCCAAAATGCTTGCGCAGACCAAATAGAACTAGCGATTTCAGACGCTTATAAACGTTTATTGTTTCCGTCATTAAGTAATGAAGCACTTCAAAAGGCAAAGGAAAAAGCCGATGAATCTGCGATTACTGTTTTTGCTAAAAATTTAAAGCAATTATTATTAGGCTCACCTATTGGCGAAAAACGCGTTTTAGCCATCGATCCTGGTTTTAGAAGTGGTTGTAAAATCGTGTGTTTAGATGCTCAAGGTGCTTTAAAACACAATGAAAACATCTATCCACATGCCCCAAAAAATGATAGTATTGGAGCTATAAAAAAGATTTCTTCTTTAGTCGAAGCTTATAAAATTGAAGCGATTGCGATTGGAAACGGAACAGCATCACGAGAAACCGAAGCTTTAATTCGAAAAATTCAATTTAAAAACGATATCCAAGTGTTTGTCGTTAGTGAAGCTGGCGCGAGTATTTATTCGGCTTCAACAATTGCACGTGAAGAATTCCCCAATTACGATGTAACGGTTAGAGGGTCGGTTTCTATTGGAAGACGTTTGCAAGATCCCTTAGCTGAGTTGGTAAAAATTGACGCTAAGTCTATTGGAGTTGGGCAATACCAGCATGATGTGGATCAAACAAAGCTTCAAAAACAACTCGATGTTGTCGTTGAGAATTGTGTGAATGCCGTTGGTGTTAACATTAACACTGCCAGTACACCGCTACTCAGTTCGGTTTCTGGAATTGGACCAAAATTAGCAGAAAATATTTTTAATTACAGAAACGAAAACGGAGCCTTTACATCGAGAAACGATATTAAAAAAGTGCCACGTTTAGGTGGAAAAGCATACGAACAAGCTGCTGGCTTCTTAAGAATTCGCGATGCCAAAAATCCATTGGACAATTCTTCTGTGCATCCTGAAACCTATAAAATCGTCGAGAAAATGGCTAAAGACGAAGGGGTTTCGCTTCAAGACTTGATTGGAAACAAAATGATTCTTCAAAAAATAGATCTAAAAAAATATTACACAGAAACAGTTGGTTTGCCTACGCTTCAAGACATCATTACTGAGCTTGAAAAACCAGGTTTAGACATCAGAGAAACAGCAAAAGTATTCACTTTCAACCAAAATATAAAAACCATTACTGATTTACACGAAGGACAATTATTACCAGGAATCGTTAATAACATCACCAATTTTGGGTGTTTTGTAGATGTTGGGATTAAAGAAAGTGGACTGATTCATGTTTCAAATTTATCGGATAGCTTTGTTAAAGACGTTAATGAACATGTGCATTTGCACCAACAAATTATTGTAAAAGTTCTAGAAGTCGATGTCGCTCGGAAACGCATACAGCTTAAATTGCATAAGTAACATACCAGTCTCGAATTTAACTGAACTAGTAGTAATTATAATTTTGGTGGCATAGTATTTGTGATGTTAATTTTTTAACATTTCTAATCTCTAAAACCAAAAACTATGCTAAAAACTTTACGCAACTCGGTTAGAATTCTATTTACCACGCTTTTTATTTTTTCTTTTTCGATTAATGTCTCAGAAGCCCAAGAATCTTCACAAATTGTAGAGACTTATAAAGCCTATACAACGCCTGCTCGAGAAGTGGTGTACTTACACCTTAACAAATCTACATATATTAGTGGTGAGCCCATTGGTTTTACAGCCTACGTTTTAGATAAAAAAAGTAAACAACCGTCTTTTATCACCACTAATTTATACGTAAGTATTGAAGATAAAAATAAAACGGTTTTAAAACAAAAACTCATAAAAGTAACAGATGGTGTGGCTTCAAACACATTTGAGGTGGACTCCACATTTTCTTCCGGAAACTATAAAATAAAAGCCTATACCAATTGGATGCTTAATTTTGATGAAAAAAATTATTTTTCAGAATCTATTAGAATACTCAATCCTGATAATGAAAACGATCTTAGTGAAAAAAGAATAGACAATAAAATTGATGCTCAGTTTTTACCAGAAAGCGGCCACTTATTAAACGGTGTTGTTAATATTATAGGCGTTGTTATTAAAGACCAACTTGGTTTTGGTATTCCTTATGCAAAAGGTAATGTTGTAGATAAAAACAATGAAGTTTTAACATCTTTTGAAACCAACCAATTTGGTATTGGAAAATTTCAATTGTTGCCAGAATTTGGTAATCACTACAACATAAATATCACAAATAACAATAAAGATTTTAGCTTTCTTCTCAATCATAAAATTGAAAATGAAGGTGTTTTAATTTCTCTTAAAAGTTTAAAATCTAAGGTTTTTGTGTCGCTCATAACAAATGAAAAAACACTAGAAACAATTAAAAATAAGAAGCACTCCTTAATGATTCATAATGGAGATGAATTTAATATTAAGGACATCTACTTTACTGATAATACAGAAATTACAACAACCATTGAGTATAATAATGTAGCGACAGGTGTTAATACACTAACGCTTTTTAACGACAATGACCAACCTATTGCAGAACGTTTGTTTTTTAATTATGAAGGCATTCATATTTTAAAGTCCCATCATATAACCGCTAAGAAGACGAAAGATTCGGTAAGCCTAAACCTTAATTTTAAAACTTTAAATCCAAATACGTTTAACACTTTAAGTGTTTCTGTTTTGCCGCAAGAAACCAAATCTTATAATAGGCATCACAATATGTTGTCGTACACGTTTTTAGAACCTTATGTTAATGGCACTATTGAACAAGCAAAATACTACTTTACAGATATAGACGATAGAAAGAAGTATGAACTAGATAATTTACTACTAACACAAGGTTGGAGCAGTTATAATTGGGATAAAATTTATAAGACTAAATCCCAATTAACCCACGCTTTTGAACAAGGCATTACCATTAAAGCTAACCTTACCGAAAAGGATTTAAACGATAGTTCAGATCTTAATTTTGTATTGCATGCAATAAATAATGAAAGCCCTAGAATTTTAAATGTGCAACGACCAGATAAGAGTTTCTTAATTGAAAATATTTTTCCTGAAGACAATAACCAACTCAATCTTTCTAAAGTTACTGAAAACAAAGGACTGCAACCTGCGAAATTATATCTACAATATTTTCCACGAATAATTCCTCAATTAAAAGATGAGAAATTGTTATTATCACCTAAAACCGACTACAAATTAAAGGAGAGTTTTGATACACACAACACCAATTTTATTCTTAACTCACCTAATGTACAGCAACTTAAAGAAGTTACTTTAACTACAAAATTAGATAAAAAGTTAAAAAGAATAGAAGAATTAAGTTTTGGACGATTTGGAGAAGTCAAAGTTGTTAATGAGGAAGATATTAGATCATATTTAACACTTAATAATTATTTAATGGCTCAAGGCTTATTAGTAACAGAATCATCAAGTATGGTTAATACCGCTGTTCAACAAGAAAATATAGCTTTGGGAAATAACGTTGGTAGCCCAAGATTATCCGCTGATAACGGAGATGATCTTAGCCAAATGATTGATGATAATGGATTAAAAGTGTCCACGTATAGCGGAGGAGTTTTCGCCATTTTCTTAAATGATATGCGCTTAATAGATACAAGCATTTTAAATAGATACGATTTATCTCAAATAGATTATATAGAAATCAACAGATTTGCTATAGGTGAAGGCATGAGAGGCTCATCTGGAGTACTTCGTTTATACACAAAGTTTAAAAACTCAAAGGCTGTTGATAAAAAAACGGTAAATTCATTTAAAGTCCCTTTAGCTTTTAGTCCTGAAAAAAAATATTATACACCAAAATACAGAAACACAGGTGATTCATTTTACAAATCCTATGGTGTTGTAGATTGGAAGACTTTTACCAATTTAGATAGAAATAATAATGTAAATTTAAAAATTGCTAGTCCAAGCATGCCTATTACATTATATATTGAAGGTATTACTAATGCTGGCTCTTTTATTTTTGAAGAAAAAATAATTTCAATAAATTAGATTTTAATATTAAATATTATGAAAATCAACAGCTCTCTATATTCTTGCCCTTTTGTTTTTATTCTTTTGTTATTAAGTTTTGTTTCGATAAACGCTCAAGAAGATTCTCAAATTTTAGACAGTTACGAGGAGTATACAGAAGCTGCTCGCGAAGTGGTTTACTTACATCTCAATAAATCTAACTACATTAAAGGAGAAGACATCGCTTTTACAGCTTATGTCCTAGACAAAAAAGATAAAAAACCATCTTTTCTTACTACAAATCTATATGTAAGTATTGCGGATAAAGATGACACTATATTAAAACAAAAATTAATAAAAGTTGTGGATGGAGTCGCATCAAACACCTTTGAAATCGACTCACTTTTTAAGTCTGGCCACTATAAAATAAAAGCATACACCAATTGGATGCTTAATTTTAATGAGAAAAATTATTTTTCAGAATCCATTAGAGTTATTGATGCGGATACTGAAGACTATGCTGATGAAAAACGAATAGATAATAAAATTGACGCCCAATTTTTACCAGAAAGTGGCCACTTACTAAACGGTGTGGTTAATGTTGTAGGTGTTGTTATTAAAGACCAACTTGGTTTTGGTATTCCTTATGCTAAAGGTGAAGTTGTAGATAAAAATAATGAACTGCTAACCTCTTTTGAAACCAATCAATTTGGCATTGGGAAATTTCAATTATTACCAGAAATTGGCAACCATTACAAAGTGAACATCAAGAACACAAATAAAGATTTTACGTTTAATATTAACCAAAACCTAGAAGATGAAGGCATCATCATAGCACTTAAAAGCTTAAATTCTAAAGTTTTTGTGTCGCTCATTACAAATGACAAAACACTTGAAACTATTAAAAATAAAAGACACACCTTAATGATTCATAATGGAGACGAATTTGATATTATGGATGTTTACTTTACGGATTCGACAGAAATAACAAGAGCAATTGAATACAGCAGTACGGCTACTGGTATTAATACACTCACCCTTTTTAATGAAAACGATCAACCGATTGCAGAACGTTTATTCTTCAACTATGAAGGTCTTTCTATTTTAAAAACAGATACTGTAACAACCGATAAAACTAAAGATTCCGTAACTGTAAATCTTAATTTTAAAGCTATAAATGTTGATACTTTTAACTCCTTAAGTATTTCCGTTTTACCACAAGAAACAAAATCTTATACTAGCCATAACAATCTAATGTCTTACGTGTTTTTAGAACCTTACATTAAAGGTACTATTGAACAATCGAGATACTATTTTACAGATATCGATGCTAAAAAGAAATATGAATTAGATAATCTACTCATAACGCAAGGTTGGAGTAGCTATAATTGGGATAAAATTTTTAATACTGAACCTGACATTAAATTCGCCTTTGAACAAGGCATTACTATAAAAGCTAACCTTACGTCTAAGGACAAGAATAGCGGTAAGGAAATCAACTACCTATTGCATTCTGTAAATAATGATGCTCCACGAACCTTCACGGCTAATGATACAGATCAGAGTTTTTTAATTGAAAACACTTTTCCTGAAGAGGCGACTACAATTAAACTTTCAAAAATGACTGAAAGTGATGGTCTATTACCTGCCATATTGTATTTACAGTATTTCCCAAGTATCATACCTCCTCTTAACGATAACAATAAGGTACTAACTCCTAAACCCGATTATAAATTACTAGAAAGTCTTAGTCAATATCGCAGTAATTTTATATTCAACAATGCTAATAACGTACAAAAGCTAGACGAAGTCACTATAAAATCTAACGCTAGCTATAATAAACAGCGATTAGAAAAATTGAACAACAGCGTAGGAGGAAATATCACTGTTTTTGATGAACAAGACAAAAAAACATTTACCACTTTAACTAACTTTTTAATCTCTAAAGGCTTATTTGTGGATGATTCAACAAGCGGACTAGACGTCCGTTCTACTTACAGCCCAGATACACCAATGTTAATTTATTTAGACAATATGCTTTTATATGATACAAGTATTTTAAACCGGTATAGTATAGAAAATATTGACTATATAGAAATTAATAAAACAGGAATAGGTCAAGGTTTAAGAGGCGAAAGCGGTGTTATTAAAATTTATTTGAATGAGATTAGTACCATATCAAATTACGACAAAAGCACCATGAAGGAGTTTAAACTTCCATTAACGTTTAGTGTAGAAAAAACATACTACGTACCTAAATATAGAAATACAGGTGATTCATTTTACAAATCTTATGGAGTAGTTGGTTGGAAACCGCAATTAAATATTGATAAAAACGGTAATACAAGTTTCAAATTAGAACGCCCTAGAATACCAATTACCTTATTCATTGAAGGCATAACTAGGGATGGCATTTTTATTTTTGAAGAAAAAACAGTCCTTATGAATTAGGAAGCCTAATCTTTTTAAGTTGTAATGTTAAAAATAGCGTATCACCCAATCTATAAACATTCTTTACCTGCAGGCCATCGTTTTCCTATGGAAAAATATGAATTGTTACCACAACAATTACTGTATGAAGGTACCTGTAAAGACATTAATTTTTTTGAACCAGAACAACCTAATGATAAATATATTGTTGCTATTCATGATCCTGAATATTATTATGATTTAATAAATATCACTCTAAACCAACGTGCGGCTCGTAAAATAGGATTTCCCCTAAGCAGAGCTTTGGTACAGCGTGAAATACACATTGCCGATGGCACCATAAAAGCGAGTGAATTTGCTTTACAACATGGCATTGCCATGAATATTGCAGGTGGCACACATCATGCCTTTACAAATCGTGGAGAAGCATTTTGTATGCTGAATGACCAAGCTATTGCTGCGCGTTATCTTCAAAATAAAGGTCTCGTTAAAAAGATTTTAATCGTAGATTTAGACGTGCATCAAGGTAATGGCACAGCAGAAATTTTTCAGAATGACGATTCCGTTTTCACCTTTTCAATGCATGGTAAAAGCAATTATCCTTTTAAAAAGGAAGTTAGTGATTTAGATATCGCTTTAGAAAATGATACTGACGACTCTGCCTATTTAAAACTTTTAAAAAACACATTACCAAAACTCATTGCGCAACAACAACCAGACTTCATTTACTATTTATGCGGTGTTGACGTGATTAAAACCGACAAATTAGGCAAACTAGGCCTAACCATTGAAGGCTGTAAAGCCAGAGATCGTTTTGTTTTAGAGCAATGTAAATTAAATCAAATCCCAATAATGTGTAGCATGGGAGGAGGTTATTCACCAGACATAAAAACCATTGTAAATGCCCATGCCAATACGTTTCGCCTAGCACAAGACTTTTATTTTTAGAGTTAATTTCTAAAGAAGAAAAGCTTCAAAAGTGATTTAACTATGCTTATATTTGTTTAAAACACATACAAATTATGTTATCAAAGTCTATAGAAGCCGCATTAAACCAACAAATAAGAATCGAAGCAGAATCATCACAAGCCTATTTAGCTATGGCCATTTGGGCCGAAGTAAAAGGACTTGAAGGCATTTCTAATTTTATGTACAGTCAATCAGATGAAGAGCGTGAACACATGCTAAAACTCGTAAAGTTTATTAATGAACGTGGAGGACATGCACATGTCTCTGAACTTAAAGCGCCAAGTGTAACCTTTTCTTCGTATAAAGCTATGTTCGAAAAACTTTTAGAACATGAAATTTTCGTATCAGAAAGCATCAACGAATTAGTACACATTTCTTTACAAGAAAAAGACTATGCGACCCATAACTTTTTACAATGGTACGTATCAGAGCAAATTGAAGAAGAAGCTATGGCAAGAACTATCTTAGATAAAGTGAAGATGATTGGAGATGATAAAGGCGGATTGTATTTGTTTGATAGAGACATACAACAACTAACCGTAAGCTCAGCAGCTGATACACCTAGTGCATAATTATTAAACTCATCGGTTTTACATAGTCATTTTAGACAAAAAACTCTAAAACAGCATTATCGATTCCACTTTTTTTCACTTAAAATATTTAGAAATTAAAAATATAATGGTGGTAATAATAGCGACTCTAAAAATCCTATTATAAATTGAAACAAGCATAAAATATTCATATTTAGTTACGTTATATTTAAAGTCATTATGATCTACTTTAAATATTAAAATAATTTTTTATGAAAATACGATGTCTATTAACCGTTTTAATGCTTACTCTATTATGCTATAGCTGTGCTAATAAGAACGACAAAAACAAAACGATAGATACTGTAGAAGTTGTTGAACCTACCAATAAAAAAGAATTAAAATTCTCTAATGAGCAATTTTATGATGCTGAAGGCCAATTCTTAGAAGAAAAGGCAAAAGATGCTTTAATGGAAATGCTAGAATATCATAATTATCCCATTTTTGAAGGTCTACGCGAAAAAATATGGCTGACCGATTATAATCAAGGCAACTATGCAGAATTAGGATTAGCCTCAGTTATGTTTGTAAATAACGAGGAAGACCAATATATGCTCATGGACATCTTTCTATTACCAGGCCAAATGTTAGGCGAGCATATGCATTTTGCCGCAGAAGGTAATCCTGTAAAAATGGAAGGTTGGCTCGTACGACATGGAAAAAGCTACATCGTTGGTGTAGGCGAAAACAATCGTGATCAGTTTCCACAAGTGGTAGTTCCACAAAACCACTGGGATGGAAAAGTAAGCACCAATCATATTATTGAAGCCAATGAAGGAGATTTTGCTTCGTTAGCTGAGGCTGAATCACCACATTGGCAAATGGCAGGACCAGAAGGTGTCGTTATTACTGAAGTAGGAAACGTACACACCAATGCTGGCGTTCTCAGGTCAGATCCCAAAATGAATTAAACATAAACTTATAAGCTATATTGCATCTGTAGTTCATTGGCTAATGACAAAATGTTAAATTTTATTTAGATTAAGTATAAATAGTTATTTTTGCACTATTGATTTTTTATGCAATGGGCAAAAAGAAGAAAAATAAAAAGCTAAAAAAAGAACGGATTAAAGTTCTGGCGGCTGCTGGTATAGAAACACTTGACAATGTAAAATCCAAGTGCTGTAAAAAATATAAAAAAGCGGAAAACAAGCGATGTAAAAAATGTCCTTGTTTTGATTTACTAAAAAAGGTGGCTTAGACCTATCTTAAGTATATAACAAACTTCAAATCTACAATAGATTTATAATCGAGAAACAGTAACCAAATGGGTTGCTGTTTTTGTTTTTTTAGTACTTTAGAATAATGAAATACATCGCATTTATTCTTCTGCTATTAATTGTATCGAGTTGTAAAAACGAAACAAAAACTGAAATACAAACAGAAAACTCCATTGACCAATCGGTTTACGACATGTGGCATACGTACACCGCATCTCATCCCGAATTTCAAAAAGACAAGCTCCCAGAATCTTGGTATTTTCATGATAATAAAGATGATGCCAATCGGTTAGCAGCATTGGTCTTAAATGGTAAGAAGAAAGCTAGTTCTGGTCTATACGCTTGGTACAAAGAAGCAAATGCAGATTTACCAAAAAGAGGAACTAAACATATTATTACTGATTTTGATGGAAAAGCAAAAGCTATAATTGAAATTAAAAAGGTAGATACAATTCCTTTCTATCAAATTTCTAAAGCTTATGCCGCTTTAGATATGGGAACAACTACAGACCCACTTCAAAAATGGAAAAAAGCGCATTGGGACTTTTTCGCCAATGCCTTAGAACAAAGCGAAGAAACACCAACCGAAGACATGCTCATCGTTTGTGAAGAATTTGAAACTATTTGGCCTGAATAATTCAAAACTCAAAACACTTCAAAATTGTTAAAAACGCCTGAAATTAATTTAAAGTCATATCTAATGATATTATTGTTATATTTAGCATAATGCTATTCATACCATAGTTATGTACTAAAGTCACACCTTTATAAAACCAAATAGTAGCACTAAAAATAATATAAAGATTGTTCTTTGTTTTAAAGACTTTATTTCAAATGATTGCATCAGACCAATTGGTAACTTACATGTGGATTTTATTGGGAGTGTACGCTGCCGTCATCTTATTTTTCGTAATCCGAGGAGCTCGAAAAAATACGAGTATAAACGATTATGCCGTTGGTACAATTGGCTTTCCGTCGTGGGTTGTTGGCTTATCTTTAGCAGCTTCAATGACCAGTGCCGCAACCTTTATTATCAACCCAGGATTTATTGCACTCTACGGAATTTCAGGAGTGATCTCTTTTGCCATTGTATTGCCAATTGCGGCTTTTATTTCGTTAATCGTTTTTACAAAAGGCTTCGTAAAACAAGGTAATGCCGTAAAAGCAACCACCATGGCACAATGGATTGGTAAACGCTACAACAGTAAAAAATATGCCTTTTTCTTTGGCATCATCGCCCTTTTACTCATTACATTTATTGTGCTTATTAATGTTGGATTAACACAAGTGATTTCAAAATCCCTGAATGCTGATCCATTTTATGTGTTAATGGGAATTACAGCCTTTGTATTTGGATATATGATGTTTGGAGGTGCGAATTCTATGGTATACACCAACACCATTCAGGCGATAATAATGTGTATTGTGGCCTTAATTTTAATAGGTTCAGGTTCCGAATATTTCGCAGATGGTATTACTGGATTCTTTGATAAATTGAATGCCATTGACCCAAATCTTACAAAACCCACAAATACAGAAAGCTTTCTGTTTCGAGATTATTTTGAAATCATCGCCACCCAAATCGTTATAGGAGTTGCTATCGTTTGTCAACCACATATTATCACAAAATCGCTCTTATTAAAAGATTCAAGTAAAATAAACACCTATTTGTTTAGCGGCATTGCTTTTATGATTGTGTTCTTTTTAGTCGTAATTGTTGGTTTATATGCACGTATCAGCTTTCCAGATTTTATGGTTAACGGAGAGAAACTACGAATGGATGAAATCATACCAACTTACGTCGTAACCAAATTTTCAGTTGGAATTGGTTTGGTCATTGTAGTGGGATTAATTTCCGCAGGATTATCCACTTTAGAGAGTTTAATTCAGTCTTTATCTATAACTATTACTTCAGATATTATAAATCCACTGTTTAAAGATAAATTCACCAAAAACACCATAACCATTAATAAGGTGGTGATTATTGTTTTGGGTATTGTGAGCTTTTTACTCAGTTGGGAACAGATTAAAAACCCAGATGTGAGTGTGGCTATTTTTGCTCAAAATGGTGTGTATGCTTATTTTGCTGCTGCTTTTGTTCCGGTTTTGTTTGGTACATTTTTAAAACATGTATCTACCCGATCGGTTTTTATAGCAAGTAGCACAGCTATTGTAGTGCATTTCGGGATTTATTACGGCAGAATTACACCATACATGCAAGAGCCTGTTAACAACCCAGGAGTTTCAGCAGCCATCGGCATTATAACATCATTAATCGTTGGTTATAGTATTTACAAATTAGACACTAAAAAAATAGAACGTGGACACACTAGATTGGACCGCTAAATGGGCAGATTATACGCCCGATAAGATTGCTATTACATCATATGACGCTAATAAAAGTTATACGTATAGCGACTTACACACCTATGCCAATCGTTTAGTCCATAAATTTACTGAACGCAATCTCGAAGAAGGAGACCGCATTGCCGTTTTAGCAGACCACGGCCTAGAATACATGGTGCTTTTTGTGGCTTGCCAACGCATGGGATTGGTAATTGTACCATTAAATTATCGCCAATCTGTTAACGAAATTTCTAAATTAGTTATCGATTGCACACCGCGATTATTTATTCATAATAACAACCACAAAGACAAAGCTGAACAGTTACCAATTCAAAATTTAGAGGTTTTAACGTTTGAAGTATTAGCAGATTATGTTGAAAACTCAGATTGCTCAGTCAACAAAACCTTTGAGATTAAAGAAGATAACCTTTTATTTATTTTCTATACCTCTGGTACTACAGGAACTCCAAAAGGGGTAATTTACACTAATAAAATGCTCTTTTGGAATAGCCTTAACACCTCTATGCAATTGGGAATTACCTTTAGAGATTCCACAATAAACACCTTACCTCCTTACCATACTTCTGGATGGAACGTTTTTATTACACCATTATTACACAAAGGTGCACATATTGGAATGCTCGAAAAATTTGATGCCGAAAAAATATTATGTCTTTTAGAGCTCAATAAAACAACCTTATTCATGGCCTTACCAACCATGCTATTAATGATGCAAAAAACACCAGTTTTTAAAGAGGTTAATCTTAAAAAATTACGTTACATCATTTCTGGAGGAGAGAAAGTACCATCAGAACTCGTAAGCTTCTGGAAAAACGAAAAAAACATTTATATCCGACCAGGTTATGGCTTAACAGAAGCCGGACCAAGCATCACCTCTTTACATCATAATATGGCAGAGTTAAAACCCAATTCTATTGGTAAACCTAATTTCTATTTGGATTTAAAAATAGTGAATCAAAATGGAGAAACCGTTAAAGCAAACGAAGTTGGAGAACTCTGTATAAAAGGAGATATTGTGACGCCTGGTTATTGGAACAATTCAGTTAAAACAAGCAACAAAATAAAAAAGGGTTGGCTATTTACCGGTGATTTTGCTTATTGTGATGATGACGGTTTTTTATATATGAAAGGGCGTAAAAACGACATGTATATTTCTGGAGGAGAAAATATTTATCCGCAAGAAATAGAAGTGCAATTAGAGCTCATTAACGACATTAAAAAAGCAGTTGTTTTAAGTGTAAAGGATGAAAAATGGGGAGAATGTGGCATAGCATTTGTAACTTCAAAAAGCGAAGCCCTTACCGTTTTAGACATACGTAAAACACTCACAACAAACCTAGTGGCTTTTAAACACCCAAAGTATATATTTATTTTAGACGACATTCCATTAACGAGTTTAGGAAAAGTATCCCGAAAGAAACTCTTTAAATATTTTAACTCCATTAAATCGGAACAATGATCAACACCATGAAAAGACTTAGCATACTACTCATATTTATACTGATTAACACGACTGTATTTACCCAAAACTCTAAACCACTCATGAAAGACATAATGTCTGAATACAATTTTGAAACCCAATCTACGACTTTAGATAGTTTAGAGATAAGTTACGTTAAAGAAGGAGATGGAGAAAAAACATTGCTTTTTGTGCATGGCTTAAGCAGTAATTCTGATGCTTGGGCGAAAAACATTAACACATTAAGAAAAAACTACACGTGTATTGCTTTAGATTTACCAGGCTATGGAAAATCTTCAAAACCTGAAGCTGCCTATACTCCAACCTATTTCGCTGAAATTATATACAAATTCATTAAAGAACTAGACTTAAAAAACACCATCCTCATAGGACATTCCATGGGAGGCCAAGCGAGTATAAAATTAGCCACCACCTATCCTGATGCTATAGAAAAATTAATATTGGTGGCACCAGCTGGATTAGAACAGTTTTCGGAAACAAACGCTGCATTTATGAAAGCTTATTTTACACCAGAATCCGTAGAAAATACCACTGATGAGCAAATTGAAAAAAATTACGCCCTTAATTTTTACGCGCAACCAGAGGATGTTTCTAAAATGGTAAATGATCGTAAGAAAATTAAAGACGCATCCGATTTTGAAGCCCATTGTAAAGCCATTGTCAACAGTATTTCTGGAATGTTAGATGACACTGTATTTAAAGAGCTTAAACAAATTACACAACCGACTTTAGTTATTTTTGGTGATAAGGATATGCTAATTCCTAATCGGTATTTTAATCCAGATTTAACCATTGAAACCGTAGCAGATATTGCAAAAAAGCAAATCAACTCTGCAAACATCACCTTTGTAAAAGATGCTGGACATTTTGTACAGTATGAAAAACCAACAGAAGTTAATACCCTTATTCAGGAATTTGTAGCTGCAGAATGAAAACAAAGCTTAAAAAGTTTACAGAATTTAGCAAAACCATTCTTCCTAATGAAGCTAAATATTTAGAGTCGCGATATCAATTTACAGATAATGAAAAGCTTGAAATAATTGAGCTACTCATCGCAAATGCATTATCTCATAATAAACGTGTAGATTTTGATAATAACATCGATAAGCGCAAATATTCTTACATTAAAAATTGGGTTGAAAAAAAATTAGCCAGCATAGATGTTGATGCCACTATTGCTTGGATTATGTCTCTTCAAAAAAAGATTTTAACCGATGCCATTGCATCACACGAAGAAAAAGCCTTTCTGCATTACATTTCAATCTATAAAAATATAGAGTTTAATTTTCAGAATTTATATGATCTTGCTAAAGAGTACAAATCGTATCTCTTAGTAAGAATGCGCTATAAAGATCATAAAATTGTAGCCGATTTTTTAGATGCTTATAGTGATAGTTATAATGAAGCCAAAGCGACAAAAGACAAACTTTACGACGCCACAACCGAAATCACCAACCAATACACTCGTAACAATAACGAAACAAAACATTTAGAAACGTGGTTACTTGAAGTGTTTAAAGATGAACATATTGATGGTAAAAACCGATATCAGGCGTTTGTCTTGCTCGCTTTTATGTATACTAATTACAATGAGAATGATAAGTTAAAAGTCATTTTTGACCAAATAGACTATTATTTTAGTCAAGGAGAAATGTACTCTAGACGCTTGCTCTCTAACTATTATGCGAGTCGAGTTTTACTACACTCTAAACAAGATGAATTTGAAAAAGCCGAGTTTTATGGCTATTTATCCATACGACAAAACAACAATGATGTTTTAATGTATCTGAATAATTTGGTCGCCATTTTATTACGAAATCACCAACCCGAAAAAGCCTTCTGCCTTTTAGAAAAACATCACGATTTATATAAAGAAACACACAACTACCATCAAAAAATAGGCTATTGTTCATACCAAATCCGTGTGTTAGCCGAGCTTCAGAAAAATAAATTAGCAGAAGCTACTGCAAAAACGTTTTTACGACAGTATAAAAATGAAGTGCTCAACCATCGTTGGCATCATTTTTTTACGTCTTTTATCAACGTCTTAATTATCCTAGAAAAATACGAAGACGTTTTAAAATTAGCTTCAAAATTCAACCTTACAGAAAAGGAAAGTGAACGCCAAAAACAGAATAACTACGTACCCAATATTTCATGGAGTATTTCACTTTCAAGATATATGGAAGGACAGATTAATTCTTCACGATTATTAGACGAAATAAAAGCTCCTCTTAAAGACATTCAACCTACAAAAAATCAAAAACAATTGATGATTAAGGTTATTGATCGACTCTCAAACAACCTTCCCGAAGCCTTTTTAAAATTAAAGTCACACATCTAGTTTTTACAGTAAAAACAAGGCTTATATTATGATATTCGTAATTTAATAACTCTAATTTTAAAAAAGTCACACTAATAAGCTTGTTAATTTATCAATGTTTAGTTTGAATTTCATAATAGATTGCCACTCAAACTAACTTAATCAATAGTCTCTAATTATGAAAAAATTATTTTTTTTACTAACCCTCATTAGTTCTTTTATGGTTACTGCTCAAGAAACGGGCAGCATTAAAGGATTAATTTCTGAAGAAAGTGGTATGCCATTATCTGGCGCTACCGTACATATTAAAGCCTTAGATAAAGGAACAATTACCGATTACGACGGTAAATTTATGCTAGAAAATATTGTAGAAGGCACGTATGACATTTCTGTTTCTTATGTTGGCTACGGAACGTCAACGACAAGTGTTTCTGTAACAGGAGGAAATACAACCACATTAAATCTTACTCTAAATGAATCTAATAGTGTTTTAGATGAAGTGGTATTAACAGCCAATAAACAGCCTCAAAAAATTACAGATGTACCTGCAACCGTTAACATAATTACCGCTAGAGATATCGAAGAATTTCCAAGTTTTAATATTGGAGAATTAGCCTCTAGACAAAAAGGAGTTGACTTCGTAAGAACAGGTGTTTTAGGTACAGGCATTAATATTAGAGGTTTCAATTCAGCTTTCAATTCTAAAAATCTGCAAGTTACAGACGATAGGTTATCGACATTAATTGCAACCGGCTTGCCAATGGGATCATTCTCTACAGTGACCAAAGACGACATTGCACGTGTTGAAATATTACTAGGCCCTAACGGAACACTTTATGGGCCAAATGCACATAACGGTTTAGTAAGTACCATTACTAAAAACCCTAGACAATCTGAAGGTACTACTGTAGCTTTAGGTTTTGGTAATCAAAGTGTTTTTACCACGCGATTAAGACATGCTGAAGCGATCAACGAAAAATTTGCTTATAAGTTTCATTTTGAACATTCTCAAGGTAAAGAATTCAATTATGCAGATAGTGTTTATGTAGGCACAAAAGCGTACAAAGAATTAGATTTAGATCGTGATTTTGAATCTTCAAAATATGGTGCTTCGTTGTATTACAAGCCAACAAAAGCTTCTGAGATAATTGGATATTATGGCCATAGTAACAATAGTAATATTGGAGTTACGAGTGCTGGTCGTAACCAAATTAAAGATTGGAGTATTGATGTGGCGCAGTTAAAATTTGTATCTAAAAACTTCTTTGCTAACACTTATTACACATGGAGTAATACGGAAGACACTTATGCTATGAACCAAAGAACGCAAAATTATGTGTCGTTTATAGACAATGGGTTTTCAGAGGCAGAAGCGCGCGAACGGTCATATACAGAACAATGGTTTCAATTTGGTCCTAATCAAGGTGATGGCATTCCATTACAACGTGGTGCACTTTTTAAAGATGCCTCAGAACGTTTTAATGCAGAAGCACAATACAATAATAGTTGGGATAAACTGCATGTTACTTTAGGTGCACAATACCAATTAGATATGGCAGATTCTAAAGGCACCTACCTTTTTGACGAAGGAGGAATTGATTTAGGTCAAACAGGAATTTATACACAATTAGAATATAAATTAGACGATTCTGGATGGGGATTTTTATTAGGAGGACGTTATGATAATCACGATTTATATGGTTCCAACTTCATCCCAAAAGTAGCCGTTACTAAAAAGCTTAACAACGGAACGTTTAGAGTAACTTATGGAAAAGGTATCGCTGTACCATCTATATTAAACCTTAAAGGCAACCTGTTTGGCGGTTTAGTTATTGGAAATGGTGAAGGGTTTACCTTAACAGATGGCACTGAAATTCCGAGATTAGACGTAGAAACCATTAATTCTTATGAAATAGGGTATAAAGGTCAATTATCAGAAAAATTATTTATTGATGTTAATGCGTACTATAACCAATCGGATAATTTTATAAGTCCATTAGTTAACGTTGCAGATGCTGCAAATGGAAATAATGTAACCCATGTTGGTAACACTCCAATTGGAGATCTTGTAGATGGTTCTGACGGTTCGTTTGTTTTAACCTATTTAAACTTTGGTCACGTAGATACGTATGGTGCTGATATTGGTTTAAACTATTATTTCAATAATAACTTTAGAACGACTGTTAACTATTCGTACTTCGGTCGTAACTTAGATACAGATGACCTTGCCAATGACGGAAATTTAGACGGACAAGTTCTAGAAAGTGAATTACCGATTAATACACCAAATCACAAATTTAGCGTTGGATTTCATTATAACAAAGGAAAATTTTACGGCGCTGTTTACGGACGTTTTGTTGAAAAATACGATTTCTTCTCTGGTATAAACGTTGCGGCAGAAACACAAGATCAAGATGGAGATGGTGTTAATGAAATTGTTGAAAACGCCCAAGTCGGAAGAACTTGGAATTACGGTCAATTAGGAGGTTTCACTATAGATGCCAATGCAGGCTACAACGTTACAGACCAATTATCAATGGGACTAAGCATCACCAACTTATTAAATGCTAAAAACAGAGAGTTTGTTGCTTCACCAATAATTGAAACCTTAGTTTCTTTTGAATTAAAGTACCAATTCAGTCTTAAACAAAAGAAGTCCACTGTAAACTAAGTTTCTAAGACATGTTAAAAATTCAAGTGAACAATATAGAACTAGATTATGAAGATCACGGCCAAGGGAAAGTTCTTCTGCTGCTTCATGGACTAGGATCCACTAAAAAAGATTGGGACGCACAAGTCCCTTTCTTTTCTAAAACCCGTCGTGTTATTGCTGTAGACTTACGAGGTCATGGAGCCTCTACAAAACCACAAGATGCGTATAGTGTAGCATTAATGACCGAAGACGTAAAGCAACTATTAGACCAACTCCATATTAGTAAAGTAACCATTGTTGGTTTTTCAATGGGAGGAGCAGTCGCTTTTGAAATGGCTGCAAAACATCCTGAGTATTTAGAGAATTTAGTGATTGTAAATTCTGGTCCAGATTTTAATGATATGGGCAAAATTGGAGAAGATCTTTTAAAGAACCGAACCCATTTTTTAGAAACCAAAGGATTGGATGCCTTATCAAAAGAAATTTCATTTAATATGTTTCCAGAAGATCACCAAGTCGCTTTGCGAGATGAATTTGAAGCCCGTTGTAAAAAGAACGATTATAATGCGTATTACAAATCGTTTGTCTCTCTAATGGATTGGGGTCTGGGAGAGCAAATAAATAACATAAAAACCAGAACATTAGTTGTTTGTTCGGATATGGATTACACTCCTGTTTCGTTTAAAGAAGACTATGTTAACCGCATGCAAAACGCGTCATTAGTTGTGATAAAAAACTCTAGACATGGAGTTGTAATTGACCAACCTGATGCTTTTAATTTAGAACTTCAAAAATTTTTAAATCATGGTTAAAACGGCCCTTATTACAGGAAGCACAAGTGGCATTGGTTTAGGTATTGCACATCAGTTTGCTAAAGAAGGTTATAATATTATGTTTCATGGTTTAGAATCTAACGGACAAGATATTGCTAATGCTATTGCAAAGAAATATGCTATTAAAGTCGGGTTTTCTAATGCCAATTTATTACAATCTGAAGCGATTGAACATTTAGTAAATGAAACGATAAACACATTTGGAAGCCTTCACGTATTAGTTAATAATGCAGGCATTCAATTTGTGTCTCCTATTGAAGACTTTCCAAATAAGAAATATGAAAACATTATTGCCATAAACATGAATGCTGTGTTCTACGCGTCAAAAGCCGCATGGAAACAGATGAAAACCCAAAACTTTGGTCGCATTATCAATGTGTCTTCCGTACATGGCATTAGAGCTTCAGAATTTAAATCGGCTTATGTTACAGCAAAACATGGAGTTATAGGAATGACCAAAGTGATGGCCTTAGAAGGAGCGCCGTTTAATATTACTTGTAATGCGATTTGTCCTGGTTATGTAAAAACACCTTTGGTGGAAGGCCAAATAAAAGATCAAGCCAAAGCACACAACATGACGGAAGAAGACGTTGTAGAAAAAGTAATGCTAAAGAAACAAGCTGTAAAACAATTTGTACCACTTGAAGCTATTGCAGATATGGCGATTTTATTAGCAAAAGACAGCTCAACGACCATTACAGGCACCTCCTTTGCTTTAGATGGAGGCTGGAGTGCGCAGTAAGATATTAAGTGTTAAGTGTTAAGTGTTAAGTGTTAAGTGTTAAGTGTTAAGTGTTAAGTGTTAAGTAAAATATTTTAACTCTATGTACATGGCAAATAATTTTTAACCTTAAAACAAATTTATAATTACAGTATGTGTTTCTTAAAATCTGCTATTTAAGAAATCATACTTTATTTAAAATTAGGCATCAGAAAATTTTTAAGTGTTAGTCAAAAATCTGATGCCTTTTTTATGACATATCAGACAAACACGTAACTAAATTTCTTTTTTTGTAATTTTTAATCCACTAATCAGACTTAGTGGTTATGACTCATACTTTTAAAGAATTTTCTACAAATGCCATTTTCAATATTGGAAATGAAACTGATTTACGCTCCTTTAAAACAGCTAAACAGTGTGAGTTATATACGTTTATTTGGGCAAAATCAGAAGCTATCGATTTAACTATTGACAGCGTTCCGTTTACGGTTCCTCCGCATAGTATATTAGCATTAACACCTATTCAATATCTGCAATACAATGGAGGTAATGACCTTATAATGTATCAATTTAATAGTGAGTTTTACTGCATTAAAGATCATGATCAAGAAGTGAGTTGTGTTGGTATTCTCTTTTTTGGAAATACTAATATTCCAATGATTCATTTAGATAAAGCCGAGCAACAAAAATATGATACGCTTCACGACGTTTTTATAGACGAATTGGAAACCGAAGACAACATACAAGCCGAGATGCTCAGAATGTTAATGGCGAGATTTATTATAAAGAGTACACGATTATTAAAAGCTAAAGAAGGCATATCCGATTCTCCAAAAAGTTCTAAAGTAGATTTACTCCGAGAATTTAATTTTCTAGTAGAACAACATTTTAAAACAGAACACAGTGTCGCTTTTTATGCCGAAAAATTATTTAGGTCACCCAAAACCCTATCTAATAATTTTGCAAAACTAAACAGAAGTCCATTACAAATTATACACAACCGTATTGTATTAGAAACACAACGTCAATTAGTCTACACCGATAAAACAGCAAAAGAAATTGCATACGATATCGGTTTTGAAGACGCCTCTCACTTAAGTCGTTTGTTCAAAAAGAGCACCTCCATGTCACCTTCAGACTACAAAAAACGCTTAAAAACCTCTAGTTAGGAAAAATTGACAAGCCTAAGGGCAGTTTATTCATTTTATAGCATCCCCTTTCCTCGCATCTTTGCATTGTAATATTAAAACAATAACAAGATGAAACTAAAAATCAAATCCATATTCAATCTCATAGAGATATTTACAAACAGTCCAAAGAAAATAGCGAATACCATTAATACAGAAATGCATTGTGATCAAAATCATATTCATGATTATTACTGTGATGCCGAAAAGCCATTTATAAGCTAAATTAATTTAACGGGAAAAAATGACATGTTAAAAGGAACTTTACATATTCTTTACAGCTGTATTATACCCCAACTTTGTACCAACAAAAAAATCAAAATATATACTATAAACACCTGAATACATTTCAGGATAAACAATTAAAATTATGACTACATTTAATGTGCCTTCCAGAGAAGACGTAAGTACTACCAACCAAGCTATTTTCGATAACCTAAATAAAGCTTTAGGATTTGTACCAAACTTATATGCAACCTATGCACATAGTGATACTGCTTTAGAAAATTACTTAACATTTGCTAACGCAAAAACATCCTTATCTGCTAAAGAAAAAGAAGTTGTCAATCTTGCTGTGAGTGAAGTCAACGATTGTATTTATTGTCTTTCTGCACACACTGCCATTGGAAAAATGAACGGCTTTACAGACCAACAAATATTAGAATTGAGAGCTGGATATTCTACTGTAAACGACAAACTAGATGCTTTAGCTAAATTAGCTAAAAACATTACGGAAAACAGAGGTAAAACAGACGCAACAGTGTTAGAACATTTTTTTAATGTTGGCTATACCAAAGGAAACTTAATAGATACTATTGCTTTAGTTGGTGACAAAACCATTTCTAATTATGTACATAGTACGACGCAAGTACCTGTAGATTTTCCGGTAGCACAACCTTTAGAATTAGAAACCATTTAATTAAAACAGCAACCCACAAAATTTAAAAAGATGAAAAAAATTATCACAATTATCGTACTTGCATTAACCTTTACATTAACAGGACATGCACAAGACAACATGAAAACTAAAGCAACAACAGTGACTTTAGAACAAACCACAGGTGCCTTTACTCAAGAATCATTAACCTTAGAAGAAGGAGATTACATTTTTGAAATTGCGAATAACAATGTAGGTCACCAAGTTGGTTTTGTATTAGTCCCAAAAGGAGCAGATGTGTCTAAACCAGAAAACCATATTAAAACGGCATATGTCACTAAAGCTGTAGAGAATAATACTTCGGAATCTAGTAATATTACGACATTAGCAAAAGGAGGATATGTGTATTTCTGTCCTTTAAATCCAACACCACAATACACTTTATTAGTGAAGTAATTTATAAAAAGACATATTGTATTAAATAAAAAAGAGCAACCTAATGGGCTGCTCTTTTTAGTTTTATATCTAAATAAATGCTATTTATTTCCAAGCATTAAAAGCTCGCTACAAACCACTTCGGTGATGTAACGTTTCATGCCATCTTTATCCTCCCAAGATCTTGAGGTTAGCTTCCCTTCTATGGCTACTTCTTTGCCTTTGGTAATATATTTTTCTACAATCTGAGCTGTTTTTCCCCAAGCAACAACATTATGCCATTGTGTGTCTGTGACCTTTTCACCTTGTGCATTTTTATAACTATCGTTAGTAGCGATAGAAAATTTAGCTAAGATTTTACCGGATTCAAAATTGGTGATTTCTGGGTCTTGTCCTAAGTTACCAATCAACTGTACTTTGTTTTTAAGTGTGTTCATAATTTCTAATTTTTAATGGTTAAACAGTTAATACTATCGAGTTCTAATGTTTCGACACTGCAAAGATGTAGAGGCTTGCAAATATTATTCGGTAGTTACCTACTTACATTCGTTTGTAATTAATTGTTTTCGTTTGTAAATGACTAATAGTTGATTATGATGGGTTTTGTTGTATTTTTATAAGGAATACATTAGAGTGCTGATATTTGCATGTTAGCAAACAGTTGAAAAAACAAATCCACATATTAATTTTAAGTCTGATTTCGACTTTTGCATTTGGACAAACCGAAAAAGAATCCTTTTGGAATCCTTATATCGAGTCTGACCGAATTGAAATTGGATTAAAACATTATGACAGTCTGAATTTTGAAAAAGCTTACCGAATTTGGACAGATTATCAAGTTGTGGAACTGATTAAAATAACTGACTCAACTTATAACGGAACTTTGACAAATTTTGTGACAGAAAATAAAAGAAAGAATAAGTCAGAGATTATTTATCAAAAAATAAAAATTCCAAACAGAATTGTTGAGAAATTAATTAACTCTCTAAATGCGGAAAATATTGAGACCTTAAAAGATTGTGCAGAAATTGAAAACTATCCGAAAGGATTTGACGGAAAGACATATGTTTTTGAAATCGGAAATGGAAAAACAAGACATGTCTACTCATATTGGGAACCAGAAAACGAAAGATATCAAGACCCAGAAATGTCTGAAATAAAAAACGTTCGGAACATATTAAAGTCAATTAACAACGAATTTAACTTGTGGAAATATTTTAAAGATTTTAGAGACAGATTACCAAAAGGAAGTTATTCTTATGGAATGATAAATATGATTAAAACATAAAAAACCGATTTGCTAACACCGTATAAAAATAATTGCGGCTTAGTGCTTAATCAAAGGTCGTTGCGTGTTTGTAACTTCTGAATTTCCTTCGGAAATTCCTCGCATACAAACCCGCAACTATTCTTATACATAAACGTTACCCAACATTAACCACTCAAACCAAAAACTGAATTAAATGCAAGAAAAGATTGAAATACCATTAAGCAAAAACAAATTACTTTTAGGAATTGGAGGTTCTATATTATTTGTAATATTAGGAGTTTGGCTGTTTACAAATGCGGAGAGTTTTCAAGAACATTCATTTAGAATATTGAGAAATCCAATGGTAGTAAAAGGAGTTGGGATTTTAAGTATTTTGTTTTTTGGTGCTACAGGAATTTTTGGATTTAAAAAACTGTTTGACAAAAAAGTTGGACTGACAATTGACTCAAACGGAATAACTGACAACTCAAACGCATCGAGTGTCGGATTAATTGAATGGAATGATATAACTGATATCATAACAAAGCAAGTTATGTCATCAAAATTTCTACTGATTAACGTCACGAATCCTGAAAAATATATCGAAAAAGCAAAAGGCGGAATGAAAGCCAAACTTATGCGTTCGAATATGAAAATGTACGGAACACCACTTTCGATTACATCCAATACTCTAAAATATGATTTTGGAAAACTGGAACAATTAATACAAACTGAATTTGAACGAAATAAAAACGTTGGGTAACACCGTGCATAATTAATTGCTAGGTTTTATCCTACTTGTGAAAATTCCTGCGGAATTTTCACGGGTTCGTAAATGTTTACTAACTTAGTTGCTTAACCACGCAACTAGCCACACACAACAACGTTAGCTGTAATTAACTCACTCAATTCTGAAAAACGAAAAATGGGAATATTTGACCTTTTTAAAAAAAATAAAGAAGCACCTGAAAATAGTAAAGTAGAAATCAGAATTTTGGAGAAACCAGATTTTAAAGAAATTGACATTCAAAAATTAAAAGATTATTACAATTGGAAATTGAATTATGGAGAGCGCATAATGAAATTGGATATAAATTTTGAGCTTGAATCAACAAATCAATCTGAATTAAATCAAATCGTAGAATTCGTAAACAAAATACCTGAATTTGATATTCAAAATCGAAGTTATTTAGAATCGGATTTTGAACAAGACGCAAGTGAGGTATCTGACTATTTAAATTTCTATCTAGACGAACTTGACGAAAGTGAATTAGCTGGAATAATAAACTTGAAAAATCGAAACAATTCGAGAAATAGTCTTTTAATGGAAAAACTGAACTTAATTAGAGTTGGAATTTATCCACAACATTCTTATTTCGGAACTTTTGATTATTCAATTGATATTAATGGAGAACCTTGTAATCAGCTTTTAGTTGTGAATATCAACAAAGATGGAACACTACATGACATAACGTGGGAAAGTTGAAAACGAAATAATAACTACAGCTAACACCGTGTATAATTAATTCATTGCTCACTGCCGACTTACGAACATTCCTGCGGAATATTCTATCTGTGATTTATTTGCTAAATTAGTTGCTTAACCACGCAACTAACCATACACAATCATATTGCAGCCAATTAAAAAAAACGCCTGAAATGAAAAAAATAATTTATCTATTATTAATATTATTTACTACATCGTCTTGTACAGTTGGAAGATTTGCATATTATAATTTTGCCGATATAACTGATTATAAAATTTTCCCTGAGCGAAAAATAGAAAATGATTCTACCGATATTTTTTATTTTAAAAATAATGAAAAGAACGAACTTAATATCACATTAAAAGATGGTGGTAGTTTTGAAGATTTTCTTATCAAAAGTAAAACAGTAGCTTTTTTAATAATTCAAAATGATACATTAAAATATGAGAATTATTTTAACGACTATTCTAAAGAGTCTATAGTTGCATCTTTTTCAATGGCAAAATCATTTACTTCTTTTTTAATAGGTTGTGCAATTGAAGACAAATATATCAATTCAATTGATGACCCAGTAACAATTTACATACCTGAACTAAAAGAAAACGGATTTGAAGATGTGACTATTGAAAATCTTTTGCAGATGACTTCTGGACTTGATTTTAACGAAAGTTATATTAATCCTTTTGGACACGCAGCAACATTCTATTATGGTAGAAATTTAGAAAAATCAAGTTTAAAATTAAAACTAAAAAACAAACCTAACGAGTTAACAGAATATGTTAGTGGTAATACTCAATTATTAGGTTTAATACTAGACAGAGTTTTAAAAGAGAAGAGCATCTCTCAATATCTGGAAGAAAAACTATGGAAACAAGTTGGTATGGAATATAGTGCGTCTTGGAGCATTGACAAAAAGAAAGATGGTTTAGAAAAAACTTTTTGTTGTATAAACGCTAGAGCAATTGATTTTGCAAAATTTGGACGTTTATATCTAAATAAAGGCAATTGGAATGGTAAACAAATCGTTTCTGAATCTTGGGTTCATAATTCAACTAAATTAGATTCTTTGAAAGGTAGTAATTTAGGCTATCAATATCAATGGTGGATACCTAACGAAAAAGGAGATTTTATTGCAGAGGGTATTTTAGGTCAATTTATATTTGTCAGTCCATCCCAAAATTTAATTATTGTAAGAATGGGAGAAAAATATGGTAATGTAAATTGGGAAGATACATTTGAAAAAATAAAAGAAGTAGTTAAAAAATAACTAGCTACAACACCGTGTTTAATTAATTGCTTTGGCAAGTGCTTATTTGGAAAATTCCTTCGGAATTTTTACGGGTTCGTAAAAGTTTGCTAAATTAGTTGCTTAACCACGCAACCAACCATACACAATACCGTTTTATAAACAAGCTGAAAAACGAAAACCTATGATACATTTACTTTGGTCAATTATTAATTTAATTATTGTTTTCTACTTTCTATATCTGATTGTTGGAATTATTAGAAAAGGTAAACGAATTTTTAATCCTAGATTCAAAGTTGTTTCAATATTTGTAATGGTAATTGGAATTGTTCAAGTAATTTCTGCTGCTAATTCGGAGGAAAAAACGAATCGAATTACAATATCAAACAACTACAACAAAAAGAACTTTTCAGAAGTAGAAAAAGTAACGCTCGAAAATAATTTGACTTTTGATATAAATATGCACGTAAAGTATTCGATTGAACAAACCGAATTGATTCCCATAGAAAGTAATAGTTTCTTAACTGGATTTGTTAGCGGTTACGAATGGGAATTTACATCGATTGAAACTAATAGTTACAAACAATCTAAAAAAGCGGAATTTACTGCTAACGGTGTTTTGAAATGGAATCTTTTCGGAATTACTATTTATAACGAATCAAAAACATTTAGCGGAATTATAAAATAAAAAAGCCAGTGTACAACACTGTGTATAATTAATTACCTGGTCACTGCCGACTTACTAACATTCCTGCGGCATATTGCTTCGCCAGTTCGCTGCGCTCGGGTCTAACTGTGTTTTATTTACTAAATTAGGTGCTTAAAGCACACAACTAACCATACACAAAACTGTCTCTGCTGTAATTTAAACTCACGCATTTCTGAAATAAAGAATACAGCTTAAATAATAATTATTATGACTAATAACCCCAATTTACTAACTCTTAAGAATTTAAATATTTTACAAGCATTAGTAATGGATAATGATAAATTTTCACTTTCGTTTTTTAAAAACAACTTCAAGGAACAAAAATCTAATACTGAAAAATTAATAATAGATATTGGCATTGAAATTGAAAATGAAAATTACCATTTTGCTATGATTCATATTAAAAGTATGAAGTTAGAAATAAATAAAAGTCTTTTTAAAAATCCGTGTTCTAAATCTTATTCTGACTTAATTGAAACCAATGATGATGACATTAAATTTTGTAGTGATTGCAAAAAAAATGTTTATTTAGTCTATAATGAGGTTGAATTTGAGAAAAGAAAGGAATTAGAACAATGCGTTGCTTTAGGTACAGAAAAAAATATTTATGATAAATACAAAGACAAAGAACATTCCTCTTGTAACATCCTTTACAATGATGAAATTGATTTGGGTTTACCATTTTAATTATAAGAAAAATGAATGAAAATTTAAAGCAATTATTAATTTCCATTAATTCAGCGATTGAATTAGAACGCACTTATCCATTAAGTCACTTAATACACAAAATACCCAATAATGACCTAAAATCTAAACTCCTAAAGGAAAGACTGTTTTTTAACTATGGTAATATTATAAATATTATTAATAAATATCTTTATGAAAGAGTTAATGCCGAAGAATATTATACAGATGAAGATGTTAAAGATTTTCAATTTGAAAACATTGAAAACACCACTATTGACATCATAAAAAAAGAAATAGGAATTTCAAAATTTCATTTTAAAACGGATGAATTCAGAAACAATGCAAACTTTAGGCATTGGGATAATTTAAATCGTGTTGCAGTAATATGTAACAAAGAATTAGTTCAGAAAATTAAACTAAATCCCAAATTATTACTTTTTTTAGAAGTAGAAAAGAAATATGGCAAATTAGGTAGATACACAAGGCTTACAATTTATACTCAGGAAGAAGCCGAACGTTACTATGATGATAGAGTTACTGATAGGTCACAACTAGGAGAATATAACAATTGGCATAGCGATGCTTATGAAAATGACGATTCAAACTTATGGAATACCGATTAAGAAAACCTCACCACTTCTATGAGTAATAAAAAAGCAATTATAAAAGCTATAACAGAAATGGATATGGCCTTGCTAGACGTCGTTTTAGACAATGACAAAGCTTACATGGAGGTTCCTAAAGAGTTATTTATTAAAACGTTAAGTATTGAGTTAAACAAGTTAAAAAATCAAGGAATTACAAAATTTGTGAACGTTTCAAAAGGAACTTGTAATAAATGCTTTAATGGTTGTAATGGCTATACTTTTTTAACAAAAAACAATGACTATTTAGATTTACTTTTTAAAGAGGAAAATAATGAAATCGTAGATTTATTTAGATGTAATATTTTTAAAAACGAAGAAAACCTCATTAAGAAAAACTGTATTTATTTCAGGTTTAAAAAAGATGAAAGTAAAAATTACAATCCTTCATCTTATATTTCATCACTTCAAAAACAAGTAGAAGTTGCCGTAAAAGAATTTGAGAAATTTGAGAACAAAATAACAGATATTGATAAGTTTGTTTCTTGGTTTAAAGACAATA
The DNA here is from genome assembly GCF_013404085.1 of Winogradskyella helgolandensis. Classification (NCBI taxonomy): domain Bacteria; kingdom Pseudomonadati; phylum Bacteroidota; class Flavobacteriia; order Flavobacteriales; family Flavobacteriaceae; genus Winogradskyella; species Winogradskyella helgolandensis. The sequence continues at coordinate 1,048,752 of NZ_JABFHO010000001.1, read as the reverse complement.
AAAAAATACATAATTCTGTAAAAGACTTAGATTGGGATTATAATTTTGTTTGGCCTTTCTTATCAATTTATATGACCATTGAGAATTTTAACGAATTAGTTAAAAATCATAATTCTGCTAAAAAAGCACTTGCTGAATTTGATAGTTCTTCCGAAAAGTCAATGATAGATTGGCTAATTAAATACGAGAAAAGTAAGTTACGATTTACAAATGGTTATGAAAAAACTAAAAATTGGGAAAAAACAAATTTAATTCTTTTTAAAAATGGAGAAACATTTTTTGAAACTGGCGGAGAAATAAAGTTGTATAACCATGTTTTAGTAGATATTAAAGAATATAAAGAATCAGTCCTGTTTTCCGACATATTTAGTAAATATTATTGGGAATATGAAAAAAAGTATGCACCTACTAAAGAACTCTTTGAAGTCTATGGAGATTTTGAAATCGAACTATCCGAATATCTATCAGCACGGAATTTATATCCTGAAATTTTAAAGAAACACGAAATAAAAACAAAAGAAAAACAAATAAAAACTTCTGCCAACAACGCATAAAATTAATGGCTAATTTTCAACTACTTACAAAAACACTTACCTATTTTTATTAAGTTTATATTTACTAAATTACATGCTTAGCCATGGAATTAAACACACACATTACAGCCAATTAAAAAAACATGAAAAAAACTACATTCATTTGGATTTTATTGTTATTCACGCATTTGTCTTATGCACAAGAACTACCTAAAAAAATTAGTGAAACAGATTTTTCGATTGGAAAATCGGTGCACATTGAATCAGTACTATTAGATGAGACTAGAGCATTGAACATCTATTTGCCTCCTAGTTATTCTATTGATAGTTCAAAAACTTATCCTGTTATTTATTTACTAGACGGCTCAAAAGATGAAGATTTTATACATATTTCAGGAATCGTTCAATTTGGATCTTTTTCTTGGATTAATATGCTTCCAGAATCTATTGTTGTTGGTATCGGAAACGTGGATAGAAAACGAGATTTTACGTATCCTTCTCAAAATAAACTAGACCAAACAGAATTTCCTACATCTGGTAAATCTGAAAAGTTTATAACCTTTTTAGAAAAAGAATTACAACCGTATATTGATGCTAAATTCAGAACAACACCTGTAAAAACGATTATTGGACAATCATTGGGCGGGTTATTAGCAACAGAAATACTATTTAAAAACCCAGAACTTTTTGATAACTATATTATTGTGAGTCCAAGTTTGTGGTGGGACGATGAAAAGCTACTAGATCTGCAACCCGCTTCCTACGATTCAAATAAATCGATATACATAGCAGGAGGAAAAGAAGGAGCCATCATGGAACGCACTACTAAAGAACTATATGACAAACTAAAAGAGACTAAAAGTCAGAACACCAAATTATTTTACGATTTCTTAGAGAACAAAACACACGGAGACGCTTTACATAATGCAGTTTACAATGCCTTTGAATCCCTATTTAAAACTGACAAAAAATAATAAAACATGAAAACCTTTTGGACAATAGCAATACCACTTTTTATAGGAATTACGTTTCTAGTCATAAAGTTCTTTGAAGGTTTTATGAAAAAAGAAACCACTGAAAAAACTGGACTTCAAAAATGTATTATTGGCACTTTATATTAATGATTAACGGTGCGCTTACAGCGTTAATAATATTGCTTTTAAAATGGGGAGATGTCTTAACTTTTTAGACGCTATATAAGGTAATTGTAATTGATTTTAAAAACGCAGTCGATAAAAAAATAATGACCAACACCATGCGTAATTCAATGTATGAAAGAAAAATTCCCAAAAATGAGAAGTCATTGCATATTTTGAATAAATTAATTCAGAATGGTCATTACAATGGGTATATAGAATTGGAAAAATTTGAATTAACACGAAATTACTTGCCTAATAATTATTTCATCGTTGGAACTCTAAATGCGGATAGGAAATTTGAAATAAAATCTTATTTAAAAATTAGAAAAATTTTAAAAGATAAGTTTTTAGCGCTTATTGGCATTGCACTCTCTTTATTCTCATTCATCCACTTAAAAAGCTATTGGTTAGTTCTAATTATTAGTGCTTTGCTTCTACTTCTCATATATTTTATCACTAAAATCAAAAAGAAAAAGGAAATTAAAATATTTACCACAAAATTCTTAGACATTTACAAAATGGAATGCGATTGAAACAATAAACCATTTGCCTAAATCTTAATGAACGAAATCACTTTACCATATCATTTAATCATTCCATCATTAATTTCAATGCTAGTTTTAGGAATCCTATTCTTAAAAAGAAAGCGCATATTTAGAAACACAAAAATGAAATGGTTTTGGATCAGCGTCACTGTCTTCTTTTCGTTTTACCTATTTATCGTTGGAACATCTACTTATGATGACATTTATGCACAATGGAATTTAAATACGTTTGACCTAAATAAAGATGGTTTTTTTAACGGAAATGAAATCACACCTCAACAGAAAAAAGCCATGAGAAATCTAATAAGTGATACTGGTAGAAATTTTTCATTTATAACTGGATGCGTTGTTTCAGGAACTCTTGCATTAACTGTTTTCGGAATTGGAAAAATAATAGAATTTATAAAAAATAAACAAAACACCGGATACAATCAAAAGCACTAACACGCTTACAAAAATCCCTTAGGATTTTATTTTTAGTTTTTATTCATTAACTTTAGTGCTTAAACGTGGAACTAAGCAAACACAAAAACCCTAAAAATAAACTTCATGAAAACTAAATTATCTAACATAACGTCCGAAATAGAAAACTATGTAAATGATTCTAATTTAACAGAATTACAAGTTGTTGATAAGCTGAAAGATTACTATTTCAACAAAAAAGTAAATGAAAATATAAAACTTTATAAAAAAGGAACTAAAAAGGTGAGTGAAATCACTAAAGACCTAAAAATCTCACCTCGGAGATTCTACGCCATATTAGAGAAGAAAAAAATAGCACACACCAAATACAATAAAAAAGAAGAAGAAAAAGAAGCAACAAATTAAACCTAAAAGCTTAACTTACAAATACCTAAACTAAATCTCTGTGCCAAAATTTATAACATCATGAAAATCATAATTGGATTAGTAATTTGTATTTTAATTTCTTTTGGTACTGAGGCCCAAAGTATAATTGGCGCTTGGGAAACCTATACAATGACTAAAACTGGCGACCAATTAAAAACCGTCGTCATTTTTACCGATGGTTACAAAGTAGCAACGACCTATGATGCCACAACCGGAAAATTTATTCAAACAAATGGTGGATCATGGACATTAGAAGGAGATATGGTGACCGAGAGAATAGAGTTTCACACCGAAAACCCTGCACTTGTTGGCACAGAAATCAGTTTTAAAGTTGCTGTTACAGACAACAATATTGAAATTGTTGACAATGACTTAAAATTCACTAGAATAGACGATGGCGAACCAGGGCAATTACAAGGGGCTTGGTTAATGTCTGGTAGAGTAAGAAATGGTGAAACGCAAACACGAGATACCAGCAAACCAAGAAAAACCATGAAAATATTATCAGGAACCCGTTTTCAATGGATTGCCTATAACACAGAAACGAAACAATTTTTGGGTACAGGAGGAGGCACCTACACCACCGAAAACGGAAACTATACAGAGAACATTGAATTCTTTTCAAAGGACGATTCTAGAGTTGGTGCATCTTTAAAATTTAATTATAAATTAACTGATGGAGATTGGAACCACACTGGGTTTTCTAGCAAAGGAGATCCACTAAACGAAATTTGGAGTTTAAGGGAATAATGTGACTATTACAAATTCAAAAATAAACTCATGATAAAAGGACTGTTTGAAACACACTTATATGTTGAAAATATAGAACGTTCCATAGATTTTTACACTAACAAATTGGAATTAGAACAATGCCATTTTGAAGATGAAAGACGCGCCGTATTTTTTTGGATTGGCAAACCCAAACAGTTTATGTTAGGCTTATGGGAAAAACCAAAAGCGGAAATTGATATTAGACACTTTGCCTTTCAATGTGAACCTGATTGGGTTTTAAATGAAGCGGTAAACTATCTTAAAAAAAGGGCAATTAAATGTCGGAATTTCCTAAACGATGGTACCGAAAGACCAATGATTTTTGCATGGATGCCAGCAATATCAATATATTTTAATGATCCAGATGGGCATTCTCTAGAATTTATAGGGATTTTAAACGGTGAATCTAAACCCGAAAATGGCATCTTATCATACGAACAATGGAAAGCATTAGAAAACGAATAATTAAAATTTTAACCTAAGTAATACGCTACCGATGAAAAATTATGTTGTAATACTCGTATTCATATTTGCTTTTAGCTCTTGCAAAAACACCGAACAAGAACAAAAAAAAGCCGTCACAGAAATAATATTTAAAGACATCATAAATGAAGATTATGAATTACACAAATCATCACAAAACGCAAACGCAGTATTAGTGCTTTTTGGTGGTTTTCCTGAAAGTGCCAAGGACATCAAACGCGAATTTAAAATACTAGAAAGCGCAAAAGATAATAACATTTCAGTGTTGTATATGAATTATAGCCGAAAAATATGGCTAGAGCAAAATGAATTATCACAATTATCAGAACAGCTTCAAAACATATTTAAAACAAACCAACTACCAACAGATAATATTTATATTGGCGGTTTTTCAAGCGGAGGAAATATGGCACTTTTAATTAGTAATTTTATGACCAATCAAAATTCTAAAATTATTCCTAAAGGTGTTTTTATAGTAGATTCACCTGTTGATTTAGTTGCGTTGTACAATACTGCTCAGAAAAATGTAGAACGTGATTTTTCAAGTTCTGCAGTAGAAGAAAGCACATGGCTACTTGAAACTTTAGGGACACAATTTGGCACTCCAACCGACAGTCTTTTTAATTATGAGAAACATGCTGTATTTACATCGAAAACAAACAATATCAACGCTTTAAAAAACTTAAAAAACACAAAAATTAGACTTTACACTGAGCCAGATACTCTTTGGTGGAAAGAAAATACCATGGCAAAATATGAAGAGTTAAATGCTTACTACATTAAAAAGCTCTCGGAATCATTGCATGCATTTCAATTTAAAGATGTTGCATATATCCCAACAAAAGACAAAGGCTATCGCTCTAATGGCGAGAGGCATCCGCATAGTTGGGCTATTATAGACACCAAAGACCTCATAAATTGGATGCTGAATTAGCGCTTTGGAAACTACGATTCAAAGATGAATCAGGAACTCTAATCCAAACAATACCTTTCTAAAGAAGATCCTAAAACTGAATTCGAGCATGAGAATACAGAATAAAACAATCCCTCAACGTAATAAAGCCTACCCTTATGTCGTCTATGAAGCAACTACTCAGTTATATTTATCCTGTTACAAAAACCATTGATTCTAAATACAGCGGAACACTAGAAATTACGTGGTTCAATGGCAAAAAACACCTCAATTCAGCCAATGCGAATTATAGTTATGGCTCTTTACAACGTATTTTAAAATATGGTTTAGAAAAAATTGAGCTTTCAAAAATCAATTCAGTCTTGGTTTTAGGCATGGGAGGCGGAAGCGTTATTCAAACGCTACGCACTGATTTTAATTACAGTAACACTATTGAAGCCGTAGAATTAGATCCTGTTATTATAGACATTGCGAAATCAGAATTTGGAATTGAAGAAAATCAGTATCTCAAAATTCATTGTGCAGATGCTTTTGCTTTTCTTGAAGCCAACACCAAATTATTCGACTTAATTATAATTGATCTTTATATCGATCTTTCGGTTCCGGATAAATTCTTGAGTACAGCGTTTTGGGATTATGTATTAAAATCAAAATCCTCAAAAGGGACGTTACTTTTTAATGCTTCGGTAAAAGAATCCGATTTAGACAAGGTTGAAACTTTAGTTAACTACCTTAAAACAAAAGTCTATAAAGTAGACGTCTATAAAAAAGTAAACAACACCAATACTGTTATCATTACAAATTCCTTATAACGTTATAAATTAGTATATTGTAAGTACTTAATTTTAAAGTTATGCGGAAAAAGTGTCCAGAATGTGGTGATTTAATCGTTGGTAGAATTGATAAAAAATACTGTAGCGATGGTTGTAGAAATACGCAAAACAACCGCCTAAATAAAGATTCTAAAAACTTAATTAGAAACACTAATAACCGACTTAGAAAAAATTATAGAATCCTAGAAGCACTCAATCCCAATAAAAAAATGAAATGCTCTAGAGCGAAAATGGTGGAGAAAGGTTTTGACTTTAATTATTTCACAAGTATATATACGACCAAAGCTGGCACTGTTTATTATTTTGTGTACGACCAAGGCTATTTACCTCTCGAAGGAGAGTATTATGCTTTGGTGAAGCGCGATGATTAATTTTACAGTTCAGACAAGTTGCGTGTACGGACAAGTCGCGATTTGTCTTTAAGAGCCTTTTTTCGTGGTACTATTCCAATTTTCGCCTTTTAATTCTAGTGCTGCAATTAAAATATCCTTTTGGCTAATTTGCCCAATAAGTTTTCCGTTTTCAACGATTGGAAAACGTCGTCTTTTGGAGTTTAAAAACTTATTTGCCGCATCAAACACATCCATATTACCATCAATAGTTTCTACATCTACTGCCATACGCTTATCTACAGTATCGTGTTCTAAAGGCATATTGTAATACCTACTTTCACTTAATTGTTTTAGACAATCACCTTCAGAAATAATTCCAATTAATTCTTGTTTCTCATTTACTACAGGTCCACCAGAAATTCTATTAGTTATTAAAGCCTCTACAACCTCTTGGACAGATTGATCTGGTCTAAACGTTATAAGTTTGGTAGACATATAATCTTTGACTTTTAATTGCGTAGACTCATTAGCATTTTGCTGTTTACGCGCTCCTTGGAAACTTTTTATTGCCATAACGTTATGATTTTTAAGGTTAGAGTTAATTCTAAAAATACTGAAAATTAACCACTTAAAAAAATCAAAATGCATAAGCACAAATATTACGTATTTTTAACCTAAGGTTAGATCTATACGTTATGAAAACACAAATAAGCATTATTGGTTGTGGTTGGTTAGGGTTGTCTTTAGCTCAGAAATTAGTTAAAGAAGGCTACATAGTCAATGGTTCTACAACTACTAAGAGTAAGTTACAAGAATTACAAAAGCAGCGGATAAATCCGTTTTTAATCACTTTAACTGAAACTTCAATTTCATGGGATTATTCTAAATTTTTAACAGGAAGTGATACCGTTATCATTAATATTCCACCAGGATTAAGAAAAGATTCAACTAAAAATCATGTTGAAGAGATTAAGCATTTAATACCTGAAATTGAAAAACATAAGATAAAAAACATCCTTTACATAAGCTCTACTTCTGTATTTGAAGATGCGGTAAATTTTCCGGTTATAACAGCGAAAAAAATTCCAAATGCAACTTCCAATAACGGGAAACAACTCATAGCCATAGAACAAATGCTTCAAGCAAATTCTAATTTTAAAACCACAATTTTACGGTTTGGTGGCTTGATAGATGAGACACGTCATCCTTCAAAGTTTTTATCCGGAAAAACTAATATTTCAAATCCCGAAGCTCCCATAAATTTAATTCATAAAACAGATTGTATCGCCATTATAAGTTCTATTCTTAAAAATGGATTTTGGAGTGTCACATTAAACGCAGTCTATCCAAAACATCCCAATAAAGAATCTTACTATAAAGAACATTGTGAACGCAATAACTTACCGCGTCCTATATTTAGTACTTCAGGAGAAAGCAAAGGAAAAATCATAGACAGTAAAATTATGGTACAACTTTTGAATTACACCTTTAAAGAGGCACCATAGAAATTATAAGATTTTTAAGATCATTTCTTATTAATTTTTATAGATTTAACCCTTTAAAGATAAAATAATTAAAGAACAATAAACTAAGAACAAATGAAGACGATTACAATTGCAATACTTATGTTATTTTCAGTAAGTGTATTTGCACAGACTAATACAGAGTTAAAAGCACATTTTGAAGCGTATTATAAACAAATGAAAAAGCAAGGTGACAAACAAGGAGTTATCAATGCTATGACGCATCTCGATGTTTTAGAACCGTCTGTAGCACGTAAAGATACTTTAGCATACATCTACCTTTCGGAAGGACAGTATATGCAAGCTTTAAACACTATTGGAGTAGAGAAAAACGCTACCGATTCGGATATGAATGTAGAAGTAAAAGCGTTAGCTTTAAAAAACCTTAATCAAGTCGCCATGTCATTAGAGCACTTTGAAGTGCTTTACCAACGTGACCCAAATGCTTATTTAGCTTATGAAATGGCTGATATGAAAATTCAGACTAACGATTTAGCAGGCGCAAGATTAAACATAGATTACGCTATGGCTAATGTTACAGATGATATGAAGCGTGCCTTTTACGAAAAGCAACAACCTTACGAAACGTCTTTGAAAGCAGCTTTAACCTATTTAAAGGGACTTTTAACCTTTACAGAAAATAAAACGGCGAATATGGATGCTGCATTAAAATTAATGAACGATGCTTTAGCTATTGATCCTAATTTTAATTTAGCAAAGATTAGTAGAGAAGCATTAGAAGCTCAGAAGGCACAACGCGCTCAACAAGCAGCAGCTGCGAAAAAAGGTTAAGACATCATCAATTATATTATAAAAAAAGCAGCTCAATGAGCTGCTTTTTTTATATCCACTTTTAATGTTTACCAAATTCTAACTCGATCTTCGGGCGCTAAATACATTGCGTCACCTTCCTTAATATCAAATGCCTCATAGAATGCATCTATATTTTTTAAAGGTTGTGTTGCTCTGTAAACACCTGGAGAATGTGGATCTGTTTTTATCTGAGACCTTAATCCATCTTCTCTTGTTAATGTTCTCCAAACTGTTGCCCAAGACATAAAGAAACGTTGCTCTGGTGTAAAACCATCTATATTTTCTGGTCTTCCGTTTTCTTCGTAATATAATTGTAGACCATCATAAGCCCCTAGTACACCACCAAGATCACCAATGTTTTCACCTAAAGTAAAAGCTCCATTTATATAAACACTATCTAAAACCTGAATAGCAGAATACTGATCTGCTAAAGCTTTCCCTCGTTTTTCAAATTCTACTAAATCTTCTGGTGTCCACCAATTATTTACATTTCCATCACCATCAAAACGGGCTCCAGAATCATCAAAAGCATGTGAAATTTCATGGCCAATAACCGCTCCAATACCTCCATAATTTACAGCTTCATCTGCTGTATAATTATAAAACGGAGGTTGTAAAATAGCCGCAGGAAAAACAATTTCATTATTCATTGGGTTAAAATAAGCATTAACCGTTTGAGGTGCCATTCCCCATTTTGACTTATCAACAGGTTCGTTAATATCATCCATATTTTTCTTTTGAGCCCAAGCACCTACAGCTAACATATTCTCTGCATAAGAATTACCTTCTTTTACTTGCATTGCTGAGTAATCTTCCCACTCATCTGGATAGGCTATTTTAACCGTAAATTTATCGAGCTTCACTATAGCTTTCTTTTTGGTTTCTTCACTCATCCAATCTAGATTATTAATTCTATTTTGGAATGCCTTAATAACATTAGCAATCATTTTTTCTGCTTTCTCTTTAGCTTCTGGCGGAAATTTTGCCTGCACATACAATTGACCAATGGCTTCACCAACAGTACCATCTACAGTACCCAGAGCACGTTCTTTTGCTGGACGCATCGCTTTAGAACCATTAAGCGTTTTACTGTAAAACTCCCAATTAGCTTTTTCCATTTCTGTGGTAAGCATACTTGCAGCATTATCTAATGTACTCCAAGTTATAAGTGTTTTGATATCTTCTATAGAATTGGTTTTCAAAAACGCATCCATAGCTTTTAAATACTTAGGTTGCATAACCATAAGTGTATCTACTTTTTTCTCAATCCCCATATCATCCATTAATTTTTGCCAATTAATAGAAGGTGCCATTTTTTGTAAATCTGTAAGCGCTGTAGGATTATTAAAATTTCTAATATCTCTACTCGCTACTTTATCTAAACGTGGCTCTGCCAATTGCGTTTCTAAAGCTAAAATCTTTTCTGCTGCAGTACGAGCATCAGCTTCAGAATAATTAATAAATTGAAGCATTTTTGTAATATGATCTACATATTTACCTCTTATCTCTTTCGTTTTTTCATCTTGGTCGAGGTAATAATCGCGTTGCAATCCTAATCCACCAGGGAATACCCAAGCAATATTCATACTACTATCATTAAGATCGGCACTAGCTCCAATACCTGAAAACGGTGCACTAACACCTAATGTAGAAGCATAAACCGTCTGCATATCGCTAAGGTTTTTAACCCCATTAATCTTATCTAATAAAGGCTGAATGGGTTTAATACCAGCTTCATTACGCGCAAGCGTATCTAACTCAGATTCATAAATTAATAAAGCCTTTTTTTGGTCAGAACCTTCTTTATAAGTTCCTAATTCTTTTGAAGCATTTAAAATCTCTAGAACATCTTGTCTTGTAGATTTACGCAAGACTCCAAATCCTCCCCAACTAGTTTCATCATCTGGAATGGTATTATTCTTAGCCCAATTTCCATTGACGTAATTGTAAAAATCTTGTTTTGGATCCACTGAAGTATCCATATTCTCCAAAACGATTCCGGGTATTTTTACCTCTGTCATGGCAGAATCTTTTTTGACCTCTTCCTTACACCCTACTAGTGTAATAAATGCCAAACCTGATAGCGCTAATGCGCGACTAATATTAGTTTTCATAGTTTATGTTAATTAGTTTTAATTAAAATTAATTGCTAATAAGACAAAAAAAGCATTGATTTGTTACAAACATATTAGATGTTATTCTGGTTGAATTTTATCATAAAAATCATCTTCAAGCTTTTTATTAATGAGGTAATTAAGGTTTGAGAAAGCCACAAAAAGCGCTTTAATATTAAATAATTTCTCATCTCTACTAATGTTATCTATAGTTAGATTTTCATTTAACTTTAAAAGCTCTGTTTCAATAATAGCATTTCGAGAGACAATAAGATTCGTTTTAAACTGATCTGGCATTTGTGTTTTAAACTCTTTAATAAACTTTTTTAAGAGCTCTATATCTCCATTAAAAAAAGAGAAATCCCCTTTCTTTAAATAACTGATTTGAGTGGCTAATTCATGATATCTATCCCAAGTTACAATCTCACTTTCACTTTCGCTACTAAGCGCATAATCCCTATAATCAATATCTTCAATAGTTTTAGCTGTAATTTTTTTATTCTGATCTACATTTTCAGTTGTTTCCAATGTTTTAGTGCTAGTGGTATCATCATCACAACTGATAACCATAATACAACTTAAAAATAAAACGACGAATCTAATTTTCATAAGTAATAACTAATTTGACTGTAAAGATACTAAACTATCTATTCTAGTGGTTTAGTATATGCATTTGAAACTAAATTGAGGAATTCATAATATAACACGCATTTTCTGAAAATTTTAATATTGCAAAGTCGTAATTCTTATTACTTTTGGCGATAATTTAAAAAGAGCAGATGTCTTCAAAAATATTAATCATTGGTGCCTGTGGGCAAATAGGAACAGAATTAACGACCAAGTTAAGAGAAATCCATGGTGTAGATAACGTTATTGCTAGCGATATTAATACACGCAAATTAGAGTTAGTAAATGCTGGACCATTTGTGATTTTAGATGCTAAAAACTTTAATGCGATTAAAGATTGTTGCATCAATCATAATATAGATACGGTTTACTTAATGGCAGCTTTACTTAGTGCTACTGGCGAAAAATACCCAATGGAAGCCTGGGATTTAAATATGAATTCATTGTTTCATGTTCTAAATTTAGCCAAAACTAAGCAAATTAAAAAAGTATTCTGGCCGAGTAGTATTGCTGTTTTTGGACCAACGACTCCTAGAGAAAACACGCCTCAACATACCATTTGCGAACCAACAACCGTTTATGGCATTACCAAACAAGTTGGCGAACGTTGGTGCGAATATTACTATGATAAATATGGAGTAGATGTAAGAAGCATACGCTATCCTGGTATAATTAGCCATAAAGCAATGCCAGGCGGTGGCACTACAGATTATGCTGTAGAAATTTATCACGAAGCTATAAAAGAAGGTAAATATGAAAGTTTTTTATCTGAAAAGACCAATTTACCTATGATGTTTATGGATGATGCCATTAAAGCTACAACTCAAATTATGGCAGCACCACCTGAAGATATCTCCATAAGATCCTCTTACAATTTATCGGCTATTAGTTTTACACCACAAGAGATTGCAGACAGTATTAAAGCCGAAATTCCAGATTTCAAAATTTCTTATAATCCAGACTTTAGACAAGCCATCGCTGATAGCTGGCCGTCATCTATTGATGATAGAGTTGCACGAAAAGACTGGAATTGGTCGCACGATTTTGACTTAGAGAAAATGACCTTGGAAATGTTAACGCAGTTGAAGAAAAAGTATCAGTCATAACATTAAAATAAAATATAACCGCATAAAAAAAGCAAGAGAAACCGAACTCTTGCTTTTTTACTGTAAAAAATGTAATAATCGAAATTATTAATCTTTACTATTATCATTTAGCATGCTCTTATATACAATTCCATGAGAAGCTTCTAATTGAGTTCCTAGGACATAAGCTGCTATAGTTGCAATATCTTCCATTTGAATTTCAGAAAACACCACACCTTTTTTAAAATCTGGACCATAGGCTACAAAACCCGTTTGAATATTTTTAGTATCTGGATATTGACCATGCTTACCACCATGTGCCGGTTTAATCAAATCTCCTTCTCTATCATTATTAAAACTAAAGCCATCGTTCGCAGATAAAGCCAAAACAGCATCTGGATCAGCTCCTCTAGAAGTCATTTCATCTCTAGAAATAATTCTAAAGGCTTTTTTGATACTAAAAGGTAAACCTTCGAGTTTCTCTACAATTTTTTCTAATGTTTGGGTATCGTTTTTATCCTTCATATGTAAGAATGCCGAACCACCAGTACTTATAAAGAAGGTGTCTTTATCCAATAAACCTAATTCTTTTAACCATAGGTTGGCACCAATACTAGAATGTACCGTGTAAAAACCATGATCTCCAGTGATAATAATATTGGTTTGCTCTAAAATATTAGCTTTTTTTAAGGCGTCTATTATAGTACTCACGGCTTGATCTGCACCAGCAATTGCCTTTTCGACACCAACACCGTCACGTCCATTTCTATGCTGTGCACCGTCGGTATTTGGTAAATGAATCGTTAATAAATTTGGAGTATAGGTTCTGATTATATAGCCTGCTATTCGACCCAAATTTTGATCCATACTTAAAGAACTTAAGTTATAATCGTCTACATCTAAACTCCCTGTAGCATTCGCTATGGCATCTTCAAACAAACCTTCAGGTGTTGCATATTTTTGAGTAGCACCACGACGGTCTCTCGGGTTATCAAAGGACCATATTTCTGGTATATTATAATCTATAAACGGTGCATTTACAGTAATGGGCCATGACACAGAGGCTGTTTTTAGTCCAGCGTTTTTTGCAGCTTCCCATAAGGTTTTAGCTTTTACGGACTTAAAATCATAATACCAGTCCCCTGTAGTGCCTTCTTCCGAAACTTTAGTGTTGTAATATATGCCATGCTTGTCTGGACCTACACCAGTAATTAAAGTCGTATGTGAAGGGTACGTCACTGTCGGGAAAATACCATTGACACCTTGAGAAGCAATTCCATTGTTAGCTAAATCCTTAATATTAGGAGTTGGCCATTGGTCTTGTAAATAAAAATCTGGCCTAAAACCATCGATACTAATAATAACGAGGTGTTTCGCCTCTTGTGCAGCGATTAGGTTTAATCCAAAACACGTTAATATGACACAATAAATATATCTAAGTTGCTTTTTCATTTTTCGAATTAATTAAAAGGTAATACATGATTTGACGCTTTATTCGCTACCAATACACGGTTCATATCATATAAGATAGTCACATTTCCTGTTGTTTCATCTACAGTAAAATCGTCTAAACCTAAATTTAAAGGAATGAAACTAGGTATAGTAGGCTGCGTAAATTCATCTGAAATATTAGAATTGTTTAACTGCTCGGTTTGAGATACAGGAAACTTAATTCCTAAATCGTTAGAACGCCTACCTTCACTTATAAAAATTTCTTGACGCATTAAGTAAATAAGATATAATAAATCGTCTGCACTTGCTGTTGCATCAATATCTTGAATTGTAATACTTGTACCAGAAACGGTATACACAGGTATTAAACCTGCTTGTCTATCTAAGATATACCCTGAATTAGATTCTTGACCACTTTCAAAACTTACGTCAACAGCTGTTGTTGGATAATCTTGTCTATTCGTACCATTTCTCAATTCTTCACTATCGTCTAAATACATAATTGGTCTGGATGCTAAAACATTATCTATTAAATTAGTTAATGTAGATCTAGCCAATTCTAAATTATTTTCAGCCGTATATGCTTCCGCTAAAATTAAATAGGCTTCTTCTACTTTAGCTAAAGACAATGGTTTTTGATCCTCTGAAGCCGTTCCTAAATCAAAGAATTTAGGATCTAAAAAGTCTAACCTTGGCAATGGCGCAAATCTATTTTCGCTAGCTGTAAAAGTGGCATTTTGAATTTCATTAGGAACACCATTGGTTCCATCAAATTCTACAGTAAATAATAAGCTATTATTACTAATCGCTGCTAAAGCAGAGGATTTCGCATTATCTACATCTCCTAAACCACGGTACACTCTAGACTTTAATAATTGGTAAGCTAAAATAGTTTCAGAATCACTTTCATTGTCAATAGCAAGATCTAAATGGTCTAAGCTAGCTTCTAATAATTCGGTTGCCATATAAGCTTCACCATTACTGTTCATTGGAAGACCTGTGAAATTTTCACCAGATAAAATTAAGGCATAAGCTTTTGCAAAATGAGCGTAAGACCATTCTTGAGTTGTAGCGTCTGGATCATTTGGAAGTACTGTTTCTAAAGCATACTCTGCCATCTCTCTTAAAGCTCCAATTTCTACTTGCATACTGTTTCCATCGATGTCGGTGTAATCAATTTGCGGAATATCGAATACTTTATTATAAAGCGTATAATTGTTGAAATAATTATCAGAAACCATTTCAGAATTGATGACGATATCGTTCATGGTTAAGGCAAGTTGCCTTTTAATACCCATTATCCAACTCGTAGCTGAATTGTTGTTGTCCAAGAAATCCTCTTCAGTAACATTTGGGTTATCGACACAAGCGGTGAGTGTCAGAAACAAAACGGTTATGTATATATAAATTGTTTTCATGTTTTTTGTTATTAGAAGTTTATTTTTAATGAGGTTAAAAATTCTCTAGGCGCAGAGTACGTAGCATAAGATATACCACCCGTAGAAGCACCACCTTGACCAGTTGCCGAACCACTAATGGTTGCTTCCGGATCGAATGAAGATGCTGTAAAACTAAGCGGGTTATTCACATTAAATCCAATTAATATTGATTTAATAGTACTGTTATTTTTAGGTACTAAATTATAGCTAATACCTATAGTTCTTATTTTTATAAAATCTGTTTTTTCTGTAAATAAATTTGTGAAGTTTAACCAATTTGATGTGCCATTAGCTTCAACTTCGGCAGCAGGAACTATATCATCTGAAGCTCCATAGAGAAATCTAAACTGTTGGTCAAAACTATTCGCGTAGGCTCCTTTTTGATAATTACCATTTGCAAATAAACTGAAGTTTTTATACGAGAAGTTCATTCCTAAGTTACCAAACAAATCTGGAATCGTAGTTCCTAAATACGATTGGGCTGTTGTGGACTCTAAAACACCATTCTCATCAAAGGTTCCATAGTTTCCTCTAATATATCCAATAGGATACCCTTCCTCTACTACAGTTTGAATGGTTCTGGCACTAAATCCATTAATATTAAATGGAGCGACACCTCCTGAGTCTACCACTAAGTTATCTAAAGTGTTTATAGATACATTAAGTGACAAGGTTACATTTTCGGTTTTGATAGGAATAAAGCTGGCATTTATTTCCCAACCCTTATTCTCTATTTCACCAATATTATATAATTGACTATTGGCATACCCACTAGATGGTGTTGGTGGTACGTAGAATAAAGCATCTTTCGTATTTGCATTATAGTAGCCTACAGAAAGATTCACTCTATTATTAAATAATGCAGCGTCTACACCTACTTCAAAAGTTTTCGTTTTTTCAGGCTTTAAATCAGGATTTCCTGACTGACCAAAAAAGGCAGCTTGTTCTCCTAAAAAACCATCAAAATCTATGGTTCTTTCATTTACAAAAGCAGGAGGTAAATTACCAGCCACACCGAAGTTACCTCGTAATCTTAAAGAATTTATAGCTGTTGAATTTTCCAACCAAGGTTCTGAGCTTAATAGATATGAAACACCTGCTTTAGGATAGTATTGCGTCCCAATATTATCTCCAAAAGATGGGTTACGATCTCCTCTAATACCTAAGTCAAAGAACAACTTATCTTTAAAGCCGATATTTTCTTGAAAATAGAAACCATAGTTGAGTACTTCTGCTAAATATTCTTCACTTGTCTTTATAGCGGCATCGCTAATAGTTTCGGCTCCATCTCTAATATTAGTACCTGTGTATTGAATTTGATGATCTGAGTTTCTAAACAACTGACCTCCGACGGTAGAGATAAATGAAAATTGACCTGTTTCAAATTTATGTTGTGCACTTAACTCTAGAGTAATACCAAAGTACTTACGATCTATATTATTTATACTTCCTTCGTCTGTAACATTAGTTTGAGTTGTATGTGTTAGATATTCATTAGTTTGAATCGCCTTGTCGTTCTGAACCCTATAATCGATACCTCCAACAAATTTAGCTTCAAAATTATTTACAGGTTTATAAGAAAAACTTTGAGACGTTGTAAATCTATTAATTGAGATTTCGTTGTCTTGTAATTCTTCTGCCGTTTTTACAAAATCATTAATTTCACTAAACTCGGCAGCACTAAGATCGTCTAATCTATTGTTAAACCCTTTTAAGACTGAAGCACCACTTTCTGCAAACCACAAACCTGTATAACCTCCTTGGTTACCATTTCGGTTTCGGTTGTAGGTATTATTCACATAAATAAAAGAACTATTATAGGTTACTTTTTCTCCTAATTTCGCTTTAAAACCAGTGCTAAAATCTATTTTCTTGTTGGCATTATTATCCGCTATTTGAGCTCCGGTGTTATCTAAAAAATTTCCAGAAAAACTATAACCGAAACCTTCAGAGTTACCTCCACTTATACTTAAGTTGTATTTTTGATAAGTTCCTGTTTCAAATAATAAGTCTTTAGAGCGATCAAAATAAAGGAAATCTGTAGTTGGCGCTATGATTCCCATTTGAGTTGAAGCTGTAATTTGCGTTCCTCTAGAGCTTCCTTTTTTGGTGAAAATTTGAATCACTCCGTTTGCTGCATCTGAACCGTACAATGTTGTTGCGGCTCCACCATTAATGTATTCAATACGATCTATATTATCCATTGGAATATCTGCGATAGAACTCATAGCTGCTCCTTGTGCACTACCACCACCTAAAGCACTAGTGGTGTTTAAGTTATCCATACGCACACCATCTATATAAAAAACTGGTGTTGAACTTAGAAAAGCTGAATTAATACCTCGAGATCTAATTAATGTTGTTGCTCCGGACTGGCCTCCGGTAAAATTAATCTGTGTATTAGGCAATTTGGTTGCAATCAACTGGTCTATACGTTGCGACGGTAATCCAGCTAAATCTTCGGACTTAAGAACTTCAACGTTACTAGATAACCGTTTTCGTTGCACACTAGCACCTTGCCCTGTAATAACCACTTCGTTAAGTGCAGCAAAATGAGGGGTTAAATTCACCGTAATTTCTAATTGACCTTCTAAAGCGTATTCTACTTCTTCATATCCGATGTAAGTAATTTTTAACGTCTTAGTATCGGCAGGAACGGTAATTGTAAACTGACCGTCATAATCCGTTACAGCACCAATATTATAAGCTGTAGCATAAATATTAGCTCCAAGTACAGGTGTATTTGTTTCATCATACACCACACCTTTAATAGTGATATTCTCTTGATTAATCTTAGAAACTGTTTGAGTTATCGGCTTAACTAAAATGCCATTATCTGTAATTTTAAAATCGATCGGTGATTTTTGCTTTAACGTCTTTAATACCGTTTCTAAAGGTTGATTATTGACATTTAAGTCAACTTTTGTGTTTTGGTAAAGTGCGTTAGAAATATAAATGAATTTTAAATCCGTTTGTTTTTCAATTAAATTAAACACCTGAATTAAGGATGCTTCTTTTAACTGTAAATTAATAGTGTTAGTATTAATGTAATAACGCTCAGTGTTGCGTGTTGGATGTGTACTTCCGTAAACATTTAATAAACTTGCCAAGATGATGACAGTACTTAATATGAATTTTTGGTGTTTCATAAAGTTGTGATTTTTTTGTTGTTTAGTTGTGGTTGATATAATCTTAAGGGATTAAAAGCATAGGCTAACATTGCTCAATAGTGTAGCGTTCTACTTTAGCTTGCTGATATTAGAGCTGATATGCCTGAGGGCTAACCCAATATGATTCTCTACAGTTTTAGGGCTTATGCCTAATAGTTCTGATATTTCTTTGTATTTAAAGCCGTCAATTCTGCTCATTTCAAAAATTTGACGTGTACGTTTTGGTATGGATTCTAAAACATTTTTAATAACATTTTTATTAATTTCTTTTTGTTCGTTAGCAATGATTTCATCCTCTATACTCGGATACAGGCTACTGCTATTTAACTGGTCGTCGTTTTGTAGTGGTCTTGTTTGGTAATTGTTCTTAACTCTTAGGAGATCGTTTTTTAGTATCGCATAGATATATGATTTTGGATTTTTAATTTTATTAAGTTGGTCTCGATTAGACCATAATTGAATAAAAACATCGTCTACTTTTTCCTCTATGATATGAATGTTAGACTCGAATAAAACACCAAATCTGCACAGTTTGTCATAGTATTTTTTAAAAAACACATCGAGTGCCTTGGTATCACCTTCTTGAATTTGTTCAAATAGAAAAAGGTCTTCGCTTGTGATAACTGAATGACGAATGCTTTTAATCTTCATGATTTTGAGTTATTAGATATTCGTTATGATTTATCTTCTTCATTTTAACATCTGCAATGAATTCAATGGAGTGAATAAACTCCTCGAGGTCTTGTTCTTTAAAAGCACCTGTTATCTTTTTTTGATTAATTTCTTCATCAGTAATCTTGAAGCGTACTCCGTAAAAATTATTTATTTTATATAAGGCGTCTTTGAATATTAAATTATCGAGAATTAACATGTTATCTTTCCACGCTAAAGCCTTGGTGACATTGAAGTTTCTTTTAGTAACATCCGAAGTTTTGGTGTTATAAATAAGCTCTTCCTTTGGTAATAAATTAAGACTGTTTTGAGACTTCTTAATAAGGACATTGACCTTACCTCTTTCTAACGACACAGACTTATTATCTAAGACGGTATTAACGTTAAAAGCGGTGCCTAAAACGGTGATATTTAAATCCTCTGTATGGACAACAAACGGAATTTCTTTATTATGAGTGACATCAAAATACGCCTCTCCTTTAATGTAAACCCAACGCTTAGTATTAAAATCTGAGTTGTATTGGATTTCGCTAGACGCATTTAAAATCACCAAACTGCTATCAGGAAGGTAAACGGTTTGTCGCTGCCCCTTACTTGTAGTGACTTGGTTTTTATAGCTTAATTCATCGGAATGCGAAAAGTAACCATAGGTTATAAATAGTAAAACACAAGCCGCCAAACTATATGCAACACGACGTATAACATTTCGTTTTGAACGCTGAGTTCTATGAATATCTTGGGATTCTAATTGTAAGTCTTTTTGTGCTTCATAGGCTTTTAAACTTTCAGGATAGTTATCCCAAATAAGTTTGTAGTTATCAAAGGTTGCTTTTAACTCATGATCTAAAGTCAGCTCTATTTCGAATATCGCTTTAGCTGCTGTAGACAATTCCTGCGTTAAATATCGAACGCATTTTCTCTCATTTTTAGTCATTTCCGTCATGGAGTATTCCCTTTTACTACTAAGAGTAGAAAATTAGAAAATACCCTCAGTGATTGACATCAAGAGATTGACAAGGAATTATTAAGTAAATGTTAATTGCGTTCTATGACTCAGCGTGGAGGTATTTTTAGGAAGTTTGGAAAATCAAAAAAGCCTCTACGTTTCTGTAAAGGCTTTTGATTTAAATAAGCTCCTCTTCTTAGGCTCGAACTAAGGACCCTCTGATTAACAGTCCGTAACATATATCTTACACTTATTAATCAATGATTACATTTAGCACGTATTTAAAGGACTTAAGGCTATATAACAATAATAAATGTTTTCAATTGATTGCATATAATTATGAAAATGTTTGACCTATGTTTGACCTAATATTAAAATTTATTCTATTGTATAAGTTCCCTCGGAAATATCAAATAAAAACATTTGCCCATTCTCTATTTCAAATATACTTTCATTAAAAATCACTGTTTCTGTTTCTAAATTTTTAATATATATTGAATTAACTCTACTATCCTCATAGCCTGAAACATCATATTTAAATCCAATTTTATCAAATGCATTAACATTATAGGATTCATTTATATCTGTATTAGTTTGAGAATTTATGGTATGAGTCTCTAAATTCCCAGATTCATTATCCCAATAATAAGTTATAGCTAAGGGATATTGTTGGTCAGAAGAACTATATCCTGAAACCTGAATATCATAATCATATGGTCCTGTATAACCCTCTCTAAAATAATCACCTTCATAAGCTTCATATTGAGAACCTGATACTGGCTGAAAATAAACCTTATAATCATTCTCAAAAGCAACTAACTGAACAAACGTTAGTTCAACTCCCTCAGGAAATATCATGGTTAGTATATCTCCATCTACACTAAAACTTCCTACTTCACTATTAAAATCGTAATCAGCATCCCCTGACCAATTGTTGTATATAACTTCCCCACTTGAATTAAATACAAAAGAATTATTCGTAGCTACACCATATATTACTGGGTTATCAAAATACCACTCACCTATTAGCCCCTGTCCTACCTCATTTAAATTAGATGAGTCATCACTATTAGAGCATGTTAATAATGATAAAGTAACCATTAATGTTAAAAATGTTTTTTTCATGTTTTTTTATTATTTAAATTTTAATCTGTTAAGTCATTCACTCAGATATTTAAAAGAAAAATATCAAGGTATATGTTTAGATATAATCCACAAATACCATTTCATCAAAAATCCTCTTAAATTCTGTAGCGTGTTTAAATTCTTTTTTATCAATTTTAATCATTTTAACCCTACTTGGCTCATCATGATTATTAATCCTTACATCTATAATTACCCCTATTGAATCAATATCTAGTCTGTACTTAAGGTTTTTATACTTTGATTTATTATCCCTTACCCATTCTATCACGGATTCTTTACTTTGTTTAATACCAGAGAATCTTATTAATTCTTCTGCATAAAACTCTTCCTGACTATTTAACTTTCTCACTTCTAAAAGCTTGTAATATAACTCAATAAATATACAGTCTTTCTCTCTAGTATGACAAGCACATGGAAATACATGAATACTATTATCTCTAACCCATTTACTCCATTTACCACAACTTGACTTAGGTATGGCATCATAGAATTCCTTCTCATATTTCATAAGCCACCAATTAATATGATGGATACTTACAGCTTTTTTATCTATAGAAAATAAATCTCTACTGTATTCTTCATCTACCATTGAAATATATTTTTAGTAATCAATTACAAACAAACCAAAGTAGGTATTCTTCAATTGACTTTATAAGTGGAATTAAAACTACAATTTAGCTATTTATTACTTAGTGATGAAAAACTGATTATTACTAGACATACAGAAATATCTCTAATACAACATATATTATAACCATCCAGTAACTCTCATTTTTTTTAATATTTCGCTATAAATATATAATTCACAAATTATCACTTGACTTCCAAACATGTGATTCCAACTGAATATTTACACATTCACATGTGAGCTAATCAGAAAATTGTTATAAAATTAGAGAAGAAACATAAAAAAAAATCCTAGAGCGTGGTATAATCACTTTTCAGTAATTTATTAAATCGTATAGTCAGATTAATCCCTCATCCTTAAAACTATAATAATTATCTTTTGTGATAATTAAATGGTCTAGTAAAGTAATCTCAACTATCTCACACGCATTACTTAGCTTATTAGTTATCCTCTTATCTGCTTCACTAGGTTTTAAATTACCACTTGGATGATTATGCACTAATACTATGTGTGAAGTGAGTGCTTTTAAAGCAACACTTAATACTAGCTTAATATCGACTATACACCCTGAAATACCACCTTTTGCCAAGTCATATATACCAATAACTATATTAGCTCTATTAAGTAAGACAACCTTCACTTCTTCCTGAAGTTCAATTAAATTGACATCCCAATGATTAGTAATTAATTCATACACACTTTGACTGTCTTTTATTATTACTTTGTCAGGGTTTTCATTAGAATAGGAAACTTTAATTTCTGATACTTTCATTGTAGTTAAATTAGAACTTCCAGTTTATGTTTCCTACCCATATAGTAGTTACACACAAACTGGAAGTATGATTAATTAATCCATTAATTCTTCCTCTAGTACACCATTCTGAGAAAATGTGTGTTCTTCAGCTAATAGCTCCTGAACTGCTTTATCTTCTTTAGATTGAGACTCACCCTCTGGAACATAGACATACCTGTGTTCTAAAATTATCATTTCACCTGTTTCTCTAACAGTGTATTGATAAGGTTCACAACTTTGCTTTTCTATATTTCCAGGCATAGAAGTGCCTATTAATGCTTTGCAAGTTTCTTCATCAAATGTTGAAGTAATAAAGGACTTTTTAGCTGTTGCATAGAACTGGTTAGTCTGTTGGCTTTTTACCATTTCAACACCACCTTGTAGCTCTAAAACAAAGAAGTTGCTTCCATCCTCTACTTGTCTTTCTTTGTAGTTAATAATACGTACCATAATTTTTAAATTTTTGAGTTGAACATAAACCCTACAAAAGATTACACCTTTGTTAGACATAAGATAACAGCTATCAACTTGTATCATATCTGCCTAAAAAAAAGTAAAATCTTTAAATTGGGGTTGGGGGTGTTTTTACCCCTCAAAATGAGTGGGGGTACTTCTTAAGGAGGATTGCGTGAATGTGTTATTTTAAAATACCAGAATTTTTCTAAAAAAAATTTATCTACAGATTTATACACCACCTTATAATTCTAGAATAAAAATTGTATTCAATCTTCTCTCGCTCTTTGTTTGAATTCAATAATCTAACTATTGGAAAATGATGTTGAGTTGTAGTACACCACTTAGAAAATCATAACATTACAGCGTATAAAACTCAACTATCACCTTGAATTTATTATTCCTATCTAAAAAATTTATTTTCTAAATATGTGTTAGGGGGAGCTTCTTCTTGTGAATTGGTGAGGTGATTGCATAAGGTATTTTGCGCTTTCATACAGCAACCTCAAAAATAATTTTAACAAAAACTTTATATGTAAAAAAATAGGTGTAGATTTATAATCTCTCCCTAAATTAGTAGCACCAAAATTTTAAATATTATCTTATTTTTCTAATAGGATAAATTTTCTAATACAATAATTATAAAGCATTAATGTCTTCGAGAATTACTAAATAATAAAAATTAATAAGAAAAAACATAAAGTGTCTGATTCAGCAAAAGGTTCATTAGCAGGGTTTCTATTTCAATTTGAAAGAGCATTGTTATTACTAACAAAATTAGATAATAACTCAAACTTCATATCCATTGAAGATGTTGATGATATAGCCACACACAGGGAGAATGGGACTGTACTTATAGCAGACCAAGCAAAGCATAGTATTTCGCAAAGTGGAAGTACTTTTGAAGACACCTCATATTCTTTATGGAGAACTATAGAATTATGGATTCTAAAGTTAGAGAATAAAACTTTAAATGAACAGACAAAATTTATTTGCTCAACCAACAAACAGGTAAAAAAAACCTCTCTTTTGTATTCCATTTGTAATGAAGACTTTGATTCAGTTCTGAGTAAAATTCAAAATCTAGAGAAAAACCAAAAGCAGAAATTAACTGAATTAAGAAAAAAAGAGCCGCAAAAAGGTAAATCAATAGAAAAAAATATAAAGTTGATGAACTTTGTTTTAAAAAAAGAAGAGCACTTAAAAATAGTACATAAGTCAATTTCTATTGAAGATATTCCTAACATCAAGGAATTAATCTATAATAAACTTCTTTTAAATACTGATAAATATAGTTCTCTTCAGAGAGAGAATATCTATCATTCAATGATTGGCTGGTTAGTTGATGGTAGTCTTTATAAGTGGAAAGATTCAAGAAAAGCTAAGTTTAGTAAAAGTCAAATGGATAATAAATATCATTCTACTCTGTCAACACCTTCCATTTCTAATGCAATTTTCAGAGCAAAAGAATCTTTTAATATTGACAAAAACACTATCAGGATTAAAAAAGATGGCTTGTTTGTAAAACAAATTCAAGCAATCACAAGAAGAAAAGACGCTCAAGAAAGAATAGTCAAAAGGGCAATTGAGGACTTTATTAAATATGAGATTGAACATACCTATGTTATAAATGAAATAGGTGAATTTACTAAAGAAGACTTTAAGAAGTTTATTGATTCCTGTTATGAATCATGGCAATCCTACTTCGACACAAAAGTTATCTATGAACTGTCTGAATATAATGAAAAAGAAAAAAATGAAATTGCTATTAATATATATGATTATGTAATGACTGAATTAAAAATAAATTTCAACTATGACTACCCAATAAACACATCTAATGATTATATAAAAAATGGTAGTTTCTTGAAACTCTCTAACATCCCCAAAATTGGATGGTTACCTGATTGGGAATCAAAATTTAAAAAATAGACTATGAATCCTATTAATAGAGAATTCGATTTATATGATATAATGCAAAATACAGCATTAAGCGCTTTGGCTTGTCATAGTTTTGTATTAGGGTATTATAAGGTAGCCAAGAATAAAAATGACAAAAAAAACTATCCAAGTTTAGATTATCTTTTTTTCATTTTACCAATAGTTTACCATAAAGATACAAGAGTTGTTTTTAAAAGTTCAAATGAACTTTATAATGTAATTCTCAAGAATAAAGAAATCATTTTAGGTCTTCAGACAAGAGCAAATAAGATGTCACCCCAAACTTTTAATGCACTAAATTTAGCTTTTAGTAAAAAGGTTCTCTCATATAATAAAGAAAGTAAAGCTATAGAATTAGCAAGAGGTTTTATGAGTACCAAGATTAAAATACCCTCTAGTTTAGGACATGAAAATATTGTTAAAAACATACAGGATAGCGCTTTTAAATTAGGAAGTATTTTTGCTAAAAACTCAGAAAAAAACTTACAATTAGAACTAAACATTAGATTTTAATGAAACTATTTATTAAGAATATTATCTTATACCCAAAAGACAAAGAGCTAAAACCTAGGGTCATAACTTTTAAAGAGGATAAAATCAACATAATTACTGGGTATAGTCAAAGAGGGAAATCTGCAATAATAGATATAATAGATTATTGTTTAGGTAGTTTTGATTGTAATATACCTATTGGACCAATTAGAGATAAAGTTGAAGTTTATGCTTTATATCTAAAATATAACGATGAACATATTTTTTTAGGTAGAGAGAATTACGAAGAATCTAAGTCTACAATGTATTTCTATAAAGAAAATGAAAAAGCAGAAAGGTTAGAATTAAGAACTAATAAATGGCTTGAGAATAAAAGCTCTTACAGGCAAAACTTACCTTATATAAAGAAGATTTTAAATGAATTAGCTGGCTTTAAAAACATAAACACTGGTGACAACCCAGAAAGTACATTTGATTCAGCTGCTAGCTTTAGAGACACTTCAGCTTTTCAATTTCAAACTCAAAACATTATTGCTAATCCATCAACAATGTTTTACAAAACTGATTCTTGGGAACATCTTCAAAGGTTAAAAACTATTTTCCCTTTAGTGCTTGGTTATAAATCTTATGAAGTTTTAAAATTAGATAGAGAGATTTCAAGTTTAGAATCTGATAAAAAAAAGAAAGAGAATAAACTTGAAGGGGTTAAAAAACAATATGAAAACTGGCAATCTGATATTTATCAATATTATTCAGAAGCAGTTAACTTAGGACTAACAAATTCGGATATTGACATTAGTACATCAACAGTTAATCAAATACAAAATGAACTATCTAACATTACTAAAGAGTCTAAAAGAGGTTTTCTATATAAAAAAGGTTCTGCTAATAGGTTTGTTGAAAAGGCAACTGAATTAGAAGAAAAGAGGAACTTTTTAATTAGAGAATTAAGTAAGTTAAAAACTACTCTTTATAAAATTGAAGATATTAGCGATTCTAAAGATGTGTATTTAAAAGATGTAGCTTATGAAAAAGAAAATAGGCTTAAGCCTATTGAATGGTTTTTAGAACAGAGAGGTACTGATGAATGCCCTTTTTGTGATTCGCAATCAACTAAAGCCATTGACGAATTACTTTTACTCAAAGAAGAAAAAGATAAAAACAGAATTGTATTACAAAATGCAAAATCTCTTTCGTTTAGCTTTGATAATGAAAGAATAGAGGTAAAGAAATCAATTAAAGAAAAAGAAGAACAGATTGAAAAATTTGATAATAATTTAAGAATTATACTTTCTGAAGCAAAAGAAAGTGAAAAATCCTATCAAAAAATATTTGAATTCATTGGTAAAATTGAGCACGCAATTGACAACCTGAAAAAAATCTCTCCCTCTGGACAATTAGAGGATGAAATCAACAGAGTTCTAATTCAAATAAATTCTAAAAAGAAAGAATTATATAAGTTACAAAGTAAGTTCGACAAAGAGCATTCTTTAAATAAATTAACAAAAATTATTGGTAAGTATATCACAACTTTACCTATAGAGGATAAAGAAACTAAAAAAGTTCACTTAGACCCTGACCAAAGTATTAGCATAAAAATTGAAGATACTAAAACTCAAAATAAATATTTTTTATCAAGATTAGGTAGTGGAGCTAATTATATGGGATACCATATCTCTACAATGCTAGGCTTACATGAATTCTTTTACAAACTAGAGGAAACGAGTAAACCAAATTTCGTACCATCATTTATAGTATTTGACCAACCAAGTCAAGTTTATTACCCAGATAAGTTTGAAACTAAGAAAGGTGAAAAAGGTTCAAAAGATATTGAGGACACTAAGAAAATATTTACTGCCTGTAATACCTTTATGAAAAATACTAGTAATAATGTTCAGGTTATAATTTTAGAGCATGTTCCAAAATCTACTTGGGAAGATATTAATGATGAAAATTTTCATATTGCTGGCATATGGAGAGGAGATGAAAATAGTGATAACTATCAAGCTTTAATTCCAAGAGATTGGTTTTAATTTTATATTAGAACTGAGATGGAAAAGATTTGAATTTAGACACAGAATAGGTTTCAATCTACTCTTTCTTAGTGTAAAATTTTTCAATTATTTTTATTTCATTCTTAAATCCTCTTTCGCTTAACAAACCCAAAAGGGCTTCTCTATCATATCCTGTATTCATTACAGCTGACTTGATTTTACTCTTATCCAATGTGTCTATAAAGGCTTTTCCATCATCCCAAAAACTAGCTGAAGTAATGTATACTCCTTTAGCTATTTTACCTTGACCTATATCTAACTTATATTCTTTAACTGCAAAAGGCAAGGTCTTAGAGAAAAACCATTTTAAAGAAGATTTTGTTTGATAATTTCCTAATGGTATTGTTGCACCAGAATGATAACCCTTTAGTTCAACTATAACTATTTCAGGTGGATTTGTAGAATGAATTATGTAATCATATTCATAGCTTTCTTTTTCTCCCTTTTCATTTAGCCTCGAGATAGTCTTACCTCTTTGTATAGTGGCAACAGGGTAAATACTAGATAACAAAGGATACATTAAAAACTCAAATAATGTTCCTCTAAGTTCTTTTAAAGCATCTTCTTGACCTGCCTTACTAATTGAACTTAAAATATTTTTAATAACATCATCAATCTTTTCTGTATTATTGAAAGCTGTAGATAATTCTCTTGTTCTGCTAAGAATATCATATATTCTTGTCCCAAAAATAGCACTTATATCAAAAGCAATGATTCCAAGCTTTCTTATTTTATTAATGATTAAATCAGTTGAGGAACTATAAATTATTATTGGAAGAGTCTTTCTTTTATCATCATGAACAGAATTCCTATTGATTTGAATCCTGTTGTAAAAAGCATCTAAGTGGACTTGAGAGTATTCATTTGACAAAAGAACATCTAGCACTACAAGAGTCTGTTTCTCAATATTATCAGCTTTAGAACTAAGAATAGGATTTATACCTGTTGCACTTGTGTAAGCAAATGCATCCCATACTAAATTATTATGTTCAGCACCTAAAGCAGGTGTTTTCTTATTCCGATATATTGCATTAGAATTTTTTATTAAATTTGATTTACCTAACCACCTTAAAATATCTGGCAATACACTACAATCCATTACCATTTTTGAAAAGTGGCTAAACATCATAGCTTTTTCAATATTATCTTGAATAAATTCATTTTTATTCTTATAAATTATATACACAACACTATTAGAGTCTTTCTTTGTATATACAATATTTAGTTTATACAATAAATTCAAAATATCATCTAAACATGAAACCTTAGTAGAACTCTTTTCTAAAGTAGAAGCAGTTATTTTAAGTCCTTCATAATATGATATAATTCCTCCATTTATATCCATTACTTCTAGTAATCTATATATAGGAGGTCTGTGCTTTTCAACAATAGTTTTTATACTTTCCTTATCTAATTCAAAATCGTTATAGATATAAACATACTGTTTCTTTCCAAAGGTATATGGAGAAGAAGATTTGATTGCTTTACTTGAGGTTGCTCTTTTAATAATTTGTCTAGCATAATCATTAGTCACCCCAAATTTATCTACGAGATTATTATTCAAATTTATAGCAGTATCAAATAATCTCTCTTTGAGTAGCTTGCTTAAAAATGTATTATATTTTTCTTGAGTTGAGCTTTTATTTACATTCATTTTGTCACACTGCCCTTATTAATTTTATTTTTTAACACTATCCGCCTCTCTGTTTTTTTGTGTATTGAATAATTTAATATTTAAAATCTTGATTTACAACTATTTAAAAATTAAATTGGATGAAAAACAAAAAACACATTTACTTAAAGTAGTCACAATATAGCATTTATTTGTTCACAAAATAAAAAACTAACGATGTTTAGAATCATCATTGAGAGTTTGTGCTAGTCCTTTAAAAATACATTAGCATTTTACTTAACAATAAAAAAGCACTCACAGAAATGTAGATGTTTTTTTATCTTTATAACATGCGAGTATTTAAAAAAAAAGATAAACGATTCAACACCCCTCTTGATAATTATACAGATAAGTATATGGATAACTTCATACTTCTCTTGTTTTATATACTTATTGGGGTAGTTGGTTATTTGCTTTATAGTATTTACAATTATCTATTTTAAATGGAACTATACGATTTTAATAGACTTGAATTAAATGAACAAATGGAAGTTGTTAACCAGTTAGGTGCTTTCATAGATAACCACGTTACCAAAACAGAAAGGTGCAACCTTTATGCAGTGGATATGTTTTTTGTTGAGGTAGTTTACAATTCTGAATATAACACCATCACTGAATTAAGAAGTTTTAAAACTGGATATCTACTAGATAAGTATTCAACAGGCTTTTAATTGACTTTTTTCTATACATCTTTATTAGTTAGTTATTTAAATATATCTATACGTAAAACTACGTATAGAAATATCTTATTTTATTTATAAATTTGTAGGTATTGATATATGACGGATATAGTTAATACCTATATCCAATTGTTAGCAAACATTAGAATCAACATTATTCATTCCTAGAATTCTATTCATAATTACGTAAATGGAAATTAACTATAACATTGTCAGTTTAATCGATATACTCGGGTTAGTTCAAGGTGTGTTTTTAGGCTTGGTATTAATAATCGAGGGCAGACGCATAAAACCCAAGCTTTTTTTAGGCTTATTTTTAATTGCGTATTGCGCAGAACTCTTAAACTCAATCCTTCACGATTTAAACATTCTTGAATCTGAACCTTGGTTGCTGTTTTTACCATTTAACTTTTTTTATTTAATACTTCCTTTATTCTATATATATGTTAAAGGAATTTCTAATATTAATTTAACTAAAAAGAAAATTGTACTCATCCTTTTGCCTGGAATACTAGAATTTATAAGTTATACAGTACTTTTTATGCTAAGTGTGGGTACAAAAGTAAAATTGCATAATTCAGAAAGTTTTTCTAATGTATTGTCTCTGATTGAAATATTATCATTTGCTTATTCAATATATTATATCTTTCTAACTATTAAATTCATTAATAAGCAAAAAACAAAAGTTGAAGAATTTTACTCAAATACAGAAGGAAAATTACTCACTTGGGCAAAGGGTGTTCTTATGTTTCTGTTTACCTTTCTGATTATTATATTGTCTTCACTTTTTTTAGAAGGAATATTTTATGATGATTACATCTATCCAGCCATTTCAATAATTAATGTCGTTTTTATTTTCTGGATAGGGATTTCCGGTATAAAGCAGCCTAAGCTTTTTGTTACTAAAATCGCTAGTATTAAAAAGATAGACCATCAACAAAGTGATGTTAATGAAACCAATAATAGATTAAAAACTAATAATAAAGATCATTATGAAAAGTTAATTGCATTAATGGATGATGAAAAATTATTTTTAGAGCCCAATTTATCTTTAGCAGATGTGTCTTTAAAACTTAAAATAACGCAACGGAATTTATCGGAACTCATACGAGACGAGTCTGACAAAAACTTTAATCAATTTGTAAATCATTATCGAGTAGAAGAAGCAAAAAAGTTATTATTAGATACTTCAAACAATCATTTAAATATGTTAGGAATAGCTTTTGACTCAGGATTTAGCTCAAAAGCAACATTTTATAGTGTTTTTAAAAAACACACTTCCCTTACACCTACATTGTTTAAAAACAACATATTACCACAAAACTACACGAGTCTATAATTATGTAATAAGTCTAGAAAACGGTTTTCTAGACTCAACAAGCCTTTTTTAAGACTTAAAAAATAGTCCTTGGCCGTATCTTTGCACCAGCAAATCAAGAATTAGAATTATGAAGACTAATAAACTGACTTTGATGGTAATAATCTTTATCTGGATTCTTTTCATTTCTTGGGAATTACTTGTAACAGAATGGAGTCTTATAAAAAACAAAGATGCATTTAGGGTAGACCTACTTATTATTTTTCCACTACTTCAGTTTATTACAATTTATACATTAATTAAAGTATTTAGTAAAACCAAAATAACAAAATAAATAATTGCGCAAAAGTGCGCTAAAAATTAAAAAAAATGAAAATTAAAAATTTATTTAAAACAGTAATTTGCTTATTAACTTTAAGCTTAACATTTAGTTGTTCTAGCGATGATGATTCTATGAATCCACCAACAGTTAATAGTAACTTTACAACTAATTCCAACACAGATTTTTTTATAAATTTTGATGGGACTGTAAATCTAATAGTTTCGGGAACTTTTCAAGAAGATAGTGGTTTTGGGACAGTAACAGACAGAGGTTTTGTTTATGGTACTTCATCTAACCCTGAAGTTG
This sequence comes from Winogradskyella helgolandensis, assembly GCF_013404085.1. NCBI lineage: Bacteria > Pseudomonadati > Bacteroidota > Flavobacteriia > Flavobacteriales > Flavobacteriaceae > Winogradskyella > Winogradskyella helgolandensis. The sequence goes on along the minus strand of NZ_JABFHO010000001.1, from coordinate 1,016,708 downwards.
GTGCTAATAATACTTCAGGTATATCTGGTAATAATTCTGATGCAACAGGTTATATAGAAAATTTAACAAGTGGTCAAACTTATTTTATAAGAGGTTATTTTGAATACAGTGATGGCACTCATTTCTATGGAAACGAGATACAAGCAAGTACTGATGTTGATGCGAGTACTAGTAGAAATGTTACTTTAGATATAGAATCAGACGCGTTTTTAATTCAGACAGACTTTATCACAGTAACATTAAATATTAATAATGTTGTTAAAGAAATGCCTATAGAATTTGGTGTTGAATATAGTGTAAATAGCGATTTCACTAGCAGTAGTATAAATGCAATTGAGAATTTTGATGGTATACATAACGAAGGTACTATTGTAATTACTAGTTATTCTGCTGTAGCAGAACCTCTAATGTCAGGAACTCAATACTATTTTAGGCCATACGTAAAATATGCTGACAATACAGTAACAAATGGCGGAACTAGTATAGCTAATTTCGCTACAAACTAAATAGAATAAAACGTTTGCTAACAACGTATATAAAAAATAGCTAATTAAGCGCAAATCATAATGGTTTGCGCTTTTTTAATATCTTTAGGCAAAGAGAAAAGTATTGAATACCTAAACGCTACTTTTCATATACAAGACCGTTGTGGGTAATTAGAGCACAATAAATAACAATGAAATTGGAGCATAAAATAAATAGTAAATACAAAGTTGGTGATTTGATTTATGACGCGAATGTTTACGACGGAATGAACACTGACCTAACTGATTTGAAATTTTACAAGAAGTGGTTGCCAAAAAATAAGGACGCTCGTATACTTGAACTTTGTTGTGGAACTGGCAGACTTACCCTTCCAATTGCAAAGGATGGATATAACATTAGCGGAGTTGATATCACTTCTTCAATGCTTGAACAAGCACAAGTAAAAGCTTCAGAAGCTGGTTTAGAAATTGAATTTATTGAAGCGGATATTAGAACTTTGGATTTGTCTGAAAAATACGATTTGATTTTTATTCCATTTAATTCAATTCATCATTTATATCAAAACAAAGATTTATTCCAAGCATTAAATGTTGTAAAGAATCACCTTAAAGAAAATGGGTTCTTTTTATTGGATTGCTATAATCCTAATATTAAATACATTATTGAAGGTGAAAAAGAACAAAAAGTAATTGCTGAATATATAACCGAGGATGGAAGAAAGGTTTTAATAAAGCAGAAAATGCGATATGAAAACAAAACTCAAATTAACCGAATAGAATGGCATTACTATATAAATGACGAGTTTGATTCAATTCAAAATTTGGATATGAGACTGTTTTTCCCTCAAGAATTAGATTCATACCTTGAAAGTAATGGCTTTGATATTATTCACAAGTTCGGAGGATTTCAAGAAGAAGAATTTAATGATAATTCTGAAAAACAGATATTTGTTTGTCAATAGATTATTAAAGTAACTACCCACAACACCGTATATAATTTATTGCTAGTTCTAGCCTACTTACGAAAGTCCTCGCAGACTTTCTGTCTGTATTTTATTTACTAACTTTAGTGCTTAAACACGCAACTAACCATAGACAATCACGTTAGGCATAATTAAGCGAACAACCATTGAACTAACAGAGAAAAATATGTTTTTAAAATAAAATGAAAGAAAAATCAGACCCAATCTTATCAATGTCTAAATCAGAATTTAAAAGTCAATTATCTGATACAATTAATAAAGGCGAAACATTATTTAGAAAGGAAATTTCAGACAAGGAAAGTTTTGATAATTTTGAAGAAGAGTATAAACTATGGGACAATTATAACAGTCAGTTTTTAAGTAATGCCTTTAATGATGCTTTTAACACCTATAGTTCTACTTATTATTCTATAGAAGTCTCAAGTTTAAATTATACTCGTTATAACAGACCATCGCCAGATAAGCTTAAAAAAATTCTTTTACAAAAAAAATTAGCAAACCTTAATTTTATATTAGCAAAAGCGCATATGATTAAAACCAAACATGAACCCGTTAACAGTAAAAAGCTAACAGATAACAAATCAAAAGTATTTATTGTTCACGGACACGATGAAGAAGCTAAAACTAAAACAGCACGTTTTGTTGAAAAACTCGGGTTTGAAGCAATTATTCTTCACGAACAAGCAAGTTCTAGTATGTCAATTATTGAAAAAATTGAGGAATATTCCAATGTAGGTTTTGGTATTGTTTTATATACACCTTGTGATATTGGAAGTAAGCAAATCGAAAATCCTGAATTAAAATCGAGAGCAAGACAAAATGTTGTTTTTGAACATGGATTTTTAATTGGAAAAATTAAAAGAGAGAATGTCTGTGCTTTAGTCAAAGGAGATGTTGAATTACCTAATGATATTTCTGGAGTTGTTTATATTCAATTGGACAACGCGGATTCTTGGAAATATACAATTGCGAAAGAAATGAAAGCATCTGGATACGATATTGATATGAATAAAATATAACTATGCCTAACATCGTGTATAATTAATAACTAGTTCTAACTTACTTACAGAAAGAAAAAATATAAAAGTTAAGATTGCGTGTTTCTACACATTGCTAAGTTCATATTTTCTAATATTAAAAAACAATCTTTAACCTTTGTTTTTCATGTTCTTTGTAAAACTATCTTCTTCTGCACCTAATGGGAATAGAACATAATACCAAAGACAATTCAAATAGTATCTAACTATTCTATACCATCTAGGTAATTTCTTTTTTTGTGACATAAATTTAAAAATGATTTCTAAATTTACGAAATGTTTGCATTAATTGATTGTAATAACTTTTATGCCTCTTGTGAAAGAGTGTTTAATCCAAAACTAATTGGAAAACCTATTGTTGTGCTCTCTAACAATGATGGTTGTGTCATTGCTAGAAGTAATGAAGCTAAGCCTTTTGTGCCAATGGGAGGTGTAGCATTTCAATATAAAGACATTTTTAAGCAATATAATATTACTGTGTTTTCTTCAAACTACCCTTTATATGGTGATATGAGCCAAAGAGTAATGGATGTTTTAAGTACCTATAGTCCAGATATTGAGGTTTATTCTATAGATGAAGCTTTTCTCCAGTTTAAAGGATTTGAAAACTACAATTTAGATGATTATGGACTTGATATGATTACCAAGGTCAAGCAGTTTACACATATTCCAATTAGTGTAGGTTTTGCACCTACAAAAGCACTAAGTAAGGTTGCTAATAAAATAGCTAAGAAGTACTCAGATAGAACCAAAGGAGTCTATAGTCTAGATACTGAAGAAAAAAGAATAAAAGCTCTTAAATGGACTAAAATTGAAGATGTTTGGGGAATTGGAAGACAAATTTCAAAGAAATTAAAAGCTATTAACATAAATACAGCATATGATTATACACAATTACATGATAGCTATGTTAGAAGAGAGTTTTCAGTTGTTGGCTTAAGATTAAAACATGAGCTTGAAGGTAAGCCTACTTTACAACTAGAGGAAATAAAGACTAAGAAAAATATTGCTACCACTAGAAGCTTTGCTAATAATCTTACTGAGTTAGATGATTTAAAAGAAAGAGTAAGCACTTTTGCTACTAGTTGTGCTTTAAAATTAAGAAAGCAAAAGTCTGCTTGCAATGCACTTATGATATTTGTACATACCAACAGGCATAAAAAAGACCAAGCACAGTACAATAGAAATATTGTTGTAAAGCTACCATTTGCATCAAATTCAGATATTACCTTAAGCCAATATGCAAATAAAGCCTTACTAACCATTTATAAAAAGGGTTATGCCTATAAAAAAGCAGGTGTAATAGTAATGGGTATTGTACCTGAAAACACCATACAACATAACTTATTTGAAAATGAAAACCCAAAGCATCAAGAGCTGATGAGAACTGTAGATAAGTTGAACTCTAGGATAGGTTATAATAAAGTTAAATTAGCCAATCAGAATATTCAAAAGACTTGGATAATGAAGCAAGAAAAACTATCTAAAAGATATACTACAGATTGGAATGAATTATTAGAAGTACAATGAAGATTTTAAACTTACCAAAACTTAACAAAGAGCTAATTAATCTACCTTTTAGAATAGATGATAACAAAGTTTATGTAAACTATTTTGATGAAGGTGTACAGGCAGGTTTCCCTAGTCCAGCAGAAGACTTTAAAGAAATTCCATTAAGTCTAGATGAAAAATATTTACAAAATCCACAGGCAACTTATTTAATTAAAGTTGCAGGAAATTCAATGTACCCTACTTTACAAATTGGAGACATCCTTATAGTAAAATCTGACCAAGAATTTGGGGATAGTGATATAGGTATAGTCTCTGTAAATCAAACAGATTTCACAGTAAAAAGGTTTGATAAAATCAAAAAAAAGCTTTTGGCAGATAATTCGGAATTTCCTAACATAGAATTAAATGAAGAGGACACCTTAATTTGTTTAGGTGTTGTAAAACAATTAATCAGAGATTTATAATGTGTTTTCATAGCAAGCAAAGCAAAAAAGCTCAACAGATAGAAAACAAGTTCAATGCTAAGTTTGAGACTAATAATGACTTTGCACCTACTAATCATTATAATGGGTTTAACTTTCCAAAAACTCCATTAATAACCAATGATGATAGTACAACTATTCAAATGCTAAATTGGGGTTTAGTGCCACAATGGGCAAACCAAAATTGGAATAAATCTTATACATTAAATGCTAGAATAGAAACTATTGAGGATAAGCCAGCATTTAAAGATGTCATAGAAAATAGATGTATTATTTTAGTTGATGGTTTCTATGAGTGGCAACATGTAGGAAAACAAAAAATTAAATATGAGATTGGTTTTGAAAATGAGCTATTTGCTTTTGCAGGTCTATATTCAGAATTTGAAAATATAAAAACCTATACTATAATTACAACTGAAGCAAAAGGTATTATGAGAGAAATACACAACACAAAATTAAGAATGCCAATTGCTTTAAAAGAGGATATTGAAATAGAAAATTGGTTAGTTAAAAAAGAAGTTAAACCAAGGTTTGATTTCACAGCTATAGCTTTAGACCAGATACAACCAACCTTATTCTAAAAAAAATAACCACCCTACATTTCTGTAAGGTGGCATCACTCAACTCAAAAACCAATGATAAGTACTATCACCATTGAGAGTTTGTGCTATTCCTTTAGAGAATTCATATGCATTTAAGTTTCTATCTAAGAAAGTATCTATATAACTACTTTTATTAGCTTGAGTAAAGAGATTGAACACACTCCACAAGTTAATATCACCTTCATCATTTCTACTGAAACTCTCATCTTGATAGTAGTCCTTAGCTACTGTAGAAATTTGTCCATCATTAAGTAACAATTCTGGAATTTCAAGTTTATCCTTTTTAGGCAGATAATTATATAATCTACTCTTACCAATTAACTGCGCAAACTGATGTTCAGATAAAGTTTCATATGATAATTGCCTCATACTATTCAAATGTTTTTCAGCTTGATAAGCTTGCATAATCTCTAATAGTTTAGACCTCATTGCACTATAACTATCAACGCGTAAATCATCCAACATTCCATCAGTTGAGACACACATATTACAACATACTAAATTCTGAAAACCAATAAAAAACTTAAACCTCTCATAAGTTTTCTTTGAGTATAAGTTCTCTTGATTATAAGCTCTTACTCCACCTATAGTTAAAGCAACGTCATTTCCATTAATATTCTCTGTAATACTTGGAACACGTATAATAAAAGCCATCCTTTCATAATAAATTGTCTTCTCATGGTCCAATAGTTCCTTTACAGGTTTATTTACAGCACTTGGTACTCTACCTTTAATCTGATGACTCACTCTAATTTCTGGAGTATCAAAAATATGATGAGGAAAAACCTGATTTAAACAGTCTTGAGCTACTTCTACAAATTCATTATGACTGATGGTCCTTTCATTGTCTTTTGAGAAAACTGGTATAATACAGTCATTTCTAAGATGATTTAACTGGACATCAATAGTATTAGCCTCTATAAATGGTTTAGGCTTATATAGAGGCTTGTTTATACTACTTTCTAATATAATATTGGGAACTACAGAGTTTAACTGTAGCTCCCTTTTAGGCTGAATGATTTGTAATTCCATTACTTGAAATATTTTGAGGGTTTAACAATTGTTTTTTAGATTGGATAGTTTCCTTTTGTAGTTTGAAATCAGCATCTAAAGCTTTCATACTATAATATTGACTATAAAGCAATCTTAATGCTTCAATATCATTACAGCTTTTAATCTGCTCTCTAACCTCTTCTAGACTTGTTCCATTATTACACCAATCTAGAATCTTCTTCCCTGTAGATGTATTTATTACAAATTCAGATTTACCCATAAATAGACCAGTTCTGTCTTTTGAGCTAGTAGCATAATGCTTAATATCTACATCAAACACCAAAGTGAACTCATAATCTGTTCCATCTCTAGAAATAGACTTCAAACCTACTTTTTCAGGTATATACTTACCATCTTTTTGCTGTAATACGTAATCTTGCTTAGTTCTCATGGTAGCAATAATATGAGTTGGTGATTGCAGTATCTTATTTAGAAACACTTTCTCTAAAGGCTTAATTTTAGCCCAATTTGTAAAACTATTACCTGCCATTTTAGAATGATAATCTAATAGGTACTCCCAACAATGAGAAATACTATCTATGATAATTACTTCCATATTAGCTTTCTCACAAACCTCAATAGCTTGCACATATTTTTCAGGTGTAAATGGTGGTTGTAGAGATAAGACATTATAATTACCTAGATGAGCATACAAATCTGCACTACCATTTTCAGTATCTATTATTGCAACTCTAGTCAAATTGTCTTTTGTTAGTCCTTTTGCTAGAAGTAAACTTGAATATGTTTTACCACTTCCAGCACTTCCTTGTAATGCCATTTTTATCTTGGCAAGTTTTCTCTCTGATTGTCTTAATTTCATTATTTATGATTTTAAAGGTTAATATGTAATTTGTTTAATGGTTATTAAAAATGAAAAAAGCACCTTACTGAAGTAGTAAAATGCTTTTTATTTATGCTGTTTTTAAGAAATGGCTATTAGCTCTAATCTTTCAACAAAACTTGATTATTAATTTTCAAAGCCTTAACTTTGTGTATCTTATCAGTACAAAAGATTAAGATCTTTCCAGACTTCCTCGTCCAGAGTTCCTGCGTTGAAAAATTACTAATTTTGAAGGGATAGGTGTTTTCTTAAAGAGGAAGGGAAACTTTTGTGAAGTTGTCAGAGAATGTATAATGGGATTTGGATTCTTCTAATAATTTTTCCATAGCACTATCTAAAACGTCATTCTGAAATTCTTTCAAATAAGCCTTAGTAACATTTACATTCTGATGCCCCATAGTTTCTCCAATAATATCCATAGAAATCCCTGCATATTTTAAATTAGTAGCAAAACTATGTCTAATGGTATAGCTAGAGACATTAGTATTTATACCTTTTAATGATGCTATCTCCTTTAAATCCTTATTAAATTTCTTAAGTGTTTTACCTTTTCTATTCTCAATTTGAGTAGGTGTAAGCTCGTCACTTAGAAGAATAGGAAAAACATATTGAGTTTTACTAGAAACACCTCTATAGTAGTTTAAAACCTTTTCAACAGGTGGTAATACTTTCACAGAGAATCTTCCTTTAGTCTTAGACCTTTTATAGAGTATCCTATCTCCATCTATGTCTGACCATTTCAACTTCATCATATCTACAAAATTCATACCTCCTGTATAGTAACTAAATATCATAAAATTATGAGAGTTCACTAAATGAGGTAACTCACTTGTATTTAAGTTTTCCATCAATTTTATTTGCTCTCTAGTTAAAGCCTTATTTATACTCTTCCCCTTTAGTTTTGATACTTTATAGACCTTAAAAGGGTAATATTTCTCTAGAGTAACGCCTCTATTAATTGCATCATTAAACAACGCTCTAATTTCTCTCATCTTAACACCAATACCACCATCTTGATTACCATTTGTTCTTAAATAAGTCTCATACCTAAGTAACAGCTCGGGTGTTAGCTGGTGAAATCTCAAGGATTTACTTTTTTGAAATTTAAAAAATGAGGTATATGTATCTCGATAAGCCCTAGCATTCCCTGTTCTACCTACCTGAATAAGCTCATCTATCTTATCTAACCAAAAATCAGATACAGACAACTTATTCTTTTTGACACCCTTAAATTGCTCTTCAAATTGCTCTAAAGTAAAATCTGTATCTGTGGATATATATTCATCTATTATGTTAAGTGCTTTTTGCTCTAATTCTAATAAGATTCTATTTCTTTGATTCCAATTAGGGTGACTTCTTTTAAACCTATTTGATTTATCATCCCAGTCTTTTAGTGCTGTAGTTACCCCAAGAGTTATAAGCTTAGACTTTCTATCTTTTACAACTCGCATCACAATAGGACATTCACCCTTAGTGTTAGTCTTTTTTCTTAATAGTATTTTTATACTTGCCATAATTATTGTTTTATTGAGAGTAATGAATTCCTTATATAAAGAGTAGGGAAAACATAACTCAAAGTTTAAAAGTTAATGAGCTCCAAATACTTTTCTAATAAGAGTTCTCTTATATAGATTTTCGTAGTAAGTAAATTATACTTATTTAGTAGCTCACTATAATCATTAAAATGCCTCATTTTAGTAGTTGCTGAATATTTCTTTATAGTAGTTTCCCAATAATATGGGTTGTTGTACTTATTTAATTTTGATAGGTCTAAAGGCTCAATAGAAGACTCATCAAATTGGTCTATTATTACAAGCTCATCAAACCTTTGTATTAGATTCTTGAACAATTTCCTTAGCATGTGTTTATCCTTTAAATCCTCTAACTTAAAAATTCCAAATTTTTGAAATTCTTTAGCCTTCATGAACCTAACTTCAAACCTTAAGATGTTTTCTGTTAGATTATATTGCCTTCCTTTATCATATATCTTTAAAACATAGTTATAATGGTCAAATTGTTTCAATTTTCCTCTGCCATTAAATAATCTTACATGATTAGGACCATTGGTTTTATGCATTAATAAGTTATTATTGATAATTTCTTCTGCAGGTATAGGCACTTTAATATTAAACCCAAATTCTAGCTGTGTGAGATTTGAGTTATCTACATCTATTAATTTTTTATTAATATGGTCTATCACGAAACAAATTCCAGAATAAGCAAAGTCATTATGATTATGTCCCACCCCTGAACCTAATTGATTATAAGCCTTATGAATTGAATTATATACATAAGCACGCTTCTCTGTAATCCTAACATCCATACCACTAAAACCTGTCACATAAGGGTATTTAATTTCACTCGTGTGAAGATTAAACAGTGTATGTAGCTCTTCGAAATTCTCTTCTTGACAAACAAAATTTTCAAATATTGCCTTGTCTCTCCATGAGAGTCTAACAAAGTCTACCATAACGGAGTATCATTTGAGTTACTCCCAGATTGATGCATACTATATAGAATTTCTGAGTCAGATGCAATTCTCCCACTCTCTATCCAAGCATCTACCTCTACTCTTTTAAAATAGATTTTTTTACCCCCTGGATTGTAAAAAGGTATTTCCTTTTTACTTGTCATTTTATAAATTGCAGATTTTGAAAGTTCTAAATAAACAGACAAGTCATCTACTGACATAAAGTTTTTTAGAGGCTTCAATACCTCAGAAAACTCTTCTTTAATTTGATTTAATTGTTCTTGTGTAAAAACTATTCTTTGAATGGTTTCCATAATCATTATGATTTAGGAATGTGCGCACATTCAGGTTAATATTAACACAAAGAAACTGTGCAAATAACCTAAGAATTAAGAAGTGTAAGAAGGGTGTAAGGTAAAATGTAAGATGTTTAGCTTAGTAGTATTGTATCCATTTCTTTGTTGAGTCTATCAAGCTTTGGATTAAACTTCAATAATGTCCTATTGTAATTAGTTTCAGATAACACAGTACCACCTTTAGTAAGGAATCTACCTGATTTCTCAATAGACTTTGGGTCTAATGAAGTAAAATAAGGTCTCAACTTTTCAATAAATTGTTTAGCTAAGGCATTTTGGCAGAAGAATTTTATAACCTTATTAGGTTCACTTGGGTTTTCAAGTAATACCTCTAAAAAAGTTTCTTGGTCAATTACATCATATTCAATAATCTCTAAACTATCAGCTAGTTCATATAGCTCAATAAACTTCTGCCTAGAGATTGTATCTTTAAATCCAAAATATGATAATTTATCTTCTGCTCTCTTTTTAGCAAAAGGCTTAATATCATACTTTATAAGAAGATGATGCTCAATAAGTTTTAAGGCTCTAGGTAGTTCAGGATAATTTGGATAAAGTTTGTCTGCTTTCTGGTTTAAAGAATGTAGTTCTAAGCTAATGTTTTTTAGAGTAGCTGTATAGACTTCATTTGCTTCTGCTTTAGAATATACTAATTTGTCTATTTCCTCAGTTACAACTTTAGCATTAAATATTAATTCGTTTTTATGTTCTTTATAAAAATCATAGGTAACTAATCCCTCTGTAGGTTCTCCGTTGCTATGTTGGTCTGAAAAAACTTTCCAAAACTTTATAACTCCATTATTAGTATCTACATGTTCAACTAAATTTCCATACATCTCCTTCATATTATTAAGTGATGTATCTTTTAAAAATTCAAGTTTATTTGATTTTAAGAGATTTTGAAAGTAAAAAAGTAACTGATGTGTTGGCTTTAGAGTCATCTTTTAAATTGAGATTACTAAGATACAATGTTTGACCTATGTTTGACCCAAAGGAAAAAGCAAAGTTTCTCAGATACCTATAAAACACAAAAAAGCCACTACTTTCGTAGTGGCTTTGTTTGCTCCTCTTCTTAGGCTCGAACTAAGGACCCTCTGATTAACAGTCAGATGCTCTAACCAACTGAGCTAAAGAGGAAGGTTATTTTTCGCGTTAGCGGATGCAAATATATATAGTATTTTCAATATTACAAAATGAAATATTATTTTTTTTGTAAAATTTTTAAAATCGTTAATTCGTGACGGCTTTAAAAATATCATTACCGTTGGCAAACAATACCAAAGCGATTAAAATAAAGAAACCAATAACTTGCGCGCGCTCTAAAAACTTTTCGCTTGGCTGACGTCCAGAAATCATTTCGTACAATAAAAACACCACGTGACCACCATCTAAAGCTGGTATTGGTAATAAGTTAAGTATCGCTAACATAATAGATAAAAAGGCTGTTAAACCCCAGAAATCTTGCCAAATCCATTGATCTGGGAACACATCAAAAATTGCTTTAAAGCCACCGACACCTTTATAAGCGCCTGTACTAGGTGTAAATATTTTTCCTAATTGATCAAAATAACCAGAAACCTGTTCTTTAAACTTATCTACTCCTCCACCAAAACTTTCTAAGAAGGTATAATCTTTATGAATAATATTAAAATAACCTAGTTCTGCAAATCTCGAATTATGTGATGCTGGAAAAATTCCAACCCTTCCATTATCATCAACCTTTAGGTCTATATTAATTTTTTCGTCTTCTCTTAAAAATGTTGCATTTACGGATTGATTCTTATAGTTTGATAATCGCGATTCAAATTGGTCAAAATAACGCAATTCATTTCCGTTAACAGTTAATAAGACATCACCTTCTTTTAGGTTAACACCAGCATTTATGGATGTATCTGGCACACTACCAACCATAAATGGAATTCTTAATTTGAAAGTTCCATTCTTTCTTTCGGCAGAAGATAGTTGACCTAAGAAATCTTTTGGAAGTACAACTTCTTGCTTTTCTCCATCTCTAACGATTGAATATTTTTCACCATTTACTAAGTTCTTTCTAACCTCATAATAGGTATCAACTTTTTCATCATTAATAGCTAATATTTTATCGCCATTTTTAAAACCAACATCTAAAAGCAGTTTGTTCTCTATCCAAAAACCGTCTTTCATACTGTCTGTAGTCACATCTGTATCTCCATAAGTAAAAGAAAGTGCGACGTAAATAAAGTAAGCCAAAATAAAGTTTACGGTTACACCACCAAGCATAATAATTAAGCGTTGCCAAGCTGGTTTAGAACGGAATTCCCATGGTTGTGGTGGCAGTGCCATTGCTTCCTTATCCATACTCTCGTCAATCATTCCTGCGATTTTCACATAGCCTCCAAGTGGTAACCAACCAATACCATATTCGGTATCACCAATTTTCTTTTTGAAAAGCGAAAACTTCACATCAAAAAAGAGGTAAAATTTTTCCACTTTAGTCTTAAAAAGCTTTGCTGGTATAAAATGCCCTAACTCGTGCAAAACAATAAGTAAGGATAAACTAAGTAAAAATTGAGATATTTTTATAACAAATTCCATGTAATCATTTTCAAATTTCGATTTGCAAAAGTAACATATTTATATCAAACGAATATTTAAAAAAACTTAGCATTACGTTAAAACTATAGCGTGTCTAATTTTTTATTATTCTTTTATTAATGATCTTATCATTTGTTTGAATTTGCACAAACAATATACCTGATGCTAAGGTTTTTAAATCAACTTCAGTAGCCCAATCTTGTTGCAGTAATAACTGACCTAAACTATTGTAAATTTTAATCGTTTCAACCTCTATATATTCAGGTTTTATAATATTTATTATTGCGGTTGTTGGATTGGGATATACATTTATTTCAGAATTAAAATCAAAATCAGAGGTACTTAAAGTTGCAGCATTATTTTTTGAAATTAAATGATAATCCGGATCAATTAACACCTCTTGTATTGTGAAATCAATGGTTTCAACAAACTGTTCATTATTACTCGTGTTGTCTAAAACCACATCTAAAGATTCTCCTAAAGTTCCTAAAATTCTAATGGGCACATTGGCTTCAAAAAAAGAAACGGACGCATCACTTTGAGTTTGCGACACCATAAGTTGTAACTGGTTTCCATCCTGATTCCAGTTCACATTGTAACTTGGATAACCTTGATTGTAGAGCCAGTCATTAAAAAATTCGTCTAAATTTTGTCCCGTAGACAATTCCATCACATCTATAAAATCTTGAGTTTTTGCATAATCGAACGCTAAGGCTGGCGTATCTAAATAGTCTTTTAATCCTTGATAAAAATCAGTATCACCAAGTTTTCGTCTTAACATATGCAGTACCATAGCACCCTTACTATAACTTAATCGGCTACTAAAAATTCTATTAACGCTTGTTGTATCCTGATCCGTAAGATATACGGCACCATCTGGTTGAGACGTAATATTAGCAGTGGTCTGCTGTCTCCAAGTTTTAAAACTGCCTTCTCCATCTAGATCTTCAATAACTAAACCAGCTAAATAGGTGGCAAATCCTTCATTTAGCCAAATATCTTTCCAACTGCCACAAGTTATTTTATTACCAAACCATTGGTGTGCTAACTCGTGTGCAATAAGAGCTCTACTAAAGGACCCCATAAACGAAACGGTTGTGTGTTCCATGCCTCCTCCCCAACCAAATTGGGCATGACCATATTTTTCGTCTGCAAACGGATATTCTTCAAACAAATCCGTAAAAAGATTCATAATATCTACAGTAATACCTGTGCTTGCTTGAGCTGTAACAACATCTTCCGGATAGACATAATTTACAATATCAAAAGGGCTACCATTATTTGGTACTTCATGTGAATACACGTCATAATTAGTAACCGCAATAGCAATTAAATACGCAGGTATGGGATGACCATGTTTAAAATGCGTAGTTTTCTGAGTTCCTGAAATAATCTGACTCTGTTCTAAACCATTAGATACCGAAACATAGTTCTTATCTAATGGACTTAAATCTGGTGTGGTAAGATACACATCTATAGAATCGATTTTGTCAATTAAATCTTGTTTGCAAGGCCACCAACCTTTAGCACCATAAGGCTCAGAAAGCGTCCAAATAATAGGATCATCGTCATCTCCATGTGTGGTTTGTTCAAAAGATCCAAAACCAGAACTCACAGGATTTCCAGAATAACTTACAGTTAAAGAGTCTAAAACTCCCTGTACTTGTGTGACAGGTAATGTAATCACCAATTCATCATCCGTATTTTGAACAAAACTTAAACTATTGCCACGTTGTAAAACTTGAGACACCGTCATATTATCGGCCAAATCAAAAGTGATATCTGTCATGGCTTCTTTAGCTTCAAAATACGTGGTAATATCACCCGAAATCTCAGCTACTGATGGATCCACATTTAATTCAAGGCGATGGTATTTAACATCATAATTTCCAGTATTAGCATTCTGGCTACTCATCATTTGCTGTAATGCCGCGTTCGCTTCAGAAGCACGAATTGCATTTAACGTCTCGTTGTAGTCTTGCGCATTTATTTGTATTACAAAAATTAAGATTATACCCGTTAGAAATTGTTTCATTGCACCTCTTTTAATGTTAAAAATAAAGCTTTTATTGAGATTCAGTCGTATTTTTGTCATTCAACTCTCGTTAAAACATACGGAATGTCATTTCTTTCTTTTTTTAAGGGTTACAAAAACTTCGGAATATTCTTTTTTGTACTTTGTGTAGTCATCATAACTATTATTTATAATGTCTTAAATGTTAAGCAGCCGCTTCCTATATATCAACCTGGTATGGTAAGCGAAGAATTAGTTGATAGTACTATTCAATACAAATTAAAATACCATAAGATTGCTGATTTTAGTTTAATCAATCAAAATGGAGAAACGATAACCCAAGACACCTATAAAGATAAAATCTATATTTCGGATTTCTTCTTTACGACGTGTCAAACTATTTGCCCAATAATGACCGATCACATGGCCATCATACAGCAAGAAATTATTAACGACGATGACATAATGTTATTGTCACATACGGTAACACCAAAAATTGATACAGTAGCGCAACTCAAAAAATATGCGCTTGAAAAAGGTGTGATAGACCGAAAATGGAATTTAGTCACAGGAGATAAAAAGCAAATCTACGAACTGGCCAGAAAAAGCTACCTAGCCGTTAAGACTGATGGTAATGGGGATGAATACGATATGATTCATACCGAAAACTTTATGTTAATTGACAAAAAACGTCAAATTAGAGGCTTTTATGATGGTACAAAACCTGAAGATATTGAACAAATTTTAGAAGATATTGAAACCTTAAAGTACTTTGGTGGCTCTTAGAAAAATGGAAACCAATCAAATATTCACGGTCTAGTTTTTTACACTAAAAAAAATCGCTTACTTTTGCTTCTTTAAAATTAATCTAAATAAGGATAACGTTGACATTAGCAGATTTAAAACGCGGGCAACAAGGCATTATTACCGATGTGTCTTCTATACATATTCCATTAAAACTTCTCGAAATGGGGTGTTTGCCTGGTAATTTTGTAGAGCTTGTGCAAGTGGCTCCCTTTGCAGATCCAATGTATCTTAATATTAATGGTACACATTTAGCCATTAGAAAAGAAACTGCTATTCATATTATAATTGAAACTGCGCATGAGTAAGCAAATCAACGTCGCATTAATAGGAAATCCCAACACCGGAAAAACATCTGTTTTCAATGCCCTTACAGGGTTAAACCAAAAGGTCGGTAATTACCCTGGTATTACGGTTGAAAAAAAAGAAGGTATTTGTAAACTGCCACGAGGAGTAAAAGCACATATCATAGATTTACCCGGAACCTATAGTTTAAATGCATCGTCTTTAGATGAAAATGTAGTTATTGAACTGCTGCTTAATAAAAATGATAAAGATTATCCAGATGTTGCTGTTGTTGTCAGTGACGTGGAAAACTTAAAACGAAATTTACTATTATTCACACAAATTAAAGACTTAAAGATTCCTACAATTTTAGTGATTAATATGGCTGACAGGATGGAATACAAAGGTATTTCATTAAATCTAGACCATTTAGAAGAGGAACTCAAAACTAAAATTGCGTTAATAAGTACAAGAAAAAACAAGGGTATAGATAAATTAAAAGAATTAATTGCCACTCATAAAGAACTCTCTATAGAACCTTGTTTGGATGCATCTACTATAGATGAAGCGTATTTTAGTAATTTAAGAAAAGCATTTCCTAACCAGTTATTGTACAAACTGTGGTTAGTCATAACGCAAGATGTTAACTTCGGAAAAACAGACCGAAAAACATATGAAGCGGTTGAAGATTTTAAAACTAAATCTAAAACAGATTTAAAACGACTACAACAAAGAGAAACCATAAAGCGTTACCAATTTATAAACGAAACGCTAAAAGAAGGACAAACCATTGACCTGAAATCTGCAAAAGATTTACGTATAAAATTGGATAGAATTCTAACGCACAAAGTTTGGGGTTATTTAATTTTTGGGGTTATTTTATTAACTATTTTTCAAGCTATTTACGATTGGTCTAGCATTCCAATGGATTTTATAGATAGCTCGTTTGCATCCTTAAGTGAGTGGACAAAAAACACCTTACCGGAAGGAGCATTTACGAATCTTTTAGCTGAAGGTATTATTTCAGGACTTGGAGGTATTGTAATATTTATCCCTCAAATTGCCTTCTTGTTTCTATTTATTTCAGTATTAGAAGAAAGCGGCTATATGAGTCGTGTGGTGTTTCTAATGGATCGCATTATGCGTCGTTTTGGATTGAGCGGCAAAAGTGTGGTACCCTTAATTTCAGGAACAGCTTGTGCAATTCCGGCGATTATGGCAACGCGGAATATTGAAAGCTGGAAAGAACGTTTAATCACCATCTTAGTAACACCGTTTACAACGTGTTCGGCAAGATTACCTGTCTATCTTATTATTATCGCTTTGGTTATTCCAGAAGGACGCATACTCGGTTTAAGTTATCAAGCCTTAACCTTAATGTTATTGTACCTAATTGGTTTTGGTGCAGCTGTTGGCTCTGCTTGGATTTTAAATAAAATATTGAAATTAAAAAGTAAGAGTTTCTTTGTGGTAGAAATGCCAAATTACAAATTACCGTTGTTTAAAAATGTGGTATTAACGGTTTTAGAAAAAACAAAAGCTTTTGTATTTGGAGCTGGTAAAATTATCCTTGCCATTTCTATTGTGCTTTGGTTTTTGGCATCTTATGGTCCTGGTGATAACTTTAATAATGCAGAAAGCATAATTACAGAACAATACGCTGGGGAGAATTTACCAGAGGACGAATTAAACCAAAAAATAGAATCTCATAAACTAGAGCATTCATTTATTGGTATTGCAGGCCATGCTATAGAACCAGCCATTAGACCGTTAGGTTACGATTGGAAAATTGGGATTGCCATTGTAAGTTCTTTCGCTGCGCGTGAAGTATTTGTTGGAACTTTAGCTACCATCTATAGTGTAGGAAGCGACGAAGAAGAGACTATTAAAAATAGAATGGCAGGAGAAGTAAATCCAATACTTGGAGGCCCTTTATTTAATTTTGCTTCAGGTATTTCATTGCTTCTATTTTATGCCTTTGCCATGCAATGTATGAGTACACTTGCTATTGTGAAAAAAGAGACCAACTCTTGGAAATGGCCAATGTATCAGTTAGTAATTATGAGTGCTTTTGCTTATATTGTAGCATTAGTTGCTTATCAAGTCTTAAAATAATAGACCTAGCAAGTAGGTTTTTTTAAACCACGTAGGTCTTTAATACTGTATTTATGAATACTATAATTCAAAACATATTGGCTTTTTCTGCGGTAGGTTTGGCCATTCTTTATCTCGTACGAAAATATATTTGGCCACCCAAAATAAAATCAGCAAAATCTTGTGGAGGTGATGACGGCTGTGGATGTCATTAATCGTTATTTTAATCGCCTTTGTTTTCGATTATAAATCGAATAAAACAACATTTCTAAAAGACTTTTTTAGCGGTATAATTGTATGTCTATTTCTTTTTATATCTGCAATAGCTTTTGTCATCGCATTTGACCTCACTATAGTTCACGGTATTTTCTATGCCAGTGTAGAAATTATTCTTTTGTTTACACTAAAAGCCTTTATACAACGAAGAAATCAATAGAGCATTACGCCTATTATTTTTCTATAAAATCCACAGGAATAGAAAATGTATTTGCATCTGGAGTTACAAACTTCACGTTATTAAGCGTTGCATTACCAATCACCTTTCCTAGACCACCATCTTTAGACCATTCATAAAACTCCCAATTATGTGCAATTGGCACACCATCTATCATTTTATAATTAGAATATCCAATAGCATGCGGATCAGCTTCTGCTGCCTCTGTAGATTTATTAACTGTAACAATATAAGCGACATAATCCATCATATGTGTTTCAGGATCACTATAAACAACATACCAATCATCTGGTGCATCACCAGTATTTGCTTCGAAGGTTAGCGTTTGTGCATTATAAGTTTTCTCATTAAGCTCTAAAGCCTCTACATCAGACCAAATTGTGCCTTCATCACTTAATTTAGTTTGAAACAATAAGAAATACATCCAAGTATAAGCATCAAATCGAGCTGCTTTTTCATTTTTAAGATCTGCAGAATGAAACACTTTAGATCCATCATAGTAAATGAATGAACCATCATTTAATTCGATTTTACCTTTTGTTGAATTCGTTAAATAAGTCATTTTTCCATTAAGGCGTTCTTTACCACCAAAGCTAATAACCATGTCTAACTCAATAGCCTCATTAGACAAAAACCCCTCTTTATTGTAAGCCTCCTCAATTTTTTCAACAGGAGTTAAAATCTTATTTTCTATTATAGGCTCTGGAGTTTCGACTTCAACCGGTTCTTTCTTTTCATTTTTACAACTTGTAGTAAGTGTTAAAAGCAAAAGACAAATGATACTAGACTTAAACATAGGAGACATTTTATGAGATTTTATTCAAACTTAAAGTGTAAGATGTATACCAACTATTACACGTAACTATTTTAAGATAATTTTAGCATTTGAAATGATATTCAAATACTATAACGATTAAACCCTCTTCAAATATAGATTTTTGGCTACACTTTGAGAGACTACAATTTCAGAATTTTCTAAAGCTATTTTTATAGAATTATCAAAAGGCTCTTTGTGCTTTATGGTAATTATGGTTCCAAGACCGATATTGTTACTGTCTAAATATTTCAAAAAATGAGAAGACGTATCATCGACGCCAACACATTTGTAAGTTGATCCGACCTCGGCTTTAGCTAAAACAATTTTTTCAATATGTTTAAAGTTCCCTTCCTTATCAGGAATTGGATCGCCATGAGGATCGTATGTAGGGAATTCTAAAAACGCATCGAGTTCGTCAATAAGCTTATCCGATTTAATATGCTCTAAATGTTCTGCAACTTCATGCACCTCATCCCAAGAAAAATTTAATTTTTCTACTAAAAACACTTCCCAAAGGCGATGTTTCCGAATAATATTAACCGCAACACGCCTACCATCATCCGTTAACGTAACACCTTGGTATTTTTTATAATCGGCATAATTCTTTTCAGATAATTTTTTAACCATATCCGTAACAGAAGAGGCTTTGGTGCTCATAGCCTCTGCAATAGCATTAGTATTAACTGAATTGATACCGTTATTACCTAGATGGTAAATGGCTTTAATGTAGTTTTCTTCTGTTAGTGTAATCATGATTAGTTTATGAATAACAAATATAGAAAAGATAAACTTCTTAAAATATTTTTAGACTTATCTAAAAATATATTTATATTTGCTTAAAAAATAATAAAGATGAGACTAATAATACTTTTTACCCTCGCTTCCTTTTCAATGTTAAACGCACAAAACACTTATAAAATAAACGGTGTAGTAACTGCAGAAGGTGAAGTGTTGCCCTATGCAAACATCTATGTAGAAACAACGATCAAAGGATCAACAACAAACGAAAATGGGGTTTATACCATCAAAAACTTAGAGCCAGGAACCTATTCTATTGCTGCCTCTTTTGCTGGCTATACCACACAAAAAAAGAAAGTTCAAATCACAAATGCCGATGTTAGCCTAAATTTTAATTTAAACTATAATGAAAGTCTAGATGAAGTTATAATTACGGGAACTTTAAAACCCGTATCACGATTAGAAAGCCCTGTGCCTGTTGAAGTTTATACTCCAACATTTTTAAAGAAAAACCCAACTCCAAATATTTTTGAAGCGCTACAGAATGTCAATGGAGTAAGACCACAATTAAATTGTAGTGTTTGTAATACTGGAGACATTCATATTAACGGACTAGAAGGACCTTACACTTTGGTTTTAATCGATGGTATGCCAATTGTTAGTGGCCTATCTACTGTTTATGGACTTTCTGGCATTCCTAATTCGCTTATCGAACAAATTGAAGTTGTAAAAGGACCTGCATCCTCATTATACGGAAGTGAAGCTGTTGGTGGACTTATAAATGTTATTACAAAATTACCAGAAAATTCGCCTCGTTTTTTCGCTGATGCTTTTGTAACAGGTTGGGGAGAAACAAACTTAGACCTAGGTTTTAAGGCTAAAGTTGGAGAAAAAGCCAATGTATTGGTTGGTACAAATTATTTTAAATACGACAATCCTATAGATAACAACAATGATAATTTTACAGATGTTACGCTTCAAGACCGCATATCTATATTTCAAAAATGGGATTTTAAGCGGACTAACAATCGTAAGCTGTCTTTAGCTGGTCGTTATTTTTATGAAGACCGTTGGGGCGGAGAAATGCAATGGAATTCGAGCTATAGAGGAGGTGACGAAATTTATGGAGAAAGCATTTACACCTCACGTTTCGAAATTTTAGGTGACTACCAATTACCAATGACTAAAAAAGTAAATCTACAGTTTTCATATTCTGATCACGACCAGAACTCAGTGTATGGAAACACACCGTATTTAGCACAACAACGCATTGGATTTGGACAATTAATTTGGGATAAGACCATTTATAAACACGATTTATTATTCGGAACAGCACTACGCTACAATCATTACAACGATAATACTACAGCAACCATAACTGCAGACGAGGTCACAATACCTTCACTTTTTATACAAGATGAAATTGACTTTACTGAAAAACAAAGTTTACTTTTAGGTTTACGTTACGATTATGATAGCAGGCACGGAAGCATTTTGACACCACGATTAGCCTACAGATACAAACCAACCGACACTGATATTATTAGATTGAATGCTGGTACAGGGTTTAGAGTCGTCAACTTATTCACTGAAGAACATGCTGCACTTACAGGAGCACGAGATGTTATAATTCAATCCGAGTTACAACCCGAAGAATCTTACAACGTTAATTTAAACTACCTCAAAAAACTCTACCTCAACAATGGCATGTATTTCACCTTTGATACCTCAGTTTGGTACACCTACTTTACCAATGCCATTATACCAGATTACGATACCAACCCTAATCAAATTATCTATGACAATCTTGATGGCTACTCTGAATCTAAAGGTTTAAGTTTTAATATAGATGCGGTTTTTGGAAGTGGTATTAGTGCTTCAGTTGGTGCTACTTTTCAAGATGTTGCTCAAACTGAAAATGGTGAACGCACCAAACAAATATTAACAGAGGAATACTCTGGTGTTTGGTCATTATCGTATAAAAATTATGCCACTAACCTTATTTTCGATTATACGGGTAATCTTTATGGTCCAATGCGCTTGCCTTTACTTGGCGACTTAGATCCAAGAGAAGAATATTCGCCAACCTGGAGTGTTCAAAATATACAAGCGACCTATGATGGTTTCAATAACTTAGAGATCTATGGTGGAGTAAAAAACTTACTCAACTGGACACCAAACAAAGGAAATCCCTTTATAATCGCGAGGGCAGATGACCCTTTTGATGAAAACGTACAATTTGATGGGAATGGAGATGTTATTGCTACAGCAGATAATCCTTACGCTCTAACTTTTGACCCAGCTTATGTTTATGGGCCTAATCAAGGTATACGACTGTTCTTTGGTTTAAGATATAATTTAAATTAATCATTGATTTTTAGTACTTTCGTAATAAATATTTAGATATATGAAAAAAATAATTTTCTTATTAGCTATCACACTCACTTTCATAGCTTGTAAAGATGAATCTCAAGATAACGGAAAACTAAATATCGTAACCACAACAACTATGATCACCGATTTAGTCCAGAATATTGGTGGCGATATGGTAAATGTTCAAGGTTTAATGGGAAGTGGCGTAGATCCACACCTCTACAAAGCAAGCGAAGGAGATGTTAATAAACTCGTTAATGCAGATATTATTTTTTATAACGGCTTGCATCTTGAAGGAAAATTGGTTGAAGTTTTTGAGAAAATGGGAAGCAACACCAAAACTCCAATCGCATTAGCAGATGCTTTAGACAAAAAAACACTAATTGGTTCTGAATATTTTGCATCCAATTTCGACCCACACGTATGGTTCGATATTAATTATTTCAAACAATTTGCAGAAAAAGCAGCCACTATTCTATCAGAAAAGAATCCTGAAAATGCCGAAAAGTTTGAAGCCAATAAATCAGTGTACCTTGCTAAATTAGAAGCGCTTCAAAATAAAGTAAAACAAACTATTGAAACCCTTCCCAAAGAAAAAAGAGTACTCGTTACAGCTCATGATGCCTTTAATTATTTCGGAAAAGCTTACGGATTTGAAGTCGTTGGTTTACAAGGCATATCTACAGCCACTGAAGCAGGTGTACAAGATGTTCAAAAATTAGCTACATTTATTATCGAAAAACAAATCAAAGCCATATTTGTAGAAAGTTCTGTTCCAAAACGAACTATTGAAGCCTTACAAGCCTCGGTAAAATCTAAAGGCCACGATGTAAAAATTGGTGGCACGTTGTATTCTGATGCTTTAGGAAGTGCAGGAACCGTAGAAGGTACTTATATTGGTATGTTTGAGTATAATGTGAATACTATAGTGAATGCTTTGAAATAAAATTCCTGCGAAAGCAGAAATCTCATGAAACTTAGTTCAATTCTAAAATGAAAAACGAGTCAAACGAAAATATAAAAGATAGCAGTCCTAGTGACAAGACTCCTACTTCCGCAAGAGTCATAGCCGTAAAAGTAGACGACCTTACCGTTGCCTACAACTACAAACCTGTACTTTGGGATATCGATTTAGAAATTCCGGAAGGCGTTTTAATGGCTATTGTTGGACCCAATGGAGCAGGAAAATCGACACTTATAAAATCTATTCTAGGCATCTTAAAGCCTATTGCTGGTAGTGTTTCTATTTATGATAAACCTTACGAAAAACAAAGACAACTCGTCGCATACGTTCCACAAAAAGGTAGCGTAGATTGGGATTTCCCTACCACAGCCTTAGATGTTGTAATGATGGGAACCTATGGCAGTTTGGGTTGGATTAAACGTCCTGGACAAAAAGAGAAAAAAGCGTCACTAGAAGCTTTAGAAAAAGTAGGCATGCTAGCGTTTAAGGGTCGACAAATTAGTCAACTTTCAGGTGGCCAACAACAGCGTATTTTCTTGGCCAGAGCCTTAGTTCAAAACGCATCTATCTATTTTATGGATGAACCGTTTCAAGGAGTCGATGCTACTACTGAAATAGCAATTATAAACATATTAAAAGAATTACGAAAAGCAGGAAAAACAGTTATTGTAGTCCATCACGATTTACAAACCGTACCCGAATATTTTGATTGGGTAACATTTTTAAACGTGAAAAAAATTGCCACAGGACCAGTAAAAGATATTTTTAATGATGATAATCTGACAAAGACTTATGGTATTAATTATAAAGTGAGTATACAGGAGTAGGAAATAATTGGCAGTTAACAGTTAGCAGTTGGCAGTGCTTACTCTAATGAGAAATAAGAAAGCAAGAAAAATATGAAATACGCATACACTATTTTATACGTCGAAGATGTTGAAAAGACAATTTCATTCTATGAAAATGCTTTTGGGTTTCAAAAAAAATTCATCACACCAGAGCATGATTATGGCGAGCTAATTTCCGGAGAAACCACAATCGCTTTTGCATCTAATTCTTTAGGGAATTCAAACTTTAAAAAAAGTTTTAAACAACTTTCTATAAATAAAAAGCCTAATGGAGTTGAAATGGCTTTTACAACTGAAAACATTGAAAATGATTTTAATGAAGCAATAAAAGCTGGAGCAATAGAATATGAACCTATAATTGAAAAACCTTGGGGACAAAAAGTTGGATATTTAAGAGATATTAATGGGTTTCTTATTGAAATTTGCACACCAATTAAAAATTAAAACATATACAGACCTCACTAGTTATAGAAACCTTTGAGGTCTACAAACTAAACGAAAAAAATATTACAAAGTAGGATGAGATTCCTGCTTTCGCAGGAATTGTGGACATAACAGAATACATAAAACTAGTCTTCACAGACTACACCTTACGAACCATCACACTCGGAACCGCAATTTTAGGTGCTGTAACAGGCATGTTAGGAAGTTTTGCGGTACTCAGAAAACAGAGTTTATTGGGTGATGCTATTTCGCATGCGGCTTTACCAGGTATTGCCATTGCCTTTTTAATTACAGGTTCAAAAGACAGCAACACGTTACTAATTGGAGCTTTAATTAGTGGCTTAATAGGTACCTTTTGGATTAGAGGAATCGTCACCAAAACCCATTTAAAATCTGATACGGCTTTAGGCTTAATTTTATCATTATTTTTTGGTTTTGGGATGTTATTGTTAACTTTTATTCAAAAACAACCCGATGCCAACCAAGCTGGATTAGACAAATACCTTTTTGGACAAGCCGCAACATTAGTGGAAAGTGATGTATGGTTAATGGCTATTGTTACAGGCTTGTGTTTAATAGTTATGCTCACCTTCTGGAAAGAGTTTAAAATTCTATTATTTGATGCAGATTATACCAAAACACTCGGTTTTAATACCCGATTCATTGACATTCTAATTACGACGTTTATTGTTTTAGCGATTGTCTTAGGTCTTCAAACGGTTGGCGTTGTTTTAATGAGTGCTATGCTCTTAGCGCCTGCTGCTGCCGCGAGACAATGGACGAACAGTTTATCAACCATGGTGTTTTTGGCTGCTATTTTCGGAGCTTTTTCTGGAGTATTAGGTACAGCCATTAGTGCGAGTCAAGATAATTTATCTACAGGTCCGGTAATTGTTTTAGTGGCTGGTGTTTTTGTGATGTTTTCATTTATATTTTCTCCAAGTCGTGGATTGTTATTTAAACAAATCCGATTTATTAAAAATCGTCGCGATTTAGAATTGCATAAAACCCTAGCCTTTATGCATCATATTGCAGAAACACACGAAGATATTTCGCATCCGCATACCATAAAACTTTTAAATAATTTTCAAGGCTATACACGATCTACGCTTCAAAAATTAGTAGATAAAGATTATGTTCAACTCGATGGAAACATGTGGAGTTTAACCAAAACAGGCTTTGAGGCTGCTGCCAATTTATACACTAAACAATCTACTGAAGATGAGTAACGCACAACTTGAAATACAATTGATTGCGAGTCTAGTTGCTGTGGCCTGTGCCATTCCAGGAACGTTTTTAGTCCTCAGAAAAATGGCCATGATTAGCGATGCGATTAGCCATTCCATCTTACCAGGAATCGTAGTTGGATTTTTTATTACACAAGATTTAAATTCACCTTTATTAATTCTTCTTGCTGCATTAACAGGAATTATAACCGTTGTTTTAGTAGAATACATTCAAAAAACAGGTTTAGTAAAAGAAGATACCGCTATTGGATTGGTGTTTCCGGCTTTGTTTAGTATTGGTGTGATTCTTATTGCAAAAAACGCTAACGATGTACATTTAGATGTCGATGCCGTTTTGTTAGGTGAATTGGCTTTTGCTCCTTTCGATAGATTACTAATTGCCGGAACTGACGTAGGACCAAAGTCACTTTGGGTAGTAGGCACCATTTTATTAATTACACTCACCTTATTAATCCTATTTTTTAAAGAATTAAAAGTAAGCACATTTGACAAAGGCTTGGCTGCATCCTTAGGATTTTCACCAGCGATTATTCATTACGGATTAATGTCTGTAGCTTCAGTTACTACTGTTGGATCTTTTGATGCTGTTGGTGCCATTTTAGTAGTGGCTTTAATGATTGCTCCTGCTGCTGCTGCCTATTTACTAACTACAGATTTAAAGAAGATGCTTGCTTTAGCAATAAGTTTTGGGATTTTCAGTGCCATTTTTGGCTATTGGGTCGCACATTGGTTAGATGCGTCTATTGCCGGGTCTATAACAACCGTTCTTGGTTTAGTATTTTTATTGGTGTATTTGTTTGCACCCTCAAAAGGTATCATCGCTGTAATGTATAGAGAAAAGCAACAACGCACCGAAGTGTCTTTATTAACGTTTTTATTGCACTTAAAAAATCATGATGAAATTGAAGAACGCCACGTCAATCACTTAAGAGAACATATCAATTGGCAAAAAGTCCGTGCTAAAACCGTTCTCGATTTAGCACAAAAAAATAATATGATTCATATTGAAAAAAATATTGTGTCTTTAACAACAAAAGGGGACGAATTCACATCTAAGGCCATTGACTACATTATGACCAACGAAGATGCTCAAATTGAAGACATGAAAGCTGATTTCTTCTTGTTTAGAGGGTAAACAATGAAAGATTTCGCCCTAAATAACGACAGAGGTTAAATATTTTAAATAGCTATGAAACTTCTCAATTACTTTACAGGAAAAAATGGATTAATCATCGTAGGATTTATAGTGCTATGTGTTTTTATCTATAACAAATACAAAACGCAACGCTACTTTAAATACATTGAAAAAAAGCAGAAAGAAAAAGAGAGAAAGAAATAAACTTTTGTATTTTTTCACATCTAGCAACCAAACACCAACAAGGACTCCCTATTTAAACCCACGTTCCTTCTGAATATGCTCGTAAGCCTCCTGCACTTGTCTAAACTTCGCCTCTGCACCTTCTTGATGTTCTTTACCTAAGTGACCAACACGATCTGGATGGTATTTCATCGCCATAGATCGATATGCTTTTTTAACCGCATCATCGGAAACAGACTTATCAATTTCAAGGATTTTGTATGCATTATCGCTACTGTTGTAAAACATAGCTTTAATACTCTCAAAGTCTCTATTACTAATACCTAAGTAACCTGTAATAGTATATATCTGACGTAATTCGTCTTCTGTAACTAAACCATCTGCTTTTGCAATTCCGAATAAAAAATGAAGCAATTGCAAACGCGATGCATGATCCATCATTTGCTTAATTTGTAAACAAACTTGGCGTGTAGAAATATTTTGTTTGGTAATACGCTTAAACAATTCAAAAGCATGATTAGCTCTATCTTTACCATACATGTTGGTAAATTGTTGACGCACAAAATCGAGTTCGCGTTGATCTTGTTTGCCATCGGCTTTAATAACTATAGACGCTAAAATTAAGAGACTCACCTCAAAATCACCAGATTGTGTTTTTGGTCTTGAAGATCTTTGACCATAATTTGGTACTTTTCTATAGGTATCACGTTGTCTTCCTGCTTGACGGTCACCAATTAAAGGCGTTCCACTATCAGTTAAATTATCGACAAAACTACCTAAAGCCAATCCTATAATAGCACCTATTGGACCTCCAAACGACCAACCTAAAGCACCACCAATCCATTTTGCAAAACTCATATTATATTTTTGATTTTATAAAGTTGTAAATATACTATTAGTTAGTTGGATGAAATTATAATTTGTTACGTTTTGTACGCAACCTTTTATATAAAATTGTATCTTTTAGGGACAACCAATACTATATCAATATGAAGATCTCCTTTTATATTCTAGCCATAATGTTTCTTACATTAAGCTGTAACGCCGATGACGATGCACAGCAAGATCCAGAACCAACACTTAATGCAACGTGGTCTTTAGTCAATGTTTCTGGTGGTTTTGCAGGTGTTAACGATGATTTTGAATCTGGATTAATCACATGGAATTTTAATACTGTCCCCTCTCAGATTACGATTACCAATACTAATACAACTGAAGTAATACATAGTGGTTACCCATCAGGAACCTACAATTATGAAGTGATAATTACTACCAATGACAGCACTTTAGTTATTGAAGATAGGGATTTGAGAATTATAAGTTTAACTACAAATCAACTCATTTTAGATGAAGGGATGGTTTCGGATGGATTTTTATACACACTAAATAGATAGCTTAAATTGAAGGTATTCTAAACACCATTGAAAACTAAAATAGCAGCATTTAAACTGCTAACTGAATACTTCAGACTACCATCAATTTTTCATTATCTTTGCACTTCAAATTAAGATTAATTAAAATTAAAAAATATGTATCCAGCAGAATTAGTAAAACCAATGCGTGAGGATTTAACCAACGTAGGTTTTGAAGAATTACATACAACAGAAGCTGTCGAAAATGCACTTGCAAAAGAAGGTACAACTTTAGTGGTTGTAAATTCGGTTTGTGGATGTGCTGCGGCTAATGCAAGACCAGGAGCGAGAACAAGTTTACAAAACGCAAAAAAACCAGATCATATCGTAACAGTTTTTGCTGGTGTAGATAAAGATGCTGTGAATGCAGCAAGAGCGCACATGGTGCCTTTCCCTCCAAGCTCACCTTGTATGGCTTTATTTAAAGACGGAGAATTAGTACACATGTTAGAACGTCACCATATTGAAGGTCGTCCTGCAGAATTAATTGCAGAAAACCTTAAGGATGCTTATAATGAGCATTGCTAAAAGATAAAAAACGGAATATCTAAACCACGATTTTTATCGTGGTTTTTTTGTACATAAATTGCAATGATTACCTTTGCCGCATGAGAAAACTACTAGCCTATCCGCTTTCAGTTATATTTTATTTATGCTTTGGATTAACCTTGGTTATATTTCATATTATCCAGTGGGTTAGCTTTAATATTTTTGGATATAAAGGTTTAAAAAATGCTGTAGATGCTTTACAATTTGCAATAATGCGCTGCCTTAATCTTTTAGGTACCAGAATTTCATTTTATAACCCTTACGATATTAGCACAGACAGACCTTTAATTATTGTGGCTAACCATCAAAGTATGTATGATATTTCACCTATATTATGGTACATGCGTAAACACCATGTTAAATTTGTTTCTAAACAAGAATTAGGAAAAGGTATCCCAAGTATATCCTACAATTTACGTCACGGTGGTTCTGTTTTAATAGATCGAAAAAATCCACGTCAGGCACTACCAGCAATGATGAAATTTGGTGAATACATAGAAAAAACAAAAAGAGCAGCCGTTATTTTTCCTGAAGGTACCAGAAGTAAAGACGGAACGCCAAGACCATTTAAAACTAAAGGACTAGAACTTTTAATCAAAAAAGTGCCTTCTGCATTAATTGTTCCTATTACTGTAAACAACTCTTGGAAGATGTTAAGATATGGGAATTTTCCAATGGGAATTGGAAATCATATTAAATTTACTGTGCACAAGCCCTTAGAAATTATTAACTTTACTGATAAGGTCGAATTAATTCAGCAAATAGAACAAACTATTGTTGAGGCTATCGAGAAGTAACAACTAAAAATACCCCTTAGATGTCATTAAAAAACGTAAGATTAGAAGTGATGCAGCATCTTGAAAAAGATGTACAATCGCTTATTGAAAAATATTTAATTCCTGTTGAAAAAATCTGGCAACCAACAGACTTCTTACCAGACTCTACAAAAGACACCTTTTTTGATGAAGTAGAAGAAATAAGAGCTCTTTCTAAAGAATTACCTTATGATTTTTGGGTAGTTTTAGTTGGCGATATGATAACTGAAGAAGCACTCCCTAGTTACGAATCGTGGCTAATGGATGTTGAAGGTGTAGACCAAGTAGAACGCAACGGCTGGTCTACATGGTTAAGACATTGGACAGGTGAAGAAAATAGACATGGAGATGTTTTAAATAAATACTTATACCTATCTGGCCGTGTAAACATGAAGGAAATTGAAAAAACCACGCAATATTTAATAAACGATGGTTTTGATATTGGTACAGGTAGAGATCCTTATAAAAACTTTGTGTATACGAGTTTCCAAGAACTAGCAACTTATATTTCTCATAATCGTGTGGCTAAAATTGCCAAACAAAAAGGAAATAAACAATTGGCTAAAATGTGTAAAATTATTTCGGGTGATGAAATGCGTCACCACCATGCTTATTCTGAATTTGTAGAGCGAATTTTTGCTGTAGATCCTAATCAGATGATGATGGCTTTTCACGATATGATGAAACGAAAAATTGCCATGCCAGCTCATTTCTTAAGAGAATCTGGTGAAAGTATCGGAACAGCTTTCGAAGAGTTTTCTAACACAGCACAGCGTCTTGGTGTATACACCTCTAACGATTATGTTGATATTTTACAGAAACTAATTGACCGTTGGGAAATTGGAAACATGACCGGTTTAAATGAAGAAGCAGAAAAAGCTAGAGATTATTTAATGAAGTTACCTCCTAGAATGTATCGTTTGTCTGAACGCATGAAGATTCCTGAAAATTCGTATCAATTTAAATGGGTTGATCCTGCGTAAAATTTTATTATGCGTCATAAAAGTAAATTAATCAATTCAACTATTGCATTTGTAAAACAAGAGTTAATAGGTGCTGAAGGTGGACACGATTGGTTCCACATAGAACGTGTCTATAAAAATGCATTATTAATTGCCCAAACAGAACCAGTTGATATTGTAGTCGTAACATTAGCTGCGCTTTTACACGATATTGCAGATCCAAAATTTCATAACGGAGACGAAACCATTGGACCTAAAAAAGCACAAAAATTTCTATTAGATAACGATGTTGATAGTTCTGTAATTGAACATGTCACTCAGATTATTGATAACATGTCTTTTAAAAACACGTTTGATTCAAATACCACATTCAGATCAAAAGAAATGGAAGTCGTCCAAGATGCAGATCGTTTAGATGCAATTGGAGCCATTGGTATTGCACGCTGTTTTAATTATGGAGGATTTAAGAATAGAGCACTTTATAATCCTGAAATAAAGCCTAATCTTAAGATGACAAAGGCTGAATATAAAAATTCTGAAGCGCCAACAATTAATCATTTCTACGAAAAATTGTTACTGCTAAAAGATCAAATGAATACTAAAACAGGAAAGCGCATTGCTTTGGAGCGCCATAAGTATATGGAAGGCTTTTTAAAACAGTTTTATGCTGAATGGGAAGGGAATATGTAATTAATCCCAATGTACTTTTATCTTCAATGTTTGTCCATTTATCACCTCAACGGTTTCATCAATTATAAAATATTTACTCAAGGGTGCTTCTTCGACACCTCCAGTGCTATAACTATTTTCTGTTCCCCAGAATTCAAATGTGTAGTTATATATGCCTGCAGAAACATGCTCAAGCCTAACTTGTCTATCACCAATTCCGCTTTCTTCTTTTATAATATTGACTTCTGGAAATTCAACACGAACTCTTGACATAGCATAATTATTAGGAATCTTAAAATCAATCACTATAGCACCTGTATTGGACGATGTACCAACACCTCCTGAAACATATTCTGCATCTGAAACTTTAATTTCATCTTTTTCGCAGTTTAGCATCATTAGCGTTAAACATAGAACTACTATTCTAAAAATTGTTGTGTATTTCATATTGTGAATAATTTTACCAATTTACAACATTTTAAAAAAAGAGTTGAAGCAATACTGTTACTTTAGATGTACTTATAAATTCCTAATATAGTTCCTTGTAAAGAATGGAAGAAGAAAAAATCTAATTCGCTTTAGCCACCTCTAACGCTGTCAGTTTATATTCAATAGCAGCCATTTCTTCACCGTAATGAATGATTTGATCCGCTGTTAGATTACTGTTAGCATTAACAGCATCTATAATATCTTGGCCTTTTTTAGAATAGTATAATATTGCAGTATCTATTTTCTTACCCATAAAAATTAATTATAATTATTGAACCATTAACTTTAACTCACCTCTGTATTTAGAAGCGCTTTTACCAGTAAATTCTTTAAATAGTTTATTAAAGTGTGAAAAGTTATTAAAACCACACTCAAAACTAACATCTGCAATACTCATCTGACTTTCGGATAGTAATTTAGTAGCATGCACAATACGGTATTCATTTACCAATTTTGTAAATGTTTTACCTGTAACCTTTTTAAAATAGCGACAAAACGCAGGAACCGTCATACTAACCTTATCTGCAATTTCATCTAAACTAATATGTTCTTTAAAATTTTGGTTAACATGCTTAAAGATCACATCAATCTTAGCACTATCTTGTGGCTCTGTTTCAAAGGCAAAACCATCAGCGTTTAAAATCGTGTAATCCTCTGATTTTGCTAAACCATGTAACACTTCCAACAAAATTAAGATCTTCTTAAAGCCTTCCTTTTCATTTAGCTTTTCAATTTTCTTTCCTAGCTTCTGTTTTGTTTTAACACCAAAAAGAATACCTTTCTTTGAAAGCTCAAACATTTTATTGATAGCTTCCATTTCTGGAATATCAAAAAAATGATTACCTAAAAATTCAGGTTTAAATTGTACTAAGGTTTCAGAACCATTAATAGTTAAACGATCTGTAAAACCATTATGAGGTAAATTAGAGCCCAATAATAGGAGTTGACTATTATTAAAATAAGACAAATGATTTCCTATGTGACGTTTACCTTGGCCCTTATTAACATAGACCAATTCTATTTCAGGATGAAAATGCCAAAATGGCTTTTTTTCACCTTTATAAGCATCAATTTTATGCTTACGAACTAAAATTGAACTACCAAATTCGGGACTTATTTTTTCTAAAGTAGGTTTTCTTGTATTCATAATATATTAATAAGTGCAAAGTTAAATGTATTAAATATTAAAACCTATAGCAGATTATCAATAATATGCTCTATTTTAACCTAATATCGCACTTTAACAGCATATTAAGATAATTATGTATATAAATGTGCCAATATTCATGTTTTTCCTAACGTATAACCATGATACCTTTGTAATGTAAAATCATTTGAACTGATACTTGAAAAAATTTCAGTTTTAACCCAAAAAATGAAACATTATGAAAAATTTATTCAAAAACATTTTAGTATTAGCGGTGATGTTAGGAACATGCACAGGCTACGCAAATGCAACTTTAGAAGGTTTACCTACTTTTAATAGTGTGAAAAAAGGAAACTCTATTTCTGTAACTGATGCTGTTGGAGAAGTCGTCTTTAGTGGTCTTATTAATTATGATGGAAATATTAGTCGCCTTTACGATTTTTCACAACTAAAAGATGGTATCTATACTATTGAAGTAGAAAAAGCTTTTGAAATTGAAATTAACATCGTAGAAATAAAAAATCACGAGGTTAGTTTTATAAATAATAAGAGTGAAAAGATTTTTAAACCAGTCTTTAGAGCAGAAAAGGATAAGCTAATAATTTCTAAATTGGCTTTAGATAATCCCGAAATGAAAATTGAGCTATATTATGGTAATGAATTAATACAGTCAGAAACTGTAACTGGAGGTGAAATCTTAAATAGAGTATACAGATTCGATAATTCTATTAAAGGGGAATATACAGCAGTTGTTAAATCTAACGGTAGAGTATTCACTGAAACCTTTAAAATATAGGTTACTATTAATATGAATTAGAATTGTTTATTTGAAAGTGGAAGCTATATAGCTTCCACTTTTTTTTGTTTAAAATAGTTACATTCCATAGAATTCTAGTGTAAATCTTAATTGTTTAGTGTAATGACACTCTATATATAGAGAGAAAGCATATACTACTAAAACTAATTACACAAACAGAAAAAACATAAAACCAATCCTATTACAAATTTTCCGGATAAGGCAATTTTTAAATTGAATTAGATACGTCCTATTACCCCTAAAATACAAAGCATTTAAGAAACCTATAGAAAATTAACAGTAATATGTTCTATTTTAACCTAAGAGATTACTACAAACTACCTTTGGGTTAATTTTGTATATAAATGCACCAATTTGGTTGTTTTCAAAAACGTAAACGTACTATAAATTTGCAGTAATAAATCGTTTAAAGCTGGAGCAAAAATATTGCTATGACCCCAACCACAATTCCAGCTTTAGAACGATAACAAATTAAAAATTATGAAAACATTATTCAAAAATATTATAGTATTAGCAGTATTGTTAGGAACATCTACAAGTTACGCAAATGCAACATTAGACGCTACACCTTCTTCCGCAATGGCTAGCAAAGGAGATCAAATCTCAGTAGCTAACGCTTCTGGTGAAGTAGTTTATAATGGTCTTATTAACTATAACGGTTACATTGAAACTCTTTATGATTTTTCACAATTAGATAATGGTATCTATACTGTTGAAGTAAATAAGGATTATGAAATTGAAATTAATTCAATTCAAGTAAAAAATAATATTGTTACATTTTTAGAAACTTCAAACAAAAAGATTTTTAAGCCTGTATTTAGATCTAACAATTCTCAAGTTATCATTTCAAAGTTAGCTATTGACACTAACAAAATGACAGTTGAATTATACTTTAAAGATGAGCTTATTCATTCTGAAACTGTTAAAGGTGAAGATATTTTAAACCGAGTTTACAAATTAGACCAAAACCTTAAGGGCAACTATACCGCGATTATTAGAGCAAATGGTCGTGTGTTTGTCGAAAATTTCAAAATTTAGATTATTGTTTATTTATTAGTTTATTTAGTTAAAAGTGGGTTGTAGAGAGCCCACTTTTTTTTTGTTTAAAATAGTTTCATTTGTCCATCTTTGTATGTCTCATAAAGCTCAGTGTTTAATTTTGGCATCTCTCTATTTTTAAAATACTTCAGTCGCGCTAATTTCACCAGATCATTGATTTGCTGCGCAATTTGTCCTTCACCGCGCATTCTAACTCCAAATCTGCTTTCATTGAGTGTACCACCATGGCAACTTTCAATTTGACTTAAGACTTTATCTGCTTTGTCTGGCAACGTTTTCTTAATCCAATCCGTAAAAATCTCACCAATTGCTCCATTTAATCTAACTATAGTGTGTGCAATACTTAAAGCACCAGCTTCTGAAACTGCTTTTGCCATTGGTAGAATCTCATGACTATTTATTGACGGAATTATAGGTGCCAACATCACATTTACAGGAATATCATTATCGCTTAATTCTTTTACAACTTGAAGTCTCCTTTTAATGGTTGCAGTTCTTGGCTCTAGTATTCGTCTAGTGTCTTCTGATAATGTTGTGATAGAAACATTGACTCTTATTAAATTGTCTTTAGCTAAGGCTTTTAATACATCAAGATCTCTTAGTATTAGAGCATTCTTGGTAATAATACCAACAGGATGTTTGTATTTTAAAAACACCTTTAAACACTGTCTTGTAATTTCGAATTTCTTTTCTGCAGGTTGATAGCAATCCGTGTTGCCAGACATTACTATGGTTTGTGCCTTCCAGCTCTTCTTCTTTAAATGGGCTTCTAATAATTTTGGAGCCTCTTTTTTAACCAAAATCCGTCGTTCAAAATCTAAGCCTGCACTATAACCCCAAAATTCGTGAGAATTCCGAGCATAACAATAAATACAACCATGCTCACAACCTTGATACATATTCATGGAATAAGCCATACCAACATCTGGACTCGCTACTTTATTAACTATCGTTTTAGGAAACACATTAAGATATAGTGTTTTGTTTTTATCTACAAGCTCTCCTTCTTTATGGCAAAATTCTAAAAAATCATCTCGCATTTGGTAAGACAATTCAAAAAATCGGTTGTGCGTGTTTTGTTGAGCTCCTCTGCCTTTTATTTTTGATTTGGGATTTATCATACTATAAAATTAGTATGAAATTTAGCTAAGCATGGCTACAGGTTGTAGTTTTAATGCTTAAGATTATCCACAAAATATGTAAGAAAACTAACACTGCATTTTTCAATGTTAATTTTGAGTAGTAATTAGGTAAGATTTATGTTTTTCAGCATCATAATACGCAATAGATTTGACAAAAATTAATCGTTTAAATTATGTACCAATTATATAAAATACAATTACTTATAATGAGCCCGCTTTTAGTAGCTAGCTTCATTTTAATGGCACCTCTTTATTTCCTATATAAATCCTTCTCAAAAAAGGTAGAAATCAAATAATAGTTTTCTATTTTCCAGGAAACTCCGCCTTACGTTTTTCTAAAAAAGCCGTTGTGCCTTCCACAAAATCCGCTGTTCCAAAGCATTTTCCAAACTGCTTAATTTCTACTTTGTAACCGTCTTTTCCATCTTTGTAATTCGCGTTAATCGCTTTTATGGCCTTACTGATAGCAACTGATGAATTTCGCATTATTTTACTTGCAATCTTTTCTGTTAGTGGCAGTAGTTCTTCTAACTCAACAACGTGATTTACTAAACCGTAATTTAACGCTTGATTCGCATCAATCATACCTGCGGTCATTACCATTTCCATAGCTCGTCCCTTACCTACTAATTGTGGCAAACGTTGTGTACCTCCATAACCAGGAATGACTCCAAGAGACACTTCTGGCAATCCCATTTTGGAGTTGCTACTTGCCACTCTAAAATGACATGCCATCGCTAATTCTAGTCCACCACCAAGGGCAAAACCGTTAACAGCTGCTATAACTGGTGTGCTTAAATTTTCTACAAAATCGAACAATAACGCTTGTCCTTGTGCTGCTAATTTTCCACCTTCCCCAACACT
Source organism: Winogradskyella helgolandensis (assembly GCF_013404085.1). Lineage (NCBI taxonomy): Bacteria > Pseudomonadati > Bacteroidota > Flavobacteriia > Flavobacteriales > Flavobacteriaceae > Winogradskyella > Winogradskyella helgolandensis. The sequence goes on along the minus strand of NZ_JABFHO010000001.1, from coordinate 979,988 downwards.
AAAATCAGCGAATTCACTAATATCAGCTCCGGCAACAAAGGCTTTTTCTCCGCTTCCTGTAATGATTATAACTTTGGTATCTTTATCAGTATCAGCAGTGTCAAAAGCAGTATGCAATTCTTGAATCGTATCTTTATTTAAGGCATTTAACTTTTTTGGCCTATTGATAGTGATGGTTGTAATTCCATTGGAATAATCTGAAAGTATGTTTTCGTAGTTCATTGTAAGTTATTTAATATTAAAAAACCTTTAGACTGTGCGCAAGGTGACCTATAGTTCCTTAGTATAGACTTAAGATTTAGGAAATGAAACCGTAAAAATAGTCCCTTTTCCTAATTGTGTTGTAAAGGTAATACTTCCGTTATAAGTTTCCACAATGTTTTTTACCATGGCTAGTCCTAATCCCATCCCACTAGATTTAGTGGTAAATTTTGGCTCAAATATTTTGTCTTTAGTGTCTTCATTTATTCCAGAACCGTTATCTCTAATCGTAATATTCACATAGTTACCTTCACTAAATACATGGACTTCAATTTTAGGGTTTTCAACATCACTTGGAATTGCCTGAATGCCATTTTTAACCAAATTAGTAACGACACGTATTAACTGTGTTCTATCAAATTTAGCTATGATTTGTTCGGTTTCAGGATAAAACTCAATATAATCTTCATTAAAAATATCGAGTGCCATTTTTACGATCTGGATGACGTTGAGGTTTTCACTTTTTTGAGCTGGCATCTTTGCAAAATTTGAAAATGCAGAAGCAATAGAACTCAAGGTATCAATTTGTTGAATTAACGTATTGCTATACTCGTCAACTTTTTCGTAAATTTTTTCATCTTCAGGATTAAACTTACGTTGAAAACTCTGAACTGTTAATCGCATTGGAGTTAACGGATTCTTAATCTCGTGAGCTACTTGCTTTGCCATTTCCCGCCAAGCTTGTTCACGTTCATTGGTTGCTAAAACAACGGCACTGGCCTCAAGTTCATCAATCATACTATTGTATGAATTAACTAAAGTTTCTATTTCTTCGCTTGAGGATTCTATCTGAATTTTCTTATTACGCTTTTCTAATCGTGTTTCATTCATCTTATCACTAATAGTTCTCAGTGATTTGGTTATGTATTTGGATATAAAATAAGCTATTATTATAGCAACCAAAATCAATACTATATACGCATAAGCCAAACGTTTTAAAAATTCTTTTAGCTCTTTATTAAAAAAGTCATCATTCTCTAAATACGGTAAATTTAAAATGGCTAACGTCTTAAATTTCTCATCCATTATGTACGTATAAGAAGACTGAAATGTTTGTCCGGCAACATTATTCTTCACCACATATCGATGTTCTAAAGTATTAGAAAGCGTATTTAATATTTCAACATCTAAACAAAGATTAGTCGTGTCTCTATGAATAGTTCTTTTAGAGCTTTTTAGTAACTGCCCATCTAAATCATAAAGGTTGATTTGTAAATTATGAATGGCATCAATTTCAAATATTTCATCTTTAAAAATTAAAGGAATATTCTCTGTTGTACGAGGATACGTAGTTTCTCCAATAACAAAATCAATACTCTGTTTAATCGCTTTTTCTTTACGCTCTAATCGCTCCTTGTGATATTCTTTAGCCTCTTCCCTATATTGATAAATAGTCACTGCAGCGATTAAAACCGACGCTACAAGTACTAAAAGTATCATCGCTAAATTTATTCGGGCTCTTAAGGACAGGCGTTTATTAATAATCATCTAAATGTGCTTGGTAACGAAATTTAATGGTGAATTATAAGTTTTAAAGATAGCAATAATCAATCCAAAAGTGCGCAGCACAAATCTCAAATTACAAAAAGCAAAATCCTAATAGGTTCTTTTTAGGAATTTGGGATTTAAGTTTTAGAACTTTTATTATGCATCCGGATTTTTAGCACGAATATTTTTATACAGTTTGAAACCTAACATAATTAAAACTCCTAAAACGACTAATCCGATAATTCCAAAAATCCAATTGATGGAACTTTTTAATATCACGAGAAAAACAACTGCAAATAGTATGAATGTTGCCCCTTCGTTCCAGATACGCATAAAACTAGACGAGACTTTAACCTCATCATTTTGAAGTTGTTTAAAGTAGATATGTGTTTTATAGTGGTAAATGAATAGTAAGAATACAAATAACAATTTAACGTGCATCCAATCCATTTGAAACCAACTTGGCATTAAAATCATTAACCAAATCGCAAACAAGATGGCCAAAATTGCAGAAGGCCAAGTGATAATAAACCAAAGACGCTTTGCCATTAATTTTAGTTGTTTTCCTAAAATTTCCTTTTCTGGTGATGGTTTATGAAAGGATTCAATTTGATATACAAAAAGTCTTGGAATGTAAAACAAACCGGCAAACCATGTAATTACAAATATAAGATGAAGGGATTTTATGTAGTCGTAATATTCCATGTTGCAAAAATCGGTAAATTATTCAAAGCAAAAAGTTACAGATTAAAAATCATTCAATTAATTCAGCATTCAAACTCAACTTTACTTCACGATATAAAAAATAAGCCGTTACTATAGTTGAAAGCACATCTGAAATAGGAAATGACATCCAGATGCCCAATTCCCCAAAATATAAAGGTAAAACATACATTAACGGGATAAAGAAAATTGCTTGTCTGGTAAGCGTCAGTAGCAATGCTGGCATCGCTTTTCCAACTGCTTGAAAATACGCCGCTCCTATAAGTTGCAATGCTACAATTGGTACGGCTGCAAACGTCCACCGCATATTACTTGGAGTCTCTCTAATAACTTCAAGATCGGTTGTAAACCACTTTGTAATCACTTCAGGAAAAACCATTAATCCAACAAATACAATCGTTGCTAAAATCGTCGCATATTTTATGGCTGTATAAATAGATTCCTTTACACGTTGAAATTTTTCGGCTCCATAGTTAAAACCAGCAATAGGAATAAAGCCTTGTGTAATACCATAAATCGGAAATAACGCAAACATACTCAGCCTACCCACTATGGCATAAGCGGTGACCGAAGTTTCGCCACCAAAATTAAATAAGGCATTGTTAACGAGTAAAAACGTCACACTAACAACAGCTTGTCTCACCAAAGTCACAAAGCCTAAAGAACCAATTTCAGAAACAATGGCTTTATCTAATTTAAAATGTGAAAGGTCTATTTTTAATTCTGAATTCTTAGAAAGAAAATACCACATAATAAATAAAAAAGAAACCACATAAGAACCTGTAGTTGCCCATGCAGCACCAGCCATTCCGTAATCTAAAATATTAATAAAGACGTAGTCTAGAATTAGGTTTCCAATGGATGGAATCATCATTGCATACATTGCAAATTTTGGTTTTCCCTCGGCCCTTATGACGGTATTACCCATCATTACAAATCCGAGAATTGGAACACCATAAAGAATGATTTCGTAATAGACTTTTGCAGGCTCAAAAATATTTCCTTTTCCACCAAAAGCAGGAATCAGTGTATCCACAAAATACAATCCAAAAACAGCAAATGATACAGTGAATAGAAAAGTTAATGTTAATTGATTTCCAAATGTTTTTAAGGCTTTTACTAGGTTATTGCTCCCTAAGGCTCTTGAAATAATTGAAGAACCTCCAATACCAATTGCCATACCAAGGGCAGCAATAAAAAACGACACTGGTAATACAACATTAATCGCCGCAATGGCTGTTGCGCCAATCCAATTACCTACAAAAATAGTATCGACCAAGATGTTAAGGGACATCACCAAAATACCAATAGATGCTGGTACGGCTTGCTTAATAAGTAATTTACCTATAGGCTGATTTCCCAAGTCTTGTGACGATACATTTGCCATTACACCACAGTGGTTTTTGCACTTGCCCACTCCGTAATGATATTAGCCATGACGTCAGCAAAATCATCGCGGTCGTTGAGACAAGGAATAACTGTAAATTCTTCCCCTCCCATTTCGTGGAAGATTTCTTCACCTTCCATCGCAATTTCTTCCAATGTTTCTAGACAGTCACTTACAAAAGCAGGCGTTACAATCGCCATTTTTTTGGTGCCTGCCTTACCCATTCTCTCAATGGTTCTGTCTGTATAAGGCTGTAACCATGGATCAAAACCAAGTCTCGACTGAAACGTCGTAGAATATGTGCCATTTTTTAAACCTAACTTTTTTGCCACATTTACAGTGGTAATTTCACATTGGTGACGGTAACAAAATTCATGTTGTTTACTACCCATTTTAAAACAGCATTTACCATTCATTTGGCAGTTGCCATTGGTAATATCACTTTTTCTAATATGTCTTTCAGGAACTCCATGATAACTAAAGAGGATATGTTCATAATCCAAATCATTCAAAGTTTCACCTATACTTTTAGAAAGTACGTTGATATAGTCTTCACGATTATAAAACGCTGGAGTCCTAGTAATTTTTACATTTGGAAAATGTTCAGCGACCAACTCATCAACTTTTACATCAATCGTTTCTGTGGTAGCCATTGCAAATTGTGGATATAGTGGGATTGTTTTTATTTCAGTACAACCTTTATCTACCAATTCCTGCAAGCCTTTTTTAATAGTCATGCTACCATAACGCATAGCAAGAGCTACAGGATAATCTACTTTTTCTTGTACTTTTACTTGCAGTCGTTCAGACAATACAATTAACGGAGACCCTTCTTCCCACCAAATTTTTTGATATGCGGCAGCCGATTGTTTTGGCCGCGTATTTAAAATGATACCTTTTACTAATAAGGTTCTTGCCCAAAGTGGCACATCAATTACACGTTCGTCCATTAAAAATTCGCCAAGATATTTCTTAACATCTTTAGGACTTGGACTATCTGGAGAACCCAAATTAACTAATAAAATTCCTTTCATGCTGAATTTATTTCAGTATCTCTTACAAGAGATTTATGCTTTTCTTTTTCAACTACAAAAGTACAATACTTAATAATAGTTTGTATTCATTTAAAAGTTAATAAATATGAAATACGCACCAATAATCATGGTTTTTTATCGACTTTTATAAATTAGATAGAGCTGTTTAAAGGATTTAAATATCTTTACAAGCCTTGAATAAATATATTATGAACCGAGCATGTTCAAAATTTTATCATTTTAAAGAGATAATTAATTACGAACTGCACGTGACTATTAAAAGTCAATACCTATAAACACATGAAGAAAATCTTATCCATATGCCTTACATTATTTACAATCGTTGCATTTTCACAACAACAATATCAAAGTTTACTTTGGAAAATTACAGGTAACGGACTCGAAAAACCGTCGTATCTCTATGGCACTATGCACGTCAGTAAAAAAGTGGCGTTCAGATTAGACGATGTGTTTTATAAAGCTTTAAATCAGAGTGATTGTATTGCCTTAGAATCCGACCCCACAACATGGCCAGGTTTCAATTATGATATGATGTTAGGACAAATGGCTGGATATAACAATTATAACGACGATTTTTATACCAATCTTTTTAAGCTCACACATCCTGAAGAAATGGCGATTAGAGGCTCTGTTCGCATGGATAACAATGCCGTAAATGCCTATTTATACAGAAAAAGTAGCGCTTCAGATAATTTTGAAGAAGAGACGTATTTAGACATGTTTATTTTTCAGGCTGGAAAGAAAAACGATAAAAAAATATATGCTTTAGAGGATTTAGAAGAATCGCGATACTTAACCACCAAAGCGGCTTATAATGCCAATAAAAAAGAAATAGATCCTTGGGTTCAAAAATTGTATGCTAAAGAGAATGCCTATTTAATTCAAGAAAACTTATATCGCGATCGGAATTTAGATTTACTAGATTCTATTGGAGCTGGTGTAAACACGGAATTTTTCAGAGAAAATATGCTCTATATCCGAAATGAAAATATGGTCGTTTCTTTAGAAAAACTAATGCCAACTAAATCCGTTTTTGCAGGCGTTGGCGCTGCACATTTACCAGGCGAACATGGCATGATTAATATGTTGCGTAAAAGAGGTTACACGGTAAAAGCATTAACGTCTGAGCAAACCGATTATAGCAAAACAGAAAAAACAAAACTCGATAGTCTTTTTGTAACACCAGACCTTAAAAACCACAGCACACCAGATGGATTTTTAAGGATTAATACCTATGATGAACTTCGCGAACTTTCTTATGGTGGACAAAAATATTATCTAGATCCAGACATGACCAATGGCGCTTATTTAACCATAAATAGAATTAGTCGCTTCACCTATTTACCCAACGAAAAATCTAATATTACCTTAAAAGAGATTGATCATTTATTATACGAAGATATTCCTGGTGATATCATTAAAAAGGAAGAATTAACCACACCTTATCCAGGCATTAGCATCGTTAACAAAACTAAGAAAGGCGAATTTCAGAAGTATCATATTTATGAAACTCCTTTAGAAATTATAATTATAAAATTTGCTGGCCGTAGTGATTTTGTACTTAAACATGAGGATAAGATTTTCAATTCTATAACACTGAAAACTCCTTCAAACGCGACACAATTATTTGTATCTCCAGAGAAAAAATTTCAAGTTGATTTTCCTGACTATTACATTACTAGCAACATGAATAACTATGGGAAAAAGTTAGTAGAAGGCTATAAAAACGACGCCTATTATTTTGTTGAAGAAGCCGTTTTAAACGACCTAACGTATATTGAAGAAGATAGTTTTGAAGCTAAATATTTTCATCATGCTTTATATAAAAACTACAAGCTTACTGAAGCTGAAGGTGGTTTTAAAGCTGGCGATTACAAAACGTATGAGTCCAATGCCGTTTTAGATGCAGATACCAATAAAAAGTTATATCTAAAAACTATTGTTAAAGATGGCAGCTACTATTTACTAGGGTATGTTGGCACTAATGATAATGATAAATCTTCGTTTTTTAAATCGTTTAAATTCAATAAAACGGATTATTCAGGTTTTGAAAAAGTGATAGATACGTCATTACATTTTTCAGTTAACACTAATGGAAAAGCACCTTTACCAAATCCGTATAACTACAATTATAATGGTGGTAAAAAAGCGAAAGATTACGAACAAACTATAGATGAAACGGTATATTCTACCTATGCCAACGAACAAATTACGGTATCTAGAACTAAGTTTCACGATTTACAAATGTTTCATAATGTAGATAGTCTTTGGACAAATTTAGAAGACAAAGTGAATTATAAAGCGCATTATTATAAAGCCGAAAAAGCATTTCATATTGCGAATCGTTCTTCCACCAAAACCGATGATGGTATTTACATTCATACTTTTAGTTACTCGGATTCTGCAAGTGCAAAGCAAGTACTAGTTAAAAATATCCTGAAGGAAGGAGTTCTTTTCGAACTGAAAACTTTGGTAGATTCTATAAGTGCGCCTTCCACATTTGTGACTGAGTTTTACGAGTCATTTACACCCAAAGACACACTTTTAGGCAAAGATGTACTTCAAGATAAAACCGATTTGTTTTTTGAAGCTTTAAGAGCAAAAGACAGTATTGTTTTAGAATCTTACGGCCTTATTAAATTTAAGAAACATAACAGTAAAGATATTGTGTCTATTCTGAAAGATTTTGAATTCGACAAAGAGCGCTTAGAGATAAAATCGTACCTAGTAGAACAACTTATCGAAATCGATTTAAAGAACAATCTGCCTTTTATAAAGCAATTGTATCACGATAGTTATTCTGACCCACAAACTCAAATTTCTATTTTAGAAGGCTTGTTAGATTCTAACACTAAAGAGTCTTACACCATTGCTTTAGAATTAATGGAACGCGATTTACCTATAGGAAGTGTTGGTAGCATGTTCTATAATTACAAAGGCAAAGATTCTTTGGATTTAAAAGCCTCATTATTTCCTAAAATATTAGAATACAGTACTATACAAGAATACAAACAACCACTTTATACTTTACTTGCCAAAGTAAAAGACAGTGGACTAGTAAAGCAAAAGACCTATAAAAAATATAAAAATCAGTTGATAAATGATGCTAAAATGGAGATTAAGCGAAATTTAGGAAGCTATAATAATTATGGTTATAATTCGTATTCTCAAAATTTAGCGACTTATGTAAGATTGATTTTCCCTTATAGAAATGAACGTACGGCTCAAGATTTTTTTGAAAAACTGATGAGTGTAGATGACACGAAAGCTTTGGTAAAATATTACATTCTATTAGTAAAAGCAAAAGAAACGATTCCAGCAAAACTTAACGAAAAGCTATTAAATGATGAAGAAAATCAATACCTGGTTTTAGAAGAATTAGATGCTTCTAAATTATTGGGCAAACTAAAATCTATTGGTATTAACCAACAACAATTTGCCAAATCCAAACTTTTATCGGACGCCAATTATGAAAAAGAACAAGATTCTATTGCCTTTCTTTTTAAGCGCGATTTTATAACCGATAAAGGTAAAAATGCCGTAATGTATTTCTTTAAAATAGATAAGGATGACGAGTATTCTGGCAAGGTTGAAGCGTTACATTACATCTCTTTTATTAAGCCAAAAGACCCTAAGCAACTGGTTGTAGATTATTATTCTAAATCTGAAAGTTATGGTACCATCGTAGATAAAACAAAGGAGATAGAAGAGCAATATATTGAAATCCTTAATCTAGCAATTTATAAGGATAGACAACGGGTTACACCAAGTGGTGGTGATGGGTATTATGATTATTAACTAGAAGCCGATATATACTTATTAGACGTAGTCTCAAATTTTTTTTTAAAGCCCCAATAAAATGGCTTTCTGTGCTGCACCCTACTTTTAGTCCAACTTTGTTTACATTATAATCGCCAGATTCTAAAAGTTTACGTGCCACTTCCATTTTATAATCGAATAGAAAACTAAAACCATAATATCTCTAAGAAATTGATGTGTTTAGTGTTTTTATTTATATTTAAGGTATTCAAATAGTTACAGATAAGCTTTGCAAATTAATCATATCTAAAGATTAAATACCTTTAGATTCTTTATAAAAAACACATGAAATATCTAAGATTATTAATAATTATAACATTTTCTATAGGAACATTAAACATAAGTGCACAAGCTAATCTTTCTGGTATTATATCATACGAGTCTACAATAAATCAAAAAAAAGTAGATGATTATTTAAAGAAAAGAGATTCATTAGTCAAACAAAAGTCAGGTGAGTTTATGGTACAAAGTCTAGATGCAATTTACTTAAATTCAAAACCGACGTTGTCAAAAATTATATTTAACAATGGTGAAGGTTTATTTAAGGTAGAGACAGATTTAAATTTAGACAATAATGACATAGCGCAAAGGGCAGCTAGAATTAGTGCAGGTGGATCTCGTGAATACTACTACAATACTTTAGAAGGCACTTATTTAATAAAAGAGTGCGAAGCTGTGGGTGAGTGTTTTATATATCCAAACCCAAATTTAGAATGGGAATTGACACAAGAGTCAAAACAAATTAATGGGTATGAAGCGTTTAAAGCCACACGCAGTGATGGCAAGGTTACTGCATGGTATGCGCCAAAATTACCTCTAAATTTTGGGCCTAAAGGAGAATATGGTTTGCCAGGGTTAATTTTAGAATTAGAAATAGGTAGAACAATCTTTAAGGTCACTAAAATAGAGCTTAATCCAAAACGAAAAGTTAAAGTAAAAGCGCCTACAAACGGAAAAGTTGTTACCTATGAAGAATATGAAAAAATTATAGAAAAAGCAAAACGCAGTGTCTTCGGTAACAATTAGTGGATGAAAATAAACTATATCATTTTATTACTATTGTTTTCAACACAGTTATGGGGTCAAAAAATAACAATATCGGGTACCGTTAAAGATAGCCTTAATAATGTTGTTCCGTATGCGAATGTAATTGCTAAACCCAAAGACCTATCAAAAAACTTACAATTTTCTATAACGGATAATGAGGGATTGTACAAATTACAACTTACTAAAGGAGATACGGTAACAATTAGAATTTCGTATTTAGGTTACAAGCCTATTAATTTTCAATTTGTAGCCTCAAACACGCTAAAAAAAGATTTTATTTTAGAGCCGTCTTCAGAGGAGTTAGATGAAGTTGTTATAGAAATGCCTGTAACCGTGAGTGGTGATACCACTACCTACAAAACAGACAAATTTGTTGATGGCTCTGAGCGCAAATTAAGAAACGTACTCAAAAAACTACCTGGTGTAGAAGTAACCAAAGATGGTAGTGTGACCGTTTTAGGTAAAAAAATCACCCATATGCTAGTCGATGGAAAAAAGTTTTTTGGTGGCAACTCAAAATTGGCGGTCAACAATATCCCAGCAAATGCCATTGGAGATATAGAAGTCATTGATAACTATAATGAAATAGCTTTTTTAAAAGGCTTAACAGACTCGAATGATATGGCGATGAACGTAATTCTAAAAAAAGATAAAAACCGATTTACGTTTGGCGATGTAGAAATAGGTAAAGGAAACCGTGATTTCTACAAAACAAACGCCAATCTCTTTTACTATGCACCTAAAACTAATATAAATTTTATCGGAAATATTAATAATATAGGTGAGCAAACCATGTCATTTAAAGACTATTTTAGTTTTTCTGGTGGTGTAAATGCCGTTTTTAACGGTAATTTTGATTTTCGTGGTGGCGACTTTTCTCAGTTTATGAACAATAGAGATGTCTTAACTAGTACACAAAAATTTGGTGCCTTAAACATCACAAAAACTGCTACTTCAAAATTAGATATTTCAGGATATGTTATTTTTTCAGACAGCAATACCAGCAGTTTTGTTGAGGATTTTAATGAATACACAACCTTAATAGAAGAAAGAACAAACAAAACAGACGCACAAAATTTGTTAGGAATAGCAAACCTCAACTTAGAATATTCACCAAACACTAAGGAAAAGTGGCATGCAAGGACACAAATAAAAAAAACTAATAACAGACATGATAATAACTTAGCGAGTTTGGTATCAAATAATACGAATACCATAAATACAGATAAACGTTTAACAGCAATATTTGTGAACCAAAATATAGAATGGCACAAAAGAAAATCGGCTAAACACACATTCTCTGCAGTAATTAATTATGTATTTGATACAACGGACAGAAGCACATCTTGGACAACAAACCATCCAATTTTACAAGGCTTAATCCCAACTGATAATAGTCAGGATTTAACGCGTATATTTCAAGAGAGCAACACACAAAAGCAAAATTTTGATGGTGTTTTTAAACATTTTTGGGAAATTAACAACAGTAATCATATTTATTCTACCATAGGTAATAAACTTTTGATAGAAGATTTTTTCACAGAAGACCTACAACACTTAGATAACGACAGTGAAAATAATTTTGCAACTGGTGGATTTAACAACGACCTAGCTTTTAAATTAAATGATGCTTTTACAGGATTACATTATAAATTTAGAACAGGAATTTTCACTTTTAAACAAGGCGCTTTTTTACACAATTACAATTGGAATGTAAACCAACAAACACAAGTACATAAAAACAAGTGGGTTGTTTTGCCTGATTTTTTAGCTAAAGTTGAGTTTAATAAATCTAAAACAATACAGTTTAATTATAATTTAAAAACAAGCTTCTCTGATGCTAGTCGTTTTGCAAACCAATTTTATTTACAATCTTATAATTCTGTTTTTAGAGGTAATGAAAATTTAGAAAACAACTTATTTCATTCGCTGAATATAAGATATAGTAGATTTAGCCTGTATAGAGGTTTAGTTCTATTTGCAAATCTTAGCTATAACAAGCAAATCAGAGGTGTAAGAAATTCAGTTGTCTTTGACACATCAAACCCTAACCCTTCCCAGCAAATCAATCTGTTTTTAACAGCGAAACTGTTCAACAATGCTTCCGAAGATTTTATAGCTAATATTCACTTGGAAAAAGATATAAAAAGCATAAAATACAAGTTAGACGTAGGGTATAATGATTCACGTTTCATTCAAGAAATAGATAATAGCATCGAAACTAACATTAATAGAAGCTACAATTATGAAGTAGGCTTAGAGACATTATATGAAAAATTTCCAACTATAGAACTAGGCATTAACCAAGATATTGGACGCTTTATATCTCACAATACCACTTCCAAATTTATAACCACAGTCCCTTTTGCAAAAATCGATTACTATTTTATGAACGGTTTTATTTTTAATTTTGAATACAGAAAAAACATCTATAATAATAAAGATTTTTCACAAAAGAACTCGTACGAAATTGCAAACACCTCTTTATCTTTTAATAAAGAAAACAGTGCTTGGTCTTTTAAAATCACTGGGCAAAACTTATTTGATGCCCGATTCAAACAAAGTAATAGATTTTCAGATTATTTAGTGTCCGATACTAAAACTTTTATTTTGCCTAGAATTCTAATGTTTAGTGTTGGATATAATTTATAAATATTTATCGGTGGTTGTTATTTATAAAAACAAATCGAAGGGTCATTTTCAGAAACAAAACAGCATCAACTAGAAGCCGTTATATACTTCTTAGGCGTCGTCCCAAATTTCTTTTTAAAAGCCGCAATAAAATGGCTTCCTGTGCTGTACCCTACTTTTAGACCCACTTCGTTTACATTATAATCGCCAGATTCCAAAAGTTTACGTGCCACTTCCATTTTATAATCGAATAGAAAACTAAAAACCGAATCGCCATAAATCTGCTTAAACCCTTCTTTTAATTTTTTGAGACTTAGACCTATATCATCTGCTAACTCTTGCAACGTTGGTGGTTCTGCCATATTGGCGATAATGATGTCTTTTGCTTTTTTTAGTTTAGCCACATTGACCTCATCTACTAAATAGGGACATTGTTCAATATCGGCATCTTCACTTCGGTTAAAAAACAAACTTAATAATTCGTAAGCTTTACCTTTAAAGTATAAGGATTTAATAGAACTATTAAGATTAAAACTGATGAGCTGATTTAAAACCACAGCCATTGAAGGCGATATTTTGCCGTCTTTGTAATATTTTTTGTCCTTATTATCATCAGTTAAAAAGGTGACATAATTGGCGTCGTTAGAAAATAAACCATGAAATTTTTTAATAGAAATTACCAAAGACACCAACCAAGAATGTGGTTTCAATTCTAAATGAATCGGTAAATCACGTTGCGGATTGTATAACAACAAAGACGTTTCCTCATCAATATTCAACGTATAATTACCTTGATTAAACATAAAAGCAGCTGAACCTTTACTACAAAAATGAAACTGAATATAACTACTATCAATCTCGCGCTCAATAACTTTAGTATGATCACTATCATTTTTGCTAGTTAATACAATAAAACCTTCTTCAATATTAATTTCATCAAAAGTACCTTGAGCGTTACTTTTTAAAGCCGAATTTTCTAATTTCATTTTGATACTATTTAGATTGGTTCTAAACTAAGACTATGAAAAGCCTTGATTTCACTACAAAAGTATGATATTTATCACCTTTTATCGAAAAAGCTCTAGAAAAAACCACAATCGATACTTAAAGTTCTTCTAGCGTTATTTTTTTATGAATATCAAAATTACATTTGCGCTGTTACTTTCCTAAGTCAGGTAAACGAGTAAAGCAACACATGCCAAACAGAAGCAAATATTTTTACGCTATAGGTCTCAGCTATAAAAAAGCTGACGCGCGCGTACGTGGTCATTTTAGTTTAAGTGATGATGCAAAACAAAACGTTTTGTCTCAAGCAAAACAAAATGGCGTAGAAAGCCTATTGGCGATTTCTACATGTAACAGAACTGAACTTTACGGTTTTGCAGAACACCCTTTTCAGTTGATTCAGCTCTTATGTGATAACACCAAAGGAACAGTTGAAGAATTTCGAGAGGTGGCCTACGTACATAAAAACAAAGACGCCATTAACCACATGTTTCGTGTAGGCTCTGGTTTAGACAGTCAGATTCTTGGCGATTTTGAAATTATAAGTCAGCTTAAATTTGGTGCGAAAGCCTCTCGTAAAGTCGGTTTATTAAATTCATTTACGGAGCGCTTAGTGAATTCTGTAATTCAAGCGAGTAAGCGCATTAAAAACGAAACGGAATTATCTTCTGGCGCAACATCGGTTTCTTTTGCCTCTGTTCAGTACATCATGAATAACGTAGAAACCATTTCTGAAAAGAATATTCTACTCTTCGGAACAGGAAAAATAGGAAGAAATACTTGTGAAAATTTAGTAAAACACACTAAAAATTCTCATATTACCTTAATAAACAGAACAAAAACGAAAGCTGAAGAAGTTGCTGGTAAATTCAATCTAGTTGTAAAAGATTACGACAATTTAACCCAAGAACTTAATGCTTCAGATATCGTTATTGTGGCTACAGGAGCACAAAACCCAACGGTATATAAGTCTTTAATTTCAACTGAAAAACCTTTATTGGTTTTAGATTTATCAATTCCAAAGAATGTTAACGAAGATATTAGAGACCTTTCTAATATCACTTTAGTTCATTTAGATGATTTAGCTAAAATCACAGATGATACTTTAGAAAAACGAAAAGCATTTATTCCTGATGCCGAATCTATAATAGAAGACATTACAACCGAATTTAATGCTTGGTTAGATACTTTGAAATTCGTTCCAACCATTCAGGCTATAAAACATAAATTGACTGATTTTAAAAATTCTGAATTCAATACGCAACGTAAAAAAATGGCTGATTTTAATGAAGATCAGGCCGAATTGATTACAAATAATTTGATTCAGAAAATCACAAACCAGTTTGCACATCACTTAAGAGAAGACAGTAATTCTTCCGACGAAAGCATTGAGCTTATCAAAAAAATATTTCAGTTAGAAACTACCAATAATGTCTAAAATAATTCGCATTGGCACACGCGACAGCCAGCTCGCTATGTGGCAAGCAAAAACTGTTCAATCTCAACTTGAACATTTAGGTCACAAAACCGTACTTGTTCCCATAAAGTCAACAGGAGATTTAGTTCTCGATAAACCCTTATACGAACTTGGTATTACCGGAATTTTTACTAAAACTCTAGATATCGCCATGCTTAAAGGCATTATTGATATTGCGGTTCATTCCTTAAAAGATGTACCAACTGTTTTACCAAAAGGTATTATACAAGCGGCTGTTTTAAAACGTGGAAACATAAATGATACCTTAGTTTTTAAAACAAACGAAGAGTTTTTATCTTCTAGAGATGCCGTTATTGCAACAGGAAGTTTAAGACGTCGCGCACAATGGTTAAATCGTTATCCAACACATACCATTGTTGGTTTGCGAGGCAACGTGAATTCTAGATTAGAAAAACTAGAAACCAACGACGATTGGGATGCTGCTATTTTTGCAGGAGCAGGTTTAGGTCGCTTAGATTTAACACCAGAAAACTCGATTAATTTAAGTTGGATGATTCCTGCACCTGCACAAGGAGCCATTATGATTACGGCTTTAGAATCTGATGAAGAAACCAGAGCAATACTAACTGAAATTAATGACGAAGTCACTCAAATTTGCACATCAATTGAGCGCGAATTTCTAAATCGCCTAGAAGGTGGTTGTACCGCTCCAATTGGAGCTATTTGTTATATAAACAAAGAGGAAGAAGTTAATTTTAAAGGTATTCTTTTAAGTAAGGATGGTAGTAAAAAGATTGAAGTTACTAAAGTTGCTGCTTTAGGAAGCCACCATAACATTGCCGAATTCTGTGCCGATTATATCATTGGAAAAGGTGGTAAAGTTTTAATTGACGAATTAACGCAAGGTGATAAAATCACTAATATATATTCTACCAAACAATTAACTAACGATCAGAAAGCGTTGTTTCATGATGATGTTGTCGCTGAAAGTAACGATGATATTAAGATTAATCCAAATCGACTGAGTAAAACTATCATTCGTAACGAAATTGAGAACGTTATTATTACGAGTCAGAATACTGTTGAATCATTACTCACTAATTTTTCGGCGGTGGAATTACAATTCAAAAATATTTATTGTGTAGGTCGAAAGACAAAGCGCATGGTTGAAAAACGTATCGGAAAAGTAAAACACTATGAGCAATACGCTAAAGATTTAGCCAATCACATAGTTGAATTTATGGATGGTACCGAAGTCACTTATTTCTGTAGTAATTTGAGATTAGACACGATTCCGGATATTTTATCTAAAAACAACATTAAAGTCAACGAAGTTGAAGCCTACGAAACAAAACTTGACGCTAAAAAAGTAGAAGGTGAGTTAGATGGAGTTATGTTTTACAGTCCATCTACCGTTCAAAGTTTCTTAAAGCACAATGAAGCCAATGGCATTGCGTTTTGTATTGGAGAAACCACGGCTACTGAAGCTAAAAAACACTTTAAAGAAGTCCGTGTGGCTAAGGTTCCTTTGGTAGAGAGTGTTGTGGAGTTGGTTAATGAATTTTACTTATAGCTTTTAGCTTTTGGCTTTTAGCCTTTAGTCTCACTGTTATGAAAAGCTAAAAAAATGAGGAATTATAAAAACCTAAAGATTTGGGAGCAAGGGATTGAACTGGTAAAACAAATTTATGTTTTAGTAGAGCAACTACCTTCATCTGAAAAATTTGGTTTAAAATCTCAGATTACTAGAGCTGCAGTTTCAATTCCTTCAAATATTGCTGAAGGTTGCGCAAGAAATAGTGAAGTAGAATTCAAACGCTTTCTAGAGATTGCTATGGGTTCACTCTTTGAAGTTCATACCCAATTAATTATTATACAAGAATTAAAATTTATCAATCCTGAAGATTTAGCAGACATTTTTGAGCTAATTGAAACTGAAGGTAGAATGATAAATGGATTAATAAATACAATCAAAAATAGCTAGAGTAAGTGGCCAACAGCCAACAGCTAAAAGCTAAAAGCCAATTATGATAAAAAACGATTTATTCCTAAGAGCATTAAAAGGTGAAATAGTAGAACGTCCACCAGTTTGGATGATGCGTCAAGCAGGTAGATACTTACCTGAGTTTATGGAAATCAAAGCGAAATATGATTTCTTTACACGTTGTCAAACGCCAGAATTAGCAAGTGAAATTACAGTTCAACCGATTCGTCGTTATGGCATGGATGCTGCTATTTTGTTTTCAGATATTTTAGTGATTCCTCAAGCCATGAATATTGAGGTAGAGATGAAACCTAATTTCGGTCCTTATTTACCAAATCCTATTCGTTCTCAAAAAGATGTCGATAACGTCATTGTTCCAGATGTAAAAGAGGCTTTAAATTATGTTTACGAAGCTATAAAAGCAACAAAGGAAAAACTTAATGACGAAATTCCGTTAATTGGTTTTGCTGGTTCACCATGGACCATTTTATGTTATTGTGTGCAAGGTCAAGGGTCTAAAAACTTTGATAAAGCCAAAGAATTTTGTTTCACCAATCCGATTGCTGCACATCAATTATTACAGAAAATTACAGATACCACTATTGCTTATCTCAAAGAAAAAGTAAAAGCAGGTTGTAATGCAGTACAAGTATTCGATTCTTGGGGAGGCATGTTATCTCCTGTAGATTATCAAGAATTTTCATGGCAATATATCCAACAAATCATTGATGCTTTAAAAGACGATGCACCAGTTATCGCCTTTGGAAAAGGCTGCTGGTTTGCCTTAGATACAATGGCTAAATCTGGAGCTTCTGCTTTAGGTATCGACTGGACGTGTTCTGCTAAAAATGCACGTTACCTCACCGGAGGGAATATCACTTTACAAGGTAATTTTGATCCTACACGATTATTCTCGCCACCTGCCGAAATCAAGAAAATGGTGACCCAAATGATTAACGACTTCGGAAAAGATAAATACATCGTTAATTTAGGACATGGTATTTTACCAAACATTCCTTTAGAAAATGCCAAAGCATTTATTGATGCTGTAAAAGAATATAAAGCAGAATAACTTTAATGCTCAATTATTGTAACTTAGAACACCTTTTAACGTCTTTTAAGTGTCGTCAACTAAAAACAATAATATGATCAATAACATATTAAAAGGAATACAAGCATACACAGGAGCTTTCGCTTTAATTTCAAAATTAAAACTTTGGAAATATTTCGCCATCCCTATTATAATCAGTGTTGTAACAGCATTAATCATAGGATTATCTGCATACGGATTATCAGATAATATAGGTCGATTTATAGCCAGCGTTTGGCCTTGGGAATGGGGAAAAGAAACCTTTACTACCATCTCAACGTTTATAGGAGGTATTGTTGTAATTGCCATTGGCTTAATTTTATACAAACACATCATCATGGCATTATCCGCGCCATTTATGAGTCCGGTTTCAGAAAAAATTGAAACACATTTAACCGGAGTAGAACAACACAATCATAGAAACACATCCTTTAAAGACCAGCTGTGGCGAGGGATAAGAATTAATATCCGCAATTTAGCCAAAGAACTATTGGTTACGATTCCTATTTTACTTTTAAATTTTATCCCATTAATTGGAAACATCGCGTCGTCTGTAATATTATTCTTAGTGCAATCTTACTATGCTGGTTTTGGTAATATGGATTACACCTTAGAACGTCATTTTAAATACAGAGAGAGCATCAATTTTGTTGGACGATATAAAGGCATTGCTATAGGAAATGGCATGGTTTTTATGTTGTTTTTATTAATTCCGGTTATTGGTGTTATTTTGGTTTTACCTTTAAGCGTAACAGCCTCTTCTGTGAATACGGTAAAATTATTAGAGCAAGAAAGATTCTTGAATCAAAATAGCATCACAGTATAATGGTTGCCAAATTCGATGCTTTTGAAATCAATCCTATTCATGATGGAGACGCTTGGAAAGTTTGTGATTTCATAATCGCAAACGAAGACCGCTTAAAACGTTATTTCCCAAAAACCTTAGAGCAAAACCTCAACCCAACATTATCACAATTATTTGTTGAACAAAAAGTGAAGCAATTTGAAAATGACGAAGAATTTTTATTCACTTTAAAACATTCCGAAACAAGAGCACTCGCAGGACTTATTTACATCAAAGAACTCGATTGGAACACTAAACAAGGTGAATTTGCCTATTGTATTGGTTATACTTTTAAAGGGCAAGGACTGACTTCAAAAGCTATTGATAAGCTATCACAACATGCATTCAATAATTTAGGTCTAGAGACACTTCAAATTATAGCACATAAAGACAATTTATCGAGCATAAAAGTGGCTTTGAAAACTAATTTTAAATGGGTTAAAACTTTAATTAATGAGTTTACACCAATTGGAGAAGCGCCTTTGGATATGGAGTTGTATGAATTGGTTTCTGATTCCTGTAAGGTTTCAAAAACCTGACAGGTATTTATAATAAAGACAATAATAAAGGATATTTTCACCTATGGAAAAACTAACAAAAGGACATTATTTTCACATTTATAATCGAGGAGTTAATAGTACTAACATTTTTGAGAATGAAGAAAATATGTCTTATTTCTTAAGTCTCTTCAAGAAGTATCTTTCAGATTCTGTAGATATTCTTAGTTATTGCTTACTTAACAATCATTTTCATTTTATTGTTGAAATAAAAAATGAAAATTCATCACAAGCCTTTTCAAATTTGTTTAACGCTTATAGTAAAGCTTTTAATAAACAGAATTCTAGGACAGGTTCATTATTTGAGCGTCCATTTAAACGGAAATTAATAAAAGATGAAGAGTACCTTAAAAACCTAATTCTGTATGTTCATAAGAATCCAGAAACTCATAAAATAATAAAGGATTTTAGAACCTATAAATTCTCTTCATTTCATGATTTTTCTTCAGACAACAACAGTTTAATTACCTCAAAAAAAGACTATGTGCTTTCTTTGTTTGAAAACTTAGATAATTTTAATTTTATGCATCAAAATAGTTCTCTTAAAGACCTGTCAGGTTTTGAAAACCTTACAGGAGATTTAGAGGTTAAAGACAAATTCTTCAAATACATACACCAACTACAAGACACTATAACTTCAAAGCTTGAAGAAGTAGATGGCAAAGCCAAATTTCAAGAAGATAATTGGGACCGACCAGAAGGAGGTGGAGGAAGAACACGCGTTATAGAAAATGGAGCTGTTTTTGAAAAAGGAGGTGTAAACATATCTGGTGTTCATGGTAAACTACCAGATAGCATGCAAAAATACTTTGGTGTAGAAGACGCTGATTTCTTTGCTTGTGGTTTAAGTTTAGTCTTGCATCCTATAAATCCAATGGTGCCAACCGTACATGCTAATTGGCGCTATTTTGAAATGTATGATAAAGATGGAAACATCGTAGACCAATGGTTTGGTGGCGGACAAGATTTAACACCTTACTATTTGTTTGAAGAAGACGCCAAACACTTTCATCAAACTTGCAAAACTGCTTGCGATAAACATAACCCAGAATTTTACCCAAAATACAAATCGCGTTGCGATGAATACTTTTACAATGCTCACCGAAATGAAGGTCGTGGTTTAGGCGGTTTATTCTTTGATTATTGCAAAGCTACAGACGAGATGAGCATGCAAAATTGGTACGACTTTGTCACCGAAGTTGGAGATAGTTTCCTGGAAGCTTATGTACCGATTGTTGAAAAAAGAAAACATTTAGAATACACGAAACCTCAGCGTGATTGGCAAGAAATTAGAAGAGGACGTTATGTGGAATTTAATCTTGTACATGACAAAGGCACTTTATTTGGATTAAAAACCAATGGACGCATAGAAAGTATCTTAATGAGTTTACCACCACATGTACAATGGGTTTACGACCATCAACCAGAAACTGGAAGTGAAGAAGAAAAACTAATAAACATTTTACAAAACCCTGTGGATTGGGTATAAACAGTTGACACTATCTCAGACCTAGAAGGTTTTCCAAACCTTGCAGGTCTTTTCTTTAAAAAAACAGCAACAATGAACTGCTACTGCGGAACCAACAAAACTTACCAAGAGTGCTGCGAAGTTTTCCATCGCAACAACGGAAAAACAAACACCGCCGAACAACTTATGCGTTCTCGTTACAGCGCTTTTGTTCTCGCAAATGGAGATTATTTAATGGCAACGCATCACAAATCTACACGACCAACAAAAGAGAAAAAAGCGATTGTAAAATGGGCAAAATCTGTTCAGTGGATGCGACTAGAAATTTTAGAAACAACCAAAGGTTCTGAGAATGACACTGAAGGTACAGTAACCTTTAATGCTTATTTTTTTGAAAATGGAAACGTAGATGTCATTCATGAAAAATCAGCTTTTGTAAAAGAGAATGACCAATGGTTTTATTTAGGGTTGAGTGAATAAACATTAAAACTCAGTCCTAGCAAGTTTCAAAAAACCTAGCAGGTCTTCGCTTTACTTACCTTAAAAGCTACTTCCAAACCATAACTTCCTTGGTCACCTCTTTAAAAGCATTGTACACATGAAACAATCGTGCTTTTAAGAGTAGTTTTCGACCTTCTATACGACGTGTAAATATGAGTTTTGTTTTTCCAAAGTAAGAATTCCAATACTTCTGAAATACTAAGGCATTTTCTTTTTTATCGCCAAACAATTCTGGAACTGGATAGAAATTTTCAACATCTAAACGTTTTCTGAAAAAATTCGTCTTTACAATTAAATATCTAGGAGAGGCAATAGGTTCTAAAAGTTGGCTTAAGGCTTTGGAAAATAAGGAATTTTCAAGCGCATTAGCCCCAACCAAATTACAAACCACATCACCTTTCCCTAACACATAAGAACTTACCGTAATATTAGTTCTGGTAGAAGTAATATACCCTAATTCATTCAAAGTATCAAGAATGGATAATCCCATTTTACCAATCTTTTTGTAGAGGTAACCATGACGTATAAATAGCTTTAAAACTTTAATCAACTTATATCCAAAGACACCAATGAAACCAGCTAAAAGTGCATAGATAAAATAGACAACACCGCGTTGTAAAATAAGATGGAAACTTTGCAACATAAACTCTACATAAAAGAGCATCATGGTAAAAAACAATTCCACCACAAAAAAGCGAAGTGCATCAAAATAGTAAATCTGTTTTTGAGCTTTAAAAGGTCGTTTTCCTGAATGTAAAATTTTGACCTCTTTGGTTAACTTAGTCCCTTTTCCGATAGCATTATTCCATTTTTCGGTGATAAGGATTCGTTTTGTAGCACGCTTTAGAGCCTCATCATTTAAAGTGTCAAGGGATTCTACATTAATTTCATCTGGAATATTTAAACGCTCAAAACCATTTGAAATAAATGGAATGGTACTATTGGTAACACCTACAAACGCTTCAAAGCGTCGTTTTAAAGTATCAACCTCTTTTCCACCATCTAAAGCGGTTGGATCTACACAAGCCAAATGCCAAATGTTTCCGGTTTTATTAGGCGCCTTTGCATCTTTCCGGATGGCGCGTCCGCGCATTTGATTAGACGACACAAACGAGCCAATAAAAGATGCCAAAATTAAACTGTTAATAGATGGTGCATCCCAACCCTCACCCAACAAGGATTTTGTACCTATGAGCACTTTAATGTGTCCCGATTCAAAAAGTTGAGTAATAATACTTACAATGGAATTTTTCGATTTTCCTTTAGTTGTAACCAACAAAAACGACGCATCAATTTGCAATGGCGAAAACGAAAAATTATCTAAAGATTCAATCGCTTCAAAAGCCATTAAAATAGATTGATGAAGGATAACAATACTGCCCGAAAGCACCGCTAATTCTTCGGGTTTATCGCAATAATGACGTACATATTGAAAAATAGGAAGCACACCAATTTTGTCTATGTTTTCTATTTCAGCTTCATTGATGGTTAAGAATTCTTTCCGAATATAATCCGTTAGAATTACGCATCTCAAATCGCGTTTTAGAGTTTTCCTTTCAGCATTAACAATACTTACAATACTTTTTGACTTACTCGGACTGTTAGACAAGGATTTGTAAAGCAATTGCTCACCAATAAAATCGACTGAATTACGTTCAAAAACATGAAGTCGTCTTAGTCGTTTTTCTAAAGTTGAAACGTACTTTTCTTGCTCAATTAATTGTTCTCTGTCTGAAACTAAGATGTTCTGAAATAAAATTCCTAACCAATGTAAATCGAGCTCAGGAAATTGAATCATTTCTTGTTTTTCAAACCCTAAAATTTCTAATTTTTGATGATCGATTTCAAAGCCACAAGCATATAAAAATATAAGAATCGCAGAAAAATAGTCGGTATTTGAATAGAGTTCATCCAAATGCCAATTCGGGTTTTTATAGAAACGATGCTCAAATAAAAAATCGATGAAGGTGTCATCTTTTAATAATTCATCTTTAAAATCGGCAATATTTCGCCTATAATCCACAATGAAATTAATCTCTAAATCTTCGGGTTTCGAGAAGTAGACAAAATCTTGATGTGGACTTAAATCGCCTTCACGTACTAAATCTGGCACCGCTATTTCATCATCAACTTCTCCACAAAGTGTAAAATATTTAGAGACCTCTGCTCTACTGCTATCGTAAGGTGGTGTTGCCGTTAGTGCCACGATATAAAACTCAGAATGCCGCTTTAAATCCATTAAACAATTCCACCACGCATTTTTTAAATGATGGGCTTCATCTAAAACTAAAGTTTCAATATTATGGCTTTTGAAGAATTGGTAATAGTCATTTTTATCTTCAAAAGTTTTATAAAATGCATGAAGCGATTGATACGTAGAAAACGTGATATCGCTTGGCGCTTTTATATCGAATGAATAAGCTTCAAAATCGCAATTCTCGATAAAAAAGTTTTGTAAACGGTTTTCCCATTGGTTTCTAATGGTTAGTGTTGGTGCAAGTACTAAAGTTTTCTTGCCTAATTTTCTAACAATTTCTAAACCTAAAATAGTTTTACCAGATCCAGGAGGAGCAATCACATGAAAATGACGATCTTCAATATGAGCGCTAAAATGCTTTAAAAGTTCCGCTTGATAACTTCTCCACGGAAAAATAAATTCTAAATCATCTAGGGATTTGAGCACTCTAAAATGGGTATAAATCGTTAACTTTGTATTTGATAAAAGTAATCATAATCCTCATACATAAAAACCTGTCAGGTTTTAGATACTGAATTAAATTCAGCACAACGCCTAACAAGTCTAAAACATATAATCATGTTTCCATTACGAAGAAATAGAAGACTAAGAACTAACGCGGCTATAAGAAGTTTAGTTAGAGAAAACTACATTACTCCAAATGACTTTTTAGTGCCACTTTTTGTGGTTGAAGGCAAGGGCGTAAAAGATGAAATTCCGTCTATGCCCAACTATTTTAGGTACAGTTTAGATTTACTTGAAAATGAAGTCAAAGAATTATGGAGCTTAGGTTTAAAAGCGGTGTTACTCTTTGTAAAAGTTCCGGATAATTTAAAAGATAATAAAGGTACAGAGGCATTAAACCCAGATGGATTGATGCAACGCGCTATTAAAACGGTAAAAAATGCTTGTCCGGATATGATAGTGATGACGGATGTTGCGTTAGACCCTTATTCTTCTGTTGGTCATGATGGTATTGTACAAAACGGGATGATTATTAATGACGAATCGGCTGAAGTGCTGGCAAAAATGGCCTTAACACACGCTCAAGCGGGTTCTGATTTTGTAGCCCCTAGCGATATGAACGATGGCAGAACATTACAAATTCGTCAATTATTAGAACAAGAAGGCTATAAAAATACGGGTATTATGGCTTATACTGCAAAATACGCCTCTTCGTTTTATGGTCCTTTTCGCGACGCTCTTGATTCTGCACCAGTAGATTTAGTTGATGTCCCTAAAGACAAAAAAACCTACCAAATGGATTTTGGTAACCGAATAGAAGCGGTTAGAGAAACCTTAATAGATATTGAAGAAGGTGCCGATATTGTCATGGTTAAACCAGGCCTTTCCTATCTGGATATTTTAAGAGATATTAAAAATGAAGTCGATGTACCTGTAGCCGTGTATCAAGTCTCTGGTGAATACGCCATGATAAAAGCAGCCGCAGAAAAAGGTTGGCTAAATCACGATCAGGTAATGCTAGAAACCACGATGGCTTTTAAGCGTGCTGGTGCGGATATCATCACCTCTTATTTTGCTAAAGATGTTGTTAAACTACTTAACGGTTAGCCAATTATAGTTAATAATCAAAATAATTTTATTATATTTAATTCCGAATCAATTGACAAACCAAAAAATTGATTCCGAATTAAAACATGGACGCTATTGACAAGAAAATCATAAAAATACTCAGTGCAAATGCACGGGAGTCTTTTGCAACCATCGGAAAATGGGTAGATCTATCTGCTCCTGCTGTTGGAAAACGTGTCAAACAATTGGAAGATAAAGGGTTTATTTTAGGGTATTCCCTTCGACTTAATCATGAAAAATTCGGTATTCAAGTTAAGGCTTATATCAATTTAAAAATCCATCAATCGAGTACTTTAAGAACAGCCTATAATCAAATTAAATACTTAGACGAAGTTCAGCGTTGCGATCGCATTACAGGAGAAGATAGTTTGTGTATTTTAGCTTATTTTAAAAGCAACAAAGAATTAGTAATCTTATTAGAACGCATCTCCCAATATGGTGTTCCTAATACGAGTATCATTTTAGAAAGTTAATTAAAAGAACACCCCTAAACTTAATAATACAAAACTCGACTCGACTAAATTCTACTGGGTTATCGTTCAGCTTCGCTTAAATTATAAGTCAACTCGGAATATCCTATTTTCCCATCTTTAGAAATAGCTTCAACAATTACCGAAACTTCCCCAACGTGATCATCATTATAAAATTCCAACTTATACTCACCTTTGCGATTTAATTTAATTTCTGGAGACCAATGAATAACACTTCTATTATCTGGCATCGCCCAATCTTGGTTAGTTAATGTACTATAATCTGAAGTATAAAACTCCACAGACTTAGCAAATCCTTCAATAGTATCAATACGCACTCCTTCTGATTTTTTGTATCCGTGTAACCCACTACCAGAATAGGTGTAAATATTTATAAAGCTTATTTTTTTTAAACTTAATCCAGGAAGGTTATGTGTTCCATATATATCATAAAGATATAGTCTTTCATTTTTAGCATCTACAATAAGATCAATACTCTCTACAGCTTCAACAGGTATATTTTGAATAAATTTATAATCCCCAAGGTAGACAGGTTTGTTATCTATTAAAATATGAGTGACATCTGAACCCACTACTTTTGCATATAGCAAATCATTAAACTTCCCGACCCTTTGAATACTAATATCTTCAGGATATTTAATTTGTAACACACTATAGATGCCATTATTCCAATCTGGCGCCTCTTCCTGTAATTTTTTTCCATCTATTACTTTAGACGGCTCTCCATGCAATTCAATGGATTTTTGACGCTTTGGTGTTAATTTATAATCTTTTAATTCTACTTCATCTAAAGCAATAGTATTAAATGCTATTTCATATTCTTTTTGCCTCCTATTTATCGTCTCGCTTTTTTCTAAAAAAGTAGATATAATATCATTTGGCAAAGCAATATTTTTATTCTTAATTGTTGTAATCGTTGGTGTCCATTTTTTATCTAAATTAACAACAAAATCAATAGGTTGCCCCTTTTTACTTACCACTTGCAAAAAGATATCTGTCTTCGGTTTATAAATATCTCCTACTTCAAAGTAATATTTACCACTAGAATCTATTTCTTGACTAAAAACTTCAGAAGGTTTACTGTACACCATCATATTGATATCTAATGGTTTTGTGGGACGCTTTTCGGGATTAAAATATTCGCCTACAGTACCAGAAACCACTAGTCCTTTTTCTGGTTTAAACCTGTAATTATTAGTATTTATTGTTTTTTGATATTTATAATTACGCCAACCTTGGCTTAACATTAACGCATCTAAACTAAATACACGGTCTCTATTAGAACTATCAAAATAAAAACTTGGATTCTCAATGAAACCTTTTAGTTCTGAACTAAGTAATAAATAAGAAACTAAATTTGATTTGTATTGCTTTGAAATTCTAAATTTTTCCGTGTCTAAAACTAAAACAGATAAACTTATATTATCAGATATTTCTAAACTATCCAACTTAATATTAATCGTTGTCTTTTCTCTTTGGTAATATGTCTTTTGATCACTTTTAACATCTAGATGCAATCTATTATCTGAATTATTGTTAAAAACCAAACGCTCACAAATAATCTGATTACTATCATTTAAAACAGTCCATTTAATAATCCCATCTGGAAGTGATTTTGACGCAATTGACACGTTAATAGAATCTGTTTTTTTTAAGCTTAGGTCGTGATATTTTACACCTCTAGATTCTGTTTGAATTCTTACATTACCTGTGTTTTCTGTATTGGACACTAATAAAACTCTTAGATCATCTTTTAATTTAACTACAGACAAAACACTCCCCTTATTATCAGCAACTGGCAAATTGTATTTGTAGGTTATGTCATTAACATGCAATTCTGCATAATAAGCATTCCCTTGTCTTGGTAAAATCTTAAATGTTCCTAAACCTAGGTCGTTACTATTAAAACTGGTTATAACATGACCTTTACTATTTTTAATATCACCTGCTATTTTATAACCCAGCCCATTATAATCTATGGATTTACATGCAACGGTACTTATAAATCCATTTATCAATTTACCTCCTTCAGGGAAAAATTGTACATCTAAATAGTTTTTGTCAAGTACTATGGTTTTACTATAATTTTTTGGGGAGTTTAAATCCGGTCCATAGTCCGTAATTTGTGTGCTAAACTTCAATTCTGCTTGCGTTGCAATTTTTGGGAGTTTGTAATTTAGTTTATAAATATCATCCTTACTCTTACTAATCTCTACTGAATCTACTCGGTTTCCGACATTAATATATAATTTTAACTTCCCTCTGTATGATGGATTAATAACTCTTGGGTTTATATCAGCAGTAAGTGTTTTATCTTCATTGTTATTTATAGCAACGTTAATTATTGGGTTTTTAGCCTCTTCATTATCCTTTAAATTAAAAATATCTATTGGTTGAACAAAGAAAAAATCGTCATCAAAATTCCTGTTCCATTTCGTATAGGCTCTGATGATATACTTCCCAGACTTTAAACTTTTTTGCAATTCAAATGCGCTACTGGCTATACCATCTTTTAATTTTAGTAGTTTTTTATCGATAATTGATTTATTTGAATCAATTAGTTCCACATGTAAAATGTTACTAAGATCAGATAAACTATTATTTGCTGATTTTGCAACGATAGCCTTAAACCAAATTTTCTCACCTGTTTGATACAATGTATTATCTAGCTGCAAATAGAGCTTCTCTGCTAAACTATGTTTTGACAATGAAAGTTTAGTAATAGTATTGTGAGCTATTTCTTGTGCATTCAGTTTAGAAAAAAATATTATCAGAAAAACAAAAGGAATAATAAATGTCCTCATATTTTTTAATTGTTATTATATAAAAAATATTCCTCCTTTAACTTAATTATCACCAAAAGGGTTACCACTAAACTTTATATATTCTTCTTGTGTTAGTAATTCTCCTTCCATAGGCTCTATGATATCATCAGCTTCAGGATTATCAATATCAATTTTAACGACTGTCCATAGTAATACAATATCTTCAATTTCCATAATTAAACCTGGCAATCCGTTAAAACCTCTTGGACCATGTTTTACAGGGATTTCTGGTGTAAACCATGCCTTTACTTTCTTATCGTTGCGTTTATCTATGGTTGCTAAATAGCATGTATAGCCATCTATAACTTTAGATTCTTCTGTAATAGTCCATTCTTTTGGTTTTTGTATAACTCTTTTGGTAGGACCCGATACAGAATTTTGGGTAATACTATAATCGCGACTCCAATCATTGTAATAGGTTGAACTCCCACCAGCCATCACCCATGACAAATTAATATTACTTCGAGTAATCATAAGGCCATCACTACTATTATTCCATCCAGGAATGTCAATTTTTGGTTCTACATTATAAATAGCGATACTATCATTAAACACCAAATAACCCTCCACAGGTTCCGCATCATGAATCATTGCAAATACTTCATTTTGAGCTTCAGTGTTCTCAGGATTTTCAAAAGGCTGCTCTATACTGTCTTTAATGGTTTCGAGACGATATGTTATCTTTCCCTTTATTTGTGCTGATAAACAGTAAGTACCTAGCAAGACGAGTATTAAAAATATATTTCTCATAATTCGAATTTACAATTTTTTTTGACACGTACTTTTTCTTTACCAACCATAACTTGGTAATAACTAAAAAAATAGCTAGCTTTAAATTAGTATTCATTTCGTAACTTTGTACATATAAAAACTTCAAAACATTAATGGGCTTACTCATTTTTTACGCTGTCATTTCCATCTTCTTTTCATTTTTGTGTTCTATTTTAGAGGCTGTACTTTTAAGCTTAACACCGACATTTCTTAATATTAAAAAGAAAGAAGGTAAAGCTTATGCTCTTGAATTAGAAGAACTAAAAAAAGATGTCGATCGTCCCCTAATTGCCATTTTAACATTAAACACTATTGCACATACCGTTGGTGCTATTTTAGTGGGTGTACAAGCCAAAGTGGCTTATGTTGAGCTTTATGGCAGCACAAAACGTTCTATTTTAGGATTTGAGTTTACCGAAGATATCATGGTCGCTGTTGTGTCTACGGTTATGACAATTCTGATATTAGTTGCTTCAGAAATTATACCAAAAACAGTAGGTGCAACGTATTGGAGGCAATTAGCAAACTTTACGTCAAAAGCTTTAAATATTTTAATATTTCCTTTAAAATGGACCGGCATTTTATGGTTACTTCAACTCACTACAAAACTGATTGGTGGCAAAGGTCATGGTAGTGTTTTAAGTAGAGAAAGTTTTGCTGCTATGGCAGAAATAGCACAAGAAGAAGGTGTTTTTGAAGAAAATGAAAGTAAAGTCATTAAAAATTTATTGAACTTTAAAGAAGTACAAGCAAAAGATGTGATGACACCTCGTACAGTAATGAAAACTGAAAACGAAAGCATGACCGTGGAAACGTTCTTTAAAGCCAATTCTAATATTCGGTTTTCTAGAGTCCCTGTTTATACTGACGAATCCGATAATATTACTGGCTTAGTTTTAAAAGCTGAAGTTTTCAAAGAAATGGCATTAGGTAATGGTTCAAAATTATTATCTGATATTAAACGAAGCATTATTATCGTGAATCGTAGTTTACCAATCCCAAAATTATTTGAACAATTGGTTGAAAGCCGAAATCACTTAGCTTTAGTTGTAGATGAATACGGTACCGTAAGTGGCTTAGTGACCATGGAAGATGTTATTGAAACATTGCTAGGATTAGAAATCATGGATGAAAGCGATAATGTATCTGACTTACAACTTTTAGCAAGACGAAGCTGGGAATCTAGAGCAAAACGTTTAGGCATCATTGATAATGACAATCCTGAAAACTAAACTTTTATTTGGAACAGTCGCTTCTACAAATCTGCCATATTGAAACTCCACTTGGACATGCCAAAATCAGCGGAAATGAGAATGGTATTGTTTCTGTTTCAATCATAGATTCACAAGAAACATTATCAGAAAGTATTCCGGAAGCCTTATTAGATTGTGTGATTCAGCTTAAAGAATATTTCAACAATACCAGAAAAAAATTCGACCTAAAATTACATCCTGAAGGCACAACCTTTCAGAAAAAGGTATGGAAACAATTGGAGGCTATTCCTTTTGGAAAATCCATTTCGTACTTAGAATTATCCAAACAATTAGGGGATATAAAAGCCATACGAGCTGCAGCAAGTGCCAACGGTAAAAATCCGCTTTGGATTATTATACCTTGTCACAGAGTCATCGGTAGCAACGGAAGTCTCACAGGTTATGCTGGTGGGTTATACAGAAAACAATGGTTGCTCAATCATGAAAGTGAATACAAACAACAATCCTTATTTTAATGTATAAAATAGCAACTGAATTTTTAAAACGTTTTTTTAAAACCTCAACGATATACAAATATGGTTTCAATTGGTCGCCAATGTATCGCCGATCTACTGCCAAACTTATAGAGGTTAGTGACGATTTGCTTTTTGTAAAAATTAGATTAAAACCAAGTTGGAAAAACCGCAATTATGCAGGTTCCATTTTTGGTGGTAGCATGTTATCTGCAACAGATCCTATTTATATGATTCAGCTCATTCAAATTCTAGGCAATGATTATGTGGTTTGGGACAAATCCGTTGAAGCGCGCTATAAAAAGCCAGGCAAAACTACAATTTATGGTGAATTTATATTTACAAAAGAAGAGATAGACACTATAAAACAATCTGTTATTGAAACTAGTGAAATTGATATTGTTAAAACCATGAATTTAGTGGACGACAAACAACATATAATTGCTACTTTTAAAAAGACTATTTATATCGCCAACAAAGCCTTTTATAAAGAAAAACTAAAAAATCGCAAAGCAAATAATTAACATCTAACGCAATGAAATTTATCAAAAAACTATTAAAATGGCTCATCGGAATTATTGCTGTGCTTGTAATTGCCTCTTATATTTTTGATTACGACTACATTCTAAAAGGGGTTCGTGTGGTTTATTTTACAGGACACTCTTCAGCATTTATTGATGATTATCCGTATTTTGAAAATGATACCATCAAAAAAGGTACAACAATCGATGCTTGGCCATTACATAAAAATTACAATACTATAAATGCAACAGATCGGCTAAACACAACAAATGACACGTTTGGTACGATTGCCTATCTCATTATAAAAAATGACAGTATTTACTACGAACAGTATGCCGAGAATTACGATGCAGCTTCTAAAACCAATTCATTTTCAATGGCTAAAAGTATAACCTCATCATTACTTGGGAAAGCAATTATGGAGGGCTATATTAAAAATTTAGACCAACCTGTTAGTGATTATTATAAAGAATTTGAAGGTACAAAAACAACCGTTGGCGACTTATCATCCATGGCTTCTGGTTTAGATTGGGTTGAGTCTTACACAAGTCCGTTTTCTATTACAGCAAGAGCGAATTACGATGATGACTTAGCTGAAACAATATTAAATCAAAAGGTGGTAAAAACACCTGGTAAAGAATTTGAATATTTAAGCGGCAGCACGCAATTGCTAGGTATGGTGATTCAAAAAGCTACAAAAAAACGATTACCACAGTATCTCTCCGAAAGTTTTTGGCAACCCTTAGGCGCTGAAAATGATGCCTTGTGGCAATTAGATGATGATGAAAACAAACTAGCCAAAGCCTTTTGTTGTATTTCTAGTAATGCACGAGATTTTGCACGCTTTGGTAAGCTTTATAAAGATCATGGACAATGGAATGGTAAGCAATTACTAGATTCTACTTTTGTCGCCACAGCGACCACATCTCGATTTAGTGGTCAGCCTTATGGGTATGGTTTTTGGATAAGTGAATATAATGGGAAACACACCTTTGCTATGCGAGGAATTTTAGGGCAATATGTCATCGTAATCCCGGAAGACAATTTAATAGTGGTGAGATTAGGACATCATAGAAGTACTGAAACAATCAATTCTTTCCCTGAAGATTTTTATGTTTATATAGATGAAGCCTATGCAATGCTCAATCTAAAATCTTAATATTATGTTATTTAACAAATAGTTAGATATACATCGTCATTTTTATGTCTTTTTTTGAGTAAAACCAATCAACCATGAAGCAACTTTATTTTACTCTTATCCTGCTATTTACATTTCTAAACATTACTGCACAAAGCAATCACCACGTAGATCTTGAAACCTTAAATAGAGATACTGAATTTAATAAAGGTTCAGCTATTACTTTCAATAACTTAGATGAAAATCAAATAAAAAACCTTGAGCTTTTAGGACGTGTTTGGGGATTTTTAAAATACTATCATCCCGAAACCGGAAAAGGAAACTATAATTGGGATTATGAACTTTTTAGGTTTCTTCCTGAATACCAAAAAGTGACGACAACTACAGAACGTGATAAATTACTTTTATCTTGGATAGATAGCTATGGAAAAGTAAAACATTGCAGAAAATGTGAACCCACTTCTGAAGACTCTCATTTAAAACCGGATTTAGAATGGATAACAGCAACTAATATTTCTAAGTCTCTAAGTGAAAAATTACTATACATACAAACCAATAGACATCAAGGTGAACACCATTATATTGCTATGAAGCCTGGTGTTGGAAATCCAGAATTTAAAAATGAAGCCATCTATGAGGATATGCCTTATCCAGATGCTGGTTTTAGATTATTATCACTCTTTAGATATTGGAATATTATAAATTATTATTTTCCTTACAGACATCTAACAGATAAGGATTGGGACACCTGTTTGGCAGAATACATCCCAAAATTCATCAATGCTAAAGATGAGTTAGAATACGAACTAGCCGCCATTCAAATTATTGGAGATATTAAAGACACACATGCTAATCTTTGGGGTGGAAATAATAAAATACAAGAACAACGAGGCGATTATTATGCTCCAATTCATGTTAAATTCATAGAAAACAAACTCGTTGTAGATGATTTATTTAATGACCCAGAAAACAAAACTAGCGAATTAAAAATAGGCGATATCATTACGCATATTAACGGTAAACACACTGATGACGTAGTAAAAGACATGAATCCTTACTATCCAGCATCTAACCAACCCACTCGCTTACGAGATATTAGTTTTAATATTTTGAGATCAAAAGAAAACAGTATAGAGTTAAAAATTGAACGCGCTGGAAAAACTTCGAACTTAAAACTAGATTTATATAAAAAAGAGAATATCGAAGGGTATTACAGTTGGTACAAAAAAAGAACTGAGAAAAGTTTTAAAAAACTAAATAATGATATTGGATACATAACCTTACAAAACATCACAAACGAGGATATAGATTCTATAAAAGAAGAGTTTCAAAATTTAAAAGGAATTATAGTAGATATTAGAAATTACCCTTCAACTTTTGTCCTTTTTGAATTAGGAAATTTCTTAAATAATAATAGGGCTGATTTTGTAAAGTTCACAGGAGGCAACTTAAATAACCCAGGCGAATTTAAATCTAAAGAAGGTTACAAAGTTGGACTTTCTAAAAAATGGTCCTTTAAAGGTGAAAAGGTAATAGTATTAGTAAATGAAATATCTCAGAGTCAAGCAGAATATACAGCCATGGCTTTTAAAGCAGGAGATAAAACAACTATAATTGGTAGCACAACTGCTGGTGCAGATGGTAATGTCTCAGCTATACAGCTTCCTGGAGGGTTAACAACTGCAATATCAGGCATTGGGGTTCTTTATCCAGATGGTTCAGAAACACAACGCGTAGGTATCGTTCCAGATATTGAAGTAAAACCAACCATCGAAGGCATTAAAAATGGACGTGATGAAGTGCTTGAAAAAGCCATACAACTCATTGAAAAACAAACAATCACGCCAAATTCGACTAAAAATTAATTTAAAAATGTTAACTTTAGTTGAAAATAGAACATGATTAGTAAACTCAACCTAGAACACATTCTATTCTTAGACATAGAAACCGTCCCAGAAACAGAAAACTTCTCTGATTTAGATATAACTAAACAAGAGCTTTGGGATGCTAAATCGCGCTATCAACGTAAAGAAGAATTTACGGCTGAAGAATTTTATGACAGAGCAGGCATTTGGGCTGAGTTCGGGAAAATAGTTTGTATTTCTGTTGGGTATTTTAAAATGGAAGGTGAATCTCGAAACTTTAGAGTCACCTCGTTTTATGGCGATGAAATTAAAATTTTGAAGGACTTTAAAAATTTATTGATTTCGCATTTTAGTTCTAACAGACATTTACTGTGTGCACATAATGGTAAGGAATTCGACTTTCCATACATCGCAAGACGTATGATTATCCACAACATAGAATTACCATATAAACTGAATTTATTCGGTAAAAAACCTTGGGAAGTGCCACATCTCGATACTTTAGAACTTTGGAAATTCGGAGATTATAAAACGTATACCTCTTTAAAATTATTGACCAATGTTTTGGGTATACCTTCACCAAAAGATGATATTGATGGTAGTGAAGTCTATCGTGTGTATTATAAAGAAAAAGAAGTCGATCGCATTATTGTGTATTGTGAAAAAGACACGATTGCCGTTGCTCAAATTTTCTTAAGATTGAGAGGAGATGAATTGCTTCATGATAATGAAATAAAACATATATAAAAAAGTCCAGATTTAAAATCTGGACTTTTCCTTTTTTAACTAATTCATTAAGATATTACTCCTTAACAAATTTCTTTATTTTGGTTTTCTCACCAATATTTATTTTTAATATATAAACACCACTATCAAATTGAGACACATCAATCACTGAGGTGTATCTTCCTTTTGCTACGGCTTGTCCTAACATATTTACAATTTCAAAAGTTTGAGCCTCAAAGCCAAGTAAATCAACATAAAGTGTTTGTTTAACAGGATTTGGATGTACTTTAAAATGTTGATTTGGATTATCTGAAATGACTCCAGGATTCACATCTAATATTGAATTCCCTGCATTACCCAAACAGAAATTAGTAGTTTGTGAGCTTGTAAATGATGCTCCAGAAGCTAATGTTATTCCCGAATCAGAATTCGTTAAAGTATACGAGCCATTTCCATAAGAACAGCAAATGCCATCTCCGTAAGCATCTGTTATTACAAAATCGTAACAACCATCTGCCAAACAATCCACATTAATATTTAATGTAGAACCATCTGCCTGAGAACCGTAAGTTCCACCAGATGCAACTGTGCTACCTGATGCATCTATTAAACTCCAAGCGGTTTCTTCTGGGTAATTATCAAAAGTAATTGACAATGCTACATTAGAACATGAACTAGAGCCTCCACCTGTCGTTAAACCAACAGCATCAATAGCCATATCTCCTTGCCACGTTGTTCCTGTAATGCCATTGAAACGTAATTGAATAGAAGATCCTACGTAAGATCCTAGATCTACACTACCTGTTAACCAAGAATTTCCTTGATTTCCAGATTCACTCCAAACACTTGTCCAAGTTGATCCATTGTCTTCACTCACTTCTAAAGCTAAACTTCCCATTGAAGAAGCTCCATACATATGATATTTAAACGTAAACGTTGCTTGAGATGCACTTCCTAAATCAAAACAAGGAGAGTTCAAAATGGCTCTTTTTGTCGAATAATTAGGAGAAGACGATTCCATAAATAAATAATAAGAACCAGAATCCGCACTAGAAGGACCTGTATTACTTGATGGAGTAGTTCCACTTCCTGTTTCCCAATCAAAATCATCACCAGAACCTTGAGACCAAGATCCTAAAGTATTTTCAAAACCTTCAGAATATGGAAACGTTGAAATTCCACCTGAACAATCACCTGTAGAAGGTTGGGTTACTACAACAGACCGAGTGCGTTGTGTTGCTGCATTTCCTGCGGTATCACTTACGTTGTAATATTTAGTATATGTTCCTGCTAAACTTGTATTCACCGTTCCTGTAATAACAATACTTGCTGTTAAATTACCATCAACATTATCGCTTGCAGTTGCTCCTAACTCACTATACGTATCACCAACTTCTAAATTAATGGTTGACGCTCCGGTTAACGTAATTACTGGTGCAGTGGTATCCGCTGGCTGTGTGACAATAACTGTTCTAGTGAGCTGTGTGGCAGCATTTCCTGCAGCATCGCTTACATTATAATATTTAGTATATGTTCCGGCAGAATTAGTATTCACAGTTCCCGTTATAACAATACTAGACGTTAAATTACCATCAACATTATCCGTAGCTGTTGCTCCCAACTCATTATAAGTATCACCAACTTCTAAATTAATGGTTGATGCTCCGTTCAGCGCAATAACTGGCGCTGTTGTATCTGCAGTTCCGGCAATTAAATTAACCGTATAATCTTCGACTTCACCATAAGTAAATGATTGACATGCAGTAGGAATTTCATTATAACTCATAGACACACGCATTCGTGTCGCTCCAGAATAGGTTCCTGATGGAATTGTAAAACTTCCACTAACAGGAGTTGTTTGTGTTGCTGCTTGCGACAAAATTTGTTCTCCCGAATCTGAGAAATCACCATCGTGGTTATAATCAATCCATACAGAATACCCTTCGTTATATTGTGTTCCTGTCCAGGTCGGCGTCACGGCTACCGTATAACTTTGACCTTGAGTTAAATTTGTTGAAAGGTTTGTAAAATCTGAATAAAATTGTGCTCCTGATGTATTATTAATAGTTCCTAATTGCACTCCACTAATGTATTCATCATTAACATTACTACTTGTAGATGTACAATAATTTAATTGCACTTCTGTTGTTGTAAAGTTTACAGAACTTGTATAACTTGATGTAGAACTATCTGCACATTGACTTCGGACCTGAACTTCATAAGACGTTTCTGGAGATAAACCGGACAAAGACGTTGCTGTTCCTGAAACTGAAGATGTTATCCATGTAGAAGCTCCTACTTCACGATATCTAAAATCGTAAGACGCACCTGACACAGCATCCCAAGATACTGTTGCTGTAGAAGACCCAAATCCATCAATTGATAATCCTGTAGGTGTTGTTGCGCTACATACTACTGGTGTTGCTGACAAACCAGTCACAATTAATGAATAATTTTGACTTCCACCTGTTAATGAGCCTTTGTGCGTTATGGTAATCGTGTACGTTCCTGATGCATTTTCCACATCGACGCGTTCATAAGGATCTTTAGTATTATCACCTTGTCCGTTTGTAGTCACTCCTGTTAATCTCCAAGGAGTATACGTTGTACCGCTTTTAGTAACTCTTATATCTAAATCATTAACCAAATTAGATGCTGTAGAATTTACAGATGTTGACGCTGTACCTGCTCTATCTGTCCAAGAAATTGAGGCATACAAATCATTTATACCATCAGAATCTACGGTGATTTGATACGATTGTCCATTAGATAACGTTAACTCGTCAACTATAGATGCGTTACCATTATTTGTAATTACTTCAGCAGCACGCTTACTATTCATTAAGCCCCAACCAAACACAGCATCAGGTCCATTAGATCCAGCATCATCTGCAGTGTGAAGTGCTAAACCCTTTAATGTTGCAGCTCTCATGAAACTTCCACTAATGTTGTTAGCATGTTGTTGTAATAATAATAAAGAACCAGCTACATTTGGTGATGCCATAGACGTACCAGTGATACTAGCATATGCTGTATTGCTAGACTCGTATGTAGAATATACAGCCGTTCCATTACCTGTAATATCTGGTTTAATTCTGTAATCATCAGTTGGTCCTTCGCTACTACTGCTATTTATTGTGACACTTACAAGGTTTCCACTAGCATCAATATTAGCATCATTAGCATTGGCAACAACCATATTGTTTTTAGCGGTTGCATGACCAGAAAGCTTATCATAAGATGTATTGCCATCTAAAGGTGAACTATTTGCAGAATTATCAGAACCATCATTACCTGCAGCAACTACCATTAAGTAATAAGGTGCATTATACATAATTTCATCCCAATCTCTAGAATCTGTTATATAACCACCAAAATAATAACTCGGTAGTTGTGCTTGGCCAGCTGAATTTCTAGCAGCATATCCATAAGAATGGTTTGAAATTAACATCCCATTTCCTGCCGCAGAAGTTGCTTCAGATGTGTCATTATTCCACTCGTAACCTACAGCACTCGCTTGAGGTGCCATTCCCTTTGCATTAGCAACGACACCAGATGCAATTATGGTTCCAGTAACATGTGCGGAATGATAGTTTAAAGTTGAAGTTCCATCTCCAATTGAAAACCTGTTATTACCACCTGCTCCATCATATTCTTGATGCGATGCACGTGCTAAACCGCCATCCCAAACATGTGCTTCCATGTTTTGACCATCTAAACTTAAGCCTAGAGAACCACCTGAATTTAAATGATTCGCTCTTGTGGACTTGGCAGCAGCAACATTAAATGTTCTGTAATAAATAGGTTGGCCTTCTGAAGAGATTTTTTGAAGTTCCATATAAGCATCTTCAGTTGTAATGATAAGTGGCCAACCATTAACTAATGCCATTTGCGTAGCAAAAGCCTTTTCTGCTTTAGATTGTTTATCAAAATTTTCGCTTAATTCTTGAATCGCTTGTTTGTCGTAACGACTCGTTATCTGTTCTTTTTGAAGATTGGTTTGTGAAAACGCTGTAAACATCGACAGCATAAATACCATTACACAAATACCATTAAAATAATTTTTATTCATACTTTTTGATAAATTTTTAGGGTTAAACTTATTTTTATTTCCCTGAAAGTATTAAAATTTTGTTAATATGACAATTTAACGAAAACGTTTTCGTGATAATGTGAACAACTTTTCTAGAGTTACGGTTTTACCACAGCACTATTGAAGAAAATAACTACATTTACATATGGCAAATGAAAAATTATTAGACGTTGATGGATTAAAAATTTCTTTTTATAAGGATAAAATTGAGAAGGAAATTATTAAACATATTTCTTTTCATATTAACCCAAATGAAATTCTGGCTGTAGTTGGCGAATCTGGATCTGGTAAATCCATTTCTTCATTAGCATTAATGGGTCTGCTGCCTGTAAAGATTTCAAAAATTACGTCGGGTTCTATTTTATTTGAAGATAAAAACCTTGTTGGACTTTCTGAAAAAGAATTTCAAGCGATTAGAGGGAATGACATTGCGATGATTTTCCAAGAACCAATGAGTTCTTTAAACCCTTCTATGCGTTGCGGCAGACAAGTTGAAGAAATCTTGAAACAACACTTTAAATTATCAGCTTCAGAAATTAAGTCGGAAGTTTTAAACCTCTTCGAAAAAGTAAAATTGCCTAATCCTGAACGGATTTTTAAAGCTTACCCTCATGAAATTTCCGGTGGACAAAAACAACGGGTTATGATTGCTATGGCCATTGCTTGTAAACCAAAGCTATTGATTGCAGATGAGCCAACCACAGCACTAGATGTAACCGTTCAAAAGGAGATTTTAGAATTACTAAAAAACATTCAAACCGAAACAAAAATGAGTGTATTGTTTATCTCACACGATTTGTCTTTGGTTTCCGAATTAGCCGATCGCGTTTTAGTTATGTATCAGGGTGAAATAGTAGAACAAGGCACTACAGATACTATATTCAATCACGCAGAACATAACTACACCAAAGCGCTGATTGGAGCGCGACCTTCAACAGAATTTAGATTAAAAAAATTACCAACGATCTCGGATTTTATGACTGATAACGTCAGTACAACCATTATTTCTGATACTGAAAGAGCAAAAAATCACGAAAAACTATATGCACAAACACCTTTATTAGAAGTTATAGATGTCGAAAAAACCTATTTTTCAAAAACGGGATGGTTTACAAAAGACCAACCCTTTAATGCTGTAGATGGTGTAAGTTTTAAAGTGTTTCCTGGTGAAACCTTGGGTTTGGTGGGTGAATCTGGCTGTGGAAAATCAACTTTAGGAAATGCCATTCTACAATTAGACAAAGCCACAGCAGGACAAATCTTATATAAAGGAAAAGACATTATCAATTTAAGTCGCTCTGAAATGCGGACGCTGCGAAAAGATATTCAAATTATTTTTCAAGATCCATTCGCTTCTTTGAATCCGCGTTTAACTGTTGGAAATGCTATTTTAGAACCTATGACTGTTCATAACATTGGAACCTCTAACAAAGTCCGAAAAGAAAAAGTAATATCTATTTTAGAAAAAGTAGGCTTAGACTCCTCAGCTTTTGATCGCTATCCTCATGAATTTTCTGGTGGTCAACGTCAACGTGTTGGTATTG
This sequence comes from Winogradskyella helgolandensis, assembly GCF_013404085.1. Lineage (NCBI taxonomy): Bacteria > Pseudomonadati > Bacteroidota > Flavobacteriia > Flavobacteriales > Flavobacteriaceae > Winogradskyella > Winogradskyella helgolandensis. The sequence continues at coordinate 939,160 of NZ_JABFHO010000001.1, read as the reverse complement.
CAAGAACTATCGCTTTAGAGCCTCAACTTATAGTTTGTGACGAATCGGTTTCAGCTTTAGACATTTCCGTACAAGCGCAAGTTTTAAACTTATTAAATGATTTAAAAGCACAATTTGGATTTACCTATATATTTATTTCACACGATTTGGCGGTTGTAAAATATATGGCAGATCAATTGCTAGTAATGAATCAAGGAAAAATTGAAGAAATTGGAGATGCAGATCTTATTTATGCGTCTCCAAAACAAGCTTACACAAAAAAGCTTATCCATGCTATTCCGAAAGGATTATAGCATGAATACTCTTTTGGCTAGTTTGAAAACATTTGAGACTAACTCCAAAGTGTTTTCTAATGCTGAAAATCCGTGATCTTCAGTTAAAGTAGGTTCTGGTAGATTTGATTTAGTTTTCATAAGCAGTAATTCATGGTAGATTTAGGGCAAAAAGGTAAATTTCGGTTTATGTTAAATCAGGTTAATAAATTAGGTTTGTTTGGGTACTGCAATATGAAACATATTTTGAATTAATCTGCCTAAATACATTATAAATCGATGAAATACACTTATTTTTAACATTTAACATATTATATGAGGAATTTACGCACAAAAAAGCCGCTATAAATTAGCGGCACTTATTTTGAACAATGGTTTCATCTATAAGTTCATTTCAGGAATATCACCATCAATAATTAAATCTCCTTCAGTCGCGTTTTTGATGTCTTCTACAGAGACTCCAGGTGCACGTTCTAAAAGTTTAAACCCTTTTGGTGTCACTTCTATAACCGCCATGTTTGTTACTATTTTCTTCACACAGCCCACTCCCGTCAGAGGTAAAGAGCAGTTTTTTAGCAACTTAGATTCGCCTGCCCTATTGGTATGCATCATGGCTACAATAATATTCTCAGCACTCGCCACTAAATCCATAGCACCTCCCATGCCTTTAACCATTTTTCCTGGAATTTTCCAATTCGCTATATCGCCATTTTCTGACACTTCCATAGCTCCAAGTATCGTTAAATCAACATGTTGACCTCTAATCATTGCAAAACTCATGGCTGAATCAAAAAATGAAGCTCCCGGTAATGTGGTAATAGTTTGTTTTCCTGCATTAATAATATCTGCATCTTCTTCTCCTTCAAAAGGAAACGGTCCCATTCCTAAAACGCCATTTTCACTTTGAAATTCGACTTCAATATCATCTCTTACATAATTCGCTACTAATGTTGGAATACCTATTCCTAAATTAACATAGTAACCATCTTGTACTTCTTTTGCAATGCGTTTTGCTATTCCGTTTTTATCTAACATCTTTTTCTGTCATTCCTGTGTAAGCAGGAATCTATTTAATTAAAACATTATTTCTATACTGGATTCCTGCCTTCACAAGAATGACAAATTCTAGGTACTTCTTTGTCTTACCGTTAATTGTTCAATTCGCTTTTCGTAGGTTTCACCTTGAAATATACGTTGTACAAATATACCTGGCACATGAATTTGATTAGGATCTAATTCTCCAACTGGCACCAATTCTTCGACCTCAGCAACTGTTATTTTTGCGGCTCCACACATGATAGGATTAAAATTTCGGGCGGTTCCTTTGAAGATTAAATTGCCTGCAGCATCACCTTTCCATGCTTTTACAAAAGCAAAGTCGGCTTTAAAGGCATGTTCTAAAACATACATTTTTCCATCAAATTCTCGAGTTTCTTTACCTTCTGCGACTTCTGTTCCGTAACCTGCAGGTGTATAAATTGCGGGAAATCCGGCTTGTGCAGCTCTACAACGCTCCGCTAAAGTACCTTGAGGTATTAACTCAACATCTAACTCTCCCGAAAGCATTTGACGTTCAAACTCATCGTTTTCGCCAACATAAGATGAGACCATCTTTTTGATTTGCCTTTGATGTAATAATAAGCCCAAGCCAAAATCATCGACTCCTGCATTATTAGAGATACAGGTGAGTCCTTTTATATTACGTTTTACGAGGTCAGCTATTGCATTTTCCGGAATTCCAGAGAGGCCAAAACCACCGAACATAAAGGTCATATTATCACTGACTCCTTTTAGGGCTTCAGAAATATTGTCCACTTTTTTATTAATCATATTTAGAATAATTTTGCTTTTGAAAAATACAAAACTAAGTCCAAAACCTATAATTAATAGTCATAAAATAAGGGTGTGACTTTTGACGATTCTTAGAAATCGAATTCGATATTTTCAACAGAATCCGATTCATCGGTGATGTCACCTTCGTCTTTAGCTGTACAGTCTATATCAATTTTTAAATCCAAAGGTTTCTCAAATTCGCTGGTAGACACGTTTAAAGTTTTATCGGCATAACAAGCCTTCATATATAATCCCCAAATTGGTAATGCCATAGAAGCACCTTGACCGTATGTAATGGATTTAAAATGCGCTGCTCTATCTTCTGCTCCAACCCAAACACCTGTCACTAGGTTAGGCACCATGCCCATAAACCAACCATCACTTTGATTTTGTGTGGTACCAGTTTTACCTGCTATAGGATTAGAAAGTTCATAAGGATAACCTGTCATTACCTCCTTATACATTGCGGATTTTTTTAACCATTCTGAATTATGTCTTAATCGCGCTCCTGAACCAGCTCTGGTTACACCTTCCATTAAATTTACAGTAACATAAGCCACTTCTTCACTTAAAACATCTTTACTCTCTGGAACAAATTGATATAAAATGGTTCCATTCTTATCTTCAATACGCGTTACCATTACAGGTTTATTGTACACTCCTTTATTAGCAAACGTAGAATAAGCGGCAACCATCTCATAAACACTTATATCCGCTGTACCTAAAGCAATAGCTGGAACTGGTAAAATATCTGACGTAATACCTAGTTTTTTTGCCATTTCAACTACCGGCTGTGGTCCAACTTCATTCATTAAACGTGCTGTAATTGTATTTGTGGAACTTGCTAAAGCATCTTTTAACGTTTGTTCACCTGAATAGTTACCATCTGAGTTTTTGGTAGTCCAAGGCTCTGGATTTCCAAATTTATTGGCTTCTATAGTGATCGGTGTTCTTGGAAATATATCGCAAGGCGACAACTGTAATTGATCGATTGCTGTGGCATAAACAAAAGGTTTAAACGTGGAACCTACTTGACGCTTACCTTGTTTTACCATATCATACTGAAAGTGCCTATAATTCATACCTCCGACCCAAGCTTTCACATGACCCGTTTGTGGATCCATAGACATCATTCCCGGACGTAAAAATGACTTGTAATAACGCATAGAATCTATAGGTTTCATAATCGTATCTACTTCGCTTGGCTTACCATCTACCCATTTAAAAACGGTCATATCCGTTGGTTTTTGAAACGATGCTTCAATCTCCTTATCTGATTTCCCTTGATTTTTAAGAATTCTCCAACGCTCACCACGTCTCATACCATCTTTCATTAATTTATTAACCTCAGACGTATTAAGATCTAGAAAAGGTGCTGTTTTATTGCGCTCTGGCGTATTCTGGTTATCAAACTCAGCCTGTAACCTTGGCATGTGCTGTCCAACTGCATCTTCGGCATATTGCTGCATTCGCGAATCTATGGTCGTAAAAATCTTAAGTCCATCTGTGTATAAATCGTACTTAGTACCATCTGGCTTCCTATTCTCATCTTTATTTGCCCATTCTTTCATGAAACCTCTAAGGTACTCTCTAAAATAGGTAGCAATACCTTCACGATGCGACTCTGGTGAATAATTTAAATCTAATTCTGTTTTTTGAAGTGAATCTCTTTCGGCTTCAGTGATATAATCATATTTAGCCATTTGAGCTAAAACCACATTTCGTCTATTTCTAACACCTACAGGATTTTTATGAGGTCTAGGGTTATATAAAGATGAATTTTTAAACATCCCAACTAACATTGCTGATTCCTTTATATCTAAATCCCTAGGTTCCTTACCGAAATAAATACGCGAAGCAGAACGAATACCATCACCATTATTACCAAAATCATAGGTATTAAAATACATGGCCACAATTTCCTCCTTAGTATATTGACGCTCTAAACGAATGGCTAATACCCATTCTTGTATTTTTTGAATAATAGCATTTGTTGTGCTTTCTTTATCTCTAAAACCAATAAATAACTGTCTTGCTAACTGCTGCGATATTGTACTTGCACCTCCTTTTCTACCAAGGTAAACAAAAGCTCTCAATGTACCTCTTCCATCAATACCAGAATGCTCATAATGACGAACATCTTCTGTGGCAATTAACGCATCAACTAAATTTTTTGGTAAATCTTTAAATCCAATTGGAGTTCTATTATCATCAAAATAAAACTTACCCAACGTTTTATCATCTGATGAAATTATTTCAGATGCTAAGTTAGTCTCAGGGTTTGCTAATCTCGAAGGATCAGGCATTTCACCTAAAACTCCCCAAGATGCTAATAAAAATACAAGTACTACGGATAATATACCACCTAAAAATACGATCCAAAACCATCGTACGTATTTTGAAAAGTCTAAAGTTTCTGATTTAGCTTTCGTTGTTTTCTTTTTTGCCATGTTCACTATTTTTGAGCCTGTTCTACTCTAAAACCAATATCTGTAATACCTTGTAAGTTTTCTACACCATTAACAACTCCATTGTTTCGCATGGCATGTTGAATATTAACTATGTAATCACCTTCTTCTTTAAATACAAACGGTTCTTTATAACCTCTAAACCACAATTTATTTTCTTTCAAATCCGAAAATCCAGTACCTAAAAGCTCACCATTTGGTGCTGCCATTTTATATTCTAAAGTATCTTTAACAACCTTTCCGTTAGGATAGTTCATCTCTACAATAAGAAATAAATTACTAAACTTATAAGCGTCAGTATTTCTTAAATTAACGTATAAGTTATACCTATTTGAAGTATCTGGAGCTTTAAAATTAAACGTTGCAATAGAATCTTTGTTCCATTGGTTTGGCACTGATTTATAAGTGTCAAAAACAGCATTGGAATCACAATTTGTAAATAGAAAACAACTGATGACTACAAGAAATAACCCATTAATTTTTCTTAGCATTTGGCTTTGGCTTAGCATTAGAATTTTGATTGCGGTTTCGATTTCGAGATTTATTATTGTTGTTATTTCTGTTATTCTTATTGTTTTTACGTTTCTTATTCGATTTTGGATTATCGAAACGTGTTAAACTATCTTGACCTACAACGTTCTCAAACTCAATTTTAGTGTCTTGGATGTGCTCTGCAGCATAAATTTCCAAACTAGCTACTTTTTCTTTTTTCTTATTCTTTGCAATAATTTCATTAGCTTGCTCTGTAGTGATAATGTGCCAATTCATCCATTCACCTTCATAAGCATACCACATTAAACCTTTGAAAATATCCGTTTTTTGACAAACCGCATTTCCTTTTTCAGTGTATAATTTAGTATCCGACTTAGGAAACGCTTTAAGCGCATCCAAATAAGAATCCAACTCATAATTAAGACAACATTTTAGCTTTCCACATTGTCCTGCAAGTTTTAAAGGATTTAAGGACAATTGTTGGTAACGTGCTGCTGAAGTGCTCACAGATCTAAAATCTGTTAACCATGTAGAACAACATAATTCTCTACCACAAGAACCTATACCACCAAGTCTTGCAGCTTCTTGTCTAAAGCCAACTTGCTTCATTTCGATACGTGTTCTAAACTCGCGTGCAAATACTTTAATTAACTCTCTAAAATCAACGCGTTCTTCCGCAGTGTAGTAGAATGTTGCTTTACTTGCATCGCCTTGAAATTCGATATCCGAAATTTTCATTTTCAGTTTTAAATCGATAGCAAATTGACGTGCCTTCACCTTCATTGGCTCTTCCCTGTCCCTTGCTTCCGACCAAATATCAATATCTTTTTGTGATGCTTTTCGGTATATTTTTAAAACATTTTCTGCGTCGTCTAATCTTACTTTCTTACGCTTCATTTGTACACTTACCAATTCTCCTGTAAGGGTAACCATTCCAATATCATGACCAGACTTAGCCTGTGTTGCCACAATATCTCCAATGCTTAAAGTGAGGTTTTCTGTATTTTTATAATAGTGTTTTCTGCCATTCTTAAAACGTACTTCGACACCAATAAATGGTTCTTGTCCGTTAGGAAGCGACATATTAGCTAACCAATCAAAAACAGTGAGTTTATTGCAGCTATCTGTGCCGCAAGTCCCGTTGTTTTTGCATCCTTTTGGTTGGCCATCATTACCAGTTGAGCAACTGTTACAAGCCATAAAAATTTTATATATTAAATCTAGATTTTGAGCTCATTTGAACTTTTTCTAATTGCTGAAAAATTATTTTAAAGCTTAAATAAAAAAAATTGATGACTTTGATTAAAAAAATCTAGATATAGGATTCATAAATAATTAATGAGTAAAGATAATATTATTTACTGAGTTTACTAGACTCTGAATTGTTAATGCTACGTTACGGTAGTTTAATTCAATATAAAACTTGTTGGAACGGCATTAATTATTCAATTGATTTTAAAGTTTCTAGTAACATTTAGGTGAATTCAATCTCATAATTTAATTTATTTGAAAGTGATTTCATCGTTTTTTTAGATCGAAAAACATTAGCTAATAATTCCTTACTCCAGCCGATTTTTTTCGAATAGTCATTAAAACTTTCTTCACGCCAATTAAAGCCATCTTTCCAGAATTTCTTTGGTGAAATATAACAAAACGTATAATCGAATATAAAACTCGATTGGTTTTCAGAATTTAACTTTGTTATGGTGTTCGGTGCCATAAGAATAATGTTATTGGTGGCGCAGGTTTGTCTTATCGATTGAATTAGACTAGGATAATCATTGGCTAATGAAGAAATATCAAAATCGTTGTATTCTGTATTTCCTATTTTTTGAATAGGACGAATTTGAAGAATATCGAAGCTCTTGGCATCAAAATGATCAAAAAATTCACTGAGTTCGTAAAAATTATCTTTATTAAAAGTGTAATTTATTCTGACTTTGAAATCATACTTTTTCTTTAATTCTTTAAAAGTATTGAACACACTATGAAATTTTTCATAATTGGCTTTTTTCATAAAGCCCTCATAACTTTCTTTTGTAACACCATGTAGCGAAATTGTAAATTCATTTAAACCAGCTTTTAAAAGGGCTTCAATCTTTTCTTCTGTTAATAAATTAGCGTTGGTTGTAATTGAAATGTAAGGCACTTTATATTGCTTGCCCAATGCTACAATTCGCTCCAAGTTTTTATACAAAGTAGGCTCTGTACCACAACCAATTTGAAGTTTTAAAGCACGACTAAAAATAGACTTGGCCACCAAATCTAAATCCGGATCTTTAAATTGCCCTTTTAGAGTTTTAAGATAATCAGCATCTGTAAAATAACACATTTTACAACGTAAGTTACAAGCTAAAACGGGATCTAAGTTAACCGCTAAATAGCGCTTATTAAACTTATGTAGCAAAAAAAGACCAAAGAATTTAACCCTATGGCTTTTAATCCTTCTGTTAAGTTTTAATAGCTTATAAATATTCATTTTTAGACTTGTTTATCAATTAACTTTTACGCTAATAATATTAACCGGACAGGCTTTTGATGCATTTTCGCAAAGCTCTAAAATACTATAATCATTAGATTTTAAGGTATAAAATCCTTTTTTTTCCTTAGCATTAAGTAAAACCGTTTTTCCGTCTTTTTTTGACATCTGAAACTGATTGGGCGCCATTTCTACACAGTAGTTACAGCCAATACATTTTTGTCGTTGTAAGGTCACAATCACCATTAGGCTTCCACTTTGTTTTCAACTATTTTATAAAGCTTATCAGATGGTCTAATTCTAAAATCCATAGGAATAGTTACCAAATCTCCTTTGGTTCCTTTGTTGGTTTTTTCGTCATTTGCCATCATTTCAACAACCTCCATTTCTTTGGCACCAGTGGTTGGACCTGTGATTAAAATCGTATCGCCAACTGTAATATCGTAAGCTTCAATTTTAAACTCTCCAATTTTCGCTTTAGGGTAAAAATGTGTGCCTTTGCCTAAATACACTTTCTTCTGTACCGCATGAGAACCCGAACCTGTACTCCATTCGCCTAATTTTTGCCCTAGATAATAGCCACTCCAAAAACCTCTGTTATAGACTTTTTCTAGGTCTTGCATCCAAGAAATCACTTTGTCTTTACTATAGGTTTCGTTTTTAACACTATCAATAGCATCGCGATAACATTTAATGACTTTAGCTACATATTCTGGAGCTCTCCCACGACCTTCAATTTTTAAAACTTTTACTCCTGCATCTGCAATTTCATCTAAAAAATCGATAGTACATAAATCTTTGGGAGACATGATATATTCGTTATCGAGTTCCATTTCAAAACCAGTTTCCTGATCGATAACCGTATATTTTTTTCTACAATTTTGTTTGCAAGCACCTCTATTTGCTGAAGAATTATGAGAATGTAAACTCAGATAACATTTGCCAGAAACAGCCATGCAAAGTGCACCATGACCGAAAATTTCAATTTCAACCAATCTGCCAGAAGGCCCTTTTATTTGTTCTTTTTCAATTTGCTCGGTAATGTGCCTTACTTGACGTAAACTCAACTCTCTACTTAACACCATAGTATCGGCAAAAAGGGCGTAGAATTTTACTGTTTCAATATTAGTAATATTAATTTGTGTAGAAATATGTACCTCAACTCCATGCTCGCGAGCGACAGCAATAACCGCTTGATCCATAGCTATAACGGCCGTGACATTAGCTTCTTTAGCCTTTTTAATTAAGGTTTTTACAACTGATAAATCGTGATCGTAAATTATGGTATTTAATGTCAGATAACTTCTAACGTTTTTAGCTTCGCAACGTTTTACAATCTCTTGTAAATCATCTAATGTGAAATTGATCGAAGCTCTGGCTCTCATGTTAAGCTGTTCCACACCAAAATAAATAGAATCTGCACCATTATCTAAAGCTGCTTGCAAGGATTCAAAATTTCCTGCAGGAGCCATTAATTCAATGTTTTGCATCGGAATTTAGATTTTATCGGTTGTCATGGTCTCAAAAATATTTCTCAAATCCTTTTTAAAAGGCAAATGGTCTGCACGTCCTTTTTTGAAAATATCATTACTATTACCTTGTCCTTTTCGTAATGCTTTTTGCTCTTCAAAAGGTAATCTATTTATTTCCATACAGTTTGAAGAACAACAGTTTTCCATTTTTTCTTTACAAGAATCACACTGGATAAACAATAAATGACACGCTTCATTTGCACAATTGGTATGCAAATCTGCTGGCTCTCCACATTGATGACAATTAGCTATAACATCATCACTGATGCGTTCTGATCGTCTTTCATCGAAGACAAAATTCTTACCTAAGAATTTATTCTCTAAACCTTCAGCTTCAATTTGACGCACGTAGTTAATGATACCACCTTCTAACTGAAACACGTTTTTAAAACCTTTATGCTTGTAATAGGCACTTGCTTTTTCGCAACGGATGCCACCAGTACAATACATGACTAGTTTTTTATCCTCTTTATGTTCTCTTAAATCTTCTTCTATTAAATCTAAAGATTCACGAAACGTATCCACATCTGGCGTTACGGCATTTTTAAAATGACCGATTTCACTTTCGTAATGGTTTCTCATATCCACCAAAACAGTATTTGGGTCTTCTATGAGTTCGTTAAACTTTTCAGCGTTAACGTGAACCCCTTTGTTAGTTACATCAAAAGACGCATCGTTTAATCCGTCTGCGACTATTTTGTTTCGCACTTTTACTTTCAATTTTAAAAAGGCAAAATTATCGTGCTCTACAGCAATATTCAATCTTACATTTTCTAAAAATGTAATGGTATCTAAATGTTTTTTGAATGCTTCAAAATTTTCTGCAGGCACAGAAAGCTGGGCGTTAATACCTTCGGTTGCCACATAGATTCTTCCTAAGACCTCTAATTGGTCCCAAGCCAGAAATAAGTGATTTCTAAAAATTTCGGTATTGTTAATTTTGGCGTACTTGTAGAAAGAGATGGTTAAGCGTTCTTTTCCCGCTTGTTCAATAAGTTCTGCTCTCTCCTTAGCACTTAAGTTATTGTACAGTTGCATGCTATACTAATTTTTAAGGTTAAAGAATAAATAATAAGCTGCAAAGGTATCGTTTTTGCTGAAAAGGCTTCAAAATAAGCATAAAAAAAAAGCACCTTGATAAATCAAAGTGCTTTAAGATTAACTTACTAACTTAAAACTTAACTTAAAAAGTTAATCTGCATCGGCTTCACAATTACTGAGGGAAAACAAACGGTAACTGAAACACCTAATATCTTACTAACCTTTTTAATTTTAATTAAACATTTAGAAAAAATTCGCTACTCAACTCTAAAGCTAACTTCAGAGTTGGTTGTAGCGTTTTTCATAGCAATTATTTCCTTTTTCATTTAGTAGATGTAAAAAGTGTAAAAAGGTTGCGTCGTAAAATTGAAAAAAAATAATTCCTTTTCATTTTCACAAAACGTTTAGCATCTCAAACACATCATAAAATGATGATAATAAATTATTTAAAACTTGAATATAACGTATATAATATCAAGAAATAACTGATATATTTTAACCGTGTTGTAATATTTAATTATGATAGGTTTTTTGGGCCATAACTCACTTTTATTCAGTCATAAAAAAAACTTATTCCAAAAAACTCTATTTTTATTTGGAATGAATAAAAATAAGGATATTTTTGTCAAAAATTTAACGGTGTTGCAATTCAAGGTATTTTCTATTTTTATATTATTCTTATGTAGTGTTTCAGCTTTTAGCCAGAATGGAAATTTTTACGGAAAGGTAAAATATGATTCTAACGAACCCGCAGTGTCTACATTTATTGTTCTTAACGGTAACAACGTAAAACAAGAAACTAACTCTAATATTAATGGGTCTTTTACTTTTAAGAACATCCCTTACGGAAACTATACGATTGCATTTTACTCTTTAAATGAGCAACCAAAAACTGTTGACGTAACCTTAGATTCAAAAAACAAAGAGGTTAATGTTACATTAGAAGTCGCAGCATTAGATGAAGTTTTTGTAAAATCTAAAACCGTTCAACAAAAAATTGAAGAAAAAGGTTTTGCTGTCAATGTTATAGAGACCAAAGAGATTGCCATACAATCTATTCAGGTTAACGAATTATTAGATCAATCTGCTGGAGTAAGAGTGCGCCAATCTGGAGGTTTAGGGTCTCATGCACATTACAACTTAAATGGAATGACTGGGAATTCAGTCAAGATTTTTATTGATGGTGTTCCTATTCGAAATTTTGGACCTTCCTTTTCTTTAAACAGTATTCCTCCATCTTTAATTAAGCGTATTGAAGTGTATAAAGGTGTTGTTCCTCCGCATTTGTCAGACGATGCTATGGGTGGCGCCATAAACATTGTATTAAATGGTATTACTAAAAACGAACTAAAAGCATCTATTTCTGCAGGGTCTTTTGGTACCTATAGAGCTGATGTTAATGGTGGTTACCGAAATCACAAAAACGGATTTACTGCTAGAGGGTCTGCCTTTTTAAACTATGCAGATAACGATTATGAGGTTTGGGGAGACCAAGTCGCTGTAGCGCTTTCTGCAGGAACACCTGATGTATATATACACGCGAAACGTTTTCATGATCGCTATAGGTCGCAAGGTGGAAAGGCTGAATTTGGATACACAAATGTGGAATGGGCAGATAAATTTTTGGCTGGTGTTTTACTTTCTAACATGGATCAACAAATTCAAACTGGTGCTACCATGGAAATTGTTTATGGTAACCGATTTACGGAACAAAACACCAAGATGTATAGTTTAGAGTATGCAAAGAAAGGGATTGTAGAAAATTTAGACGTGAGTGCTTTTGCCTCATATTCTCGCCTCAACCGAAAAACAATAGACACCATTGCCACACAATACAGCTGGTTGGGCTATCCTACAAGTTATTATAACGATCCAGATGTTTGGGCAACAGGAGCAGAGGCTGGAGACCCAACGTTACAAAAAGATATTGACGAAACAATTAACGCACGTACTAATTTAGCCTATAACATCAATGACAACAATGTTATTCAGTTAAATCATTTACTAAATACCTTCACTCGAGATTCTGATGACCCCATGCTTCCTGCTGCTGAAAATGCTTTAAAAGAAGAGCGTGAGTATTTAAAATCTATTTTAACGCTTTCATTTGAAAACAAAGCCTTCAATGAAAAATTAAGAACTTCTGTTTTTGCGAAATCCTATTATATGGATAGAACTTCTAAATTACGAACACGTAGTTCTAACACATCAAGTTCCACTATAATCATTGAAGAAAATAACATCAACTCTAACGACTTCGGCTATGGAGGAGCCATTTCATATACATTCTCACCAAAATTCACCGTATTTGGTTCTGCTGAAAAAGCAATTCGCCTGCCAGAAGCAAATGAGGTGTTTGGTAATGTTGCAGCCAATGTAAATGCTTCTGTAAATCTAAAACCAGAACATAGTAATAATTATAATTTAGGTTTTACATACGATAACATAAAATTCAAAAAACACACTTTTGGAGTCACATCTAATATATTTATTAGAGATACAGAAGATTTAATTATGCAATTTCCTACGGGAAGTAATGAGGAATTTTTCGAAAACTCTAACATTGGTAAAATTTACACAGAAGGCTTCGATTTCACATTAAACTATACTTATAACGACAAGTTGTTTTTTAGTGGAAACACTTCATTTTTCAATGCAAGAGACTACAATGTAACGTATGATGTAGATGGCAATCCAATAACTCCAAGTTATGAAAGATTGGCAAACACACCTTATTTTACAATGAATTATAATTTAAAATTTAAAACACCGAATCTTATTCAAAAAGGATCCATGTTATCTACTTATACCAATTTATTGTATGTAAATGAATTTTTTAGAGGTAGTAGTGTTCTTGGTGGTTCTGGAAAAACAGTGATACCGACTCAAGTGTCTTTCGATGCTGGTTTTGCTTATACGTTTCCTAAAAATAAAGTCACTTTAAGTTTCGATGTTAAAAACATTTTTAACAATCAAATATTCGATAATTACGCGCTTCAAAAACCTGGAAGAGGGTTTTATGGTAAACTTTCATTTACAATCTTATAAAAACAACTTTAATTTAAAAATTATGAATATCAAATCTATTTTAAGTATCGCCTGTGTTTCAGCTTTAACTCTAACCTCATTTTCATGTAGTGAAGATGATGCTCCATCTTCAGGATCATCAGAATCTGCTTATAGACCATACCACTTAGTCATAGGGTCTAGTCCAACTGGTGAATCGGAAACATATGCGCAAGGAGTAACCGTAGAAGAACTTAACGATCCTAGCAAAACATTTACATTCAGTGGTTTTGGCCAAGAAATTCCATCGACACGTACGGCAAGATTATATACTTCTAATGATGGTGAAACCATATATAACTTAAATTATGGTGGTGGTGATATTGCTAAATATGACTATATAAGTGGACAAAACTATAATTTTGTTTCTACAACAGATGTTCAAGCCGTTATGGGAACAGCTTATCCACGTTGGACAAAAATTGATGACAACTACGCAATGTTACACAATGTAACTACTGAAAACATTTATGAAGACCCAACAGATGAAACGTCTCCTTATGTAAAAACTACTGCTACAGTAACATTGGCACGTGTTGATTTAAGCACTATGAGTATTTTAGAAAATGCGTCTTTTGAATTTCCATATAATGAAGATGAGTCCACGGAAGGCATTCATACATTTAGAATTGATGCTCCTGTAATTACCAATGGAAAATTATATTATGGTGTAGCAAAACGATTTTTTGACGCCCTAACAGGTGAAAATGGCACTATGGTTTATGATAATGTTGAAACCTTGGTCGTAGATTATCCTTCTTTAGAAAACGAAACGACTATAACGTCTACATTAGCACAAGGATCTACAAATGGTTACAGAACACCTGTTGCACATAAAGATGAGAACGGAGATACTTACCAATTAATAACAAGTGGTGATGCAACCATAATGAAAGTTAGCAATGGCGCATACGATACTGCTTATGGGACGTTTGATATAAAATCTATTTTAGGTCATAATGCAGAAGCAAATACAGGATGGTTTTACGTTGGAAACGGCATTGGTTATGTACCTGTATTAAATACAGATTTAGGAGATAATGAAAGTTCTAATTGGGATGTTGTTCGTGTTGATGTGTATAACAAAACAGCCGTTAAAATGAATATTCCATTAGATTTATGGTTACGTCAGTACCAATGGGCCAGTGTCATAGATGGTAAATTATATATGGCTTTAGCATCTTTAGGAGGTACGGGCAATGTTTACATTTTTGACCCTAGTTCTACAAGTGCAACTGGTTATACTGTAGGTGCTACTCTAGAAACAGGAACTACTGAGGCCTCTTATATTGGTCTATTCTAAAATAAGTCAATCGATTTAATAAATTAAGCCAGAACATGTCATTGTTCTGGTTTTTTTATACCTTATAATCTGAAATAAGACCATCTAATTTTTAAAAATTAAAAAAACATTACTTGCATTTGTAGTAATTTGAAACGAGAAATGTTATTAATTAAAATAAGTGGTATTTTTGAATTATAATTAATAAGGAATTCTTAGAAAACAGAACATATGAGTAGTGAAAAAGACGCAAAATTAAAAGCTTTAAAATTAACTTTAGACAAGTTAGATAAGGCTTACGGAAAAGGAACTGTAATGAAAATGAGCGATCAGGCTGTAGTAGATGTAGAAGCTATACCTTCTGGCTCATTAGGATTGGATATTGCATTAGGCGTTGGTGGATACCCAAGAGGACGTGTTATCGAAATATATGGACCAGAATCTTCTGGTAAAACAACCTTAACACTTCATGCCATTGCAGAAGCTCAAAAAGCAGGTGGTATTGCTGCATTTATTGATGCAGAACATGCTTTTGATCGTTTCTATGCTGAAAAATTAGGAGTAGATATAGATAATCTAATTATATCTCAACCAGATAACGGAGAGCAAGCTTTAGAGATTGCGGATAACCTTATTAGATCTGGTGCAATTGATATCGTGGTTATTGATTCAGTTGCCGCCTTAACACCTAAAAGTGAAATTGAAGGTGAAATGGGTGATTCTAAAATGGGCTTACATGCACGTTTAATGTCTCAAGCACTTAGAAAATTAACAGCATCAATTAGTAAAACAAATTGTACTGTAATTTTCATCAACCAATTACGTGAAAAAATTGGTGTAATGTTCGGTAACCCTGAAACTACAACTGGTGGTAATGCCTTAAAATTCTACGCTTCTGTACGTTTAGATATTAGACGTTCTACCCAAATAAAAGACAGTGATAGTAACGTAATGGGTAATAAAACCAGAGTTAAAGTGGTAAAAAACAAAGTAGCTCCACCGTTTAGACTGGCAGAATTTGACATTATGTATGGCGAAGGTATTTCGAAAGTAGGTGAAGTTTTAGACTTAGCTGTAGAACACGAAATCGTTAAAAAGAGTGGGTCTTGGTTTAGCTACGGAGACACCAAATTGGGTCAAGGTCGTGATGCCGTTAAGATGATTATTAAAGACAATCCAGATCTTATGGATGAACTAGAAGAGAAGGTTAGGACACTTATTAAAGAGTCCAAATAGAAAATTAAAGAAAAAATCCTGAATAAAATCAGGATTTTTTGATTTTAGACGCAACCCTTTTACGTTTTCTTCATCTATATAGTGAGATTGATTATTTTTAATTATGGAACAAACATTTATCCATATAAAAGATATAAATATAAACACATGAAAAGATATGCCCTTTTAGTCTTTGTTTTTGTTTCAATGCTTACATCATGTAGCATTGAAGATGATAATAACTATGTTGGTACAGAAGTAATGCCAATAGAAAGTATTGAAATACCAGAACACTTTGTTCATGGTGAAAGTTATGAGATTATGATAACTTATAATCGTCCATCAAGTTGTTACCAATTTTACAATTTTTTGTATGATATTAATGGAAATGAGCGTACGGTTGCAGTGATTAACTCGGTGTATTCAAATTCATCATGTATTGAAGATGAAGAATCAGTTACGGTGAGTTTAAATTTTATGGTTACAGGAACAGAAACGTATCTTTTTAAGTTTTACCAAGGCCATGATGAAGAAGGTGAAGATCAGTATTATTTAGCAGAAGTACCTGTTCTCAGCGAGAGACCAAGTCCTGGAAGTACAGTATTAGACTAATTATTAATTAATCCCTTAACTAATGTGAGTTTAGACAAGCTCATAGAAAATTGTATTAAACAAGATGTACAAGCTCAAGGCCAATTATACAAGCAATATGCAAGTAAATTATTTTCGCTTTGTCTTAAGTACTCTAAAAATTATGCAGAAGCAGAAGATAACCTGCATGATGCATTTATAACTGTTTTTAGTAAAATAGAACAGTATAATAATAAAGGTTCTTTTGAAGGTTGGCTAAAACGTATTGCAATTAACACCTCATTGCAACGCTACAGAGAAGATGTTGGCGTATATGATATCGTTAACGAAGGTAATATTGAAGATGTTTCTGTAGATATCAATGATGATAATGTGAGCATTGATTTTTTATTAAAAATCATTCAAGAATTACCAGACAGATATAGATTGGTATTTAATTTATATGTTTTAGATGGCTACTCTCATGTTGAAATTAGTGAATTGATTCAAATTTCAACAGGCACCTCAAAATCTAATCTAGCACGAGCAAGAATGATTTTAAAAGAAAAGATAGAAACCTACAACGCGAGTTTAAAATCGCAGAGTTTATAAAAAATGAGTGATCAAAAAAACATAGATAGACTTTTTCAAGAAAAGTTTAAAGATTTTGAAGTTGCGCCTAATGATGCAATTTGGGATCGTATAAACGAAAGTCTTCCTCATAAAAAGAAAAAGCGTAGAGTTATTGCACTTTGGTGGCAAATTGGAGGTGTAGCAGCTGCTATTGCTCTGTTGTTTACTGTTGGCGTTACTGTTTTCAGTTCGGACGAGAATAACGCTCAAGAATTTCCAATAGTAAATACTGAAGATTCAGAAACCAAATTAGAAAAGGATAATGCCAATACATTAACCGATAAAAATCAGAATGATCTTAAGACAGTTAAAGATGAAGCGACTACAATTGTTGATTCTAATTTAGATGCTGAACAAAAATCAAATTTAAACGATTCCGAAAATGAAACGTTTCAAAAATCAAACTCTTCAACTCAGTTAACAACGTCTACTACGTCGAGACAAAAATCAAACACTGTTGCTAACCACACTAATAAAGACGAAATAAATACAACTCATCAGAGACAAAATAATACATCAACAGTTATTGATAAGTCTACAGCTATCAGAGTTGCAAATCAAACTAAAACGTCTCACTCTAATTTAAAGACAGGCACCAAAACACAACTGGCATCTGAAGCAGAACAAAAATCTGCTATTAAAAAGAGCATTAAAGACACTCAAACGACTTTAGCAGAAAACACAAGGTCTAAACAACTAGACTCCGAAACATCTAATTCTGATACGAACAAAACAAATGATACTGAACCTGAAAATTCAATTATTGAAATTCCAGAACAACAGACCATTGAAAATGCTATTGCAGAAAATAACGAAACTATAGATGAAGAAGAAAAAGAAGATGAACAAAGCAGGTGGAGCATTGCCCCAAATGTTGCGCCTGTTTATTTTAACTCCTTAGGTCAAGGGTCTTCATTAGACAAACAATTTAACGAAAACTCTAAAAGCTCTGATGTTAATATGAGTTATGGTATAGCTGGTAGTTATGCGATTTCTAAAAAACTAAAAATTAGAGCTGGCGTTAATCGTGTTAACCTTAATCAAACCACCTCAGATGTGTTTGCTTTTGTAGGTCCCGAAACTGCATCTAGAGGTATAGATGCTTCATTTAATAATATTGCATTTAGCTCAGAAGAACAAGTATCACTTATAAGTGCTAAAATGATGAATGTATCGTCTACACCAGAACTATTTAACACAAAAACTGCCGGTAATATAGATCAGCGTTTTGGGTTTATTGAAGTTCCTATAGAATTAGAATACCGATTATTAGATACCAAATTTGGGATTAATGTTATTGGCGGATTTAGTACGTTCTTTCTAAGTGAAAACGAAATTTATGCAGATCTTAATGGAAGTTCAGCATTAATTGGAGAAGCTAATAACATTAATGATACTAGTTTTAGTGCCAATTTTGGTTTAGGAATGGATTATAGTCTTTCAAGACAATGGAACATCAATCTTGAACCAACATTTAAATATCAAATAAATACATTCAATAATACAACAGGTGATTTTAAACCATTCTTTATTGGAGTATATACAGGATTAAGTTATAAGTTTTAGGTTAGTTTATTGCATGTCATACGCTATGAAAACGCAAGTATGATTAAAAGCTACTCTTATTAGTTAGAGTGGCTTTTTTTTTGTGATTTGACTCGTCATTAATTCATCCCAAATTAACGTTCGCGCTTTTTCATTTAATGCTTTTGTATCTGCAGTCTCCAAACCTATAGTTGGTAAAAACCGATGTATTTTAGCGCGCATTTTACCCGGACTTCCACTAAAAAAAGTATATGAAAATCGTTTTTTATTATCATAGAAAGTAATGGGAACTACAGGTATTTGATGATTAATTGCTAATCGAAATGCTCCATCTTTAAACTCGTCTAATAAAATATGCTCATCGGGCACTCCGCCTTCTGGAAAAATACAAATACTTACTCCTTGTTTTAAACGACGTTGCGCTCTTAAAAATACAGCTTGCCTACTTTTAGCACTTGATCTATCTACTAATATACACGTACGCTTATAAAAGAATCCAAATAATGGAATTTTTGCTAATTCTTGTTTTCCAACAAACACAAATGGGTTTTTAACGGAGACCAACATTAGCATAATGTCTGCCATAGAGGTATGATTGGCTACAAACATGTAACTCTTATCAGGATCTGGTGTTTCTTCTCTTGTAATTTTATAGGCGAAACCCATACCTATTAAAATAAACTTAGACCAAATACGAGCCAACCTAAAAAAGTAAGGATACCATTGCTCTCTAGAGATCGAAACAATCAACAAAGGAAACATTATAATAATCGGAATGGCAACTAAAATGTAGAACCAAATGCGATATAAAAGCCAGAATGGATATTTAAAAAATGCCATAGCACCAAAACTAGTTAATTAAATTAAATGACTTCTAATAGTTCTACTAAAAAATTTACCTTTGTTTTTTACAATTTAAGTTTAATTTAAAAAAATTCCTACCTTAATTCAATTACTAAATTTAATTTGAAATTTATTAATATTAAGGAGCAATTAAAGATATACCTGCTTTCGCAGGCATTATTATGGCAAGAATACTAACAGGAGTACAAAGTACAGGAACACCACACTTAGGTAACATTTTAGGTGCAATTTTACCGGCAATAGACATGGCAAATGATGCTAAAAACGAATCATTTTTATTTATTGCAAATTTGCACACGCTAACCCAAATTAAAGATGCAGACGAATTAAGAAACCACACCTATTCTGTTGCTGCCACTTGGCTTGCTTTTGGATTAGATATTGAAAAAACAGTGTTTTATAGACAAAGTGATATTCCACAAGTTACAGAATTATCTTGGTATTTAAGCTGTTTCTTCCCATACCAACGTTTAACGCTTGCGCATGGTTTTAAAGATAAAGCTGATCGCTTAGAAGATGTAAATGCAGGTTTGTTTACATATCCAATGCTTATGGCTGCAGATATCTTGTTGTATGATGCTGAAATTATTCCGGTGGGAAAAGATCAATTACAACATATTGAAATGACTCGTGATGTCGCATCTCGTTTTCATGCGAAGATGGGAGACGCTTTTGTTTTACCTGAAGGAAAAATACTAGAAAGTGGCATGCTTATTCCTGGTACGGACGGTGAAAAAATGAGTAAGAGTAGAGGGAATTACATCAACATCTTTTTACCAGACAAACAATTACGTAAAAAAATAATGTCTATTGAAACGGATAGCACACCGCTTGAAGAACCAAAAGATTGGGCCACCTGTAACTGTTTTGCTATTTATAGTTTATTAGCTTCTGAACCTCAAATTGAAGCGATGAAAGCTAATTATGAAGGAGGCAACTACGGTTATGGCCATGCGAAACAAGCCTTATATGAATTGGTAGTAGAGCGCTTTGAAAAGGAAAGAGAACGCTACCATTATTATATGAGCAATCTTGAAGAGGTTGACACCGCTTTAGCAAAAGGTGCCGCAAAAGCTAAGCTTGTTGCTGACGCTGTTTTAAAACGTGTGAGAGAAAAAGTAGGCTATTAATTCGTTCTACTTTTTAAAAATTTCAAATAAAAAAAGACCTCTATTAGTTTAATAGAGGTCTTTATTGTTTAACGATTAAGTGAATTAATCCTTAGTTTATAATCTTCTTAGTTACAGTAACATTACCTTCTAAAGTAATCGTTGCTAAATATACTCCTTTAGAAAATCTGAAGCTTTCACTCAACGTATTATTCTGTCCATTAGAAGCATAAGAACTTACTTGTCTTCCGTTGATATCATAGACTTTAACGTCTTTAATACCTGAACCAGATCTTACATTTAATGTTTCATCCTTTACATAAGCAAAAGTGTTAGACATTGCAACGTCATCAACTGATAAAGTAGTTGTATAACGTAAGTTAAATCTATCATTAATTTTTCCTTCAACTCCAGAAAAAGAATAAGGAGACGCTATTAAGTCATGTTCTGTATTTAGAACCGTATCTTCAAGATAAATACCTTGTGCACCACCTGCAAATACCGTTCCTGCTAAATCACCAATAGCTATTTTAAATATACCGCTTTCAGGTAATTCAATTCCTAACGGTACCACATCAGTATCTACAAATGGTAACGAACGACCTTGAATAACCATTTCTGCATTATCAACTATAGAATAGATACGCATTGTGTTGTCATCAGAATAGGCATCAAAAAGTCTATCTTTTGCCATCGTTGCTCCTTCTACGTAACCAACTAAAGTACTAGCAGAAACATCCGTAGCATCAATTAAACTTAACCAAACGAGATGCTTTTCTAAATCATTATTAGTCGATTCTTCTGATCTGTAAAATTGAGAATTATCATACGCTACATCATCATCGTTAGAACGCATCGCATTTGTAAACGTTACTGAACCTTCTGAAGCACTATCATCAACTTGAACAAAGAATCCTTGTCCAGAACCAATATATCCATTAGTACTTTCTGGTGGATTAGCACCTGTAAAGTTATAGCTTACATACTGCTCGCCATAGTTGTAATCTAAAGCTTGATAAGCAGAACTCGCTAAAGGTGTTACTGCATTTGGGATTGCTGAATTGTGTGACCATATTTTTACGTTACCTTCTAATAAGGTATTGTCAGTTAATAACTGCTCTGCACTTATCGCAGAAGGATATGGGTTACCAATAAGGTTTCTATGTCTAGCTTCAAGGTTTGGAAAGTTTCCTGCTGATTTATAAACATCTACAGAAATATCTCCATTATTTGGGGTTCCAACAAAAGTTGTGGTAAATCCTGTTGCAACAAGTTCCGTTGGTACATTAACAGCATATCCTAAACCTGAATTCATTGCTCCAGTAATTAGAGCCCAATCACCAGAAACACCATTAGAATTAGCCGTATTTACACCCCAATTAAAAGCATCAGTTGTATACTCAGATGTGATATTAGAAACATCAAAACCAGCTACAGGAGATGACCACAATACATAATCATTATCATGTAAATCTGTAACATTACGTTCTACTTTAATTGAACCAACATTTTCATTACTTGATACTATTTTAGTTTGAATTAAACTCGCGCTATCTTCAAATGTTAATGAAGCACCAGATTCTACAGTAACTTCACCATAAAGTTTAAGCGTAGATCCTGAAGGTATAGTGACATTACTACCAGAAGGCACTAAACAATCACACCCTTCTATATCTCCAGCTTCGTTATAATTAGATGAAAATACTAAACCTCTATCTTGTGGTTCAACGACCACACCTGCATTTTGATACACTGGAGGCAATTCCCAATCTGATCCATTCCAATACACAGGAGTTCCACCTAAAGAAAGACTTACAGGTACTACAACCGCACCATAGGTATTACTTACTCTTAATTTATAAATCCCTAAACTCTCGTCATCTACAGTATTAGGAAGCGTGTACGTATTAGAAGTCGCTCCAGGAATAGGATCGTTATACTTAAACCATTGGTAAGATAACGTTTCTTCAGGTGCACCAGTGGCACCACCAGAAACTGTAGCAGTAGCAGAAAATGAGATACTAGAATCGCTTGGTAATTGACATACAAACCTAGCTGTAGGATATTCCGTAAATACTGGGGTTTTTATATCAAAAGACCCTCTATTATAGGCAAGAAAACCAAGATCGGCTGTACCACCAGCTACCATGTTCACATTATTTATATCTGTAATATTAGTATCTGTAATTTGGAAATCTTCAAACTTTAAGGCTACCATTCGTAACGGACGCTGTTCATTATTAGAAAAAGCTCTCGATTGCGGTGTTGCTATACCGTAATTAACACCATTAGTAAAATTATATAAATCTAATCTCCATTGTGTTAATAACGCATCACCTTGCGTATCTGATTCATCTAATATGGTCAATTTCACAGGTCTACCGACAACATTCTTTTCAGAATCTGTATAATAATAAATATCTGTACTACCTGCCATAGCGATTTGTGAGATTAAAAAATCTGGTATATCATCATTTAAAGCCCCTAGTTGGCCACCAGCACTATAAAATTCAACATCTGCAGTGGCATTAAAATTAGTAACTCCTGTACCAATATCTAAACCATTTACTCCGTCAATTAAAACATCGTAAATTGTAGTACCTAAAATTTCTTCAGAAGTAATAACAGATCCTTCATTAACTTCTCCATCTATTAAATCCGCCATAGCTAAATAGTTAGATCCGTAAGTGGTTCCATCAACACCATTAGTTGTATACGCATAAAATAGTTGTGTGCTAAACGTCACTCCATTATCTGTAAGAACCTGATCATCTACACCAGTAGAATAGGTAACTCCATTATAGGTAAACGCCAATAAATCGTGACTCGTATTAGGTTTTAAACTGTTATTAGTAGGGTCTGCTTTCCATTGTGACGACCTCCAAAACCCATTATACGTTGTAAATATTTCGGTAATTTTAGTAACGTTACTCGATTCACCATTTTTGAGAGTTTTGTGAGTAGGACTAATATAATCTATATTAATTCCTGTAGATACACCACCAACTACAAGTTCACCAGAAACATCTGAAGTTCCTGTATGTGAAATAGCGAATAACAATTCAGTATCACTTAATAATGTAATACTACTGCTATTGATGTTGATACCATTGATACTAATAGAAGTGCTCTCTGTAAAATCGGTTCCTAAGACCGTAATTTTAGAGTTGGTAGTTATTCTTGAGGGAAAAGCCTCAGTAACAGTTTGGCCAAAGATATTGGCCGAAGCTGTTAAAAAAAGCGCAAAAACAGTCATTTTGAGTGTGTTAAGCGGTTTTAAATTAAAAGTAATTTTTAAGTTCATACGTTAAGGTTTAAAAATAAAAGTCCTGTCTCTAAACTATTTAGAGATTCTGTTTGTTTTAATAAAATGTTTAATATGCTACTTAAACCTAGGGAGGTATTTAAATAAAAGGGTTTAGTTTATTAGTTTTTTTGTGACTACAGTACCATTATCTAACGTAATAGACACAATATAGATACCTTTAGAGAATCTAAATTCTGTATCAAAAGAATTATCACGATTATCTACGTTATAATTGGTGATTTGTTTACCATTCATATCGTATACCGTTGCCGATTCAATAAGGTTAGACGATTTAAGATGCAAGGTTGCATTACTAATATACGCAAAGGTATCTGCTACAGAAACTTCAGAAATTGAAAGCGTTGAAGATGGCGTATATCTTAAGATAAAACGATCATTAAACTCACCGGCTTCACCTGTAAAACTGTAAGGTGATGTTCTTAAATCGTGAATAACGTTTGTATACGTATCTTCTAAATATATATCTTGTTCTTGATCTACAAATAAACTTCCTTCTACTTTACCAATGGCAATTTTGTAAATTCCACTTGCATTTAATTCAATACCTAAAGGCACGGTGTTGGTATCTACAAATGGTAATGGAAGGCCTTGAATCACTAATTTTTCGTCTTCTGTAATTAAAGAGTATAAATTGAAGCCTTCATTATTAGTATAGGCATCGTAAAGTCTATCTTTTCCTTCTGTGGCTCCATTTGCATAACCTACTAATGTACTAATTGCCTGATCGTTTTCATTAGCTAAACTAAGCCAAACTAATTGCTTTTCTAGAGCTATAGTTTCTTCTGAAGTGCTTCTGTGAAATTGATTGTTATCATGAGCAACTATATTATTATGACGCATTGCATTGGTGAAATTCACAGAATCCTCAGTATCTAGTGCGTCATCATCAACTCTTACAAAAAAGGCTTGCCCTGAAGCAATTTTCCCATTAAAAGTATTAGATGGATCTGGTGTTGAAGTTCCTGTACTATTGAAAGTTATATATTGGTTCCCATAATTCACTCCAAAATCATCGTAAAATGCATCGGATGCTCCTGTAACATCAAACAGACCTGTATCATGCGTCCATATATCTACACGGCCTTCAAGATTTGTATTAGCAGTTAAAAAGGTTTCCGCATCTATCGCTGAAGGGTAAGGATTACCTATTAAATTCCAACTACTATCATTATAATCCATAGTTAAATAAGCAGACGATTTTTCAACACCAATTGTAAAAGGTCCATTATTTGGCTCTCCAAAAAATTCGGTTGTGAAACCACTTAATTGACTATTAGAAACTCTAACAATATAACCTTCTCCTGGAGTCATTGTAGCATTAGCTGCAGACACCCAGTTACCTACACCTGAATCATTACTTACGGCATTTACATCCCATTGGTATGTTGGTGTGTTAGAAATTCCTGAGATATTAAAAGCTGCTACTGGAGATGCCCAATACACATAATCATATTGATTTACTTCAGCATTATCTAATGTTCGTTTTACTTTTATTTCACCACTATTTACAACATCATTAATCTGTACTAAACTTGCATTGTCTTCTAAGGTAAAGGTTGCTTCAGGAACATGACTCACAAGGATTATATCATCACCTTCTTCATCTTGTACTGTATTACCAAACTCGTCTAATAGTTTTACTTCTGCGATTTCCGGCTCTACAGTTAATTCATTGTAAAGCACCATCTTTGACCCTTTAGGCATCACAACGTTAGCACCTGAAGTTACTTTACAATCACAGCCCACTAAATTACCGGTTATAGCATATTCACCTGTATAAACTAGACCTCTTTCTTTTTCTACTACTGCTCCATAAGGAGAACTCCAAGCTGTTCCATTCCAATAATAAGGCGTACCACCTTCACTTAGGGTAACTGGCAAAATAATTGTGCCACCATTTTTATTAGAAATTTCTACTTTATAAGTGGCTAAATCGTCCGATGCTACTCCTCCAATAGTAAAATTCTCACTTGTTTCACCACTAATTTCTGAGTTGTACTTTCTCCATTTATACTTTAACTCTAAATCAGCATCTCCCGCAGGTGGATCTGTAATCCCTCCAGAACCATCATCTATACCAGCAATGACACTAAAAGTTATACCTGTAGTCCCATCAGCTTTACAAACAAATTGAGGTAATATTGGTTCCGCTATAGGAGCTTTTATATCGAAAGCAGATTGATTGTAAGCAATAAAAGCCATATCTGCAGAACCTCCTGCAACAGAATTAATATTTTTCACAGAATCAATATCATCACTAGTTAATATATCGAAATCTTCTAAATTAAAAGCAACAATTTTAATTAACCTTGTTTCATTATTTCCAAATGTTCTCGATTGCGGGTTTGCGGTATTAATATCTGCACCACTAGGAAGTGAGTATAAATCTAAAGCCCATCTACCTAAGTTATTTGTACCGTTATTCAAATACATTTTTATAGGTCTTCCAACAACATTACCTCGGTCATCTGCATAATAATAAATATCCCAACTACCAGAATCTGCTATTTGAGTAATTATTAAATCAGGAACTCCATCTGAAATTGCACCAACCTGTCCGTTACCACTAAAAAAACGAATGGAAGCTGACTTATTGTAATTAGTAACCCCTGTTCCTAAATCTAAACCATTAACTCCATCTACCATGACCTGAAAAACAGTTAAATCTAAAATATCTGTTGACGTAATGTTAGTACCTTCATTGACAACACCATCTACCATATCTCCCGTTGCTATGAAATTGGCACCGTTATTAATAGTCCCTGTAATTCCGTTTGTAGAATAGGCTTTAAAAACTTCCTTACTGTAAGTAAGTCCAGTTATATTATCGAGAAGGTCGTCATCTACTCCCGTAGAATAAAAAACTCCATCATATTCAAATGCCAATAATTCATGACTATCATTTGGATATGTACTAGAAGTACCGTAAGTATAATTTGTAGAATACCTCCAATACCCTTGAGTATTATAATTCCAATTCGTAATAATGTCGGTTACGTGTTCAAAAGATTCACTACCAGAGGTATAATGATTTCTTTTCAATTTAGCCCCTACGTAGTCAATAGTCACTTTATTCGCCGTACTGACTGAGCCTATATAAACATTTTGTCCGGCTACTTTTAAATCGCTTGAAAAACTAGCTGTACCATCTAAGGTTATTTCAAAACTTAACTCCGAACCATCTGGAGTCGCTTCAACCGAGCTAGTAGAAATACCAAAAAGAGAAACAGTTGTAGAGTTTGTAAATCCAGAACTAAGATCTCCAATAATAGTAACAATACTACTTTTTGTAACTCTAGTAGGAAAAACATCAGTCACCACTATTTGTGAAAAAGACAAAGCACTTATAAAAAGCAACAACGTAGCCATTACTTTTTTAGATGAGACGAAGGATAAAATTGTATTCATAGGTTATTTTATTATAATTCTTTTGAACAGACATTAAAATCAAGAGTAAGTCTAATGATAATATCTATTCAGCGTAAATTTGGGTTTAACACTGCAAAAGTGCAGTAGTTTAAAGGATACTCAAAAAAAATTAGTTGATTTGCCGTTTATATCCTTTTAAATGCACCTCGCGACACTGTAAAGCACACAAATCGTGTCTTTTAAGGTCGTTGAGATGCTTAAACATTTTCAATATTCTTAAAGTTTGGATGGAATCTTTCAATATTAAATTTACCACTATCCGTAATCGGTGTGAAAAACAACTTATTAACCGTTAGATTGAATACCAAACATCGGAATAACAAAAGAATGTTTAAAATGAAAAACTGGGATGCATCGAAATGCCTCAAAACACGAGTAGATTGTAACCTCATAAGTAGGATAATTATTAAGTTTTACTATACAACCAAAATTGGCAGAACAGTATTGTTTAATTTATATTATAGAGGGACTGCAAATATGAGAAAATAAATTGGAAGTACAAAACAAAAATTCGATAAAAAGCATAAAAACTTCGATAAAGGGTAAATTTTAGAGATTTACCAACAAAATACTTACAATAATAGTAGACAATAAATCTTGATTCTAAAGTGGCTTACAAAGGCTGTTAACTGCAATTATTCTTTAAATAAACTAGGTTTAGATTTCGCATGATAAAACATAAACCCGTTAAACACATAGATAAAGTAAAGTATGACTCACTAATACTGTTTCAAATAATTTTCATCTAATGACTAAATCACTTCAAACAACTTACCAGGCAAAGGTCTCACCACACCTTTCAACTCCATATTCAATAATAGTCCGGCTAATTTATAAGTAGGCATTTCGCAACGTAAAGCAATAACATCTAACATTGTTTTATTATTCTCCTTTAGAAAATTATAAATGATTTTTTCATCGGGTTCTAATTCTACAAACAGTTGTTGCTGAATCGCTAGCTTTTTATTGGATTTCAATTCCCAATTCAACATATAAGGCACATCTAACGGATTGGATAATAAATGGGCTTTTTGAAATTTTATTAAATTATTACACCCTATACTTTGACTATCTGTGGTTCTTCCTGGCACAGCAAACACTTCTCTATTATAAGAATTGGCAATATCTGCTGTAACTAAACTCCCTCCTTTTTCGGCAGATTCTATAACGATTGTTGCTTCGCTTAAACCTGCAATTATTCGGTTACGTTTTAAAAAATTATTGCGATCAAAATTATCTGTACTCCAAAAGTCAGAATAAAAGCCACCATGGTTTTCAATTTCAGCCACGTACTTTTTATGCACTTTTGGATAAATCTGATTAAGACCATGAGCCAAACAACCAATGGTTTGCAAATTGTGCTTTACCGCAGCCCTTTGCGCTGTAATATCTGTTCCGTAAGCAAAACCGGAAACTATAATTGGGTTAAACGGCGACAAGGCTTCCACTAATTTTTCACAAAAGGCAATACCACTTGTGGTAATTTTACGCGCCCCAACAATACTTATAATACGCTGTTGCTTCAAATTAATATTCCCAGATTGAAATAATATAATCGGGCCATCTATACAATGTTTTAAGCGCTCCGGATAGGTGTCTTCAGTAAAATAATGGGCAATGATGTTGTTGTCTTTAATAAATTTTAATTCTTGTTCGGCTTCTTCTAAATGAATTTTATCAAAAAGACCTTGAATTGTAAAAGCTCCAATACCATCAATTTTTAAAATCTTGGATTTCTTTTCTTTTAAAACGGCTTCAGCAGATCCACAATGATTAATGAGTTTCTTGGCTGTTGTCGCTCCAATTTTTGGAACATGCTGCAAGGCTAAAGCATAAATAAGTTGTTGATCTGTCATTGAACACTAAGTACTTAAGAAAATTTTCAACTGTTTACGAATATAATTATTTAATTCTGAATGATTTTTAAATCATCTTAAATAGAACCTGTGATGAATCCCATTGGATAAATTTTATTTAAAAAAATAATACTATTCTTAAAAAAAAATACGTTCTGAATTCAAAGAAAATCAAAGAGATAGACAACTATTTATTTTGATGTTAATAAATAAACGATACTTCACTTCTTTCAGAAACAAAAATTTTTAACTTTGCCTTCATATGCAGTTAGAGACTTACATTAGCGACCTTTTATACCGTTACGATTGTGTTACTGTTCCAGAATTTGGAGCTTTTTTGACACGACGTGTTTCGGCAAAAATTCATGAAACCACACATACGTTTTATCCTCCCAAAAAGGCCTTGTCTTTTAACGAGCAATTACAACAAAATGATGGGCTACTAGCTAATTACATTGCTGAGGTTGAAAAAATACCTTATGCAACAGCTTTAGGTCAAATTTCTAAGCAGATAAAGTCCATTAAATCCTATATGGTTGAAGGGGAGACTATTCAATTTAAAAATATTGGTGAATTGGCTTTAAATGCTGATGGGAAGATTCAATTTGATCCGTCTAGCCATATCAACTATTTAACTGATGCTTTTGGTTTATCTCATTTTTCATCTTCGGACATTACGCGTGAAGTTTATAAAGAAACCGTTGAAATCATCGAAGAGACTGCACCTATTACCTTAACACCTGAAAAACGTTCTAACCGCAACTGGTTAAAATATGCCGCTGCAGCTGTTGTTTTATTAGGTTTAGGTGGCTTTGGAGCTGCAACCTATTACAACAATACCATTGAAAATCACAACCAATTAGCACAAGAGCAAGCCAATGAGCAGCTCGATGCTAAAGTACAAGAAGCTACTTTTATTATCAGTAACCCATTACCTGCTGCAACATTATCTGTAGAAAAACAAAGTGGCAATTACCATATTGTTGCTGGTGCTTTTAGAGTAGAAGCTAATTCTGAGAAGAAAGTCAACCAACTTAGAGATCAAGGTTTTAAAGCACGTCAAATTGGTGCCAACCGTTATGGATTGCATGAAGTGGTTTATGGCAGTTTTGAAACTAGAGCTGAAGCACAAAATGAACTTTTTAAAATTCGTCGTGAGCATAACCGTGATGCATGGTTGTTGATTAAGAAGCTTAAATAGACTTTCAAAATCCGAGTTTCACCAATGCTTACGTTTAGCTTAACGTCAATTATTACACAGAGATTTAAGGAGTTGACGCGAAGATTCAGAGAGAAATAATTACACAAACTTTATTTAGAAATTTTAATAGTTTGATCTATCATTATTTTTCGTCGAGCCTTTTTTTGGTTTCACTTTTACTAGTAATCATACTCCTCTATACTAAAATCGCTCTATCTTTACACAAATTTTAAAATTCTTATGCTATCTAGAACCGCATTTCAGTCTAAAACCATTAGTACCGATTTGGTATTACCAAGCGAAACTAATCCACTCAACAACTTATTTGGTGGTGAACTATTAGCGCGTATGGACAGAGCAGCTAGTATTTCCGCAAGACGACACTCAAGACGTATTGTGGTAACGGCGACCGTAAATCACGTCGCATTTAACAGAGCTGTTCCTTTAGGAAGTGTGGTAATGATTGAGGCTAAAGTATCAAGAGCTTTTTCGTCTTCTATGGAAGTGTATATGGATGTTTGGATCGAAGACAGAGAGTCTGGTGAGCGTGTTAAGGCCAATGAAGCTATTTACACTTTTGTTGCTGTAGATGAAATTGGACGACCTGTAAGAGTCCCTGAATTGGTGCCTGAAACAGAATTAGAAAAACAACGTTTTGATGCTGCTTTGCGTCGTAAGCAATTGAGTTTGGTATTGGCCGGCAAAATGAAACCTGCAGATGCCACTGAGTTAAAGGCGCTTTTTGAGTAGTGCTTTAATTTACTGTCTGGCTAACCAAGATTCTGGATTCAATTTTAGATTGTTTTTATAGATTCTAAAATCTAGAAGGGTTTCTCCTGTGATTTTATTACTAAAAACCTCACCTATAACCTGACCTGTTGTAATTTTATCTCCTTTTTTTACGTAAAGTTTTCCAAGGTTATGGTAAATCGTTAAATAATCACCATGTCTTATTAAGATCGTTGGATTTCCTCTTTTCATAACATGAATCGAAGATACTACTCCATTAAAAACTGCTTTAACGTCTGCATTTTGCTCTGTTGCTATTTTTACACCCGAATGATTAACTTCAACTGAGCTATCCGTTAAGGAACGCGTTTTACCAAATTTTCCCTTAATAACACCTCTAGCTACTGGCCAACCTAATTTTCCTTTGTTTGCTGCAAAACTAGACGCGAGTTTTTTTGCTTCAGGAGTTAAAACAAATTTTCCTGTTGATGATTTTGTACCAACTTCTTTATTCGATGCCGCAATCGCTTCTGCAATTAAACGGTCTATCTCCTTATCTAATTGATCGGCTTCCTGCTTCTTCTGTTTAATCTGAGACGCAAATTTTCCCATATCAGACTTAATAGAAGCCATTAAAACTTCACGTTGTTTTAGTTCACCTTCTAATTCGCGCTTAGCAATTCTATTCTCCTCAACCAGCTTCTGCTTATCTTCCTTTTGTTTGGACAGTTGAATATTTAGCTCCTGTAACTCTTTCGTTTTAAGTTTTATGGCTTCACCTTGTTCTTTCTGATAATCTCTATATTGTCTTATGTATTGAAGGCGTTTATAAGCTTGTTGAAAATTACTCGAAGACAGTAAGAACATCACTTTACTTTGTTCTGACTTACTTTTATATGATTTTACAACCATAGCAGCATAATCATCTTTTAATTCTTGTAGTTGTGTTCTAAGGCTCGTTATTTCCTTCTGATTCGCGTTAATTTCTCTTGTCAGTAAGTTGGCTTGTTCGTTAGTAATTCTGATTAAATTTTTTCTAACGTTCACTTTATAATTAATGTCTTCAATAAGTGTAATAGCTGACTTCTCCTCTTTCTTTTTGGTAAATAATAAGGCATTAATTTGCTTAATCTCTCTTAACTTTTGCTGACGCTGTGCCTCTAACTCTTTTTGTCTATCGCTTTGAGCAAAAAGTGAAAAACTGGACATTAAAAGCCCAATCACTAAAATTATATAAAACCGATTTTTAGTCATTATTTGATTTCAATTTCTTTATAACCTGAAGGAATATTAAACGGAAAACGCACTTCATCATTCAAAGATACCGATTTAAATTCCATGGTGATAGCAACTTCGCTAGTATCTTCAACTGCAATTATCCTTATATTTTCTGGAACAATTTGCTTATCAACTTCTTGATAAGACGAATAATCTACCTGAAGCATTCTTTTTTCCAATGCTTGTTGCATTTGTAGGCTGTCCATCTTAAAGTGCGACGGATTAATCAGATAAAATAACTCTATCAATGCATTTTGATCTTTTGGGCTTACAGCATAAGAATTATTATTAACAGAAACCTGATAAGGCTCGTCGTTAAGGTCGTAAATAGCCTGACCTAAAAGGATGTTTTGGACTTTCATGAAATCTAGGTCTATACCTACCACATCACTTAATAACTTGTAGTCTCCGTCAAAATATTCGTTATCTAATTTATTATAAAACTTTACTTTATCTGGTGTAATCATCATACGTGCCATGCCTAAAATGGATTCACTTAACCAAATCACCTTATCCTTTTCCATTCTAAGTGTAAAACCAGCACCTTGCGAATTGTTATTTTGAGTAATATCTATTTTCACCCTCGCCTTTAAGGTTTTAAAGTCAATATCATTCTTAGTGTGCTGCTTTATCACTTGCTTTGCCGAAAGTTTATCGCTTGCCACTCCTGATGCTATAACACTTTTGGTAGAGCCACAACTAAATGCCAATGTTATTAAAATGACACATAGGGTAAGTTTATAATTTTTATATACTTGAGGTAACTTCATTATCTATTGGGCTTTTAAAGCTTTTGCCTTTTTAGCAAACGCTTCAGATTTACTAATATTATTTAAGGCTTTGTAGGCAATGCTTAATTCGGAATAAAAATCAGCCTCCATATTAGGATTGTCTATTAGAAAATCTAATCCCATTTCTAAACTATCGATAGCTTTCTTCGGTGCGTTCAAATTATTATTAGCCACAGCATTTACCAAATATAAAATAGGTTGCGCAGGATATAATTCTAAAGCACGTTCACTGTCCGTTATAACAGAATTATAGTCCTTTATATCTAATTGAAGTAATAAGACATCTTTTATTAATTTAAAGTCGTTAGGACTTTGTTTTAAAGCTTCTTTAAAATTTGATAAGGCCTTTGCTTTATCACCTGCTTTTAAATAATAGTGCCCTAAATCGCTATGTGTTTGTGCATCTTTATTACCGTCTATAAGCGACGTTATATCAATTAGATCCGTTTCGTAGTCAGGATTTTTAGCTACAAAAGCCACAAAATCTTTAAGAACTTTGGCTTTAGCATCTGCATTGATTTCTGGACTGGTCAACACTGTTTTTACAGAATTGATGGCGTCATCCACCTTTTCATCTTGAAGATAAAACTTATACAAGGCTAAATGCACAAATTTAGAATCTGGCTTTGCTTTTAATAAATTTTGGGCAGCTTTATAAGCGTTTTTATGATCGCCAGTCTGACTGTATCTATAAATGAGCTTTAAGTGATTATCTTCATTACTAGGATTGTTAGCAATACGTTGTTCTAAGTTTTCTATGCGATCATCCGCATTACCTGTGATACTGTAAATATCATTTCGCATGGCATCTCTAGATTCACTCAATCCATATTCGGCATCTAACTCATCTAATAAATCTAAAGCGAGCTTATACTTTTCTTCTCTAACGTAAAGCGCTGCTAAATCTTCTTTATAATCGGGATGATATTTTACTAGTTGCTTAATGGTTTTTAAAGCATTCTTAATATCGTCTTGCTGAAAATACACATCGTAAAGCTCATCTAAAAACCAAACATTATCAGGCTGCATGCTAATGGCTTTTTTTAGATTCTCTTCTGCTGCTCCAAAGTTTTTGAGTTTATTATAGTTTTTACCCAACTCAAAAAAGATGACTGGCTTTTTACTATCGAGATTCAAACATTTTTGAAGGGCTTCAACAGCACGATCATAATTTTCGATGCCTTTTTGCTTTAAGGCTTCAAAAAAATGCTCCTGAAATTCGTCTTCCACATTGCCTAAATCATCATCTGGTCGTTTGTTAAAATCGACTTGGGCGTAGGTCGTCTGTGGAACGATTATCATTCCGAAGAGAAAAACCAATATCAAGATAAATTTCTTATTCACTTTGTTGTTGCTTTAACAAGTCTTCAATCATTTCAAACTTTTCTAACACTTCAAATTTCTCATAAGAGGCCTTCATTATATTTCTGAAATAGTTAGCTTCTTCTGGTAAATTGTTCCCAGCATTATCAAACGTATTTTTATCAGGCCATTGTGCATATGCAAAGAAGTTTAGGGCATCCTTTTTATGTAATCTAGACCCTAAACTTCCTTCGTATTTGTAAATCAATGTTGTTAACCCTTTCCAAGCTTCAATAAAGTTGTCTTCTTGGTTGGGTTTTACTGTAATTGTGTACAATACGATATACATGATTGCTTCATTTGAATAGCGAGATTATTCTATTTCAATAATTATTCCATAATGGTGTAATCACCAATACTAATCTTAGTAAACTCACCATTATACTTTACGTGATTACCAATCATAGCTTCGTCTAAATTAGCGTTTTTAATAGTGGTTTGGTTTTGTATTAAGCTATTTTTAACGGTCGTATTTTCTATTACACAATTTTTACCTATGGACACATAAGGTCCAATCGTTGTGTTTTTCAAAACCGTTCCTTTTCCAATATAACACGGCTCAATGATTTTTGAATTTTCTAAAACGACAGAATCATCAATTAATTGCTCCTCATTATCTGCCTTTAAAAACCCTAACATTTTAGCGTTGGTTTCTAGAGTAACAGCTTTGTTTCCACAGTCCATCCACTCGTCAACAGTTCCTGTTTTGAAGATTTTTCCGTCTGCCATCATGCGTTTAATACCATCATTAATTTGGTATTCTCCACCATTCATCACATTTTCATCTAAAACCTCTTGTAATTTATCTTTTAAATCCGCTACATCTTTAAAGTAATAGATACCTATTACAGCTTGATCACTTACAAAGGTTTCTGGTTTTTCTACTAATTCAACGATGTTTTTGTCATCATCTAATTTTACAACTCCGTAGGCTTCAGGATTTGCAACACACTTTGTCCAAATGACACTATCTGCTGTTGGATCTAAATCGAATTCAGCTCTAATCAATGTATCTGCATAAGCAATCACAGCAGGACCAGATAACGAAGGCTTAGCACTCATAATAGCATGACCAGTTCCTAATGGCTGATCTTGTCTGTAAATGGATGCTTTTGCACCTAAACCTTCAGCAAGTTCCGTTAAACTATCTACCACATCATCTCCAAAAAATGCTGGATCACCAAGAACAAAAGCAATTTCTTCAATAGGTTGCTTTAAAACTTTAGCGATATCCTTAACTAAACGATGTACTATCGGTTGACCTGCAACAGGAATTAATGGTTTTGGTACGGTTAAACTATGTGGTCTGAGGCGAGATCCTCGGCCTGCCATTGGTACTATTATTTTCATAACATATGCCTGCGAAAGCAGGTATCTTTTTAATATTAAACTTAATTCCTGAAAAACAGGACTCTATCTATTTATCTCTAATTTTATTAAAATTCAAATTCCAGTTGGTACTTAAATCAGACCAACTTGGATTCATTTCTTCTATTAATTCAACTTTCCAAACTCTTTTCCATTTTTTAAAGTTTTTTTCACGCTTTTCAGCTTCTTTTCCATTTTCAAAATCTTCAAAATAAACTAACTTATCGCAATTATACTTTGCAGTAAATGATTTAGGATAAACTTTTAACTTATGTTCTTTTACTCTTTCTTCAATATTATCTGTTACTCCTATATAAATTACTCCATTTGGCTTGTTTGCCATTATATAGACATACCAATATTTCATGCTATTTTATTCTGAGATTCCCGCGTTCGCGAGAATTGGTCATCCAACTCCCGTGCTTCCAAAACCGCCTTCTCCTCTATCGGTATCAGATAATTCTATAGAATCTAACCATTCTGCACGTTCATGTTTGGCGATGACTAGTTGTGCAATACGTTCGCCATTATTAATTGTAAAATCTTCGTTTGAAAGATTAACTAAAATTACACCTATCTCTCCTCTATAATCGGCATCTATTGTTCCTGGCGCATTTAAAACGGTTATACCTTGTTTTGCAGCTAACCCACTTCTTGGCCTTACTTGTGCTTCAATACCAACCGGTAATTCTATATATAAGCCAGTACCAACAATACTGCGTTCTAAAGGTTTTAAAATTCTAGATTCCGATAAGTTAGCGCGTAAATCCATACCAGCAGATGCGATAGTTTCGTAATGTGGTAAAGCGTGACTCGATTTATTTATTATTTTGATCTTCATTAATTTCTTCTATTTGTTCTAGCCTTCCGATTATACTCAAAGAGACAAAACGATTAGCGTTTCAATACTTGTTTTAATTCCTTCTTTTCAAGAAGAATAACTAATCCCAAAAATACAATTAACATCGCAATTCCGATCATATAATTTTCTCGATAGTTATAGAAAAATATAAAGGAAAACAACGTTGAAACCACTAGATATAAACCTATTTTCTTCAAATTATAAGGAATCGGATAGTATTTTCTTCCGTAATAAAAGGACAACACCATCATTAGTAAATAGGCTGAAAGTGTTGCTATAGCTGAACCCTTAAAACCAATTACAGGAATTAATATATAATTTAATGCTAGTGTTACTATGGCTCCAGCGATTGAAATATAAGCACCATACTTAGTACGGTCCGTTATTTTATACCAAACTGAAAGGTTGTGATAAATACCCAAACAGAAATTGGCTAGCAAAATAAAAGGTACAATCCACATGGCTTCATAATAGGCTTCGCTTAAAATGATATAGGATTTTAAAAGATCTGCAAAAACTATGACTACTAAAAGAATAACTGAGCCTAAGGCTACAAAATATTCTAAGATCTTAGCATAATTCTTTTGTGGGTTTTCGGTTTTAGAATGGCTAAAAAAGTAAGGTTCTATTCCCAAACGAAAAGCTGTCGCAAACAAGGTCATGAATAACGCGAGTTTATAACATGCTGAGTACATACCTATTTGTTTTTCGGCTACAGCAGGATCTAATAAGTAATCTAGTAGAATACGATCAAAAGTTTCGTTTACAGAATATGCAACACCTGCAATAAGAACTGGCAGCGCGTATCGCATCATCTTTTTCCATAATATAGAATCAAATGTGAATTTAATTTTGGTATAAAATGGCAATAAAAGTAATAATGTTAATCCACTTGCAATTAAGTTAGAAATAAAGATGTAACTGATTTCAAAATCTGGTTTATAAATTTGATCTAAAACCGAATTACCTTCTGCTAAATCTTTTAAATACAGCAATAAGAATACATTCAATCCTAAATTAACCGCGACGTTTAATATCTTAAGGATTGCGTAACGCATGGGTCTAGCAGTTGCCCGTAACCAAGCAAATGGAATGATAACTAATGCATCTAACAGTAAAATGACAAATACTAAATTGAGATACTGAAGTTCTATATTGATGAGTGTTGAAATCTGATTTCTAAATAAAAAAGCAATTCCTAGTAACGCAAACGAGCTAAGTATTAATGAAATGGCAGACGTACTTGTTACTTTGTCTTGATTGTCTTCTTTATTGAAAAACCTAAAAAATGCGGTTTCCATTCCATACGCTAAAACAACATTAAACAATACAAAATATGCAAAAATGAATGATACACGACCATATTCTTCAACAGAAAGCACTGCTGGATCCGTATAAAGTGGCACTAAAATAAAACTCAACATTCTAGGTAGCACGGTAGCTAAGCCATAAATAAATGTTTGTTTGAAAAGTGATTTGAATCCGCTCAATATTGCTTAAATTATAGGCATACAAAAGTATTAAATATTAATTAACCATCGTCTTGGTTGAAATAAAGAAATAAAAAAGCCTTACTAGTACAGCAAGGCTAAATATATAATGTTGTTTTTTGATAATTAATTATCTACCTCTTGATCCTCAACGGACACAAGATCTGTTGCATTTTCCTTTACATAAATCGGTGGTGGTCCATTTTCATAGTATGTTCCTGCAAATTCTGTAATATCCGTGATTTTAAAATATTTTGTATGACCATTTTCAATATAACTTACAACACATTCATTATCCTTTAGCTTAAACGGATAATCCTCCTTAGCCTCAGACTTTTTAAAAGTATAATGTGGTGAATCATTTTTAAGTTGTGCTGAGTAGGTACCATTAATTTTAATGAGGTCAGCTGTCAGATTTCTAAAATAAATTTCGGTGATTTCAACATTTTGTGCGACATCAGTGATAGGAAGGAATATGTTTATTCCTGTTCCACCAACTTTGATTCCTGCGTACCATTCTTGAAAAGAAGCAGAATTGACTTCAAACGGAGCTTGTTTTTGGAATGTAGTTGAAGTCTTATTATTTTGGGCAGTACAAAGATTAGTTGCACCACAAATAACAGTAAAAACAATGGCGTAAGCCGACTTTTTTAATAGTTTCATTTTACAGTAGGTTAAGGTTTGGGACTGCAATATATAAAAATATCTAAATAAGACACTTTAAAACACAAATAAATCAGTTAACAAGCGGTAAACAGAAAGAAAAAACTTACAAAATAGTGGTTTAAAACTGATTTACACCGGTTTATCATCTGATTAAAATATAAAATCAATAAACGGTCAAAAAAAAAATTGAATTATAAAGGCACAAAAAAAACCTAACTCGTTAAAGTTAGGTCTTGGTATTTTGTGTAAAAGATCCCTGCTTTCGTGAGAACTTATTAGTTATTTAAAGCTTCTGCACCACCAACAATCTCAAGGATTTCGTTAGTAATTGCTGCTTGTCTAGCTTTATTATAAGTTAATTTAAGCTGATCTCTTAATTCTGTCGCATTATCTGTTGCCTTATGCATTGCTGTCATACGTGCACCATGTTCTGAAGCGAAAGAATCTCTAATACCTTTATATAATTGTGTCTTTAATGACTTCGGTATTAACTCTTCAACTATTTCTACTTTAGAAGGTTCAAAAACGTAATCTAAAGTTACATTATCGTCACTTTCTATAGGCACGATTGGTAAGAACTGCTCAGTCATTATAACTTGTGTTGCAGCATTCTTAAAGTGATTGTAAACAATCTCAATCTTATCAAATTCACCAGAAACGAATTTCTCCATTAGCATTTCTGCTATTTCAGCAACATTTTCAAAAGTTAAATCGTCATAAATATCACTTTCGTTCGCAATGACTCTATTTTGTTTCGCAAATGCATCATTAGCTTTTTTACCAATAGCAATAACAGAGACGTTTTTAGTAGCGTAAACGTTATTGATTAGGTTATTTG
This sequence comes from Winogradskyella helgolandensis, assembly GCF_013404085.1. Lineage (NCBI taxonomy): Bacteria > Pseudomonadati > Bacteroidota > Flavobacteriia > Flavobacteriales > Flavobacteriaceae > Winogradskyella > Winogradskyella helgolandensis. Next base: position 899,561 of record NZ_JABFHO010000001.1, on the reverse strand, counting down.
TTTGCTTAATAATGTTAGAGTTAAACGCACCACATAAACCTCTGTTAGAAGTCACTGAAACTATAAGTACATTTTTAACTTCGCGTTGCTCAGCATACTTACTTCCAGAATCTGCATCCAAAGTTGCACTTAAACTCTGAAGCAATTCCGTTAACTTATTAGAATAAGGACGCATTGCTGTAATAGCATCTTGAGCCTTTTTTAACTTAGCAGCAGATACCATTTTCATGGCACTAGTAATCTGCATCGTTGAAGACACTGATGATATTCTGTTTCTAATTTCCTTTAAATTCGCCATTCTTTATATGATAAAGACTCTTTGCCTAAGCGCTGAGTGACATTAGCTTAATAATTTAAATTTAGAGTTATGAGTAAGCTAAATTTTAACTCATAACTCTAAACTTATAACTTTATGATTTATATTTTCCTGAAAGATCTTTTGCTACACTTGTTAATGTATCAATAACCTCATCAGTTAATTTACCAGCTTTAAGTAAATCTAAAGTATCTCTATGCTTTGCATTTAAGAACTCTATGAAATCTCTTTCAAATTCTTTTACTTTCTCAACAGGAACATCTTTTAACAAGTTCTTAGAACCAGCATAAATGATTGCTACCTGATCTTCTACTTTAAAAGGATCGTTTTGCGCTTGTTTTAAGATTTCAACATTACGCTTACCTTTATTAATTACGTTTAAAGTAACAGCATCTAAATCTGAACCAAACTTAGCAAACGCTTCTAATTCACGGTACTGAGCTTGATCTAATTTTAAAGTACCAGATACTTTCTTCATAGATTTAATCTGAGCATTACCACCAACACGAGATACAGAAATACCTACGTTAATTGCCGGACGAACACCAGAGTTAAATAAATCACCATCTAAGAAAATCTGACCATCAGTAATAGAGATTACGTTGGTTGGGATATATGCTGAAACGTCACCTGCTTGAGTTTCAATAATTGGTAAAGCTGTTAATGAACCACCACCTTTAACTAAAGGTTTTAAAACATCTGGAAGGTCATTCATTTCTTTAGCAATAGCATCATTATTAATGATTTTTGCAGAACGCTCTAATAATCTTGAGTGTAAATAAAATACATCACCAGGATATGCCTCACGTCCTGGAGGACGTCTTAATAATAAAGATACCTCACGGTAAGCAACGGCTTGTTTTGATAAATCATCAAATACAATTAAAGCTGGTCTACCAGTATCTCTAAAATACTCACCAATAGATGCTCCTGTAAACGGTGCATAAACTTGCATTGCAGCAGGATCAGATGCATTTGCAGCTACTATAGTTGTGTATGCTAAAGCACCTTTTTCTTCTAATGTCTTAGCAATTAAAGCTACAGTAGAAGCCTTTTGGCCAATAGCAACATATATACAATATACAGGCTCACCTGCATCGTAAAATTCTTTTTGATTTAAGATAGCATCAATACAAACTGCTGTTTTACCAGTTTGTCTGTCACCAATTACTAACTCACGTTGTCCTCTACCAACTGGAATCATCGCATCAATTGCTTTAATACCTGTTTGTAATGGCTCTGTTACTGGCTCTCTATAGATAACACCTGGCGCTTTACGCTCTAAAGGCATTTCGTAAGTTGTTCCAGCGATTGGTCCTTTACCGTCAATTGGGTTACCTAAAGTATCTACCACACGTCCAACAATACCTTCACCTACTTTTACAGATGCGATACGGTCAGTACGTTTTACTGTAGAACCTTCTTTAATTCCTACTGAAGTTCCTAAAAGTACAATACCTACGTTATCTTCTTCAAGGTTAAGTACAATACCTTCTGCACCACCATCGAATTCAACTAATTCGCCATATTGCACATTAGCTAATCCGTAAGCACGTACAATACCATCACCGACAGTTAATACCGTTCCTACTTCATCTAATGAAGCACCTGCTTCAAAACCTGAAAGTTGTTGTTTTAAGATTGCTGATATTTCAGCTGGATTTACTTCTGCCATCTTATTTAGTCTTTAGTTTTTAGTCGTTAGTTTTTAGAAAGATACCGACTTATAACTTATTAATTTAATGTAAATTCTTTTTTTAATGTATTCAGTTTGTTTGAAATACTAGCATTATACTGAATATCTCCAACTCTTAATATGAAACCACCTAAAATGCTTTCATCAATAATATTTTTTAACTCTGCGTCTTTACCTGTAAGCTCTTTAACTTTAGCTAGCACTTTCGTTTTTAACTCATCAGTTAAAGGAATTGCTGTTGTAACCGTAGCTACTTGGCTTCCTCTTTGCTCATCGTATAAATAGATATAACTTGATGCCACATCATTTAATAAAGGTAATCTCTTATTTGCGATTAACGTATCTATTAAATTAGTAGTTGCAACGTTTGCATCCTTAAATACAGCTAACAATACAGCCTTTTTATCTGAAGATGTTACTACAGGACTTTGAAGCATCTGATTTAAATCTTCACTCTGAGCGATAGTATCAGTGATTAATTTCATATCACCACTTACCGCTTCCCCAGATTTTTGATCTGTTGCTAAACTTAAAACCGCTTTAGCATATCTTATTGCTGCTCTTGATCCTAACATAACTAATTAGTTTAAAGTTGCTTCACCTAACATATCCTCAATCAATTTTACTTGCTTGTCTTTGTTAGATAATTCGTTACGCACTACTTTTTCTGCAATCTCTAAAGATAAACCTGCAACATGACTCTTTAATTCAGCCATAGCTGCTTTCTTTTCGCTTACAATTGCTTCCTGTGCTTGCGCAATCATTTTGTTAGCTTGTGATTGTGCTTGTGTTTCAGCATCTGCTATCATTTTGCTTTTAAGCTCACGTGCTTCTTTAAGCATTGTTTCTCTTTCTAATCTTGCTTCTTGTAATAACTTTTGGTTATCAGCCTGAAGATTAGCCATTTCACGTTTCGCTTTTTCTGCTGCATCTAAAGCACCTTGAATACCTTCTTCTCTTTCATTTAAAGACGTCAAAATTGGTTTCCAAGCAAACTTCACCATCAACGCTATTAGCGCCAACATCAATATTGTTGATACTACAAATAAACCTGGTGAAAAATCGTTTAATAATGTTTCCATCCTATTAACTAATTAGGTGTTAATTCTTTTTTTAATTTAAAAACACGTCCTGCAACCAACCGTTACAGGATAGTGTTTTTGTAAATTTGATTTGGTTCTTATTTTCCTAAGAATAAAGCACCAAATGCTAAACCTTCTAAAAGTGCTGCAACAATAATCATTGCTGTTTGGATTTTACCTGCCGCTTCTGGTTGACGAGCAATACCTTCCATTGCTTTACCACCGATTTGACCAAGTCCAATACCTGCTCCGATTACGATTAATCCTGCTCCAATTAAATTGTAAGTTACTGGTTCCATAAAAATTGATATATAAAATTAAATTAAAAAAATTCTTGTTAAATAAAATCTCCTCTCACATCTTCTACATCTGAAGAAATTTCGTGAGCATGCTCTTCATGCTCATGATCGTGTTCTGCTACAGCCATTCCAATAAATAAAGCTGAAAGCATTGTAAAAATATACGCTTGTAAAAACGCTACTAATAATTCGATTAATAAAAGGAAAAATGATAATACAAACGATAAACTAGTTGCACCAACAACACCTAAAGATTCTTTAAGTGTAAACATGATAGCTATTAAACTCATTAATACAATGTGCCCTGCAGAAATATTTGCAAACAAACGTACTAATAATGAAAAAGGCTTAATGATAAACGCACCTACCAATTCGATAACCGCTAATATTGGCTTCACAAAAATTGGCACTCCTGGCATCCATAATATATGCATCCAATAATCTTTATTACCACTTATAGTATAAATAATAAGCGTAAAGATTGCTAAACATGCTGTTACTGCTAATTGACCTGTAACGTTAAAACCTAATGGCGTTAAACCAGCTAAGTTTAATATCCATATAAAGAAAAATACAGTTAATAAGTAACCTGTAAATTTACGGTAGTGCTTTTCCCCAATATTTGGACGTGCAATTTCATCACGCACATAGAGTACTAATGGCTCTAAAATACGTCCGAAACCTGTAGGGATTTGTTTTTTCTTGTATTGTTTTGCTAACCTAGAGAACCAGAACAACATTAGTAAACCTATTAATAAGATACCAACAACACTTTTTGTGATTGAAAAGTCTAGAACCTTTGTTCCGTTAGTAGCATGATGATCTGCATCAAAATTAACAGCAGTAGCATCTTTTTCTAATTCGTAGATTTTTGAATGAATCTTTGTAAACTTAAGTCCGTTTTTTTCAACGACAACTTTACCTTCATCATCATGATGAAACTCAGAAGACATAAACGTCACCAATCCTTCTGATGACCAAAGTATTACTGGTAGCGAAACACCAAAATGTTTGCGTTCACCAGAATCATCGGTGTACGAAAACAAATTAAAATCGTGTGAGTCTTTTAAGTGATGTAGAATATAGGCTTCTACGTTCTGTTTTCCAGAAACTTGACCACCATCTCCACTAGCACTATAAGCAAAAATAGATGTTGGTAAAAACATCAAAATTGCTATTGCTAAACATTTTAAACTGTGTTGAACTATCCTCATTGTAATAAACTCTAAAAAATACTCTTCTCAAATTCCGTGCAAAAGTACGGAATTTATTAAAATAACAATATGTTTTTATATCTATTATTTATTTGTCGATTTTTGAGAGAATTTTTACGATAAAATACACTTCTAAGCCTAAGAACAAGAGTAATGGAGCCAAAAGGCTCAGTCGCTCTGCCATACTTAATACCTCTATATTGAATACAGAATCTTTAAAAGCGACATAAAACAGAACACCTTTTATAAAAAGTGTTGGTAGGTAAATAAAACCCAACTGTGTTTCTAAGTTTTTTAGAAGTGAGAAGAATTGAAAATGGACACATATTAATAATGATGCCATAGCAAAAAAAACATTGGTGTCCCACAAATTAAATCTAATAACAGTTTTATACTGACTAATTAAATACTCTTGGGAATAATGAATAATTAAAAATAGCATCCCAAACGATACTATGTAGCTTAGTAGTGATTTAATCATCTTCTTTAGACATTTTAATAACTTGAGAAATTACCAAATACATGGACAGAAAAACTGAAAGGAGTGTTATTGTAGTTTCTAAATAATCCTTGTCATACTTTGCATCTAGCCATTGACCTAAATAATTTCCAAGAAAAATAGTGCCTCCCATTTGAAACGCCACAGATGTAAACCTAATAAACTTGTTAGGCCCTTTATTTGCTTTGGACACTTTGAGCTTGTGTAGATTGCTGCTTAACGGGCTCAGATAATGATTTAACTGTCCCTTTCATACTACAAGTCGCATTAAACGTTGCTCCTGGCTCAACGGCTAATTTGGTAATATGAACCTCACCTTCAATATGTGCTGTGGATTTTAATGATAATGTTCCAGATAATATAAGCTTACCTGAAAATTTACCTTCAAAATCAGCATTTTCACCTTGTAAAGTACCTTTTATATAACCTGATTTTCCTACCACCACTTTACCAGAAGTCTTTACGTTACCTTCAACAGTTCCGTCAATTCTAAATGGGCCTTGGCTTGCAATGTCACCTACAATTTTAGTGCCTTGCGCTATAATATTTTGTTGCGTAGTTGATTCCATAGTTGATTGGTCTTTTTGTTTTTTTCTGTCTGGAGAAAACATGTTGATTTGGTTTTAAATTACTGTAATTCTAAATACGCGATTAAGTTTTTATGCCGTTGGATAATCGCATAATTTGGCGACGAAATAGCAAAGTAAGGTCGGGTAATTTTTGGTTTTATAACACGTCCTCTTTTATCTTTTTCTTCTGATTTAAGCAATTCTCCAAATCCCTTTGCCCCATTAATACTTTTAAGACCATGCACTACCACAAAGGTTGTATTTTTATCGTAAAGGTCTTTTGATACCGTAAGATCAAAGTATTCTATTTTCGCTACTTCCTCGTTTAAAGTCGTAATAAAGGCTTCGATATCTTCACCTGAATTATTTTCAAATTGAAATATCACATTGAATTTATCCGCATCATCATCTGATACAAATTCCTTTTTTGCTAAAACAGGAATGGCATCTTTTAAAATTTCTTGTGCTTTTTTACCTTCTTCAGTATTGGCATAAGTTAATGCAATATAGTTAATCCCTTCTTTATAAGCTTCAAAGCCATAAAGCCGCCCTTTAGCCGAGGCTTTTAAGATTTCAAACTTTGGCACAAAATCGTCACCTTCAAATCTTTTAATCTGCGCTTCAGCTTCCGTAATTACGCCTTCATAATCTTCGTTTTCGAATTGTTTGTAGAGTTTTGTATAAATGGCTTCAGGACTGTTTTCATCCTTAGATAATTCGGATTGTGGATTTAATAGAATTTCAGCATAGCGCGATTCCGGATAGTCTTGGATAATCGCTATTTTCATAGCTTCTGCCTTTTGATTTAATCCTAATTCTATATAAATACGGTACAGGTTATATTTTGAAGGTAATATTAATCGGTCTTCAGGATTGTTTATTAAAAGATTTTCTAGCTTAGATTTTGCAAGTTGAAACTCTTTAAATTTTTCTTTATAAATAATTCCTAATTGATAATACGCATAGTTTCGTTCTGTAGCAATGCTATCAATTTCACTTTGACGTGTTGGCAATGACGCCAAATAGGTTTCAGGGTCAAAACGTTTGTCTTTAATCGTTATATCTGCTAACTCATCTTCTTTTGTCGTATTCTCAATATCCGCTCGTTGGTCATTAAATCTCCAATTATCCTGTAGTTTACGTTCTCCCCAAAGTTTTAAAAATTCATTTTTACCATAAGCTACGGTAGTTGTATTATAAAAATAAAAGCTACTAGCACTATTGCCTATTCCGCTAGAAGGAGTCACTCTAGAGGTTCCTGGTGGAGTTCTTAAACTTCTTGAAGCTGTTTTATTATTTTGATCTAATCCTGTCGCTGGAGCTGCCTGATTTTTTTGTCTTTCTAAAGCTTCTTCTTGTTGCTTTTGTGCCTCTAAAGCTTTTAGCTGAAGATCTTCTGCGTATTTTGTATAGAGTGCTAATTGCTCCGATTTTGGCAAACTTACCATTCTTAAAATACTATCATTGGTTTGCGCAATACCTTCATAATATATAACATCATCAAGATTTTCGCGCTTCTTTTTTATAATTCGGTAGGGCTTTGTGTTGACAACCATTGCTGTCATTGTACTATCGTAATACGCTCCTGCGGTTTTATAAACATTTCTATCAAAATACATGTTCCCCAAAGTTTCATAACTAAGCGCTCTTAAATACTTATCTGAGGTTGTTTTTCTAAGTGATTTATTGTAATATACTTCAGAAATGCTATCTGATGTATTATTGCGATGATACTCTGCAATACGGTAATAAATTTTATCTAGAAACGGTCTGTTTTCTCTGTTTTCTTCTAATTCTGTAAGGTATTCTTCAAACTCAATTTGATCACCGTTTAATGCATCAAAATTATTTGATTTTTCGATATGCGCATTGATATAAAATGATCTTGGTATTTGACGATGCATATCTATAATAGCATCAAATTCTATATTAGCACTATCTTTTTTTCCGAATTCATTATACAATTGCCCTTTAATAAAATGGTAACGCGCTTTTTCTCTTTTAACCTTTGTGTTCTCAGCTGCAATAGCGAGCTGAGCTAATGCACTGTCTTTAGATTTTATATTGATATAAGCTTGGGCCAAAGCTGCTGTAGCATCTGCTAAATCTTGCCCTTCAATTTCTTCTTCTTTTAACAAGCGTTTCAGTTTCTCTATAGCACCAGCATCATTATCTAAGCGCATACTCGTTTTTTCGCGCCAGATTTTAACTTGATTAATTTTATCGCTTGTTGGATATTTATTTAAAATATTGTTGAAAGCAGCCATTGCTGGTACAAAACGCTGATCAAAATAACGTGCTTGTCCTAAAAGTAAATACGCCTCATCTATCTGCGTATTTTTTTCTTTTCCGTCAATATTCATTCCGTGCACCTGAATCGCTTTTATCGCTTTTTCTTCGGCGCGTTCAAAATCGGCATTTTTGGTTTGTCCTGGTAGAAAGATATCTTCGGACACATTCATGCGCTCCACAGGCAAAAGGTCCCAGAAGTTTTCTGTGAACTCATTGTTCACTCCATCTTTTCCTCGTTCTAATGCAATATTTCCGTTATAAAGCACATTGTATTTTGTGCCCATAGCGTGAAAATTTCTGTTAATGAATTTATCCTTTTTACGCGAACAACTTTGGGTAAGCATTACCACGCAACATAGAGATAATATAATTTTGTAATAGGTTTTCAAACGTTGGTTCTATTTAGATTGATATCCAATTTAATATGGAAATATCGTATTATAGATAACTTAAAAACACCCTGTTTAGTGTGTTATGTGGTAAAAATAAGGATCTTTTTGAATTTGAGGCTGAATTTTAGAAGATATTAGACCGCTTCGCTGTTAGAATCAAGAATAAAGACTTGATTGTAGTTTGTTTGGGATTATTAGATGAATTAAAAAATTAATATTCACGCGAAGTCGCGGAAACGCAAAGACCTACTCTTGCATAAAAAAATTGACATGAAAATGATTTTCATGCCAATTTGAATTATTTCTGAAATGAATAGCGCTTTAAAGCCATACATTCGTATTGGACGTTACAGGAACAAGCCTCTTATTGTTCTTACGCTGATTTAAATCTGTTGTATTTTTTATTCCTCTTCTTGAGAAGCCATGGCAGTGCTTCCAAAATGCGCCTCTAATTCCTTCAACGTGGCAGGATTGGTTTCTAAATCTTTAATCACATTTCCCTTTTCTAATACAACGATACGCTCACAAACATCTGTAACGTGGGTTAGATCGTGACTAGATACTAAAACAGTAACTCCTTGTTTTTCGGCTAAGTCTTTAATGATTTGTTTTAGTCGTATTTGAGTTGTTGGATCTAAATTAGCAAAGGGTTCATCTAAAATAATAACTTCCGGATGACCAATAAGTGCCGCCACAATACCTGCTTTCTTTTGATTTCCTTTACTTAAATCTCTAAGATATTTTTTCTTTCCAATGATTTCTCCGTTAAAGAAATCTTCAAACTTTGATGTTAACGTATCTACATCGGCTTTATTCTGACCACGAAGTTCTCCTATGAAATAGAAATATTCTTCTGGTGTTAAATAGCCAATTAAAAAGCTTTCATCAATAAATGATGATGTAAATGGTTTCCAATCTTCACTTTCATCTACAACAACATTATTACTAGTGATACTTCCTGTGGTAGGTTTAATTAAATCGAGAAGCAAACTAAAATACGTTGTTTTTCCTGCTCCATTATTCCCTACCAAACCAAAACTTTGGCCTTTAGGAATGGTTAATTCTTCAATCTTTAGAACGGTTGTTCCGTTATATGTTTTTGAAAGGTCTTTTGTATATATCATGGTCTGTGAATGTATTAGTTATCTTGACTAAAGGCGTCAATCATTTTGTATTTTGAATCGAGATATCGTTTAGTAATGCCTTTCATTAATTTCTTATGAAACACAATACCTGCAACACCTAGAAGGATTAATAAAGCTGATGCGGCTTCAAAACCAACAAGCCAATTGATCACCCCAAATAAAGCCATTGGAATTAACATTAACGGAATTCCGATGATCCATTGTACAGCTCCTGTCCCTTGATAGTTAAAGGCTGCTTTTTTATCTAAATCAATCTTTTTTCTATTGAATGATCCACCATAAAGAATAACATGAGTATTAACACCAATGTTATAAATAGCTGCGGCAAAATGGGCAATTAAAATTTTATATCCGAAATACACATAAGGAATTCCCAATACAAAAAGAAGCACCACACTTATAACCATTAAGATAAATTTTGAACGTAAATATTGCTCGTATTTAATATTTTGGCTCATTAGTAATTTGTAGTAACCACTATCCCAAGCCGGAATGAATTGCCCGAAATTAATAAGGAAGAATCCCGTAGAAAATATTCCGATAAAGGCATACATAAATTCCATTTTCAAAAACTGTGGCTGTGGATAAAAGAACAAGCCGTAAAGCACACCAACCACTAACAGCATAGCCATTGATTTGGTTCGTTTGTTTCTCCAAATCAATTTTAAATCGAGTTTCATAAATGGTGCAATGTCACCAAAACGTTCTGTCCATGATAAGTCTGAAGCATTAACTTCTGTAACTTTAGATTTTAAAGAGCTATCTAAAAACAGCTTCTCTCTTAAAATTTTAAAGTTGAAAATGTAGCATGCAACTAAGATCGCTATAGGAATTAAAACCAAAATTGGATTACCTGCAATAGCCAAGAATCCACTACCAATTAATGTTGTTAATGGTAAGATTCCAAAATAATTTAAAGTAAATAGCACTCCTACAATCGCAACTATAGGCAAAAATGATAATTCAGAACTAGCCGAAAATGCTTCAATTATAAAGTTTATGAAATTTATAATAAGCACTACAACAATCATTGTAAACATCCATGTTAATATCATTGACGTATCATAACCTTCTCCGATTAAGATGATACTAAACGGAATAATAGCAAATAAGGGCAGAAAGTTAAAAAATGATACTGCCGATTTTCCTAAAACATAATTCACCACTGTTGAACGCTTTATGGGAAGCGTTAATAAGGGTTTCACACTCATTACAGGAAGCTTTTGCAAAAAGAATCGCATTAGCAAATCTCCAATAATCCAATAAAACAGATAGTTGTTTGCGATGATAAATGGGTCTTGATCTGGAAATGCCTTCCTTAGTAAAAAGAACAATCCGAATCCTAATGCGGCAAAAGAAACAACAAAATAAAGCGCAAAAAATACCATTAAGATATTGATGACCATATTTTTTTGCCAATACGACGAACGAAAATATTGTTTCCATTCAAGATTGAGAAAATGTTTTATCATAATGTAATGATGGGTTGGTTTATGTAGTAAGTATTAAAAAACAGGAATTTGTTACAAACTAAATTCTGGGTAGGTTTCGTTGAGTAGTTTTTCGGCTTTGTTGGGTATGAGTTCAAAGCTGATATAATTGATTAAAACTAAAGCTGTAAACGCCAATGATAAACCAAGGACAGCATATATGTTAGTTAAAAATTCATCTGAGATTATAAACATATTATAAATCTGAGATAGAAAAATTAACGATGTTGCTCCGGCTTGTTTATAGATCATTTCTTCCAACATCCATTTTTTGTTAGAAATTTCCTTTCTGCGTCTAAACTGTCTATTCAGCTGAATAGATTTATACATAACCCATGAGGCAATAAGAACATAAAGTACCACAGAAGCAATTGCTACAAATTCAGAAGAAAAAGCTAGATAAAATAACAGAAACAAGCCTATCGTTGCAATAATTTGTGGTAGCTCAAACCATTTCTTAAGTTCAGTCCACATATAACGCATGTAGCGTTTATTCATAGCTTTTGCTTTTTGTTCAATAGCATCCATAAAACCAAATATGCCAAATTTCTTAAAGGCTTTGTTTTTGGCATCCTCAAAAGTGAGCTTGGGCAGAACTTGCCATTGTGCTTCTATGTCATTAGCTAAATGATCTACGAGTTCGGTTTGTAAGTCGTAGTGCTCTACAAAATGTTGTCTTGTGAAGGCGTAGAGGTCTTGTATTTGGGATTCGCTTAATTTCATGTGATTATTCTTATTGTTTTTAATGGACACATGTTTCATTTATAAAAACTTAAGGTTAAAAGTTGTCTTATTCTCTTTATATATGTTCTGATAAAGCTCAATATTAGATCTAATCATAGGATAAAATAAACATGTTACAATAACAAAAAACCCGTGAGGCATATTTACAACATTCTCATAACTATCCTTTAAGATATAAAACGAAAGATTATATAATGACCACACTGCCATCGCAGAACTTGTAGCCATTGCGAAACTTAATGATTTTCGAGTAGACTTATCTTTTATAGAATAATACACTGAATATATTGTAGGAAGCATTAAAACCAATAAACCTATAAGGAAACATAACTCTGGTTTAAATTGATAGAGCATAATAAAGAGTAAAATAATTGCCAAATACTCTAACCAGAACTTAAATGTAGAAAACTTAACTTTCAGATGGTTCCATGTCATTTTTCGGTATTTCCTTCCCAATGCTTTCTGCTTATTTCTTATGAACTTCTTAAATCCGATATTACTTTGATATAATCCGCTTTCAAATATTTTGTTTTTAGGAACACCAAATTCTATAAACTGGTTTCCAAAGCCTCTATGCACCTGAAGTAAAGCTTCATTAAAAGACATACCACCTTTCGTTATTTTCTCTTCAACCGCAGAAACAATATGATCTAGAAGTTCTAAACGCACATCCCAATACTTTACCTTGTTTTTAATAAGGTAATCGTCTATGAATTGTATTTCTTCTTTGGTTAGTTTCATGACTTATGCAAGGCTCTTATATTGTTTTTCGTAACTCTTAAATAATTTTACACTGACAATAATTAAAAGTGTTATTAGAGTTAAACCTATGCTCACGCTAGCTATAAGCCAAATCATAGTATTCGTTCCCTCTGCTTTTCTTGAGAAATTAAAAAATAGATTAGGCAGTTGGTAGAACGCATAAAATGGAAACGCTAAGCGTTCAACTACTGAAAATCTTTTTAAGCTTTTAATACTTTGATAAATAATATAAGTTACCATAAAACCTAATAAACCTATTAATGGAATAACGGAAACAAACCATTTTAAAACCTCTATACCATAATTTTGAGACAGTAAATAGAAAGCCGTACAAAACACTATAAATAATATTGGTGCCACTGGACTAAAAAACTCCTTCACTAATGCCTTCCATATCTTCTTATCGGCAGACTTTAAAAATTGTTTATTATCCTTTAAAAGTTGGGCTTTATTCTCAACCATATAACCTTTAAAGACATTATAAAAACCTCTCGTGTCCCCAGCTTCCATTCGTTCTTCGATGTCTGAAGCCACATGGTCTACCATTTCCATTCTGATATCGGCAAAAACTACATCAGAATTCTCTAGATACGTATCAATAAATTGTATGTCTTCTTTAGATAATTTCATTGTCATTTTAAATGAAGACCTGCTAGGTTTTAAAAACCTGATAGGTCTAAGCTAGTTTTGGATTCACTATAGCTTGCATCGTTTTAATGTACTCTGCTAATTCTTCAAGCTTATTAACGGTTTCTTTGGTTCCTGTTTCGGTGAGTTTGTAATATTTTCGCAGTCGGTTATCCACTTTTGCGACCTCAACATCTAGCAAACCTTCCGCTTCTAACTTATGTAATGCCGGATATAAGGCACCTTCTGTGATTTTAAGTTCTCCTTGTGTCAGTGCCTTTACCTTTTGGGTAATCTCGTAACCATACATTTTATCATGCTCATTTAATAGCTTTAAAATGATGGTTGTTAAACTTCCTTTATATAATTTTGAATTACTCATCGTATTACAAATATATACATAATTTTCTTATGTATAAGAAACTTAGGTATGTAAAAAATACCTGACAGGTTTCAAAAACCTGTCAGGTCTATGGAAGATTAGTTATCTTTGCAAAAAATTATTTTTTAATGTCACATTTTCATTCACTCACTATAAAATCAGTTGATAAAGTAACGGACAGTTCAGTAGCCATTACCTTTGACATCCCTGAGAACCTTAAGGAAAAATTTAGCTTTAAAGCCGGACAATATATTACCTTAAAAACTACTATTAATGGCGAAGACATCCGTAGAGATTATTCTATCTGTGCGTCTCAAAATAGCGGAAACGTTACTGTTGCTGTAAAAGCTGTTGAAGGTGGAACATTTTCTGTTTACGCCAACACTATCTTAAAAGCAGGTGATGTATTAGAGGTTGCAGAACCAAATGGTCGTTTTGTATTTGAAGCTAATGCTGCCAAAACCAGAACTATTGCTGCCTTTGTTGCCGGAAGCGGAATTACTCCAGTGCTTAGTATTGCTAAAACTCTTTTAGAGGAAGAACCGTTTAGTAATTTCATATTAGTTTATGGTAACAAAACGTTATCTGACGCGATGTTCATTGAAGAATTATTGCAACTAAAAAAACAATATGCTAACCGTTTTCATGCCCATTTTATTTACAGTCAATCACAAGAAACTGATGCCTTATTTGGACGCATCGAAAAAAGCACAGTAAACCTCATCGTTAAAAATAAATACAAAGGAGTTACGATTGAAAACTTCTACCTCTGTGGTCCAGAACAAATGATTCATACCGTTAAAGATGTTTTAATCGAAAATGGTGTAAAGGAAAAAGCGATTAAATTTGAATTATTTACAGCTCCTGTTGAAGCGGGTTCTGATATTGCTACTGATTTACCTTCAGGTGAAACAAAAATCAAAGTGGTGGTTGATGAAGAGGAATTCGAATTCAATATGTCACAAAAACAAACGATTCTTGAAGCCGCTTTAAAACAAGATATCGATGCCCCTTATTCTTGTCAAGGAGGAATTTGTAGTAGTTGTATTGCTAAGGTTACAGAAGGTACTGCCGAAATGCGTCAGAATAATATTTTAACAGATAGCGAAGTTGCTGAAGGATTAATTTTGACTTGCCAAGCGCATCCTACATCAACTACCGTGGCTGTTGATTATGATGACGTTTAATCTAGATTATTAGATTAGTTAGATTTTTGGATCATTGGATTCTTACTTATCTAAACATCATTTTACGTAAATTTTAAAAAACCTTAGACCTTTCAAGTTTTAAAAACCTGAAAGGTCTTTTTATGATCAAAAGTTCTCGATACGAAATTCTAAAAAACGAATGTCACTCGATCTGACGAATAGTGATTAAAAGAAATAATGTCACTTCGCGTGATTTTTGAGGCAGGAAAAAATTGTATCGAGAAGTTTTATATAACTGCTTTAATTTTTGAAATGATTTCTACTTCAGAAACACTACCAGCTGCATTCTTATAACCATCAGGGAATTTATTACCGTAAATAGAGGTAGGTATTAAAGGAAAATCTTCTCTGTCTGCGGTAAGCGCAAAATCTATAGGCTGATTGAAAGGTGCAAAACCAGCAAAAGGATGCGTTACACCCCAAATTGTAATTACTTTTTTACCCAACATTGCAGCCATGTGTGCATTACCAGAATCCATAGCGAGCATGAGATCTAAATTTGAAATAAGAAGTAGTTCTTCTTCTAAATTTAACTTTCCTGCTACAGATTTTACGCTTTGGAACTTTGCTTCAAGGTCATTTAAAATCTGAATTTCTTTGTTTCCTCCACCGAATAAAATGATGTTGTACTCTTTAGAAAGCGCCTCAATAACACGTTCCATTTGAGCTAAAGGATACATCTTACTTTCGTGTGCTGCAAAAGGTGCAATTCCAATAGTTTTGAAATCTTTATTTGAAATAAAACCATTTAATTTTTCTGATAATTGTTTTGGATTTGGAAATACAGGTTGTAATACCTCTATGGAATATCCCAAAGCTTCAAAAACATCAGCATAGCGTTGGTGTGTGGTTTTTAATTGCCGAAATAATTGACCAGTCGTAAGCGCTTTTTTTTCGGCTCGACCTTTATCTAATTGCACCACTTTTTTTCCGAAGAAAAAAAACTTTAAAATTTTACTACGTAGAACATTATGCAGATCAGCTACAGCATCAAAATTTAATGCTTTAAGTTCTTTAGATAATTTATAAAGCCCTAAAACACCTTTATGCTTGCCTTTAAAATCAGGTTCATAAACGGTTACATTTTCTAAATCTTGAAAAAAGGGTTTAAAAAAGGATCTTGTAACGACTGTTATTTTTAATTCGGGATACTGTGTTGTCAATGCTCGCAAAATAGGAACTGTCATTGCAACATCTCCCATTGCAGAAAACCTAAGGACAAGTATGTGTTTTGGTTTTTGCATAATTTTGTACAAACCTGTCAGGTTTTAAAAACCCAACAGGTTCACGAACTATTTCTGTCCCCTCAAAACAGGGTTTAGTTCATTATCATTGTACATTTTCATTTGCTTATAAACTTTCATGTACTTATCTCCATTTGAAATATCGTTAAGCATATCGTCTATCGCAGTGCTTAAATCTACACGCTGTTCTAATAAAACATTAAGTTTTGTTTGGCACGCTGCTTTATGTGCATCACTAGCATCATCTCTTACAGTTTCGAGGTGCATGTGATAAATTTTTAGTGCTAAAATTGACAAACGATCGATTGCCCAAGCTGGACTTTCAGAATTGATTTTAGCATCTGGTTTTACGGTTACGTCTTTGTATTTATTTAAAAAATAACTATCGATATATTCAACCGTATCCGTTCTATCTTGGTTAGAGGCATCAATCATTCGTTTCAACTTTAAAGCTGCTACCGGATCGATGTTTGGATCTCTAATAATATCTTCGTAAGCCCATTGAACAGTATCTATCCAAGATTTTCTATATAATAAATGCGCAATAAGATCATCGTTTTTATCATACTTGTTTGTAAAAGGCTGATCTACGGTATCTAAAACTTTATAAGTCTCAATAACCTCTTGAAATATAGCGTTTGCTTTTTGTGAAAACATAATGAAATTGATTTAATGTTTACAAATATAGTAGGAATTATTAACTTTAACGACTGAACCAATTCCCGTAATATGCAAATTCATAACCTTTCTGAAACGCCTTCAATCTTAAATACTTTTATGTCTGAACTAAGAGATAAAACAATTCAAAAAGACAGTATGCGCTTTAGAAGAAATATAGAACGTATTGGCGAAATTATGGGTTATGAATTAAGTAAATCGCTTCAGTTTGAAACTCATAATATTGAAACGCCTTTGGGAGCTTCTGAAACCGTTTTACATAAAAAAGACATTGTGCTATGTTCCATTTTAAGAGCGGGTGTTCCTCTTCATAATGGATTACTTAATTATTTTGATGCTGCGGAGAATGCTTTTATTTCAGCTTATAGACATCATAAGCACGATCCTGAAAGCTTTGAAATTATAGTAGAATATTTAGCTTGCCCTAGTTTAGAGGGTAAAACATTAATATTAGCTGATCCTATGTTAGCCACAGGACAATCAATGCTTGCAACATTTGAAGCTTTAAAACCCTTTGGCACTCCTAAAGACATTCATCTAGTAAGTATTATTGGTGCTCAAGAAGGTGTTGATTACGTGTCTAATGCTTTTGATGCTGATGTTAAACTTTGGATTGCTGCTATAGATGATAGTTTAAATGAAAAAGGATATATTATTCCAGGATTAGGTGATGCCGGTGATTTAGCCTTTGGAAACAAGTTACAACAATAAACCCACAATGGGTGCAATGACTAAAAGCGCTACAAAAACTTCCTTAAACCAACGTTCTGAAATCACTTCAATATAGTTTGCCATTATTATTGAAAAGGGAGCAAATAAAAACAGAAATTCACTTCCGTTTTTTGTAGGCGCTATAATAGCCACTAAAATAGCAATTATAGAAGCCCAAGCGATTAAGAAATAAGAGGGTTTTAATTTCTTATTTTTATCTGGAATATTTTTAAAAAAGTAAACAAGCGTCCATACATACGATGTAAATAACACTGTGAGTTTTAGAATATTTTCTTTACTATCATAAGCTGTAAAATCTAAACTTGCATACCGTTTAAAATTAGTAGGTTTTAAGTACACATCATCCACTAAAATATTATATACTAAAAGTAATATTATAACTGTTGCTGCACCCATGAAAGGAATAATAACGTTCTTAAAATCGTTTTGAGAATGGTAAATTAGTGCTACAATTACTAAAGCAAAAAACAGAATCGCCCAGAAATAGAATAAAGCCGCTAATACAATCCAGAAGGCCGCATCAAACAACTTCTTTTTAACGTGAAGGATAGAATGCAAGCTTATCAATCGTCTTAAAGCAAAAAAGATAAACAGGTTAGCCAGCAATATATTTGTGTGCATCATTGCTTCTGGAAACATCCCAAACAATAAACCAAAAGTCATAATAGCGTAACTATTTCTTTGGGTTAGATTATTTTTAGAGACAATAAAGTCAATTAAAAAAACTAAAAACAACGTAATCACCCATTTAAAAAGCGTTGCTAAAGACGTGTTTAGGTCCGAAAAAAGTAAGTTGTAGTTCGTAATTACAAATAAAAGGGAAACATAAACCGCAACAATTATGAAGTTTATGGGCTTAGATTTATTAAAAACACTTGTAATCATAAAAAGACGCTTATAAATATGCCATTTATTTTTTTATGCCTCTTTACGGACATAATTACATTATAATTTTGAACCTTAACGATGCTATGCTCAAAATTATAATCCATTCTGAACCCAAAATATCCAATAAAAATTCTAACCACACATTTATAAGAGTCTCATTTCTTTTTGTATTTTTGCTGCTCAATCCCAATTCAAAATTAGAATTGGTGTAAATTTATAAAGTTATGAGTGATTTCTTTAACGGAATAGCGGATTTATTTGTAAACGTGTTATTTGCTCCATTTGATGCACTTAAAGCATTAGAGTTAGAAAGCTGGTTTGCTGCTAATATTATGTCGTGGATATTTATGTTTATTGGCATCGTTGCATTTGTGTATTGGATGCTACAGCTTAAAAAATTCAATGATAATAATGAAGAAGACAAAAGTATATCTTCACATTCTTTTCTATAAATCAAATCCAATATCCTTACGGTAATACATCTTATCAAAATGTAGACTTTCTATACTTTGATAAGATTTTTTTATGGCTTCAGAATACGTATTGCCATAAGACGTAATTGCTATTACACGCCCACCAGACGTTATAACTTTTCCATCGTTTTCAACTGCTCCTGCATGAAAAGCTATAGAATCTGTAATATTTTCTAATCCTGTAATTTCTTTTCCTTTCTCGTAAGCTTCAGGATAACCACCAGACACCAACATTACGGTTGTTGCAGCGCGTTCATCAATATCAATAGTTACTTCTGATAATGTTTGGTTTGCCATCGCTTCAAAAATAGCTACCAAATCGGTTTTTAATCTTGGTAAAACGACTTCAGTTTCAGGATCACCCATTCTAACATTGTATTCAATTACTTTTGGATCATCTCCAACTTTAATTAAACCAATAAAAATAAACCCAACATAAGGTAAGTTATCTTTCTTTAAACCTTCTACTGTAGGTATTACAACTTGGTTTTCAATTTTATCTAAAAATTCTTTTGTCGCAAATGGCACTGGTGAAACCGCTCCCATACCACCTGTATTTAAACCTGTATCTCCTTCTCCAATACGTTTATAATCTTTAGCCGTTGGCAAAATTTTGTAATCTTTTCCGTCGGTTAAAACAAAACAACTCAATTCAATACCGTCTAAAAATTCTTCGATAACCACTTTGGTACTCGCGTCACCAAATTTAGCATCGACCAACATACTTTTGAGTTCATCTTTAGCTTCTTGTAGATCGTTTAGGATTAACACTCCTTTTCCTGCTGCTAAACCATCAGCTTTCAAAACGTATGGTGGTTTTAAAGTCTCTAAAAATTTGTAACCATCTTCTACATTAGCTTTAGTGAAACTCTCATAAGCTGCTGTGGGAATGTTATGACGCATCATAAACTCTTTAGCAAACTCTTTACTGCCTTCTAATTCTGCTGCAGCCTGTTGTGGTCCAATAACTCCAACATGCTTTATGGTATCATCTTCTAAAAAGAAATCGTGAATACCTTGTACTAATGGATCTTCTGGCCCAACGACTACCAAATCTATTTTATGTTCTAAAACCGCAGATTTAATGGCTTTAAAATCGGTAACACCAATATTTAAGTTCGTTGCAATTGCTTTTGTTCCTGAGTTTCCTGGAGCTACAAAAAGTCCCTTACAACGGTCACTTTGTGCTAATTTCCATGCAAATGTGTGTTCTCTTCCTCCTGAGCCAAGTACTAAAATATTCATGTCTAAAATTTCTTTAGGCAAAAATAATTGGTTTTAAGTTTAAAAAACAATTAATTTACGGAAACCTTAAAGGCAAAAAACACTTTGCGATTATTCGATTTTACCTTAAAAGTAAATGGCTTTGATATTGACAAGGCTAAAATTGCTTTAGCTGAAATTCAAGCGAAAAATGATTCGGAGTTTGAAACTTATATTGAAGATCAGAAAAGAGCCACTATTACGTATCATTTGGAGCATAATTCCTTCTACAAAACCTTAGGAAAATCAATTGATATCAACGATTGGAATTCAGTACCAATTATTACAAAACGACATTTACAGCAACCATTAGAACAACGCTTAAGTGATGGATTTACACCTAAAAATGTCTATATAAATAAAACATCTGGAAGCTCTGGTGATCCTTTTATTTTTGCAAAAGACAAATGGTGCCATGCGTTGACTTGGGCAGAAATTATGAACCGGTTTGGTTGGTATGGTATAGATTTTAACACATCCAAACAAGCACGATTTTATGGGATTCCTTTAGATAAAAAAGGCTATTATAAGGAACGGTTGAAGGACTATTTTAGCAATAGATTTCGATTTTCGGTGTTTGACTTGAGTGATGCTGCTTTTGAAAATGCCTTGACAAAATTTAAAAAATCTGAATTTGACTTCATCAACGGTTACACCAGTTCAATAGTTCAATTTGCTAAATTTTTAAAACAAAAAGGTTTGGTTTTAAGTCAAATTTGTCCAAATTTAAAAGTTTGTATTGTGACTTCAGAAATGTTATTTGATGATGATAAATCTCTTATGGAAACTTATTTTGGTGTGCCTGTAGTGAACGAATATGGAGCTTCTGAACTAGATTTAATTGCTTTTCAAAATCTAAAGGATGAATGGCAAGTTAATAGTGAAACCTTGTATGTTGAAATTCTAGATAAAAATAATACGGTTTTACCATATGGTGAAGAAGGTCGAATTGTTATTACCTCCTTTTTCAATAAAGCACATCCACTAATACGTTATGATGTTGGTGATGTTGGTGTCCTCAGCAAAGAAAGCACTCTCAAAAAGCCTATTTTAAAGCATCTCACTGGCAGAACAAATGATATTGTACAACTACCAAGCGGAAAAAAAGCAGCTGGACTTACATTTTACTACATTACAAAAAGCGTGATTGAAAATGATGGTAATGTTTCAGAATTTATAATTGAGCAACTGGCTTTAGATCATTTTAAAATAAAATTTGTGAGTAGAGATGAACTCTCACCTAAAAAGAGAACACTCATTACCTCAGAAATAGAACGCTACTTGGAATCTGGAATCACCGTCAGCTTTGAACGCTTAAACAAACTAAAACGCTCAAAATCCGGAAAATTAAAACAGTTTGTTTCTAAGTTATAGGCTTAATCAATCGTTTTTTTACAAACAAATGTTCATTGAAGAATTGAATTAGATATACTACAGATTTTAGGAACGAAAACCCCAAACCAACTCTATAGACATTAAAGTTGTGTTTTATAAGACTCGTTTTATTTGATGAGAGCGACCCTTCTGTAATTCTGTAATAGGCTATTGTTTTAGTAATACCTATTGCTGGCTTTTCACTTCGTTTTAAAGCTTCTAACCACAGTAACCAATCTTGCCGTTTTTTTAAATCTTTCGTGTATATTTTACCTAATTTTTCACAATTATAAATTCCTGTTAAGTTACCTATATAATTTGCTTTCAGTAGCTTTTTGTAAGTAAGTGATTTTAAAGCATGGACTTTTTTATTTAGTGGATCCCCTTCAGAATCAATCCATTCATAACTTCCAAAACAGACATCAGTATTATTGCTTTTAAGTTGTGCTACTTGTAATTGAAGTTTATTGCTTTCCCAAAGGTCGTCTGCATCTAAAAACGCAATATAATTACCCAAAGCCATTTTAGTTCCTAAATTTCTCGCCTTTGCCGCACCTTTATTATTTTTGTGGCTATATAGCTTAATTCTTGAGTCTTTATCAATATATGGCTTTAAAATAGCCTTAATCTGATCTGTAGATGCATCATCTACCAAAAGCAACTCCCAATTAGGATACGTTTGATTGAGTACACTACTAATGGTTCTCTCTATGACATTAGCATTGTTATACATCGGAGTTATGATAGAAACTAGTGGTTTCATATATTACTTTAATATGCTTTATCGTCGCCTTTAACAACGTTAATTATGGTAAGGCCAATGATTTTTAAATCTAATAAAAGTGACCAATTTTCTATGTAAAAAATATCATATTTTACTCTATTTATAATATCCTTATCGCGTTTAATTTCACCTCTATATCCTTTAATTTGTGCTAATCCTGTTACGCCTGGTTTCACATTATGTCTATAGATAAAATTGTACTTATTAATTTTCTTAGAATAATCATCGGTATACGTAAGCATGTGTGGTCTTGGACCAACTACAGACATTTCCCCTTTTAAAACGTTTATAAACTGTGGTAATTCGTCTATACTTGTTCTCCGTATAAACTTACCTATTGCAGTGACCCGTTTATCGTTTTGGCTCACATACGTTCCTTTAGATTCTTGAGTTGTGGTAAGCGATCTGTATTTATAACAATAGAATACTTTATAATTTATTCCTGTTCTTTTGTGCTTATAAAACAAAGGCCCTTTTGATTCTAACTTAATTAAAATAAATAAAAGAATAGACAGCCATGGTAATACAAAAACTATTATTAATATAGAAAATACAATATCGAATACGCGTTTAAAAAGTTTGTTGACTTCATTATTTAGAGCGACTTCTTGAATAGATAAAACAGGGATGTAGTTGTAGTAATCTGTTTTATATCGTTTGGTAATAAACTTTTTTGTGTTTGGAATAAACTTAATGTTACAGTGATGTATGTTTGCATACCTCACATACTCATTAAGTTCTTTCTCTGATAAATCTGTAATTGAACAGTAAATCTCATCAATATTGTCATTATTACTTTCTAGGTAGGCAAAGCTATCTTCAATAAAACCCGAATTGTTATCTTCTTGTGATTTACTAAAAATAGCTTTAATACTGTAGCCCAACTCTTTCTTTTCTAGAAATATTTTTTTTAATGCGTTGACACTTTCCCCATCACCAATAACAATAATATTCCTTAAGTTTCCTTTTAAATACACTCTAATAGATTTTAGAATATAATAGCTTAATAACTTAACGAAGCTAATAGCTAAAAAACTATAAACTAAATAATTTAATGTTACAGAAACCTCTATGTTAATACTTCTAAAAAATCCTTCAAAAGCATAAACTAAAAAAGTATATACAACCAATTGCTTTAAAATAAGAGAAAGAATATCTAATAAAGACGTGTATCTATAAACTTTATAAAATTTTAAGAAATGTGTAGATAAAAGCCAAAATATGACTGAGTACAATAAGTATAATATATTTTTATTATTGAACAACTCATATGAGAAAAAGTATAATTCTTGGCTATTAAAATTTAGTAAATAAAAAGCAAGAAAATTAATAACAAAGAGATCGTATATAATCAAAAATGGTCTTAAAACCCATGAATATCTTCCTCGTATAAATTCCATATGTATTTGATTATTTTAAAAGGTATTTGGGGTAATTTCGAATGAAGTTTAGTTACAGGGTTGATATTAAATCTTAATTTGCGATATCTAATAAGCTTTATCTTCACCTTTTACAGCGTTAACAAAGGTTTGAATTATAATTTTAATATCTAGAAGTAATGACCAGTTCTCGATATAGAATATATCATACTTTACTCTACCAATAATGTCTTTATCTGTTTCGACCTCTCCTCTAAAACCACTAGTTTGTGCTAAACCTGTAATGCCAGGTTTAACGAAATGTCTAACCATAAATTTATCTATTTTCTTAGCATACATTTTTGTGTGACTTACCATGTGAGGTCTTGGTCCTACTACAGACATATCGCCAAAAAGAACATTAAAAAACTGTGGTAATTCATCAATACTTGTTTTTCTGATAAATTTACCAACCTTAGTCACCCGCTGGTCGCCTCTTGTTGCTTGGTTTGCATGCGCATCCTTATTTGGCATCATAGATCTAAACTTATAACAATCAAATTCTTTATAATTAAATCCATTTCTAGACTGTTTAAAAAATATAGGACCTCTAGATTCTAACTTTATTAAGATGGCGATTATAGGTGTTAACCATGATAGAATTAAGACGATAACGAAACAAGAGAATAGAATATCGAAAACACGTTTTATAATTGTGTTTACAGAATCTTCTAAAGGAATAGTTCTAAGTGTAAGAACAGGTATATAATCGTAATATTCATATCTTAATTTTTTTGAATAAATCTCTTTACTATCTGGAATAAACTTTAAAATCTTAAGATTATTATCAGCAAAATTTACAATATCAGCAATTTGAGCATTGCTTAATTCTGAAATAGAACAATAAATCTCATCAATACTTTCTTTTAGTACAAACTGAAAACAAGCATCAAGAGAATCTGTTTTATTTTTTAAATTGAAAGTCTTTTTATGTGAATAACCATACTCTGGATTCTTGTTAAAAAAGTTATCTAAAGCAAGTGTCTTTTTGTTGAACCCTATAATTACCGTGGTTCTAAAGTTTCCACCAAACGAGGTTCTATATTTCTGCAGTAGGTAATATATGGCATATTTAAAAATTGTAATAAAAAGAAAACACAATAGCGCATATTTAACTAATGGCTTTGGATACATATCAAGCTCATAATACAAACCCGAAAAAGCAAAAATCACAAGTAGGAACAAAATAAATTGCTGCACAATAAGCGACAAAATGTTTATTGGTCTTGTATATCTATATACCTCATAAAAATGTGAATAAACAGATAAAAAAAACCAACATATTGATATTAGAGCTAAAAAAGCAAATGGATAACTCTCATTAAATAAATAAAAGACAGCTATTACATTAATTATTAATAAATCAATAATGTAAGAGATGGGCCTTAAATACCCAGAATATCTTCCTTGTTTGAATAAACTCAATTTTTCGTTTTATTATTTAATAAAAATATGGTTACTTTTTTAGATTTTCTAAATAAATTTTTTCCAGATGACGAATGTTCTTATTGATATCAAATTTACTATTAAATAGTTTTAACGAGTTTTCAGAAAACTTAGTATTAATTTCATTAGTATTTATTAACTTAATTATTCCTTCAGAAAACTTGTACTTATCTTCATTCTCAATAAGATAACCATTATAATTATTCTCTATCAAATCTCTATTTCCGTCAGCATCAGTGGCTACAATAGCTTTTTTAAGTGCTAGACTTTCTATTACAGAATAGGGTAGCCCTTCATATCTTGCTGTAGAAATATATAATTGAGAGTTTTTTATAATATTAAATATATCATTGCGAGAAGTCCATTCTAAAAGAGTAACATTTTTATCTAAATTTTGTGTTTTAATTATTTCTTTAACCGTATTAAGACTAGGTGAATGATAACCAACACCCATTAGTACAAGATGAATTTGTGGCAGCGTTTTTTTTACCTCAACCAATACATCAAGCATAAGCTCAATATTTTTTTGGTAGGAAGGACGGCCAACAGAACAGATATAATAATCTGGCCAAGTTTTTTCAATAGATAAATCTTCTATTTCAGAAATTGGATTAATTGAATTATTAAATAACAACACATTCTCTCTATTATAACCAACCTCTTTAATAGCTCTATTTTTTTCAGAAACAGAAGAAGCTAAAATTTTATTATTAAGACCTCTAAAACACCGCTCAACAAAAAGATACAAATTTTGCTTAAAACTCGTTTCTGCACTTAAATAAGAATAAGCTTGAGGCGTGTGTAAAACTGGTATTTTTAATATATAACCTACTATTTTCCCTATTATACCACCTTTTGCACTATGAGCATGAATAATTTGTGGTTTCTCCTTCTTTAAAATTTTTAACGTATTAAAAATCGCAGCAATGTCTTTTAATGGACTAATCTCCCTTTTGATTGGTAATTTATAATCTTTAATAGGGTTTTCAACATTAT
This sequence comes from Winogradskyella helgolandensis, assembly GCF_013404085.1. NCBI lineage: Bacteria > Pseudomonadati > Bacteroidota > Flavobacteriia > Flavobacteriales > Flavobacteriaceae > Winogradskyella > Winogradskyella helgolandensis. The sequence goes on along the minus strand of NZ_JABFHO010000001.1, from coordinate 873,548 downwards.
CCAAATATGGAACATTTGTATCATCATCACTATGAAAAACAATATTTTCATATTTAGAACTATCAATATTCGTTAAAATTAATCGTAGTGAGACATCTACTCCTCCAACTGAATTAAGAATATGTGCTATTTTTATTTTCTTCATTAAAGGAAAAATAATTAATTTTTAGAATACTAACAAGCCTAATTTAATAGACAACAAATATAATTTATTTAGCTACTAAAGTAAATACTAACTAATATAATTCCTTTTGAACGTAATTGTTCAATTTTAAATAATAAACATTATAAAAAGCACTTATTATTTGATGGAATGACCTTCTGAATTTTTAATATTAGAAGAAATCATTGTAGAAAAAATCAATGTTAGTGCAAATAATTCTGCGCCCATTTGCCTAGCCAAAACGTTCTCTACTGAACAAAAAAGAATGAGAGATATTAGTAGAATAAAAGAATAATAACTTTTATAATCTAACTTGAGCCAAAGCAGAAAAAAAATGATAAATATTAAAAATATTAAAATACCAGAACTTAACAAGAAGTTGATAAATTGATTATGAGTATTAAATTTACTTCTAACAAAAAAATCTTGTTGCTTTTTATCTGCAAAATCTAACCTGTTTACGTAACAGCTTTCTAGTTCATTATTAATTACAACAAAGCCTTTCCCTACGAAATAATTTTTATTATTAAAAAATATCTCATTTGCGCAACTCCATATAAAATATCTCGGTTCAAACTTAACTATCTGTTCAAAACTATGGTTATTATTAGATATAAAAAAACGCTTTTTTAAACTCGGGTTAACAGTAAACATTATGATGCTAAACAAGGTTAACACAATTATTATCAAACCTACTTTTTTTAAGTTTTTAGTATAAAATAAATATGATAAAACCACAACAACGATTGAAATCAACGAAATTCTTGCTGAAATAATTAATAAAAAAACTAGAAATAATAATGCTAAAACATAATACAGAAATTTTGCCTTAGAAATTTGAGTCGCAACATACAAACACATGCAAAAACTTAATACATATACATAGCCAATATATGGTCTATCACCTAATAAAATTGAAGAAACATGATCACCCACTGTCATATTAAATTGCCCTGATAACATGTAGTGACTAACCAAATTTATAGTAGATACAATAAGTAAAGCTAATGATCCATAAATAAATGAGAGAATCGGAATCAGCTTATTTTTGATTGGGATAGATATAATTAAAACAAGTATGACTAACAGTAATGTACTAACAAATTTAAAATCCTCTAATCGACTAAAGATAACTAACTGAATAGTTACCAAAAAGATTAAAAAGTATAAGGTATAAAACCTCTTATCTAAAATTTTTTTCCAATCTTCTTTTTGAACTACAAAAGGAAATAATACCAATAACACTAATAATGCAATATTAGGAATTGCTTCTCCCAAATCTGTAAACGGAACTACTGCACAAAAAAGCGAAAAAAAAGTTACATAGATATTTTTAAGATTCTTTTTCAATTCTTATTAATAATTTTTTTTATAAAAGTTGTAAAATCTCTCGGCGCCAGTAATAAGATATAATTTCTAGCTAAGCCATAAATAGGGTAAAATCCAAAATAAAAATGAGATTTTAAAATACTAATTCTAGCTTTAACTTGCTCTACTCGTCTTGTACTAGAAAGTGAGTTTGGGTCCACTACGTAATCTAATAAAACCTCGGGCATATTGGCAACTTTATATTTTTTTATTACATTAAAAAAAAAAGCGAAATCTTCACCATTTCTATGATATTTCTCAGGAAACAAGCCAACTTCGTTTAGAATATCTACATAATAAATAACGCTTGAATTAACGAAAGTACTATTTAAATGTATCTTTTTAATTATTGAGTCGTATGTCGTTGGATGCTTTAACACAAAAAGTATTTTACCACTGGTATCAACCATATTAACAAAAGTTCCTACTAACTTAACGTCAGGATGTTCTTTTAGATAAGAGATTTGTTTTGAATACTTATTACTATGGTTTGTATCCCCACAATCTAACCGTCCTGTAAACTCATAATTCATTTTTAAAATCACCCTAAGCCCATGATTGGTAGCCATACCAACGCCCATATTTTTGGGCAAAATTTCTAGAAAAATATCACCCCCTTTGTATTCTCTTTTTAAAGAAGCTAAGTTTGGTTTTTCTATACTGCCATCGTCTACAATCAATATATCTACGTTAATTGACTCATCGACAGATAATATTGATGCTTTTAAACCGTCTAAATTATTATAATGACATATAAGAATTATTAATTTCTTCTGTGTATTTATCATTTTTTAATATTTACTAAATTATCTGTTTTCCTCAAGCATATAAGCATAGCTAATCCCAACCAAAAGACATATAACCTAAATGAATCTATTTGGAACCACATTAAAAGAGTTCCAAAAAAGACAACAAAAACTGTAATACCTATATAATTATAATGCTTATTTGAATTGAGAAATTTATAAGTGTAATAAAATATTAACAGTATAAACAGCATAAAAATAATAAAACCAATAATTCCAGTTTCAGCAAGTATCCTAATATAAAGATTATACCCTGGAGGAAAGGATTTTATTTCTTCATTTAAATAGAACGCCTTAAACTCATAATTACCTTTTGTAGCCCACTCCGGATATAATTCTTTTGATTCAAATGATTGCTGTCCCCACCCTATACCAGTAATTGGATATTTTTTAAAAACCTGAAAATTGGCATACTGAATACCAAACCTTGATTGATTAGACCTAGCATTATCAGATTTTATATCTGCAAAATTTAATGATTCAATTCTATCACTAATAGTATCATATATTATATCTCCTTTAAGCATTAATACCACAGGAAGAATGCAGACAAGAGAGATCATTATCTTTTTACAAACATTTCTAAATATGGGATAGTTTTTATATGAAAAATACCCTAGAAATATAAGCTGTAAAAAAACAGTTACTAAAGCTGTACGTGATTTAGAAACAATACTTAAAAAAATTACAAGTAGAAAAGGAATAAACCTATACCATTTTTTATTGGTAAGGATATAACTAAATATAAAACCAGAAATACTTATTACATAAATACCTAAATCTGGAGGCCTCCAAGCAGTAGCATTAACTCTTTTTAATTCAAAATATAAAGTCGGCCTTGTAAATGGTAAATAGTCAAATAATTCATAAAGAGGAATTAAACTCATTGCTCCTGAGTAGATTAAAAGCTGAACAAGTCCAACTATAAAAACCACAATAAGACTCCAAAACATTGTCTTTCTAACAATAAAAAAAGTCTTTAATACCCCTAAATTGATACAAACATTATAAAATAAATAAAACAATACAAAATATGCCAGCAATACAGAAATCAATTGTTTTAAATAACGAACCCAACCAGATGTTTGCTTAAAATAATAGTCTGAGATGTTAAAAAAATTAAAGAAGACAGCAAATGATATAAAAATTATAAATAGGAAGAATGCCTGATAAATAGGATGAGAAAATGGTAAGGATATTTTAAACCTCAACAAATCATGAATAACTAATACAATAAATGCTATGAGAAAAAATATTGGAGCAGAGTCGGAACTATATTCGCCTAAAAAGCTCATAAAATCAGGGACTTCAGAATTAAAGGGCAGAAAAAACACTCCTAATAAAAAAATAAAAATATAGGTCTTTTTTATTAAATCCATATTAAAATATTTTTCTATAATATATATAATTCATCAAATTCGCAGTAATAAAAGCAAACAATAAAGTTAATACTAATCCTATATCATTAAATAAAGTAATTAAAACAACTCCAAATATAAGCATAGAAATCGCACCAAAAAGATGTGAAAAGAACAATGGATAAGTAACTTCTTTGGCCTTTAAAGCAATAGAAATTGGTTTTGTAGACATCGCAATCAATTGTGCAAACCAAACAATTAAAATATAGGTTATGCCTTCACCGTATTTATCTTGATATAAAAAATAGTAAACGATATACATTACAGGGATTGAAACAACATAGATCATCACTAAAGGTTTGGTATATCGCTTGTAAAAATCTTTCATAACAACAGGAATCAAATTTACAGACTCTAATGCTTTCATGGAAAAAGTAGGTGTTAAAAAATTATCCATAGCTATCAACAAAATTGTAAAAACTCCAAATAAATTTTGAATAATCCTCAATTTACTTATTGCAAAATCAGACACTCCAAAAGCTTTACCAAAAATATAAATACCTTGTGTATAAACCCAAAATGAAACAGCGCCTGCAAGAATCCATTTAGCATAATTAAAATGGGTAAAAAAGACAGACTTATAAAACTCTTTATTAAAAACGCCTAAAACTGATAATTCTTTTTTAATGTTAGTTTTAAAATATATTATAATTATAAAAAAAAGACTAGCTAGTAAATAAGCAACCCAATAAATCACCAAGATTCGATTTAAATTTAAGGAATCTCTATATGCATATATACCACTAAAAAATGTGATATTCATTAGCAATGAACTAATAGGGGCAAACCCAGTTGAAATTACTTTATTTGAGAAAATGAATCTTTTAAAAATATCTACTAATGTCAATCCAAAATTCATCAATAAAAAATTCAATAAAAAAACATGAGCCACCTGAATTCTTAAAAAGAAAAAAGATATTACTGAGAATACAATATTAAAAATTGTAAAACCAATGATATTTACACTTAAATAATTAAACTTTGTCTTATCCCATTTCTTAATACCAAAAACCAAAATAGGGGCAGAAAAAATAGTCGTTAATATTATATTTAAAAGTGTGGAATAACTGTATAGAACTACAAATTCACTAAAAACAGTTTCATTCAAAACCGTTGATAATACTAAAACAGAACCAAAGTTCATTAAAGAGGTTAATACTTGGTCGGTTAAAATAAAATATTTATTATTAAAAAAACTACTACGAAAATTCATGTAAAATTATAGTATAAACTCTTTTCCTAATTGCCGAAAGTAGTTAATAAATGTTGTTGCGTAAAATAATAATGAAAATTGTAGATTTAAAAACTTGAAGCATAAAAAATATTGATACTTTTGGACATATTTTAATGTATTAACTCAATAATTGCATGAAATTTTTCATAAAGAAAATTTTTAAAGAAAATAAAAAATCCAAAATTTACCAGTTTAGCTCTTGGATCTATAAACGATATTTTCCTTATGTCAACGTCGTTACAAACATGTTTTATGACACCTTCTTTTATTGCAAATACTCCAACGTATTTAAAGTTGACACATTAAACAAAATTGAAGCTAAAATAATTTTAGACTACCACTCAATTGAGAAAGGACTCTTATTTTCTCAAACAAAATACGGCTTTGCTGAAGATAAAATAAAAAGACTTAACAAGTACCTTAAAAACAAAAAAGTACTCACTAATTCTAATAAGTCTCAAATAAATGTAGCATATAGTATTATGTGTGAATATTATGAGCTGCACAAAAAAAATAATTTTGATATCTCTACGTTTTATTCTGAAGAAGATTATCTCTTCTATAAAGACCAATTAAATAGTTCTTACAATTCAACTTTTAGAGGGGCTATTGAATATTCAAAAGAAGATTTTTTTGATCATACTTTCTCTTCATTCGATAAATTCTCAGACTCTAGAAAAAGTGTTAGAAACTTTACGGGTAATTTAATAGACGACTCTACAATTGAGAAAGCTATAATGCTTTCTAAAAATGCACCCTCTGTATGTAATAGACAACCCTCAAAGGCTTATTATTTAAAAGACAAATCAAAAATTGATAACGTTTTAGAACTACAAGCTGGATTAAACGGTTTTACCCAAAACATCAACCAGTTACTTATAATTACAACAGACGTTAATTATTATTATTCTATTGGCGAACGTTATCAATTTTATATAGACGGTGGCGTTTACCTCATGAACCTTTTATATTCATTGCATTTTTATAATATTGCTGCCTGCCCAGCAAATTGGGCAAAGGAAAAAGACGACGAAAAAAGAATTAAACAGATACTTGATATTAATAGTTCTGAAAAAGTTATATGTTTAATTGCTATCGGAGAAGCAGATAAAAACTTTAGAACAACGTTATCCAAAAGAAGAGATTTAGATGAAATCTTAACTATAATTCAATAATTAATGACAAAATTAAAAATTGGAATTTTAACACTTCCTATAAACAATAATTACGGTGGAATTATTCAATTAGCTGCATTATATAATTTTATAGAGTCTAATGGATTTGAAGCTGTTTGGATAGACAAAAGACACCCTGAAAGCGTTGTTAAATTTTGGTTGAAAAAAATTATTGAAATCAATCCATTGTATAATATTTACGATCCTAAAAACTTTAAAACGATAAAGCTTTTTCGTAAACAGGTAGCCCCTTTTTTTAAAGAATATTTAAGTGTAAAAACTAATACTGCTTATACTTCTGAGTATTTAAAAGAAGTTACTAAGGATTTAGATTGCGTTATTGTTGGTAGTGATCAAGTTTGGAGGTTAGAATATATAAAAGAGAACTATCCTACTTATTTTTTGGATTTTGTTTCTTCAAAAACTAAAAAAATAGCATATGCTGCTTCATTTGGAAAGGATTTTTGGGAAGGAAAAACAGAGTCTATATCAAAAATTGAATCTTTAATTCAAAAATTTGACTTAGTATCAACTCGAGAAGAAGATGGTTTAAAAATTTGTAAAGAAAGCTTTAACTACGAAAAAGCTGTTCATACACTTGATCCTTCATTTTTACCAGATGTAAGCTTCTATGAAAAAATGATTAAGGGCATTGATTTCTCTCATAAAATTGAATTATTTAATTACGTTTTAGATGCTTCAGAAAAAAGCACTTCAATTGTGGATGAAATTTCTAATAGAATGAATCTAAAAATAGATAAGATTTATTTGAATGCTAGTAATTCATTAAACAGTCCTCATTTAATAGAAAACTGGCTATCTCATTTTTACTATTCCAATTTTATAATTACCGATTCTTTTCACGGTTTAGTATTTTCAATTATTTTTAATAAACAATTTATCATTATAGGAAATAAATCCCGAGGTTTAAGTCGATTTAATTCTCTTTTAAAATTACTTAATCTAGAAAATAGACTAATTGATATTGATCAATTCAAAATAGAAGATATTGCTCTTTTAAATGAAAAAATTGATTATTTAGAAGTAAATAAAAAACTCAATATGCAAAAAGAAATTTCTAAGACGTACCTCTTAAATGCAATAACCAATTAAAAATTGGTTATTAATAAGGCTATCAAAAACTTGTGAAGCAAAAATTATATACTAAACTGTATTTTTAAGACTGCCTTTTATTAAGATTTGCCATAGCGATTGCCAAACTAGCTTTCCAATTTGGTATTTTTAAATCTAAAAGATGACTTATTTTTGTAGTATTCATTATGCTATACTTTGGTCGTACAGCTAGCGTGGGGTAGTCCTTAGTTTCAATTTTATTAAGTTTTATTAGGCTATTACTTAATTCAAAAATTTCTTTTGCAAAATCATACCAACTTACCTCTCCCTTATTAGAGTAATGATAAACACCATAATTTGCGGTTTTAGATTCAATAAGCTTTAGAACCATATCTGCTAAATCTCTGGCATAAGTTGGACTTCCAATTTGATCACCAACGACACCTATTTCATCGCGTTCATTAGCTAAGCGCAACATGGTTTTTAGAAAATTATTTTCATATTCGGAATACAACCAAGACGTTCTAATTATAAAATGACGTTCTAGAGCTTTAGAGATAGCTTGTTCGCCTTTTAATTTAGTTTCACCATAAATACCTAAAGGATTAGTGAGGTCACTTTATAAGTAAGCTTTTGACGATTTACCATCAAACACAAAATCTGTAGAGATATGAATCAAGGTGACGTTAAAATTATAACAAGATTCCGCTAATAGCTTTGCTCCTAGATGATTTACTTTATCCGCTAATTTGGTTTCCTCTTCAGCCTTATCTACAGCGGTATAAGCTGCACAATTAATACAATAATCAAATGAATACGAGCTAAACACATGTACTATATTGTCTTTGTTTGTAATATCTAAATCCGATGACGATTTAAAAACAAATTGAATATTGGGATATTGCGCAGTTAAACTTTGAATGCATTGTCCTAATTGACCGTCTTTAGCAGTCACAAGACTTGTATCATAGTTTAGCATCTTTTAATTTAGGAAGTATAATATCTTTATCTGAAAGAATAAAATCAGCACTAGGCAATTGCCAATCGATATTTAAATCTTCGTCGTTGTAAATGATTCCGGCTTCAGATGCTTTATGGTAATAATTATCGCATTTATAACTAAAGATTGTTTCATCTTCTAAAACAATAAAACCATGTCCGAAGCCTCTAGGGACAAATAATTGCGTTTTATTTTGTTCTGAAAGTTCAACAGAAAAGTGCTCACCAAAAGTCACAGAATTCGGTCTTAAGTCCACAACAACATCTAAAACCCTACCTTTAATTACTCTTACTAATTTTGCTTGAGCATATACGCCTAATTGATAGTGCAAGCCTCTTAAAACCCCTTTAGAGGATTGTGACTCATTATCCTGAACAAATACAACATCTATACCCAAAGCTTTATTAAAGACCTTTTCATTATAACTTTCAACAAAATAACCACGTTTATCTTCAAAAACTTGAGGCTCTATAATAAAGCATCCGCTTAGCTTTGTCTCTTTTATAGTCATACTATTCCGATACTAAACTTAATAAGTGCTTACCATAACCACTTTTTGTTAAAGGCTTAACCACTTTTATAAATTGTTTTTTATCAATATATCCCATTCTATATGCCGCTTCTTCTATAGCTCCTATTTTTAAGCCTTGTCGCTCTTCTATAACTTGTACAAATTGCGAGGCTTGCATTAACGATTTAAAGGTACCTGTATCTAGCCACGCTGTGCCTTTATTAGTACACTTACTTTTAATTTCCCTTGGTTTAGATACGTCTTATTTACGTCTGTTATTTCCAACTCTCCACGTTTACTTGGTTTGATATTTTTAGCGATATCCACTACTGAATTATCATAGAAATAAATGCCAGGAACGGCATAATTAGACTTTGGATGTTCTGGTTTTTCTTCAATTGAAACCGCATTATCATCCTTATCGAACTCTACAACACCATATCGCTCTGGATCGTGCACATGATAAGCGTATACGATGCCACCATCAGGATCGTTATTCTGTTGCAACAATTCAGCTAATCCTGTCCCATAAAAAATATTATCCCCCAAAATTAAAGCCACCTTATCATTTCCTATAAATTCCTCTCCAATAATAAAAGCTTGAGCTAAACCATTTGGTTCTTCTTGTACAGCATATTCAAAATTGCAACCAAAGCGTTTACCATCTCCTAGTAATTTTTTAAATAAAGGCAAATCTGAGGTGTAGAAATAATTAGAATATCCTTTATACCAGCCCACATTAAAGTAGACAAAGGATAATAAATCATAGGTTTATCATAAATAGGCATTAATTGCTTACTTACGGCTAAAGTTAATGGGTGCAACCTTGTACCTGATCCACCTGCAAGAATAATTCCTTTCATACTAACTATTGTATTTATTTAGATACCACTTTATGGTTTTCAATATGCCTGATTCAAAATTCTCACTTGCCTTCCAGCCTAATTCGTTTTCTAATTTTGAAGCATCAATTGCATATCTAAAATCATGTCCAGGCCTATCTTTAACGAAAGTTATTAAATCTGCATAAGAACCAGAATCCTCTCTAGTCTTTATACCGTCTAATATTTCACAAATCTTATGAACTATATATAAATTATCCCGTTCATTCTTGCCCCCAACATTATAAGTCTCACCAGCTATTCCTTTCTGAAATGCCAAATCAATTCCTTTACAATGATCTTCTACATATAGCCAGTCTCTAATATTCTTTCCATCTCCATAAATAGGAATAGCCTCATTATTCAAAGCCTTTCTTATAATAGTTGGAATCAACTTTTCATCATGCTGTTTCGGTCCATAATTATTACTACAATTAGTCGTAACGACATTCATTCCATACGTATGAAAGTAACTTCTCACTATAAAATCTGAAGATGCTTTTGAGGCACTATATGGACTATTTGGAGCATAAGGAGTTTCCTCAGTAAACAAGCCTGTTTCACCTAAGGTACCATAAACCTCATCCGTAGATATGTGATGAAACCTATGATTCTCACAACCTGGCTTAAATAAAAATGGAGCATCCATCCAATTATTTTTAGCGATATCTAATAAATTAAATGTGCCATTAACATTTGTCTTTATAAAAGCATCTGGGTTTTTAATAGAGTTATCTACGTGAGATTCTGCAGCAAAATGAATAACACCAGAAAAATTATAAGTATTAAAAAGCTCATTTACAAGTTCCGAATCACAAATATCTCCTTTAATGAAGGTATAATTAACATTGTTCTCAAGTTCATTTAAATTAGAAAGCTCACCTGCATAAGTGAGCTAATCTAAATTAACAACTTTAATAGTCTTATACTTTTCTAAAAAATAGACTATAAAGTTTGAACCTATAAAACCTGCTCCACCAGTAATTAATATGGACTGAGTTTTATTCATAATCTTTAATATAGTTAATTGCTTTATTCGCCATAAATCCTACAAGAAAAAGTAATATGGCTAAAATAGGAAATATAACATAGTAGCGTGATAGAATTTTTTTATCATCAACGCCTAACCTGTCAAAGGACGAAACAATATCAAAATACGTATTCTTTTCTACAAGCCCCCTATTTATAGAATTTAAATTTCTTCGAATTTCTTGTTCTTTTAAAAATAATTCATACTCCTTAGTTAAAGACTTTTCTTCCTGAAGGGGAAGCCCTGTATTCAATCCAAATGATATATTTCTATTTTTAGATTCACTCTTTAAAACCTCTAAGTATGTTCTTTGAATACTATCTAAACGTGATAACTCTGTCATTAAAGATAAACGTTCAATATAGACACTACTATCTCTAATTTGTTTTTGATGTTTTGAAAAATCATTCTCAAAAGTCTTTCTAAAACCTTCATTGAGCTTTAGAAAAACATCTTGTTTGATAGCTTTTGCTGTGATAGTGTAAATACTACCCGATAATAAATCTCTATTACTATAGTATTCTCTGTAGCTCAACTGATTAACTAATGATGTGTCAATAGATTTAACATATTCACCATATTCTACAAATAAATCATTTTGAGTTACAGGGCCAGCTTCTAAATCAAAACCCTTTAAATATTTCGTATATGAGCTATCAATTTCAAATATATTTGACAACTCTGCAATGTCGTTTGATTTAATTAAAGCATTAAAATAATCAATATCACTAACTAACTGATATTTAGAATCAAAATGTGCCTCTACCACCATTTTCGATGAATAAATAGGATCTTGAGATTTTTCAAGAATAAAACCTAAAACAAAAGCAATTATTAAAATTATTGCAACTAGTTTAAAATATACTATTAATGGTTTAATGATGTATATAATAGCAGAAAAAATCCCTATCAATATACTTGATATAAAAGCAAACAGTCTTTCAAATAACCTCCCTATAGCATTAAATAACTGTCCTAAATCAACCTCTTCATTATCTGGTTGCTGTGGTAATTTCTCACTCATTGTTTATGAATTAAATATTTGTTCTAGTATTTTTTTTGTAATGACGTATGTTGGTTTTACACCAGAAGTTCCTAAACCTCCGGAAGCTAAAGTGCCTCCTGTTTCTAAAGGATTGTCACTCGCGTAATAAGCGTATCTTACTTTAACATCTTCATTTATACTGCTTCTAACTCTAGATGCTGCTTGAATGGCTTTTTGATAATGTGCACCTTCCATCTCTAAACCAATAACGTTCCATGTCGATTTTTTAAAGAATTTTAAAATCTCCTTATTCTGAAGTGATGTACCTAAAACAGTCACCATAGTACCTTCATAAACAGAAACTCCACAGTCTAATAAATCCTTTTTACTCAATTCGTTTTTAAACGGGTAATTATCTGCTGTGCCTTCAAAAATATGAGCCGTCGGAATCATTACATCTCCTTTACCTCCTTCTAAGATTCCTGCTTTACCCATAATTGAAATAGATTTGACGTCTAAGTGAACGTCTTTTCCATCTACATGTATAGGTTTCAAAAACTCATCTAAAGTTTCATAGGCTTGTTCTCCAAAAGCGTAATCCATTACAAAAATAACCGCCTTATTTTCTTTAGCCTCTTCTAAATACTTAAACTCAGTTTTTGAAAAATCAATTTTAGCCGTATCAAAAATCTGAATATCTATATTCGTTCCAGATGTATCATTGATTTGAATCATTCCATTTTGCAACGCTAGTTTTTCAACTTTATTGCGCAGGTCTGAATTTTTAGAATTACTTAAAGTCTCATACGTTTGAAAAATATCTTTTTTAGCATCTGCTCCTTTTAGTGCTCCTTTTGCAAATAAAGAATTCATAACGCTATGCATATTGGCACTAATGACATGAATTGGCCGTTCTAATAAGCCGTTTTTATGCAAAGCAGCCTTAATGGTATCTGCCCATATTTCTCCATGAATATGATGTCCTAAACGCTCTCTTAAAACAGGACTAAAAGTGATAGTACGTTTAGAATTATTAATGGTTTCTTCTATAGCTAATTTCCCTAACCAATATACGATGTGTAGTAAACGTTCGGGCTGACTTTCAGTAGCAAATTTTGGATAAGCTTCAGTAAGTTCGTTAAACGTTCTTCCTAAAATATTAGCCGTGTGCGTAATGGCTATTTCACGTTCTTTCTGCGTAAGTTTCTTTGTTGAAAGTACAGCGTTTTCTAATTTTTGCCAATCTCTAACCGTTGAGCCATCTTCATCTATAATAACGCGTTTGCTGATTTTATGAGACTCAACAAACAGAAACGTAAGGTGCGTTAATATATCGTAAATCTCAGAGCGACCTCTTGTGATTTCAATATTCATTTGCTCATCATCAATACGGTAGCAATTACGTCTTCGTTTTGGTGGAATTATAGCTTTAAAATGCGAATTTCCGTACCCCTCATCACTTGTTAAGTTAATAAATGTACATTCTTCTATACCTTGTGGCAAACGATCTACAACATATAGTAAACCTTCTAATTCTGCTTTTTCTTCTCCTATAGAACCATAAATTTCTGGACGTAAAAGCAATAATGCTTCGCGTAATGTTTCACCAGAAACTCCCATAGGTTTATAAAACCCACGATTAAATAAGTGGCGCATAGTAATATACATGCGTTCTATAGCACTAGAACTCTCTTGAGCTCTAGTTCTTCCTTGTTTCTTTTTATTTGTAATCATATCTTAATTTGACCTACAAATATAGGCTTATTTGATTAATTTAAGTTGATGCAAACTGTCTGCAATTTTTCTATCATTTGCTAGTCTGGGAATTTTATTTTGACCTCCTAATTTTCCAATGGATTTCATATAGGTCTGGAAGCCATCTTTTTTGATTTTTGTGATTTTTAACGGCTTTAAAACTTTCCCCTTAATCAAGTCTAAATAATAACTGTTTTGTTGCTGTAAGGACTGCTCTAAGGCTTCAATTAGTTCCGCTTCGTTTTCTGGTTCGTTTTCAAACTCAATTAACCATTCGTGATATGGTAAGCCTTCTTCAGGACTTATTTGAGGCGCAACCGTAAATTCATTGACAGAGATAGATGTGTTTTGAGTAGCTTCCTTTAAAGCTTGCTCCACTTCTTTTCCTATCACATGCTCTCCAAATGCTGAAATAAAATGCTTTATGCGTCCACTCACAATCACTCTATAGGGTTTTAGTGATGTAAACTCAACAGTGTCTCCAATATTGTATGCCCAAAGCCCTGCTGTAGTAGAAATAATCATTACATAATTTACGCTTAACTTTACATCTGCAATGGTGATCCGTTTAGGGTTGTCTTCAAAGAAATGTTCGGCTTCTACAAATTCATAAAAAATACCAGAATTTAATTGAAGCAGCATACCGCGTTCATTCTGTTGATCTTGAAATGCAAAAAAGCCTTCACTCGCAGGATATAGCTCTATACTGTCGACTTTCCGTCCTATTAAATTTTCAAATTTAGCTCTGTATGGTTCATAGTTAACCCCTCCAAAAATAAATAGATTGAAGTTTTTAAAGAGATCACCAACATTTTTGCCCGACTTCTCAATCAGTTTTTCAAAATACATTTGCACCCAAGATGGAATACCAGAAATGATACTCATGTCTTCATTTATGGTTTCATCTACAATGGCTTCAACTTTAGTTTCCCAATCATCAATACAATTGGTTTCTAGACTTGGTAATCTATTTTTTTGAAGATATTTAGGCACATAATGTGCTACAATTCCAGAAAGCCTACCGAGTTTTATACCATTCTTTTCTTCTAATATTGGACTGCCTTGAAGAAAAATCATTTTACCATCCACAAATTTCGCATTTCCTGTTTCATAGATATACATCAGAATCGCATTTCTAGCCGCTTCAACATGCGTTGGCATACTTTCCTTTGTAATAGGAATGTATTTTGCTCCAGAGGTTGTCCCAGAGGTTTTAGCGAAATACACAGGTTTGCCTTTCCAAAGAATATCTTCTTCTCCTGCTACAACACGCTCCACATAAGGTTTTAGTTCTTCATAATCTCTAATAGGAACATTTTTTTGAAAGTCTCCATAAGTTACTATTGATCCAAAATTATGATCTTTACCAAAAGCGGTATGTTTAGCTTCAGAAATTAAATTTTTAAAGACTTTTTGTTGTGTTTCAACAGGTCTAGAAGACCATTTTTGAATGCGTTTTGCTACATATTTAGCAAACGGTTTAGAAAGTGCAGCTTTAAATGAAGACATTATTCAAAATTGATAAAATTAGTTGGATCTATAGCGTATCCTTTACTCCATAATTCGAAATGAAGATGAGGCCCTGTGGTTAGTTCGCCTGCATTACCAGACATCGCAATGACTTCACCAGACTTTACAACGTCGCCTTGAGATTTTGTGATATCTGAATTATGTTTATAAACAGAAATCAATTCTCTATTGTGTTCTATGATGACGACATAGCCCGTTTCTACGGTCCACTCAGCAAAAATAACGGTACCATCTGCTGTTGCTTTAACAGGAGTATTAACCGGTACAACAACATCTACTGCAAAATGTTTTTCTTCTAAATTATAGCCTTCGGAAATGGTACCATTTACAGGAGGAAACAAAATGTAACTCGAATGGTCTCCTGCAACTTCAAACAAATTGTATTTATCTTCTTTTGCTACTTTTTCTCTTAAAAGAGAATCTTCTCTACTCGTTGGTACTTGTAAAATATCTAAATCGTTTTTAGCGGCTTCAATCACTGAGTCTCTATTAAAATCTAATGTAGCCACATCTCCCGTTAGTACTTTTCTTATGGAGGCATAGTAACGTTTATTTAATTCCAATTCTTGAACTAGTGAATCTGTTTTGTAGTTTAAAATGGTTGCTCTCTTTTTTAATTTTGCTGAAGAATAACCAGGAATGTATTCTCTTAATGGTGTAAATGCAATCAATAAAACCGTAAAAAACACCAATGAAATAGCCGAAAGCGACGTTAATATAAAAACATTTAATCGTGTTAGTTTAATAGCAAAACGCTCTTCAAAAGTATCCTCATTTAGTATGACTAAACGATACTTGTGAAGTAATTTTTTAGTAAATTTTTTTTCTGATTTTTTCTTTTTTGCCATCGAAACAAAATTAGTTAAAATACTCAAATAGTCCCATGATTAAGTCTTAAAGTTGACATAACAACGCTATTATTAAACTATAATTACTTAACTTTGCAGCCTAAATAAAAAGTTATGAGTTTAAACATTATCCCATTAATGATTGGATGGCCTCAAGTAATACTAATTGCTGTAATAGTTTTATTACTTTTTGGTGGTAAAAAGATTCCTGAATTAATGAAAGGTTTAGGTAGCGGTTTAAAAGAATTTAAGAACGCTAATAAAGATGAGTCTGTAGACTCTAAAGAGAAAGAATAAAACTCTTACAAAACGAAACACATAAAAAAAGCCAACTCTAAGAGTTGGCTTTTTTATTGGTCTATAGTATCTATTTTATTGTAATCGATTTAATAATCGATTCTAATTCAAAAATATAGTCTCGTTTCTCTAAAGACGGTGCGTAAACATAGCCATCTGCAATTAAGTAACGGTTGTTTATTTTATCTTCAATCGCATACGTAATAAATGGTCCTGCCATAGTGAAGCCTTTCATTATCCACATACCTCTTACTTCGTAAGCGGGTTTATTATCTATTATAGTTTCAAACATTGATGGTGCATAGGCATCTTCAACAGCCATATAAATACCATCTTCACCCGGAATTTTAGATTTAGTAATCTCATCGCGCAGCTTAACAATATCTACAATCGTACTGTCCCCTTTAGAAATCGATTCAAATGGCACCTCATAAAACATAAGCTCCATCGTTTTCGCATTTGAAAGGTTTTTACGAACCCAGAAAAAATCATCACCAGCTTTGCTAATTCTATAAGCCGTAGGAATATTAATAGTAAAACCTAATTTATCTTCCATTTCTGTATCGTTTAACAACGATAAATTGATACGTCTTTGCTTCTCTTTTACTTCTTCTTTAGTGAATGCATCAATAATCTTAGCTTTATTCTCTACTAATTGCTCAATGATCTCTTTGTCGGTTTTGCCACCTACTACTGCAACTGTTTGTGGTTTAGCAAAAGCATTATTTACAATTTTAGTAGTCGCTTCAATATCCCCTTTTTCAATTTTAAGTACAAGTCTACTTCGTGCTGCAAACCCGTCAAAAACCTGAGTTGGAATTTGTCTCATATTAAATAACGGTTCTTCTGTTGGTAAACCATCTAAAGGAGCTGCAAAAATATTTCGAACCTGTTCTCCCACATCACCTTCCCAAACAATATTATCAGCTACAACAGAAATAGTATTCAAATTTCCGTTTGAAGCAGGTAAATAAATCGTTTTATCATCTCCTTTTTTATCTCCACATGCTAATAACAACACACAAAATAATACCGTGTAAAGCGCTTTCATAAGTTTATATTTTTTGTTGGTTTACTATTTAGACACAATAAGCGTCATTCCTATTTTGAGTTTATTACTACTAATATCGTTCCAATCTTTAATATTTTGAACAGAAACTCCAGAAAATTTTTGAGAAATAGACCAAAGTGAATCTCCAGACCTTACTTTATAGGTTTGTTTTCCTTCTGCATTCACTACTTTTTTAGTTGGTGTTGAAGCTGATATAGCACCATGATTCTTAGGGTAAATAGTTAAGCGTTGACCAATATTGAGGTCATTTCCCCTTAAATTATTCCATTGTTTTAATTGGCTTACTCTAACACCATACTTCCTTGCAATCTTACCAAGGTAATCTCCACTTTGAACACGATACCTGATTTTTGTATCATCATTAACAACTTGAGGTAATGGTTTTTCCCGCTTATTAAATTCGGCATTAGCAAACGCATAGATTTTATCTTCATTAGTTACAAACGTACCAATAGCTTCACGAGGTAATCGTAACGTATAGATTTTACCTTCAACCTTCGGAATTATATCTAATTTATAGGCTGGATTTAAAAACTGTAATTCTTCAATTTGTATACCTGTTGCTTCAGACACGTGATTTAAAGAAATCATTTGTTTTACGTGAACCGTATCTGTTTGTACAAGTTGAAAAGGTGGTCGTTCTGGTTTAAAGCCGTGTTCTTCCGCGTATTCAAAAATATACATCGTAGCTAAAAATGCAGGCACATAACCTGCCGTTTCTCTAGGTAAATTATGACGAATATTCCAATAATTCTTAGATCCTCCAGAACGTCTGATCGCTTTATTTACGTTGCCTGGTCCTGAGTTATAAGCGGCTAATGCTAAATCCCAATCATTAAAAATACGATATACTCTATTTAAATATTCGGCAGCGGCTGTAGTAGACTTTATGGGATCACTACGATCATCTACATAACTGCTCACGTTTAAATCATGTTCCTTACCTGTACCATACATAAATTGCCAGATGCCTGTTGCGCCAACACGAGAACGTGCTCTTGGTTTTAAAGCCGATTCTACAATCGCCAAGTACTTCATCTCTAAAGGAATATTGTGATTGTCAAATTCTTGCTCAAACATTGGAAAATAAAAATGGCTTAAGCCCATTAAACGCTCTAAAGAATTACGTCTATGTTTAAGGTAGCTTTTAATAACACTTTCCAAAGAAGTGTTATATTCTACATTAAAAGGCGTTCTGGCATTAAGTCGCTCTAACCTTGCTTTTAATGTATCTGTAGGAAGCTCAGGATAATCTACAGGCTCATAGTCTAGCTCTGTAACCGATTTATAAATGGTGTCGAAAAGGGAATTGCTATACAATTCTTCTAACCATTTTTTATCGATTTCTGCTGCTTCTGGTAAATCTTTAAGGTTTTTAACAGTTGTTGAATCTACAACAGGTTCTATTTTTTCACCAGGCTTGAATAACTTACCATCAATTACGGAACTTTGGCTTGAATCAACTTTAATTGATTTTTTAGCAACACTATCCGTTTGAGTTTGAGAAAACCCTATACAAACAGACAGGTATATACAAGCCAATAAAAATCGTTTTAATGTCATAGGTTTACAAGAATTGATTACATACCAATTACCACTTGAAATTAGTATAGATAAAGCATTGCCTTTCTAATCCTAATCTCAATTGGTAATCGATATAGCGTTCAACATCATACAACGTTGAAATCGCTAAAAATAGTATATAAAATTTATTAACTTAGAATAGCAGCAATACCAGGCAAGGTTTTACCTTCTAAACTTTCGAGCATTGCTCCACCACCTGTACTAACGTAGCTTACTTTATTTTCAAAACCAAATTGTTTTACAGCAGCAACAGAATCACCACCACCTACTAAAGAAAACGCTCCATTTTTAGTTGCATTTGCAATAGAATCTCCAAGTGCAATTGTACCTTTAGAGAACGTTTCTAATTCAAAAACACCTAAAGGACCATTCCAAAGTATGGTTTTACATTCATTTACAACAGCATCAAAATTCTCTCTTGATTTAGGGCCAGCATCTAATCCTTGCCAACCATCTGGAATATTCATAACATCACAAACTTGAGTGTTTGCATCATTACTAAAGGCATCAGCAGCAATAACATCTACAGGTATGTGTATTTGTACTCCTTTTTCTTTAGCCTGTTTTAAGATCTCTAGAGCTAATTCCATTTTATCATCTTCACAAATAGAATCTCCAATCTTTCCACCTTGTGCTTTAATGAAGGTAAATGTCATTCCACCTCCTATAATTAAATGATCTACTTTATCTAATATATTTTCTATAACCGTAATTTTAGAAGATACTTTTGCTCCTCCAAGAACAGCTAAAACAGGTTTTTCACCATCTTCCATTACTTTTTTAATGCTCTCAATTTCCTTAGCTAATAATAGCCCAAAACATTTTGCTTCCGGAAAAAAATCAGCTACAATCGTTGTAGATGCATGTGCTCTGTGTGCTGTTCCAAAAGCATCATTCACATAAATATCACCTAATTTAGATAATTGCTCTGCAAAATGCCTGTCCCCTTGTTTTTCTTCGTCATGAAAACGTAAATTTTCAAGTAATAAAATTTCACCTGGCTGTAAAGCATTTGCCATTGCCTCAGCTTCTGCTCCTACACAGTCGCTCGCAAATTTTACTTCAACTCCTAAAATGTCTTCAATCTTATTTACAATATGCTTTAATGAATATTCATCTTGTACACCTTTTGGCCTACCTAAATGCGACATTAAAACACAGCTTCCACCATCTTCTAAAATTTTAATAATTGTTGGTTTAGCAGATACAATTCTTGTTGCGTCTGTTACCTCAAATTTATCGTTTAATGGTACATTAAAATCTACGCGAATTAATGCTTTTTTATTTTTAAAGTTGAAATCGTTTAATGTCTTCATGATAATATAAATAAGATGTGAAAATTATTTTATTTTGAATAACAAATATAAAGATTAGTAAGTTAAAAAATATACTTTATCTAACCGCTTTTTAATAATCACTAGCCTTTATTTACGATAACCTTTGCGCTTATCTACAAATTCCTTTTTTTAGATTTAAATTATTAAGTCCGATTAAAAATTAAATAATAGATTAATAAAAAATACATAGTTTTGCTTTATGCTATTTTCTGAAGTTTTAGGTCAAAAACATATAAAAAATCACCTCACCACAAGTGTCGATGCAGGTAGAATTGCTCATGCCCAATTATTTATTGGTCCTGAAGGTTGTGGTACGCTACCAATGGCTTTAGCCTATGCGCAATATATATTGTGCGGCAACGATAATGGTGAAAATTCAGGAGGAAATGAATCGTGTAATATAAAGTTTAAGAATTTTTCTCATCCAGATTTACATTTTGCATTTCCTGTTACGACAAGCGACAAAGTAAAAAGCAAACCCGTTTCTAAATATTATCTCGAAGAATGGAGACAACTTTTAGACCAACAACCTTACGGCAACCTATTTGATTGGTATAAACTTTTAGGAGTTGATAATAAACAAGGACAAATTGGTGTAGATGAAGCCTTTGAAATTGTAAAAGCACTAACACTAAAATCTTATGAAGGCGGACATAAAGTGATGTTGATTTGGATGGCTGAAAAAATGAATACGGCTAGTGCCAACAAGCTTTTAAAGCTCATTGAGGAGCCACCAGAAAAAACCATTTTCATTCTTATCGCTGAAGAAGAAGAACAAATCATTGGTACGATCAGATCACGTTGTCAAATATTACACTTTCCACCTTTGGCCGAAGAAGCTATTTCAGAAGCTTTAGTAAAAAACTACCATATAGAGCAATCGGTTGCGACAAAAATAGCCCACCAATCCAATGGGAATTATAATAAAGCATGCGACTTAATCTATCACGATAGTGAAGATATACAATTTGAAAAATGGTTTGTATTTTGGATTCGCTCAGCGTTTAAAGCGAGAGGGAATAAAGCCGCAATACACGATTTAATATCTTGGTCAGAAGAAATTGCAAAAACAGGACGTGAAACACAAAAGAAATTTCTTAATTTCTGTTTAAATTATTTCAGACAAGCTTTATTACTCAACTATAAAGCTGACGAGCTAGTATATTTAGAACCTAAATCAGACGATTTTAAACTCGAAAAATTTGCACCTTTTGTTCATGATTCCAATATTTTAGAGATTTCAGATGAACTACAAGATGCCATTTATCATATTGAACGCAATGGAAGCTCTAAGATAATTCTTACAGATTTATCCATTAAACTAACGCGTTTATTACATAAAAAAAGCCAAGCGTCTTAGGCTTGGCTTTTTTAAACAAATTACGATCTGTTATTATTATTCTGTTGCTGCATCGGTTGATACTTCCGTTTTAGCATCTTTAGAATTATACGCTTCGTTAATTCCCTTTTTAACTTCTTCGGTAATATCTAAAGTTTCGATTCCATAAACAACACTTCCTGCTTGATTTTTTCCTAGAATGAATGTGTATCCATTTTCTTTACCATACTCTTCAACAAAGGTGTTGAATTTAGAAAGCACAGAATCCATTTCAGTTTTAAACATTTGATCCATTTGTTGCTGACGCATTTGCATTTGTTGCTGAACTGGTTGCCATTTTTGAGAAAATGCTTGAGATTCTTCTTGTTGTTTTTGTGGTGACAACTGACTTATACGTTGTTGAATAGATTGCATTTCCATTTGGTACACCATAGCAATACTATCTCTTTGCTTTGTAAATTGGTCATCTTGAGTTTTAAATTTATCCTCAATATCAATTTTCATTTGATAAGCACTAATTATTTCACCATTATCTATGAATGCGATTTTTTGTTGTTCTTGACAAGATGCAGCAGAAATCAAAACCGCTAAACTTAAGATTATTTTTTTCATTTTTTTATTGTTTAAGTATTTGTGAAAATTTTGTTGAATATGTTTTTATTTAATTTTTGCAAATGTATAAAAGTTACACCGTGATTTGCTCAATTTTTCTACTATTGATGTTTTCTATTGAAATCTAGGTATTCAATTTTTAAAATCAATCAAAAAAGAAGCTAAATAAAGCGATTTAAGCGTGTTTCGGGATTTTGTATTGTTATGACTCACTAAGCATATCAAAAAAAGAACAGCGCTGCTTATATTAAGAATTACCACTTCGCAAGACATAAATATGAGAAGAGTACTCTCCTGAACGTTTTGCTTTACGATTAGATTGCCATCCTATCCAAAATGCCTTAATTGGATTCATGAATCCTGATTTATATTTTTCAGAAAGTAAACACACATAATAGGCATCAAATTTCATTGGTAAGGTTTTTAGCAATGTCATTTGTTTTCTTTTGAATAATTCTGAAATAGACATTTTTGAAAAATGCCAAAGGTGTCTTGGCACATCATAAGCAGCCCAAAAGTTTTTGTAATACTCCGCATCATAACTTTTATAATTTGGAACCGCAATTACTAAAGTGCCATTTGGTTTTAAAAGTTTTTTAAATAATACAGTGTGCATTTCTAAATCTGGTAAATGTTCTAACACATGCCAAAGGGTAATAACATCAAAACTGTGAGGCTTCAATTTTAATAATTCTTCGGTTTCAAAAACTGCATTATTTGTTTTTGAATTTGCAATTTGTCGTGCATTTTCGTTCGGTTCTATTCCTGTTATTTTCCAGTTGTCTTTTTGAGCCGTTTCTAAAAAATCACCAGTTCCACATCCGATATCCAAAAGTGTTTTAGTTTCTGACTGAAAAGAATTGATTAATTTCAATTTTCGATTTAGAGAAATTTCTCTTACTTTATGGTAGGCGAATTCTAGTAAATTTCGCTTGGTATCTGTGTGCGAAATATAGTCTTCACTTTTGTAATATTCTGAAAGCTTTTCACCTTTTGGCTCCGGAAATGTTTCTAACATATCGAGCTCCTCATTATATAATAATTGGAATTCTTCTTTAGAAACAGAATGGTCTTTTAAAGTTAGATATGTTGGTTTTTGATTTAGCACGAATACACTTTTACTTTTGAAATGAATTGCAATATTACTGATATAATTTTTCTTCAATTTGCTTTACAAATAAAAGATTATCCTTTTCTGAAATAAAGAATACTGAAGGGCTATGTGCATTTGTAAAAGCTAAAGCTCCATAATCCTTATTAAATAGTATAGGCCCTACTCCATCAATTATTGGTTCAATCATCATATAACTATCAAACCAATTTCCATCCAAATCAGATAACACTTTAAATTTGCTTATTTCATATTCAGCTCCTATATCAAAAATCAGAGTTTCAATTTTTAAATTATAGGTTATTTTAAAGTTTCTTGATACATCGGTTTCACTTATATAATTATACCCAATAGTAGAATTATTTTCAGTTTTCGTCAAACGATATTCAGTACGCAACATCAAAGAATCACTAACAAACCCATAAAGATATCGTGTTTTGATTTCAATATAATTTTCTGAATAAGATGGTTTGCTATACTTGTTCTGAATGTTATAAATAAAATAAGAAGTTAATCCAATTACAAATATTAGAGCAATTACAAAAACCAATATCAATGTATCTTTAGTTTTAATCAAACGTCTTAATGTTTTTTCGAATACATTTTAAGCTATAGATCTTTATCAATGTTGGGATATTCACTAACAGTTTTTAAGAATTAATCACACCGTTTAACGTCATAGAAACAAATTGTTTCACGTGGAACATTTTATTCTCACAAAAGTGAGAATCTATTTTTACCTGCCCAAATAAACCAACAATACAGAAATATCATTTGGGTTTACCCCACTAATTCGCGAAGCCTGAGAGATGGTTACAGGTTGAATTTTAGTCAACTTTTGACGCGCCTCAATACTCATAGATTTCAATTTTGAATAATCAAAACCAGCTGGAATTTTTAAATTCTCTAATCTATTTAGTTTGTCAGCATTGTTCTTTTCCTTCTCAATATAACCCGCATATTTCACCTGAATTTCTGTTTGCTCAATAATCTCTGTATCCAAATTATTAGACTGAATATAATCATCTACAGATTGAAATTGTCTAACATCGTCAATCGTAATATTTGGCCTAGCATATAATTTAAACATTTTATCTTGCTGTTTAACTGGTGCTGAGTTCTTAGATTCCAAAACCGGATTTGCCTCTTCCGGTGTGACGCTTGTATCTCTAAAAAATTGCACAAAAGCATCCGATTTAGATTCCTTTTCCTCCATACGTTTTAAACGTTTTTCAGAAGCTAATCCCAATTTATAACCTTTAGGCGTTAATCTAAAATCAGCATTATCTTGTCTTAATAAGGTCCTATATTCCGCTCTAGAAGTAAACATCCTGTAAGGCTCTTCCGTTCCTTTTGTAATTAAATCATCTATTAAAACCCCGATATAAGCTTCATCTCGCTGTAATGTAAAAGCATCTTTTTCTTGCACTTTTAAACTCGCATTAATACCAGACATTAAACCTTGAGACGCGGCCTCTTCATAACCAGTCGTTCCATTAATTTGTCCGGCAAAATATAAACCTTCAACGAGCTTAGTTTCTAACGTATGCTTCAATTGTGTTGGCGGAAAGTAATCGTATTCTATCGCATAACCCGGTCTAAAGAATTTTACGTTTTCAAAACCTACAACAGAACGCAAGGCTTTAAATTGAACATCTTCTGGCAACGATGTTGAGAATCCATTTATATAATATTCACAAGTATTCCACCCTTCAGGCTCAACGAATAACTGGTGTCTATCTTTATCTGCAAAACGATTAATCTTATCCTCAATTGAAGGACAATACCGAGGACCTACACTTTTAATTCTACCATTAAACATTGGTGAGCGATCAAAGCCTTCACGTAACAAATCGTGAACCAATTCACTCGTATACGACATATGACAAGAGCGCTGTTTAGTTAACGGTTTTGTAATATCTAAATACGAGAATTTTTGTGGATCTTCATCACCAGGTTGCTCTACCATTTTTGAAAAATCTAAAGACCGACCATCCACTCTAGGAGGAGTTCCGGTTTTCATTCTACCCGATTCAAAACCTAAATTTACAAGTTGTTCTGTGATTCCAGTAGCCGCTCTTTCACCTGCTCTACCACCACCAAAATTCTTATCACCAATATGAATTAAACCATTTAAAAACGTTCCATTTGTAAGGACAACTGACTTTGCTCGAACTTCAACACCAAGCGATGTTTTAACACCAACTACTTTATGATTTTCGACTATAAGTCCAGAAACCATCTCTTGATAAAAATCAAGATTTTCTGTGCCTTCCAAAAGCATTCTCCAATCCTCCGCAAAACGCATTCTATCGGATTGCACTCTAGGACTCCACATTGCAGGTCCTTTGGATTTGTTTAGCATCTTAAATTGAATCGCAGAGGTATCCGAAACAATTCCACTATAACCTCCAAGCGCATCTATCTCTCTTACAATTTGGCCTTTTGCAATACCACCCATAGCAGGATTACAAGACATTTGAGCAATGTTTTGAAGGTTCATTGTAATTAATAATGTCTTACTTCCCATATTTGCAGCAGCTGCTGCAGCTTCACTTCCTGCGTGACCTGCACCGACTACAACAACATCATAAACTTCATTAAACATATATCGATTCGTTTTTGTTCCACGTGGAACAATTAAATTTTAAAAAATTTTGAGTCTGCAAATATACACTGAATTGGTATGTATTAATTGCGTTTCGCTAAGTAGTAATCTTCTTTAGAACGCATCTCTTTTTCCGCTGCATCAGTTTTGTCTTTATAACCGCAGTAATGCAAAACACCATGAATAATCACGCGTGCCATTTCCTCATTAAAAGCCGTATTAAATTCCGATGCATTTTCTCTAACACGATCAACAGATATATAAATCTCACCATGTAGTTCTTTTCCTACTGAATAATCAAAGCTGATTATATCTGTTAAAGTATCATGATTTAAAAAATCTACATTCAATTTATGTAAATAATCATCAGAACAAAAGATATAGTCGATATCTCCTATTTTACATTTTTCTTCTAAAATGGTAGATGAAATCCACTGCGTGAATTCTGCTTCTCGATCTAAAATAAAGTCGGTTTCGTAGTTAAAACTAATCATTGGTTTTCTTAAAATACTCTTGAATTTTCCTCTTATACTGATTCTGCAAAGGTAGTGCTTGACGATTTAAAATTTCAGTTGTATTGAAATATTGTTTCGCCGTCGGAATTTGACTAGGATTAGTTTGATTAAATTCTTCTTTATTCGTTTCAGATTTCCGTTTTGAATCTTGCCCTTGCATGAAGGTAGCATTCTCTAATTTTAACAAATTATGTTGAAGATCCATCATTTTTTGAAGGGTCTGATTCGTAAAACCAGTATTCAATAAATCCAATTCAATCTCTTCCATTTGTCTAATCAATTGACCTGCGGATTCTATTCTACCATCTTTAACTAATCGATCTTCTAAGGCTTGTCGTAATTGTTGTTGTTGCTGGTAAATTTTAAATAGCTCACCGTTTTGTTCCTCACTTCCACCTTCACCATAGCCGTCATTATTTTCACCTTCACCATTTCTATCACCACCATTTTTTCCATCTTTGTTTCCCTTACCATCTTTGCCATTTTCTCCTTGCTTTCCACCTTGTTGTCCTTCGCCATTTTGAGATCCGTTTTCACCAGATTGACCACCTTCACCTTGTTTACCTTCTTTCTGTCCGCCTTTTCCGCTCTCACCACTTTCACCACTTTCTCCTTCTTTACCAGATTTTCCTTTATCTCCCGGCTTATCGCCTTCACCTTCTTTGCCTTCCTTACCTTCTTCACCTGGTTTTTCACCCTCACCTTCCTTTCCTTCTTCACCTTCTTTTCCTTCTTCACCTTTCTTAACACCTTCTTCCATTTTCTTATTAAGCTCCTCTTGGCTCATAATAATATCTGGTAACTGTTCTCCGCCACCACTTCCTTCACCCATAGACGGATTCATTTGCATTTCCATATTATCTAAAACATCACTTAAAAAATTCGCCAATTCGTTGGTCGCTGTTACAGCATATTGTTGTGCACCAACACCTTGATAAAGTCTATTCTCTGTTAAATTGTCTAAAGCTTTGTCTATATTAAAATACACATCGGTAATTTGTGAATTTACTTGTTCAGAAATCTTAGGTTGTCTTAACGACAAAGCAAATAAACTATCATCAATATGCTCAAAATGAGCTCTAAGATTACTTTGCTCTATAATGTACTTTCCATATTTATTATTATCAATTCCAATACTCTCAAAAGTTCCCATAAGAGCTTCTTGATCAAAAGAATAAAGTAATAGGTTTTTTAAAATTTGACGTAACGTATCGATATCCTCAGACATTTGCTCACCACCTCCACCACCTCCACTAGCAGCTTTTTTCATCATGTCACTGATCTGCTTCATCTTCTTAGCTGCTTTCTTTTGCTTTTCTTTAGCTTTTTCTTGCTGCTCTTGTGCTTCTTGTGGTTTCTTTTCAGATTCGCTTTCTTCCTTCTTGTCTAAAGCGTCCTTAGCTTCTTTTTGATCGAATTTTATTTCATCTTCTAAAAATTCATCCCTTGGAATATCCATTGGTTTTTGAAGCTGTTTATCTTCTCTCATTAATTCCTCTATTTCTTTTTGTAGCTTATCAAATTCATCGTTTAATTTTTCTTGAGCGTCTTTAGTATTCTCTATATCCTTTTCTGATAATTGCTCTTGTTCTTCAGCTAATTTTTCTAAGTCCCTCGCCACCTTTTCGGCTTTCTTCATCACATAAAAACGCTTTGTTAACTCTAAAAGCTGTTTCATGCTGCGTTGCTTATTCTTATTTTGCTTGGCTAATTCTTCAAGTTTTTCTGTAAACTCTTCTTTATTAATTTTATCCTGTAGCTTTTCAAGTTCCTCAAGCAGCTTTTCGTCCTTTTTAAGTTGCTCTTCATTTTCCTTTAAACGTTCTTTTAAATCTTCTTTAAACTGATCGTCCTTCTCTTCTTCTTTTTGAAATTCTTCTAAATTATCCTGTAGTTTTTTGTTGAAATTTTTCATCAACTGTTCCTGATTTTTCTGACGTTTTAAAAACTCTTCAAATTTCTTTTTGTCATTAAAATTCAGGCTTTCTTTTTCTTTTTGTGTTTTAGATATTTCTTCAAGCTTTTTATCTTGTTCCTGAAGTTTATCAAACGTTTTACTAATATCTTTTATCGTTTCATTTTGCTCATTAAGTTGCTTCTGCTCTTCTTCTTCTTTAGTCAATTTTCGGTAACTAAACGTGGAACTTTTAGTGCGCTTGTAATTATGAAGTGCATCGTTATCAAACACTTCAAAATAGAGTTGGTAACTTACACCATCTTCTAAGTTGAATTGATTAGGAAACGCACTTACAAATTCACTAAAATTTGATTTTGAAATGGTAATCGACTCAACAACTTTTTTGGATTCATCATCAGCTGGATAATACACCAATTGTAACTTGGTTAAACCATAATCATCAGTAGCCTGACCATAAAAATAAAGGCTTTGTTGATCTATGGAATCCTTTTGAACCTTAATTGATAATTCAGGATAAGTATCTTTTACAACATTAATATTATAGGCTAAATTCTCGTAGTCTTTTAAATCATAATTACTCGTGGTGATACTGTAATTATAGTTTCTAAAAAGACGTTTTGAAGCTTCAAAATTGCCTTTGTCAATTGGTTTGAAACTCAAGGTGTCTTCGGCATAAATTTGTACTCCCGTAGTGGACTTTGTCTTGGCTTTCCATGTCACATTTGTACCCTCAGGAATAACCGCTGAACCGGTACTTTTCAATACCTCATCTTGCTTTTTAGTATGCGACGGGTAATCTAAAACCATTTCAAAATTAACGAGATTTGGTGTGTTCACCACCTCTAATTTGTAAGGTTTTGAAGTGACATCATTTGCAGATAATGTAAATTCTACAGCTTCTTTTGGCAGGCTGAATGTATATTGAAATTCGCCAGGTGCTATTTGTTGTAAAAAGTACGACTGCCCATTAAATTTGATTTGTGCATTCTCTGGAATCACATTTCCAGCGGTTGATACTTTTAACTTAAAATCTTTATTTTCTATAGCTTGAAGCGATTCATTCAACACAAAAAATTGAAAAGGAGCTGGTGGTTCATAAGCCGTTTGGTAATTTACCACGCGTTCGTAACTATCGCTAAACCAATTTATTTTTCCTGTGGCGAAGGACAATAATAAAATGACAATAGGAATGGCGGCATATTTTAAATATTTGGTATTTGATTTAAAATTAACCGCAGACTTAAACGGAATCGGTTGTAATTCTTGAGACTTTTGTTCTATGCTTGCTAATAATAAATCGGATTGTTGTGGACTTTTGTTTAATTGAAGTACGTTTAATAGTTTATCGCTGACTTCTGGGAAATGATTTCCTATTAATTTAGAAGCTGTTTCAAAATTGATACCTTTTCTAAGTTTGAATAAATGTGATAATGGAATGGCGATGAATTTTACGAATAAAGCTAATTCTACTCCAATGAATGTCCAGAATAAGATTGTTCTTGCTGTGGGATTCAACCACAATACATATTCTACAAATAAGGTAACAATGAGATATAACAAACCAATGGAGAAAAATAAGATAGCGCCTTTTAGTAATTCATTGGTGTAATACCTTTTAATGAATTGCTCTAGTTTTTGTTTTATAGTATTAAAGTTGCTCATTAGATTTTGGCTATTGGATTTTAGCTATTAGCCTTTGGTTTAAAATGCCATATTACCTTTAACTGACTAAACTACGATTTTATTTTAATTGCAATTTCGGGAAAAATGGTAAGATTCTGTTAATTTAGATGTTTTTGGTGTTAAATTAGATTCAAATTGAGGCATTCTTAACTTAAACGTGGATTTCTACCTCTAAAAGAATGACAAACTACATATGAAAGACCTTAAATATCTAGCCGCATTTTCAATCCCTTTAGTCTGTTTCTTCAGTTTGTATTTTAAAGGCTATTGGATTTGGGCTACTCCTATTTTTGGATTTGTTTGCATTCCGATTTTAGAACTGATATTTCCTGTTGATACGGATAATTTAAAGCCTGATGAAGCCGACAATAAGTTAAAACAAAAGCTATTTGATTGGTTGTTGTATTTAAATCTTCCTATTGTTTATGGTTTAGTTATTTATGGATTATTTACCGTATCAAACGCAGCATTAGAAACTTATGAATTCGTCGGAATCATTGTTTCTGTTGGTATTGTTTTGGGTGTTAACGGTATTAATGTTGCTCACGAACTTGGCCATAGACAAACCACAAACGAACGCTTTTTAGGCAAAGCGCTACTTCTACCTTCATTTTATATGCACTTTTATATAGAACACAATTTTGGTCATCATTTGCATGCAGCAACTCCAGAAGACCCTGCAACAGCTCGTTATAATCAAACTGTGTATTCCTTTTGGTTGACTTCAACACTACGGCAATATTTTAATGCTTGGAACATTCAGAACAAATTGTTGAAAAACAACAAAAAACACTTCTTTTCGCTTAAAAATGACATGTTTTGGTTCGTTTTCTTTCAAATTAGCTATCTAATTGCAGTTTTATTCATATTTGGGACTTCAGCTTTACTGTTTGCTTTTTTTGCTGGAATTGTTGGTTTTATTCTCCTTGAAACTGTTAATTATATTGAACATTACGGTCTGTTGCGATTAAAAACTAAATCCGGACGTTACGAACGTGTTAAGGAGATCCATTCATGGAATTCTAATCATGTTATAGGTAGAATTGTATTGTATGAATTAACCAGACATAGTGATCATCATTATAAAACATCTAAAAAATATCAAATATTAGATTGCCATGAGGAAAGTCCACAAATGCCTTATGGTTATCCAACATCAATGGTCTTAGCCATGTTGCCTCCACTTTGGTTTTCTATTATGAATAAGCGTGTCCCTAAGACTATGATAACAGATTAGTTTTCAGTCACAGTCGTAATTTTCAGTTGGTGGGATTAGAAACTTTGAAGTTTAAACTTTGAACATTGAACTTCAAAAATCTATCTTTGCAAAAGATTCTGAAATAAATTCAGAATGACAAACTATTTCGATTTTCCGTTATGTCTAAAAACGTACGTGTGCGCTTTGCACCAAGTCCAACAGGACCTTTACATATTGGTGGTGTAAGAACCGCTTTATTCAATTATTTATTTGCTAAAAAACATGGTGGTGATTTTGTTCTCCGAATAGAGGATACAGACCAAAACCGTTATGTTGAAGGTGCTGAAGATTATATTGTAAAATCTTTAGATTGGTGTGGTATTTCATTTGATGAAGGTCCGGGGAAAAACGAAAAATTTGGTCCTTACAGACAAAGTGAACGCAAGCATTTATACAAACAATATGCAGATGATTTAATAGCTAGCGGAAATGCGTATTATGCGTTTGACACGTCTGAACAATTAGATGCAGAACGTAAAGGCCACGAAGCAGAAGGTAAAACCTTTATCTACAACTGGCATAACCGTGAAAAAGGACGTTTAGTAAACTCTTTGGTTTTAACTGAAGCTGAAACTAAAGCTAAAATTGAAGCTGGCGAGGATTACGTGATACGTTTTAAATCGCCTCAAGATGAAACCTTACATCTTACAGATATCATTCGTGGTAATATAACGATTGATACCAATGTATTAGATGACAAAGTGTTGTTTAAAAGCGATGGTATGCCAACCTATCACCTAGCGAATATTGTGGATGACCATTTAATGGAAATTACACATGTAATTCGTGGTGAAGAATGGTTACCTTCTTTAGCATTGCATCAATTATTATATGATGCTTTTGGTTGGGAAGCACCAGAATTTGCACATTTACCATTAATTTTAAAACCAACAGGAAAAGGAAAATTAAGTAAACGTGATGGTGATAAATTAGGCTTTCCTGTATTTCCATTAGAATATACAGCACCAGACGGAACGGTGTCTAGAGGTTATAAAGAAGATGGGTATTTCCCTGAAGCTGTGGTTAATTTCTTAGCGTTTTTAGGATGGAATCCAGGAACAGAACAAGAGATATTTAGTTTAGAGCAACTGGTTGCAGATTTTGATTTAGCACGAGTTAATAAAGCTGGAGCACGCTTTGATCCGGATAAAACCAAATGGTTTAATCATCATTATATGCAGCAGCAATTAGATTTACATTTGGCTGAAGCGTTTAAAACCATGCAACCTGAATTAGCAGATGTTGATGTTAATTATATAGCCTTGGTCGTTGGTTTAATAAAAGAACGCGCAACATTTGTTCAAGATTTTTGGGACTTAAGTCATTTCTTTTTTACTGCTCCAACCGCTTATGATGAAAAAGCCTCTAAAAAGGCCATTAAAGAAGATACGGCTGAACTGATGACAAAAGTGATGGACTTGGTTACAAAAACCAATGATTTTACAGTAAGTAATCTTCAAACTGATATTAAAGGTTGGATTACAACAAACGAGATCGGTTTTGGTAAAGTAATGATGCCATTGCGATTAGCTCTCGTTGGAGCCTTACAAGGACCAGATGTATTTGATATTATGTTTATGATTGGTAAAGCTGAAACGGTAAATCGTATCGCTCAATTTATAAAACAAGTTTAGTTTCTTTAAATATTAAAACACATCTAAATTTCCCTCAAGGGGACAATACATGTGATAAAAATTATACTTAAATTTTAACTTATGAAGTCTTATGTTTTCCTTTTGGTGTTTATTCTAAGTTTAAGCACGTCTTGTAAAAGTGAAAAAAAAGCAGAAGGACCTACAGTAGTCGTAGAATTACCTTTACATGATAAACGTGTTTTGATTTTAGGTAATAGCATCACACAACATGGTTATTATGTAGACTTTATAGAATATTATTTACGTAAACAATTTCCTAATAATCAGTTAGATATCATCAGTATTGGTCTATCAAGTGAAACGATTTCTGGAACCTCAGAAGCCAATAGTGTATTTCCAAGACCAAATGTTAGGGAACGCTTAGATAAAGCGTTAACAAACATTAAACCAGATGTTGTTGTAGCCTGTTATGGGATGAATGATGGTAATTATCAGCCCTTAGATTCCCTCTTATTTAAAGCTTATAAAGACGGTATTTTAGAGTTGAAATCTAAAGTAGAAGCACGTAATGCACAATTAATTCTACTCACACCAACAGTTTTTGATCCTAATCCGATTGCAGATCGCGTTTCAAAAGAAGGAGAACCTCATGCATATTGGCATCCTTATTATAAATACAATGACGTCTTAACGGCCTATTCTGATTGGTTATTAAGTCTCGAAACGGATAAACTTCAAGTTATAGATTTGCATCATCCTCTCGATTCCCTTTTAAACGATGTAAAACGAATTAAGTCTGATTCTACGTTTATTCCAGATGGTGTACATCCTAATAAAATTGGTCATTTTTATATGGCTCAGAAGATTTTAAACGATTTATATCCTGATGTTGTAATGGAAAATCCGGTTTCAGAAATTAATCGTTTAGAAGCCGATTCGCTTTTTACTTTAGTTTCTAAAAGACGTGACTTACGCTCTGAAGGTTATCGAAATTATATTGGATATACGAAAAATGGTGACACCATAAAGGCTGATTCTATTTCTTCAACTATTACCAAAGTAAAGTTATTGGATGCCACTATTTTAAAATTATTGAATCCGTAAAAAACGTTATCGTCATTTTAAAAATGTTGTATACCTATTATCTGCTTCATTTCAATTTATCTAATTAAAATATCTTACTTTTAATGTCAGTTAGTTTTAACTTTAAAATCATGTTATGGGAAATTTTATTCTAGTTCCAATTATATTTTTTGGATTAATCATTTTAGTATCCTCATTCTTTATGGTCAAGCAACAAACTGCTGCCATTATAGAACGTTTTGGTAAATTTCACAGTATTCGTCAATCGGGTTTACATATGAAAATTCCAATAGTGGATAAGGTTGCGGGACGTTTGAGTTTAAAAATTCAACAATTAGATGTTATCATTGAAACTAAAACTTTAGATGACGTATTTGTAAAACTAAAGGTTTCTGTGCAGTACAAAGTCGTTACAGAAAGTGTTTATGATGCATTTTATAAATTAGATTATCCACATGATCAGATAACGAGTTATGTCTTTGATGTGGTGCGTGCTGAAGTACCAAAAATGAAATTAGATGATGTTTTTGTGAAGAAAGATGATATCGCCTTAGCCGTAAAAGCGGAATTAAATGATGCTATGATGGACTATGGATTTGATATTATCAGAACTTTAGTGACTGATATTGACCCAGATCCACAAGTAAAAATAGCTATGAACCGTATTAACGCTGCAGATAGAGAAAAAACAGCGGCACAATATGAAGGTGATGCACAGCGTATTTTAATTGTTGAAAAAGCAAAAGCGGAAGCTGAAAGTAAGCGTCTACAAGGACAAGGTATTGCTGATCAACGTCGTGAAATTGCTCGTGGTTTAGAAGAATCGGTTGATGTTTTAAACCGTGTTGGTATTAACAGTCAAGAAGCTTCGGCGTTAATTGTAGTAACACAACATTACGATACCTTACAAGCTATTGGAAGTGAAACGAATAGTAACTTAATTCTTTTACCAAATTCTCCACAAGCAGGTAGCCAAATGTTAAATGATATGGTCGCTAGTTTTACAGCGAGTAATCAAATTGGTGAGGCAATGAAAAATCAGCAAAAGAAAAATGAAGAATAATATAAAAAAGATATTGCTATTTGTTTTAATAGCGACAAGCGTGAATGTGTTTTCTCAAACCAAAACAGAAGCTTTAAAAGATGCTAAAACAACGTCTAAAGCAACTTTAGAAATGGACTTTGAAACCGTTCTAAAGCATACACTCCCCTCTGTATTGGACATGATGGGAGGCAAAGATGCTGCTTTAAAAGTCATCGAATCTACCTTTGAAGGTATGAAAGCACAAGGTTTTGTATTTGAAAAAGCAGATATTAATGGTGTGTCTGAAATTGTTAAAGAACAAGGTCAATTTCGATGTGTGGTTGAAGGCTACAATCAAATGGTGATGTCTGGACAACGTATTTCTTCTAAAAGTTACCTTTTAGGAATTTATAATGAAGCCGATAACTATTGGTGGTTTATTGAAGCTAAACAGTTCAAAAATGACGCTCTAAAAGATCAAATTTTACCAAATTTTGAAACGGCTCTGGAGATTCCTGAAGATGAAATGAAGGTCGAACCCATAGAAGATTAAATTATAAAAAAACCTCATAACTAATAATTATGAGGTTTTTTTATAGAACTAAATCATGCAATCAATGACCTTCTTCTTTATATCTATCTCTGATTTCTTTTAACTCATTAAGGTAATTTTCTAAATCTGAAGTATCTATATTATCCATTTCATTAGACCCATGAGGTAATGTACTTCTAGTTTCGCTTAAATATTTTTGAAGTTCTGGATAATTCTCTTCTATATCTCTAGTTACTATAGAGATTTTAGTAAGTATTTTTTGTGATTCTTCCATGATATGATGAGTTTATCTAAAGTTACTCTTTTTTAAAAGTAATCCCTCTCAATAAAACGTTAAAACCATGGTTACCCTAATCAGTTTTATAGTCAATTATAGCTTGAACAGGACTCAACACACTATAATCTTTCCAAATAGAAGGATCGTATTTTGAGATATAACTTATTGGATATTCTTTAGTAATTTTAAAAGCTGAATCATCTTCCAATGATCCTTTACTTATAAAAAATAATTCACTTTTAGCCTTATAATCTTGTTCGATCATAAACTTTAATTTTAATTGCTGTTTATCGGTTTGTTCTGCTGTATTATTTCGAATAAATTTAAGTGATCTATTAAGATAAACGTAGTTTCCATTTTCTTGACTGATAAAATACAAGTCATAAACAGCATTCTCATTCTTTTTAAAAATCACTGTAGAACGATACGCATTTTCTTCGAACTTAAAGCCTGCTAAAAGTTTAAGATTCATTTTAGAACCCGTTCTATTTTCGGCAAATTCATATTCTAGCTTTACCACTGCGAAATCGGACGTGTTTACATACATTTTACCTGTGTATTTAGCAGAACGTTTTGTGGGATTAAAGCTAATGCTGTAAGTTGCTTCATCGTTGAGATAACTGATTCCATCAATTGAATACTCGTAGCCTTTATCTTCGAATATAAAATCTAAATTTGAGTTTTCTACCAGTGAATTGTTTCTAATAATCCTAGATACCTTATTGTTAATTACAGTGGTTTCTCCTTTTTTAGATTCAGAATCTTCCTTTATAATTTTACCCACTTTAAGTGAATCTTCAATAGTAAATATGCTTGTTTTTAATTTGTAAGTTGCCGAAGAATCTAACACATTAAGTACACTTTTTATTAATTTACCATTCACCGCATCGGTAGATAAATCTTTTTCAATATTCACTAATTTAGTTGCTTTTATAATCTGACTCTGTGTACTATCTGCAATATGCAATAGGTCTAATAGTGTATCTTCATAAAACTTAGAATTATTATTGACCATCATTTGACTCATGGTCTCAAAGTTTTTATTAATGTCTTTAATTGTTGCTCTGTTGAAATTGGAAGATTTTGAAACTTCAAAGTCAAAATCTTTAATATTAAAATTGCTGCTTTCTCTCATAAAAATCCTTTGATTACCATTTACAGGATAGTTTTTTGAGATATTTGCTCTCACATTTTCTAAAATTTCTTCAATAGACAGAAGTTTATTTGTAATAAAAACTTCTGAAAGCTCACTTATAGAATCTTCTAAAACATATGTTGGTTTTGTAAATGTTGAAAGTTGAAATTCTAATGATTTATACCCCAAACATGAAATTGAAACGTTATCCGAGTCTGAAAAATTATCCGTTTCTAGTGTAAAAACGCCCTCATCATTAGTTATAACTCCATAATTTGGACCAATCTGAAGTGTAACATAAGGAATAGGATTATTATCAATATCTACAATTTTACCAGTAATAGTCTGACTAAAAACGGTAGTTCCAATAAGAAGTAACGTTAGAATGAGCGTAATTTTTTTCATGTATTTGAATTTGAAATTTAGACATCCTAAACTACTCTAAATTATTTAGTTATTTTAAAAAAAATACCTACAAGGTTTTGAAAACCTTATAGGTACTTTCAAATAGTAAGAATATATAAATATTAAATATCTGAAGCCTCAGCAACCAAGACGTCATTCTTATCCTCTTTAGCTTTATCAATAAATTCTGTAATAGCTTCATTTTGTTCTAAGCCATTTTTAAGCAGTTCTTTTAACGCAATTAAAACTGCGATGCGAGTCCCTGCTTTTTTTACAGCCGTACCAAATAAAGGCTCTAATTCGTCGTAAGCGACATCTTTAGCAAGCTCTTGTATTTCAGATTTAACTTTTAGTTGTTTTTCTTCAGGTAAATTGGTATATTTTTTACCAAATTGCTGAATAACACTGATTGCCGAACGTTTTTGTTGTTGCGGTTTTGGTATATTCTGATTTTGAGTATTCTGAGGTTTAGGCTTCTGTTTTGCCCAACTATCTCTTAAACCAACTGTTTTATTAAATACTAATTTTCCTGGTTTAGAATCATCATCAACATTAAAATAGCCTAAACGTTGAAACTGAAACTGCTCTCCTACTTCAACATCAGCTAAACTTGGTTCTAAGTAACCCGTTTTTATAGTTAAAGATTTCGGGTTTACGTATTCCATAAAATCTTTGTCTTTGTCGCTATCTGGCGATTCGTGCATAAATAGACGATCGTATTCTCTAATTTCTGCAGTTATCGCATGTTTTATAGACACCCAATGCAATGTTCCTTTTACTTTTTTAGAGGTGTCTTCATCATAGGTACAATGAATTTCGGTAATGTCTCCGTTTTCATCTTTTACAACTGAATTAGCTTTAATGATATAAGCATTTTTCAATCTCACTTCACCTCCAATTTG
The DNA here is from genome assembly GCF_013404085.1 of Winogradskyella helgolandensis. Taxonomy (NCBI): domain Bacteria; kingdom Pseudomonadati; phylum Bacteroidota; class Flavobacteriia; order Flavobacteriales; family Flavobacteriaceae; genus Winogradskyella; species Winogradskyella helgolandensis. The sequence continues at coordinate 835,462 of NZ_JABFHO010000001.1, read as the reverse complement.
CAGTCTAAAAAACTTAGCACCTGCTTCCTCTTTAAAATCCTCTTTTTCAATATAAATTTCTCTAGAAAAAGGCACTTTTCTAAATCCAGCAGAATCATCTTCCTGATTATTTTCAGCTTCTAACCATTCCTCCTTGTCTTCAGGATAATTAGTAATCACCACTTTTACAGGATCTAAAACGGCCATGACACGATTCGCAGATTTATTTAAATCTTCCCGAATACAGAATTCTAAAAGTGACACATCAATGACGTTTTCGCGTTTGGCAACACCCACTTTATCAATAAACTTTCTAATGGAATTCGGAGTATAACCACGACGACGCAAACCAGAAATCGTAGGCATACGTGGATCGTCCCAACCTGAAACAATACCTTCTTCAACCAAACGTAATAATTTACGCTTGCTCATAATGGTATAACTTAGGTTTAAACGGGCAAATTCGCGTTGTTTAGGTGGCAATGGTAATGCGTCCTTAGCGTAATCATAAATATGATCTCTAAACCAATTATAAAGCTCTCTATGTGGTTTAAACTCTAAAGAACACAAACTGTGTGAAATTTGTTCTATATAATCACTTTCACCATGCGTCCAATCGTACATCGGATAAATACACCAATCGTTACCTGTTCTGTGGTGTTCGGTATGCATAATACGATACATCATAGGATCTCGCATGAGCATGTTTGGGCTTTCCATATCTATTTTTGCACGAAGAATATGTGTACCAGCAGGAAATTCCCCAGCTTTCATACGTTGAAATAAATCTAAATTTTCTTCGATACTTCTGCTTCTATATGGACTATTAGTTCCTACCTGTGTTGGTGTTCCTTTTTGTTGTGCTATGTCTTCAGAGGTTTGGCTATCTACATACGCCTTACCATCTTTTATCATTTGAACTGCCCAATCATACAACTTCTGAAAATAATCAGAAGAATACAATTCATTTTCCCATTGGTACCCTAACCAAGCAATATCTTTTTTAATAGCATCTACATACTCCTGCTCTTCTTTAGCAGGATTTGTATCATCGAATCTTAAATTTACTGGTGCATTATAGGTTTCACCTAATCCGAAACTTATACCAATAGCTTTAGTATGACCTATGTGTAAATACCCATTTGGCTCTGGTGGAAAACGAAAACGTAGCTTGTCTTTTGATAAACCGTTCGCTAAATCTTCTTCTATAATATGCTCAATAAAATTGAGTGCTTTTTTTTCTTCTGACATGTTTTAGGTGTTAGCTGTTAGGTATTCGCTGTTAGGTGAAATCCCTATACAGCTAAAATTCTCAACATCATTATTCCGGGTGGTAAAATTAAACAAATTGTAACATTTATTTACTTTTTTAGACTGATAGTATGAATCAATAACCAAATACTGAAATGAATTATAAATGTCCGAAATGCCATAATAATACCTGTACTGTTGACCAAATGCGAGCCACTGGTGGTACGTTTTCTAAAATCTTTGATATTCAGAACAAAAAATTTACGTCAGTCACCTGTAAAAAGTGCACGTATACTGAATTTTATAAAGCCAAAACAAGTGCTATGAGTAATATATTTGACTTGTTTACGAGTTAGAGAAGCGTAAAGATCGCTTCGCTGTAAGAACCAAGAAACAATACTTATTAGTGGTAACTGATGCTAATTCAGGTTTTATTTGAGTTTTATAGCGTTCTAAAATCCCTCTAAGTTTCACTTCAACTTCGAACAGTAACCAGATCTTAATTAACTGAATTAAAATTCTATTAGAAATTCAGTTTATGTGAACTTAGTATTATTTTTGTCCTATGGGAATTATAAAGGTTGAAAACATAAGAGTATTTGCTAATCACGGCTGTTTAAAAGAAGAAACTGCTATTGGTAGCGATTACCGTGTAGATATTGAAGTTAAAGCAAATTTGCAAACCTCAGCAGGATCTGATGAATTAAGTGATACTGTAGATTATGTGTTGCTAAATAAAATAGTTAGAGAAGAAATGGCAAAACCTTCTAAGCTTTTAGAAACGGTTGCCAAGCGTATTTTGAATCGTGTTTTTATTGAAGAAGCCTTAATTACTAAAGCTACAGTTGCTGTTAGTAAAATTAATCCGCCAATTGGTGGTGATGTTGAGATGGTTACGATAAAAATGACTCAAAAGCGAAAAAAGTAAAGCTATTTAGGGTATAACGTATATAATTTTTATATTTGCGCTCTCGTTAAATTAAGTTTAAATTGATGAGACTCCTTTTTTAAAAGGAATAAAGGGTGTCGTGGCCGAGTGGCTAGGCTCAGCTCTGCAAAAGCTGCTACAGCGGTTCGAATCCGCTCGACACCTCAGAAGATAAACCTCTAAGATCCCTTAGAGGTTTTTTTATTTTTTAAATTTTAAGAAAATTTAGATTAATGGTTACGCGATTCGAATTCTAGCGCAATAATAACTCCTGAAACCCTTGAACTTATGTTGATGTTTTTTAATTTTACTAAAGTTAAAAACAAACAACGTTTGTACTAACCAAATTCTATTTAATCAAAGTAATAATACTGAACACTTCCATCATATACATTTGAAGTTTTGCTTATCGGATAATTATTTGAATTATAGTTATAACTGTAATTAACATCAATAGGAAACTGAACATTAGTTCTAACTATCCTTGTAATATTATTTGTGTTATTAAAAATATTATTAAGTCTATTAGAATTATCAAAAAAACCATTTGTTAATACATATACAAAATACTGTACAAATGATAAATTTAAGGTTTCATCAAACTTATAAGGGTTTTGGTAATCATCATATTCATAAGTAATAGAGCCATTACCAGAGGATATATTAATTAAATTATTATTACTATCATAAACAAAATCAACTGTCGAAGTTCCAACTGTATAACTCAAAATCTGATCGTTATCATTAAGAACCATACTTCTATCATCAGAATTAATTTGATCTATAAAGTTAACAGTGTTTCCTATATATTCAATATTATAATTTAAACTTTCAGGGCCACAAAGCGTAATGTCTACCTGAATATTTGTAATTCGGTCAGAACTATCATAGGTTAAAGTAAAATTACCTCTGCAACCACTACCATAAAACATATCTTGTTCCGTAAAATTAGTAATTAAGTTATTATTAGTTTCATAGAACCTTATATCACCATTATATAAGCCCAAGTAATAATATAAATACGAAAATTGAGTGTTCTCATAATGTATAACGACGTTTTGGTTTGTAATATCTAAATTAAGATTAGCGCCAGAAGTAACTGTAGAAGAAGAACCTTTAAAAATTGAATTGTCATAAGTAACATCTAAAAGATTAATTGTAACCGCAGCGCTGGCAGAAACATCATCATTAGTAACATTTATTATCCCAGAAATAATAGGGTAGGTTTCATAATTAAAAAGATTACTATTTTTTACTTTTAATTCTCCAGTAGATGCGTCTACACTAAATGCATTCACAGGATATTGCTCTTGAATCGAAAATGTTAGTTCCCCGTGATTTGTATTAGCTTGTACAATGCCCAAAACTTCATTATTTGGTATATCTTCATTAACACTTAATTCGAAATCAGTAGCTTCTACAGTTATAACTATTTCGTCTAAGTCATTTAAAGTAACTTCTATTGCCGAAAATACCGCAATATCATCAGTATAAACTTTAACCGTTCCTGTTAAAATTGGGTTTACTTCATAATCAAAAAGTGAAGCATCTCCTACAGTCAACTCTCCTGTATTTTCATTAATTAAAAATGCTCCTGTTGGAGTTTCCTCTTCTAATGAAAACTGAACTTCACCCTCATTAATTGAAACTTCAATTATTCCCAATAATTGATTACTATTTGGATTTTCATCCAACGTAATTACAAAATCAGTAGTTTCAACTAAGTCATTTAAAGTAACTTCTATTGCTGAAAATACAGCAATATCACCGTTGTAAACTTTGACCGTTCCCGTTAAAATTGGGTTTACTTCATAATTAAAAAGTGAAGCATCTCTCACCGTCAACTCTCCTGTATTTTCATTAATTAAAAATGCTCCTGTTGGAGCTTCCTCTTCTAATGAAAATTGAACCTCCCCTTCAGTAGTTGAACCTTCAATTGTTCCCAAAAATTGATTAGTATTTGGATTTTCATCCGTTTGCAAGAAAAAATCAGCTGAAGTAACTTCAATTTCTGTTTGACTCTCATTAGCATTACAGGAAATAAGTAATACTACTATTAAAAGATTTAAAAAGATATTTTTCATAATATAACATTTTAAAGATGTTTAATTATCAATCAAATAGGATTAACAAGCTCCATCTGTTCAATTCCCTTTTCATAAAGATCCGGGAATAAACCTTGGCTTAACAGTATAATTCCAAAAACTAAAATCACTAAGGCTACTATTTTTTTAGTCTTAAAAATACGTCGTGGAGTCAACTTGTTTTTTAATCGTTTTGCAGCTGCTATTTTAACCAAATCTGTCAAGAAATAAGCTATTAACATGGTTACAATAAAGATAGTTACGCCGTTTTCAGAGGTTGTAATAGAAGTCCCAATGACTATAAACCCTAACCAGCCTAATAACACACCAATATTGATAAAATTAAGTAGAAATCCTTTTACAAAAAGCTTACCATAATCCTTTTTAGGAAGTTCAATTCTATGATGCTCTCTTACAATAGATCGGAACGATTTAGAGGTTTTTATGAAACTTATAAGTCCGTAAATAACTAATAATGCACCTCCAAAAACTAATAATTTTGGATCGTCTTTTATTTTATCTAAAAGTGTATCTGTACTTTTAAAAATAACAAGGATGAAAACGATATCAGCGAAAATAACTCCTAAATCAAATATAATGGCACTTGTAAACCCTTTGGTAGCACTTGTTTCTAGTAATACAAAAAACACTGGTCCAATAGTGAAGGCTAAAATTATTCCAAAAGGAATAGCTGTTAAGATATCGTCTAACATGTAAAACTTGCGGTTTACACAAATGTAAGAAACTCAACCGAACTTACATACGTTTTATTTTACCACCAAGGATTGTCTTTTCGTCAATCTCTTTTGGTTTACCGTAAATGTAAACATTACCACCGGCTTTAATTCTAGCATTTACCGATTCTGTGGCATGAATATAAGCTTCTCCAGCTGCGTTTATACTAACATCTGTTATTTCGGTAACAAAATCTTTACCATTAATTGCTCCTCCTGTATAAATGGATATATCTTGATTTTTAGAACTTCCTGCTACATTAATAATTCCACCTGTAACGGCTCTTAAATTAGCGTACGTTGTTTCTAACACAGCTGTAATTTCTGCTCCTTCTTGTACTCTTAAATCCAGTTCATATTGCTTTATAGGTTCCTTTACAATCACTTTTGCACCTTCATTAGCATCAATTTCATCTACTGACGTATAATACAATATCACCACGGTATCGTTACCGTCATAACTTTCTCTTAGATTCATCCGTATTTTAAGTGTTCCGTTGTTATTAACAACTTCGACATCATTTCTGTTTTTACCTGAAATGACCACTTTATTTTCATCCGATTCCATCATTTTAAGATGAATTAAATCAAATACTTTAACGGTTGAAAATTCCCCAATTTGCTTTTCAATAGACTCTTGTGCATTACTAGAAATACCTAATGTAAATGCTAGTATTAAGATGATATATTTCATATTTTAATCCCTTTATTTTAAGATAATTACCTTTTTACTGAATACCCATTTTAGTTGAATTTCATCACCAGATTGCTTTTTTATAACACGTCTTTGAGGCGTTAAAATTACAGTAATCACAGCAGATGCAACTGCTAAAACCATTTGGTTAATATCTACAAAAATAGCTTGAATGCTAAATCTTACAATAACATAAATAACGGCAAATATTAAAAAAACGTATAGCCCGGCTTTTGTACTTGTTTTCATGTGTATTATATTTAAACAGCAACTTTTACAGCTGTTCCAGTAATTGAAACAATTAAGGTATTTGTAGTAGCTAGTGTTTCTATATCAATTTGAACACCTACAACGGCATTAGCACCTATAGTTTTTGCGTTATCTTGAAGTTTTTGAAACGCTTCTTCTTTTACAACTTCTAGTCCTTTAGCATATGCTTCATAATACTTTTGTGAACTGAACATATCCTTAAAAGACATACTTTTTCCTTTATAAGAGTGTGTAGAATTAAAAGAAATACCAGTAACTATACCTAAATAATCAATTATTTTATGGTTCTCTATTGAATTGGTGGTTGTAAGAATCATACGATAAACGTTTTATTATAAGTCTTATTTTTAGAAAAATTGTTACAGATAGCTCCGTTACTCATCAACAGTTTCAGGTTTACCAACCATATAAAAATCCAAATGCTTTTTAGCCAAATCTGCATTTTTAACCTTTACAATAACCTCATCACCAAGCTGATACATGGTTCCTGTTTTTTGTCCAATCATAGCATATTGATCTTGGTCAAACTGATAGTGATCGTCTTTCATATCTCTAACACTTACCATACCTTCACATTTATTAGAGATTATCTCTATATAAATTCCCCAATCCGTTACTCCAGAGATAACACCCATAAATTCTTCATTTTCATGATCTTGCATAAAACGAATCTGCATGTATTTAATAGAATCGCGCTCAGCTTTAGTCGCTAAGTATTCCATGTTACTAGAATGCTTACATTTTTCTTCGTAAATCTCTTGATTCGCTGATTTTTCACCATCCAAATACTGCTGCAATAAACGATGTGCCATGACATCTGGATAACGACGAATAGGCGATGTAAAATGACTATAATAATCGAATGCTAAACCGTAGTGACCGATATTGTGTGTGGTATATTCGGCTTTAGACATGGTACGAATTGTTAAGGTATCTACTAAATTTTGTTCTTTTTTACCAACAACATCTTTTAGTAAATTATTTAAAGAGGATGCAATACTACCTTTATCTTTAAAATTTAATTTATGTCCAAAACGTGCCACAACCGTTTGTAATTGTGCTAGTTTGGATTCGTCTGGTTCATCATGGACACGGTAAACAAATGTTTTCTCAGGTTTTTGTTTTCCTACAAATTCCGATACTTTTCTGTTAGCTAATAACATGAATTCTTCAATCATTTTATTAGCATCTTTACTTGTTTTAAAGAATACTCCAACCGGATTAGCTTCTTCGTCTAAATCGAATTTTACTTCCACCTTATCAAAAGAAATCGCTCCATCTCGCATACGTGCTGAACGCATTTTACGAGCGAGTTGGTTCATTTTTATAGTGGCTTGAGCAACATCGACAGACGTTTGATATTCTTCTCCTGTTAATGAAACTTCAGCAGGAATTGTTGTATTTATTTTTTCTTTATGCTTTAATACATCAACTTCATTAAGTGTCGTATTATTTTCAATAATGGCTTGAGCCTCTTCATATGCAAAACGTGCATCAGAATAGGTTACGGTTCTACCAAACCATTCCTTTTTAATTTCGCATTTATCATTCATATGAAACACTGCAGAAAATGTATATTTCTCTTCGTGTGGACGTAATGAACAGGCTCCATTAGATAAAATTTCTGGTAACATTGGTACTACGCGATCTACTAAATAAATAGACGTGGCACGTTCGTAAGCTTCATCATCTAAAACCGTTCCTGGCTGCAAATAGTGAGATACATCGGCAATATGAATTCCTATCTCATATAAGCCATTATCTAGAACTTTAAAAGATAAGGCATCATCAAAATCTTTAGCGTCCTTAGGATCTATGGTAAAGGTTAAATCTTTACGCATATCACGTCGTTTCGCTATTTCCTCTGGTTTAATTTCTAAATCGATCTTGTTAGCGTAGGCTTCAACCTCATGAGGAAATTCTAAAGGTAAACCGTATTCTGCCATGATGGAATTAATCTCCGTACCGTGTTCACCTGGTTTCCCTAAAACTTGTATGACTTTTCCGTTAGGCGAATCTGCTTTTTCTGGCCATTCTTCAAGAGATACTAAAACTTTATCTCCATCTTCAGCTTTGTTTATTTTATTGATAGGTACAAAAATATCTGTGTACATTTTGTTACTATCCACAACCACAAAGGCAAAATTCTTTTTATTATGAATTTGAATGGTACCAACATATTCCGTTTTTGCACGTTTAATAATATTAGTAATCTCTCCTTCTTGCTTGCCTCTATGTTTTCGTTTATATGCGTAGAATTCTACTTCATCTCCATGTAAAGCTTTGTTCATATTGTTTGAAGCGATAAATATATCCTCTTCAAAATCATCTGAAATAACATAACCGTTACCTTTAGAAGCAACGTCTAAAATACCTGTATGATATTCGGTGTTAACAATGGCTTTAAACTTTCCACGGTCGACTTCTTCAATCTCTTGCTTTGCTTTGAGTTGCTGAAGTTTCTTTATAATTTGATTGCGACTACTGGCATCGTTAACACCAATTTTAGCTGCAATTTGTTTATAGTTAAATGTTGAGTTTCTGTCTTTTTTTAAAATACTAAGAATTGTATTTGTAAGGTTGGAAATCTTATTATTTGAAGGTTTCCTGTGTTTCTTTTTTGTCATTTAATTTGTAATCTATTATTGTATTTGTCATTTTTAAAGAACCAAAGCAGCATATCTATTGAAGAGATTGCCACGCTTTGCTCGCAATGACGGTATTATTTAAAACTTAAATATAGCGAAGAGAGGTTATTAAGTTTGGTACAAAGTTACGGTTTAATTTTTTAATGGTGTTTAGGTAAGGTTAAATTAATACCAAAGCGCTGTAAAATTACAGCGCTTAGATTAAAATATGTGTTAACAAATCTATTCTACAATCAGTTTTTTAGAGCCTTTTCCTTTATTTGTTTCTATTTCTACAACATATAAACCAGAAGCTAATTTAGATGTATCTATAACAGATTTTTTTGACGTTAGAACTTGTTGACCTAAGTTATTGTAAATGGTTACGTTTTGTAGTTCTTTATTGTTTTCTAATTGAATTGTGAATTGATTTTTTGTTGGGTTTGGGTAGATATTGAATCCATTTAGTGTTTTATCTTCTGTTGATAATAGTAGACTTAAATCATAAATACTTGCGCTTCCAAACCAAGTATTAGTTCCACTGGTATTAAGTGAACTAATTGCAACAGTCGTTCCATCTGCACTAAGACTTAATTTATAACCAAAACCTTGATTTAAATCATCACCATTAATAGAACTACCTATTTGAGTCCAAACATCTAATTGATTTTGGTATATTTTTACCTGACCAGAATTAGAACCATTCTCGTAAATTGATCCTGAACCAATTGCTAAAGTACTTCCATCTGCACTTAAATCTAATGAGGAACCAAATCTATAATATATGTTTTGTCCATCTATATCAGTTCCTATTTGTGTCCAAACGCCTGATACATTTTCATAAACTCTAACATGACCAGAATTTTCACCATTACCATCATTAGTTGGAGCACTAATTGCAACGATATTTCCATCAGCACTTAATGATAATCGTACGCCTGATTGATCGTAATCTGATTCACCTTCAATATCTTGACCTATTTGAGTCCAGACATTTGATATATTTTCATAAATTCGAACTATACCTACATTAATTCCTCCATTAATTCCGTCACTATTTCTTGCACCAACAGCTATTATATTACCTTCTGAATTTAACTCAACAGTCCATCCTAACTCATCATTATATTCTTCACCTTCTATTTCAGATCCAATTTGAGTCCAAACATCTGATTGATTTTCAAATATTCTAACTTGACCTTTTGACCCATTATGTAAGATTGAAGTTACTGCAACAATATTTCCAACTGAATTTAAATTTACATATCTACCAAGGTTGTCATTATAAGATTCACCAAAAATTGTTTGACCTAACTGAGTCCATACTCCTAATTGATTACTATATATCTTAACTGCACCAGAACTAAAACCATTTCCATCGTTTCCAGCTCCCGTTATTCCTATTGCAACAATACTTCCATCAAAATTTAAACTAACGGAAAGTCCTAAGAAATCATTAGGTAAATCACCATATATATCATCTCCAACCTGAATCCAAACACCTGATTGGTTTTCATATAATTTTACACTTCCTGAATGAGAACCGTTTCCGTTATTATATACCGCTCCTACTGCTAAAATATTACCGTCTGATGATAAATCAATAGATCTTCCAAATTGGTCATTATCTGTATCACTAAAAATAGCTTCTCCTATTTGTATTTGACCAAAACTAAAAAAAGGAATTAGAATAAATAAGCGTAGTACATTTTTCATATTAAACAGATTAGACTGACAATATAATATTAAAATACTCTATTTGAAAATTTCAATTGAAAATCGATAAAAACGATGTTATGAACATATATATAATCAGTTTTATTTTAAAATTTAAAAAAATAAATAGTGGTTATTATAGTATGTTAATAGTGGCTATAATTTTATTAGTTTTTATTTTAATAAATTTCTTTTAATGAAAAAAGCGCTGTAAAATTTACAACGCTTTTTCTTTATTATATAAAACTTCTCGATACTCAATTTTTTAAATAAGAATTTTACTCGAAGTGATATTTAGTTATTCTATAATCAGTTTTTTAGCCGATTTTCCTCTATTAGTTTCTATTTCTACTACGTATAAACCAGAGGCTAGTTTAGAAGAATCAATAGTGGTTTCTTTAGAAGTTAAAATCAATTGACCTATATTATTATAGATACTAACGTTTTGTAAATTTGATAATTTATCTAATTGAATAGTAAATTGGTCTTTGGCTGGATTAGGAAATATTTTAAAACTATTTTGATTAAAATCTACGATACTCAATGCACTACAATCTGTTGAAAAACTAGTTTGTAAATCAATAGTAGTCCAATTTGTTTCTGAATAATTAACATCATCAACTTGAATACATAAAAGGTCAGAATTACCGTTGACGATAAAATAAGAATCTATTAAAGTATTTGATCCATTCTGGATATTTAGACTTGTTAAACTATTATCATTAAGTATAACATAACCTAATTGGTTATTTGAAGTTAAATCAATACTAGTAAGTAAGTTATTGTTAATATATATTAAATCTAAATTTACATTACTAGATAAATCTATGTTAGTAAGTTGATTAAAACCAAGATATAAATCGATTAAACCTGTTATGTTAGATACATTAATACTAGTTAGTTGATTATTAAAAATAATTACCTCTTCTAAATTTATATTATTAGATAAATCAATAGTTGTTAATTCATTATAGCTAACACCTAAAGTTATTAAATTTGTATTATTAGAAACATCTAAATTTGTCAGCTGATTAAAAGCAAGAGCTAAAAATGTTAAACCTGTATTATTTGAGACATCTATACTCGTTAATTGATTAGAAGTAACAATTAAACTTGTTAGATTTGTATTATTTGATACATCTATACTGGTTAGCTCATTTATATCAGCCCTTAAACTCGTTAAGTTTACAAAATCTTCAATACCTGTTAAATCTGAAATACCAGAATCCATAACATTTAAGGTTGTTAAACTGGATATATCAGAGGTTAAAACTTCACCATTCAATATTCCATCACTATCTATTGATTGGTCTATTAAAGCTTGTTCAAAGGCCATATCTGGTATTAAAGTGGTTTGACTATTTACTATTGATGATAAATCATAAACTTTAACTTGTCCGGAATCTAAACCATTACCATCGTTACCACCAGCACTAATAACTATAGTAGTACCTAAAGAATTCAAACTTAATGAATATCCTAAAAAATCATCAACTGATTCACCATTGATATCAGTTCCTATTTGAGTCCAATTTTCATTTTCATTTTCAAAAATTTTTACTTCTCCAGAACCTAAACCATTATCATCATTACTGTTATCACCAATGGCTAATATCGTACCATTAGAATTCAAATCTACAGCGCTACCAAAATTAGTAATACCTGATGTGGCATTAATATTAGAACCAATTTGAGACCAATTACTATCTATATTTCTATATACTTTAACTTGTCCATAATTTATATCATCATCAGTACCTTTAGTAGCTCCTATAGCTAATACCGTACCGTTAGAATTTAAACTTATAGAAATTCCTAAAAAATCACCGGTTTCACCATTAAAATTAGCACCTATTTGAGTCCAAACTCCTGATATATTCTTAAATACTCTTGCCTGTCCTGACCAATCTCCATTTGCTCCGTTTAAATAACTACCCTCAGCAACGGTAGAACCATCTTTACTTAAAGAAACAGAAACTGCTGAAAAATCAAACACATTCTCTCCTTCAATATTAGAACCATTTTGCGTCCAAACACCTGATATATTCTCAAAAATTCTTATATGTCCCTTAGTACTACTACCGTAAGGAGTACCTATAGCAAGAATATCACCATTCCCACTTAAACTTATAGAATATCCTGAAACATCACCTTCAGATTCTCCAATTATATCAGCACCTAATTGAACCCAATTATTACTTACATTTTCGAATACTTTAACAATACCACCATCTCTATATGGTGCAGAAATAGCTATAATAGATCCATCAGAACTAAGACTTACTGAAAATCCAAACTTATCGCCTCCAAAGTCACCAGTAATATCTTGACCTATCTGTGTCCATGAATCATTAATATTTTCATAAACTCTAACATAACCAGTAGCATTTTCATTATTTGGTGATGAAACAGCAATTATAGAACCATCGGAATTAGAACTTACAGCGAAACCAAGTCTATCTTCTATATCTCCAAAAATATCTTGTCCAATTTGTACTTGACCAAAATTTAAAAGAGGAATTAAAATAAATAAGAGTAATAATTTTTTCATAATATCATAATTAAACAGATTAGTCTTACAATATAGTATTAAAATAATCTATTTGAAAATTTGAATTGAAAATCGAGAAAAACGATGTTATGAACATATATATACATATAATCAGTTTTCTTTTAAAATTTAAAAAAATAAATGGTGGTTATTATAGTATGTTAATAGTGGCTATAACTTTTTGAAGTTTTATTTTGAATACTCGTAGTTTACATTTTACAACATTTTAGTTAACACTAAGTTTACATCTAAACGCTTCATTTTTAAGCTAAATTAAAAAGCTATTAACAACTGTTAATAACGAATGTTAATAGAATTGACTAACATGTATTTTGTAAAATACTGTTCATTTCACAACTTTTAGGTCTGATAACTTATTTTAAAAAAAGTACTAACTTATTTGGTTATGACGTTTCAATTTTAGTTTGGAAAAATAAATGAATAATCCTAATTTTTGTTTTCAATAGTTGTGAACAGATATTAACAATTAGTTGTTATTTTATCTGCACTTATGAACAATGAAACTACTATTAACAATTGATTCATTAGTGATTTGAAAACTAATAATTTAACGTCTTCGTTAAATGAATTTTATAAGAACTGTCTACTTTAATTAATCTACATTATAGTATTACAACAATTTAAATATTATGGATGGATAAGCTAATATTTTTAATCACTATAACTTATTCATTTTAAGGCTTATTAAAATGGTATATGCAAGATTAACCGATCTATTAACTACCAAAAAATAAGATTAACCACTCTATGTATTTACTTTCAGAACAAAAAACGGCGTTTCAGAACAAATTTTTTTTATAAAAAAGTAATTTTTATACTCTTGTAATTCAAGCTATTAATTAATTCTGAATTATGAAAACGAAATTACCTTATCTATTATGTTTATTTAGTCTATTATTTGTCAATTATATAACCGCTCAGAATACTTACGTCCCAGACGATGGCTTTGAGCAGTATTTAATAGATGTAGGCATTGATCTAGATCCAATATTAGATGATTATGTACCAACGGCTAATATTACATCTATTACTGATTTATATTTAGGTGGTTATGGTATTACTAATTTAACAGGATTAGAAGATTTTTCAGGATTAACTACTTTGGATGTTGGTAGTTCTGCGTCAATAAATAGTTTAGATGTTAGCAACAATACAGTATTAAAAAGTTTATATGTTTTTAATACTTCGATAAGTAGTTTAGATGTTAGCAGCAATACATTATTAGAAACTTTAAATGCTTCTAATACTTCAATAAGTAGTTTAGATGTTAGCAACAATACATTATTAGAAACTTTAAATGCTTCTAATACTTCATTAAGTAATTTAGATATTAGTAATAATACAGCATTAGTTAATTTAGATATTACTAATACTTCTAATTTAGATTGTATTACAGTTAATGATTTAGTATTAGCAAATACTAATACAAATAATGGAGACTGGTATATTGATCAAACCTCTTTTTATAGCTTAGATTGTAATAATATTCCATACACTCACGTTCCAGATGACATTTTTGAGCAGTACTTAATAAACCAAAATCTTGATAGTGGGCCACTAGACGATTATGTAAGAACTGAAGCTATTCAATTTGTAACTAATGTTAGTATTTATGGTTTAGCAATTACAGACTTAACAGGGATAGAAGATTTTACAGCATTAACCACTTTAGATATTTCTAGTAGTTCTTTAAGTAGTTTAGATGTAAGTAATAATTTAGCATTAACCACTTTAGAACTTTATGATTCAACAATAAGTAGTTTAGATGTGAGTGCTAATACAGCCTTAACAAATTTAGGTGCATATAATACGGTTAATTTATTTTGTATTACTGTAGCTGATGCATTTTCGGCTTCTTCAGGATCAGGTATTTACTCAAGTTGGTCTAAAGATGTAGATTGTAATTATACTGAAGATTGTAGTATTCCATATACCTATATACCAGATTATAGCTTTGAGGAGTACTTAATAGATCAAAATTATGATTCTGCACCAATAGATGGTTTTGTACCAACAGCTAATATTGAAACTGTAACAGAATTAAATTTATCTAATTCAGGTGTTAGTGACTTAACAGGATTGGATGATTTTACAGCCTTAACCACATTAAACCTTGATAATACTAATATAAATAGTTTAGACATAAGCAGTAATACCGCTTTAACCGCTTTGAATATTGAAAATATCAGTATATCTAGTTTAGATGTTAGCAACAATACTGCATTAACGACTTTAAATATTAACGGTACTAATTTAAGTAGTTTAGATATAAGTGCTAATACCGCATTAACGACTTTAAATATTAATGGTACTTATCTATTAAGTAGTATAGATCTAAGTAATAATACGTTATTAACAAATTTCTCAGCATATAATGCTGCATTAAATAGTTTGGATGTCAGTAATAATACAGCATTAATAGAATTAGATATTAATACCACATCAATAAGTAATTTAGATGTAAGTAATAATACATTTTTAACCACTTTAAATGTATATGACACATCCTTAAGTAATTTGGATCTTAGAAATAATACCTTATTAACAACTTTAAATGCTGATGAGATATCTACTTTAGATTGTATTAGCGTATTAGATTCTGAAGTAGCAAATGCTGGTACCGGAATTTATACCAATTGGCAAAAAGATGACTCTTGTAGTTATAGTGTAGACTGTCTTGCGCTTACTTATGTGCCAGATGATGGGTTTGAGCAATACTTAATAAGTAATAATTACGATTCTGCACCATTAGATGATTATGTATTAACTTATAAAATTGAAGACTTAACTGAAGTTTATTTATATAATTCAAGTGTTATTAATTTAACAGGTATTGAAGATTTTACTGCTTTAACTCACTTAGAAGCCTATAGTTCAACATTAAGCAGTTTAGATGTGAGTAGTAATACTTTATTGACTTATTTATCGGTAAGTAGTACACCGCTTAGTAGTATAGATGTGAGTAGTAATACTGCCTTAACTCATTTAGAAGTACAACAAACATCTATTAGTAGTCTAGATGTTACAAGTAATATTTCATTAACTTATTTAGATGTTCAAGACTTATCTTTAAGTCATTTAGATTTAAGTATGAATACAGCATTAACTGAATTCTATGCTTTTAATATGTCTAACTTAGACTGTATTAACGTTGCAGATGAAACAGCTGCAACCTCAGGTACGGGAAATTACTCAGGTTGGTATGAAGATGGGACTGTTAGTTACAGTGAAGATTGTAACCCAGTAGCACTTACACACGTTCCAGACGATGTTTTTGAACAGTATTTAATAGATAATAACTTAGATGATGTCTTAGATGATTATGTACCAACAGCTAATATTGAGACGGTAACTGCAGTAGATTTAAGTAATACAAACATTAGTAATTTAACAGGTATTGAAGACTTTACTGCATTATTTAATTTAAATATTTCTAACACTTCTTTAAGTAGTATTGATGTAAGCAGTAATACAGCTTTATATGTTTTAAATGCTTTTGAATCTTCATTAAGTAGTTTAGATGTCAGTAATAATTTAGCATTATATAATTTAAATATTGAGAACACCTCAATAAGTAGTCTAGATCTTAGTAGTAATATTGCATTATACTATTTAAATGTTTCTTTTTCTTCGTTAAGTAGTTTAGATGTCAGTAATAATACAGCACTATCTAGTTTAGGTATTGGTAATACTTCAATAAGTAATATAGATGTTAGTAATAATGCCTCATTATCAACTTTAACTGTTGAATTTTCAGCATTAAGTAGTTTAGATGTGAGTAATAATTCAGCATTAACTTTTTTATATGCTATTATTACATCTAACTTAGATTGTATTAAAGTAGCAGATGCCACGGCAGCAAATGCAGGTACAGGTATTTACGCTAGTTGGCAAAAAGATGCCACCTGTAGTTACAGCGAAGATTGTAACCCAGTAGCACTTACTTATGTCCCAGACAATGTTTTTGAACAGTATTTAATAGATAATAACTTAGATGATGTGTTAGATGATTATGTACCAACAGCTAATATTGAGACGGTAACTTTTGTAAATTTAGGTAATACAGGTGTAAGTGATTTAACAGGAATAGAGGATTTTGCTGCATTAACTATTTTAAGTGCAAGTGATAACAGTTCACTATCTAGTTTAGATGTGAGTAGTAATACAGCATTAACAGCTTTATATACTTATGAGACATCACTAACCAGTTTAGACGTAAGTAATAATACTTTATTAACAGATTTGCGTGTTTCTAATAGTCCATTAACCAGTTTGGATGTAAGTAATAATACTTTATTAACTACATTAAATGCTTTTGGAACTTCAATAAGTAGTATAGATTTGAGTTTGAATACCGCATTAACATTCTTATCTATTAATAATACGTCATCTCTGAGTAGTTTAGATGTAAGTACAAATATTGCATTGACCACTTTATATGTAAGTAATACACCACTAAGCAGTTTAGATTTAAGTACTAATACTGCATTAACTAATTTAGAAGCAAATTACACTTCTAACTTAGATTGCATAACCGTAGCAGATGCCACTGCGGCAGATGCCACTACAGGTATTTATACCAATTGGACAAAAGATGGCACCTGTAGTTACAGTGAAGACTGTAATCCAGTAGCGCTTACTTATGTTCCAGATAATGTTTTTGAACAGTATTTAATAGATAATGAACTGGATGATGTTTTAGATGATTATGTTGTAACGGCTAATATTGAGACTGTAACTTTAGTAGAATTATATAATACAAGTGTTAGTAATTTAACAGGTATAGAGGATTTTACAGCATTAACGGAATTAAATGTTTTTAATACCCCACTGAGTAGTTTAGATGTAAGTAATAATACTGCATTAGAAGTTTTATATGCTTTTGGAACCTCTATAAGTAGTTTAGATGTAAGCTCAAATACCGCATTAATTCATTTAGATATACGAAATACAGCAATAAGTAATATAGATGTGAGTATGAATACCTTATTAACGGGTTTAAATATTACTGACACCAGCATAAGTAGTATAGATGTGAGCAGCAACACTCAATTAATTTCTTTACGTATGGGTAGCACACCATTAAGTAGTATTGATATTAGTGGTAATACTGAATTAATTGTCTTAGTAATTAGTAATACCCAAATTAGCACTTTAGATGTGGGTACAAATACCTCATTAGTTGGTTTATATGTAGATAATACCTCAATAAGTAGTTTAGATGTAAGTAATAATACTGAATTAATATATTTTAATGCCACTAACACACCAAATTTAGATTGCATAACCGTAGCAGATGCCACTGCGGCAGATGCCACTACAGGTATTTATACCAATTGGACAAAAGATGGCACCTGTAGTTACAGTGAAGACTGTAATCCAGTAGCGCTTACTTATGTTCCAGATAATGTTTTTGAACAGTATTTAATAGATAATAACTTAGATGATGTTTTAGATGATTATGTCGTAACAGATGATATTGCGACGGTAACTACAGTAAATGTAGGAAACAGGAATATAAGTGACTTAACGGGAATAGAGGATTTTGCGGCATTAACTACTTTATATGCTTTTGGCACTTCTATAAGTAGTTTAGATGTTAGTAATAATTTAGCATTAGATAATTTACAAATACATTATACATCTATAAGTAGTTTAGATGTTAGTAATAATATCTCATTAACAAGACTAATTGTTGGTGGAACACCTATAAGTAGTTTAGATGTTAGTAATAATGTAATTTTAGATGGTTTAAGTATTCAAGGCTCATCCATAACTAGCTTAGATGTTAGTAATAATACTATGTTAACTTTTTTAGATGTAAATGATACCTCAATTAGTAGTTTAGACTTAAGTAACCAAGCTTCATTAACTCTTTTTCGTTCGCTTAACACATCTAACTTAGATTGTATAACCGTAGCAGATGCAGCAGCAGCAAATGCTGGCACAGGAATTTATTCGGGTTGGACAAAAGATACCTCATGTAGTTATAGTGAAGATTGTAACCCAGTAGCACTTACTTACGTCCCAGACAATGTTTTTGAACAGTATTTAATAGATAATAACTTAGATGATGTTTTAGATGATTATGTAGTAACGGCTAATATTGAAACGGTAACTACAGTAGACTTAGCAAATACAAGTGTTAGTGATTTAACAGGAATAAAGGATTTTACAGCTCTCACTACTTTATATGCTTATAACACATCATTAAGTACTATAGATATAAGTAGTAATACAGCATTAACTATTTTGATTGTAGGTGATAACAGTTTACTAACTAGTTTAGACGTGACTAATAATACTGCACTAACTCATTTATCCGTTAGGGAAACTTCATTAAGTAGTTTAAATATAAGTAATAATGTTTCGTTAACAGATTTACGAATAAATGATACTTCAATAAGTAGTTTAGATTTAAGTGCTAATCCTTTATTAACAATTTTAAGCGCGTTTAGGACTTCATTAAGTAGTTTAGATGTAAGTTACAATACGCTGTTAACGTATTTAGCCGTTGATCAAACCTCGTTAAGTAGTTTAGATGTAAGTAATCATAATTCATTAACTTATTTATCTACGAACTTCACTTCCAACTTAGATTGTATAGCTGTAGCAAACGAATTTGCAGCAAATGCAGGCACAGGTATTTATTCAGGATGGACAAAAGATGCCTCATGTAGTTACAGTGAGCACTGTAGTCCTATAGGTTATACCTATGTTCCAGACGATCAATTTGAGCTATACCTCATAGACCGTGGTTGGGATGATGTATTAGATAATTATGTACTAACAGCTAATATTGAAACTCAACCGGCAATAAATTTAATTGCTTTTCCTGGAGTAGTTGATTTAACAGGTATTGAAGATTTTACAGCACTAACTCAGTTATTCGCTAATAACAGTTCAGTTGCTACTGTAGATCTCAGCGCAAATCTAGCTTTAACTACAATATATTTAGGTAATACTTCTATAAGTAGTTTAGATGTAAGTGCCAACACGGCATTAAATAACTTAAATGTTGGTGGATCATCTCTAACTAATTTAGAATTAGGTAGCGCACCTATAACCATATTAAATGCGTCTCAAACACCTCTTAGTAGTTTAGATATTAGCGGCAGTACCTCATTGATAAATGTAAACCTTAATAATACTTCAATAAGTAGTTTAATACTAACTACTAATACTTCATTAACCCAATTAAATTTAGTAAATACTCCAATAAGTAGTTTAGATGTAAGAAGTAATACGGCATTGACTAATTTATTCACACAAAACACCAATAATTTATTTTGTATAAATGTAGCAGATGAAGTAGCAGCTATAGCTGGTAATGGTATCTATTCCAATTGGACTAAAGATAGTACATGTAGTTATAGCGAAAACTGTGGTTTAGTATCTACAGGAAACCTTATCATTTCTGAAGTGATGCAAAATCCAAATATTGTTTCAGATATTAATGGTGAGTATTTCGAGGTCTATAATCCAGAAGCATTTCCTGTAAATTTAAATGGTTGGACAATTAGTGATGGAAATAGTGATTTACACACCATAACAGGAGACGTTATTGTTGATGCAGACAGCTTTATTGTGTTAGGAAATAATAGTAATACAGTTACAAATGGTGGTGTTACTTTAGATTATCAATACGCTAATATTGATTTAGACAATGGAGCAGATGCTCTTATTTTAACAGATGGAAACACTACAGAAATTGACCGTGTAGAATACGATGGTGGCACCATATGGCCAAATCCAGATGGAGCCGCAATGATATATGTTGGTAGTAATATTGAAAACAATAATGATGGTTCTCTTTGGGAAGCCGCTACCACATCGGAAAGTATCACAACCGATTTTGGTTCGCCAGGTAGTAATGGTGAAGATCAAATTGTGGATTGGTTGGTATATGTTAATAGTTCATGGAATAGACCACCAACAATAGAAACAGATTTAAAAAATGCGCTAATAAAAGCTTCAGAAGTGTATAGTTTTACATCTAGTGTAGATTTATTAAGCTTAGTAGTAAAAGAAGATGCGGATGTTACAATTAATGCTGCAGTAACACTGAAAGTACCAAACGTAATCTTAGAATCAACCTCTACAGGTTATGCTAGTTTAATTTCAAATGGTACAATTACCGGACTTGTAAATTATAAACGTCACGTTAATGCCGTACAATCTATTGGTGGTAACGATCTTGTGACTCCACCAGTATCCGGACAAGTTTTTACTGATTTTGTAGCACAAAACGATAATATAGTTTCTAATACTGCTAATACCTTGTTCCTTTTTGGTCCTTTTGATAAGACTATAGGAGATTATGTTACCTATTCAAATACGGAAACGGCTGAGCTAGTCTCAGGAATTGGTTACCGTGCAGGAACCACGGATAATGGGATATTACATTTTCAAGGAACTATTAATCAAGGATCAGTATCACAAAGTGTATCTAACTCAGGACCTTTTTATAGCAAATGGAATTTAATAGGAAATCCATATCCATCGTATATGAATGTTCAAGACTTTTTGAGTAATACTAATAATTTAACAACCTTGGATGCAAACAATGCTGGTATATATGGTTATGATGGAGATGCTTCAGACGGATGGGTTATATATAATTTAAATACAATAGATTATACAACGGCTTTAGCACCTGGCCAAGGTTTCTTTGTTGCTGTAGAAAATACCGGTACTGTTGAGTTTAATTCTAACATAAGGCAACATGGTACCACTGATGATTTTATTGCAGGGCGTAGTTCAAATACAAATCAACATTTAAGATTAGAACTTAATAATGGTAATAAAACCTATAAGACAGACTTCTATTTTAATGACAATTCATCAGATGGATTAGACCTAGGTTATGACGCAGGAATGTTTGGAAATTCTGCTGGTTCGTTTGCCATCTATTCTCATTTAGTAGAAGATAATACTGGTTTAGATATGGCAATTCAATCTTTGGCTAAAGACTTTTTATCAGAAGGAATAGTGCCATTAGGTATTAATGCAAATGAAGGTGAACAATTAACTATAGCAATAGAAACTTCTAGTTTACCTCAAACAGTAGAAGTGTATTTAGAAGATACCGTAGAGAATACATTTACGTTGTTAAATACCTCTAACTATGTCATTACTCCAAGTAGTACATTAGAGGGCACAGGTCGTTTTTATCTTCATTTTTCAAATACCACTTTAAGTAATTTAGAAAATGAATTAGATAAATTAAAGATATATACCTCTAAAGCAACAAAAGAATTGATTGTTAGCGGTCAATTATATGAGGATGCAAAAGCAAAACTATATGATGTTAATGGAAGAGAAATATTGAGTGTAGTTTTAGATAGTTCAATTCACAATAATGCAATTGATATTAAGCATATTCAATTTGGAGTTTATATTTTACAAATTTCAAATAGTTCGCATAATTATAATCAAAAAGTAATTATTAATTAATTTTTATAAGTGTTAAAGAAACCTTGAAGTAGTTTTCAAGGTTTTTTTTTGTTAATTTATCAACCACTAATATTTTTTACGTGCTCAAAAATTTCTCTTTCATTTTATTTCTTTGTGTAGGTTTTAGTTTTTCGCAAACTAAAGCACTAGATGAATTAAAAGAGACGTCAGACTATTTTGTTAGAAATAACAGTCCAAATGAAGGGTTTTTGTATATCGATAAGAAGTTAAGTGAAACCACTGATATTAAAGAACAGCAGGTTTTAAAAACCGTAAAACTGTTTCCATTAAGTCAAGTAGAGTTATTTGATACTATGATGACCATTTCTAATGATTTATTAGAAGACCCTAATTTAAATATAGATTTAAAAATTATTGTTCACTTACGGCGTGCTTTAGTTTATGAGATTTTTGAAGATTTTAATAGAAGTAAAACAGAGTTAGACCTTGCCAATATCTTAATACAAGAACACCCCGAACAAAAAGATGAAAAATATGGGGAATTGCTATATCGTTATGCTTCCTTATATAGGGTTTATGATAATTTTACTTTAGCTAATGAATATATAGATAAATCCATAGCATTTTCAACCAAAAACAAGTATAACGACGTGGCAGCTGTGGCTTATATGGTTAAAGGTTTTTTGATTTCAAATAATGATATTTCAGAAAAAAAGAATTATTTTAATTTAGCACTTTATAATTATAAAACACACAGTGATTCAATAGGAATTTCTTCCATGTATTATAATTTAGCGGATCTATATTATACCGAGAATAACTTAAATAAGGCTTTCATTTATACAGATTCTGTTATGCATTACAGCAAAAATTTTGAATATTCATTTGCTTTTGCACAAACACATCACTTAAAAAGCGAGTTGTATAAAAAGCAAAATAAGTTAGATTCTTCTTTATTTTTTTTAGAAGAATATTACCATTTAAAAGAGGCCTTATCTTATGATCGCCAATTATTAAAAGTTAAAGATATTGAAAACAATTTTTTATTAGAAAAAGAGCAAATAAAACGCGATAATGTCTTTTATGAAAATGAAAAAATAAAGTCATTTAATGCTCAATTAAAAAGCTTTATTTATAGTTTGATAGCCGCTTTAGCATTATTCATAACAGCTCTAATATTAATTGCTAGAAAGAATAAAATAATACGAGAAACAAGACATAACATAACTTTCATTAATAAAGAATTACAAAAGAATGTAGCGGAAAAAGAATTTTTATTAAAAGAGCTTAACCATCGTGTAAAAAACAATCTATCATTAATTATTAGCCTTGTAAACTTTCAAGCGATAGAAACAAAAGACGCTTATTCAAAATTACAATTTGAAACCCTCAGGCAACGGATAGAAGCGATTGCGATTGTTCATGAAGATATGATGGGCAAGTCTAACTCAAAACTAGACGATAAACACAACATTAATGAATACATTAATAAAATAGGTGATTCGTTAATAAAACTAGATACGAGAACAGTTGTTTTTCATCCTCAAATTCTTAATATAGAAGTTTCTATAGATATTGCAGTACCTCTAGGTATTCTTATAAATGAGTTAATATCTAATAGTATAAAACATGCTGTAGTAACCGATAAATTAGAGATTTTTATTGAAATTTCTGAAGAAAATGAGTATTTGAATATTAACTATTCCGATAATGGTTCAAGTTTTTATTTAAAAGAATCAGGTCACGGTTTAGGCTTATTTATAATAGAAAGTATGGTCAAACAACTAAAAGGAAATTTAAAACGCAATGGGTTTTATTACATTATTAAAGTATTAAAAAACAAATAATAAATGTATAATATACTAATTGTAGAAGACGAAATACTTATTGCTAATTTACTAAAAAATTATATTGAGAGTGCTGGATTTAAGTGTTGTGGTATTGCTATAGATTTTGAAGAGGCTCTAGACATCTTAGGTACTGAACAAACTATTGACTTGGTGTTTTTAGATGTATCGTTATTTGGTGTCAAAACAGGTATTGATATCGCTAATTATATAAATACTAAATATGATATTCCTTATCTATACTTAACGTCTTACAATGATGTTAATACCTTAAATGAGATAACAAAAACGAATCCGATAGGTTATTTATCAAAACCATTCAAAAAAATTGATGTGGTTACAGCGCTACAATTGCATTTCAATTCTAATAAAACAATTGATGTTAAAAGCTTTAAATTTACTAATGGTAAATCTATTTATACTGTAGATCTGACAGAACTTTTATATGTAAAATCAGAGCATGTTTATTCTAGGTTAACGTTTTTAAATGAAACACTTTTAATCAGACAATCTTTAAGTAGTTTAATAAATACGTTTCCTGAAGAATTGCTTATTAGAATTAACAAAAGTGTTGCAATTAATCCAAACTTTATTAATAAAACATCAGGGACAACAGTAGAAGTTAAGGATGAAGTCTTTAAACTTTCAAGAAAATTTACCCACAATTTGAAAGATTTAGACAATTTTATATAATAAATTACCTAGCATATCAAAGACGTTGTAAATTCTAAAACCTAGGGTTAGAAATGAAGGTTCATTTTTTTAATTAACTTCTAAAAGATTATATAATAAAGAAATCTTAATGCAAAAACATTAGGTTTTTTTTATTCGTAACTTTGTATTCTAAAATAAAAAAAATGAACATTTCAATAGGAAACGATCACGCAGGACCAGATTATAAATTTGCTATCGTAAAACATTTAGAAGCTAAAGGACATACCGTTATTAATTACGGAACCGATAGTTTAGATAGTGTAGATTATCCAGATTTTGTACATCCTGTTGCTAAAGATGTGGAGGCTAAAAAAGTAGATTTTGGTATTCTTATTTGTGGAAGCGCTAATGGAGTGGCTATGACCGCTAATAAATACCAACATGTAAGAGCTGGTGTATGTTGGACGAATGAAATTACAGAATTAACGCGTTTACATAATAATGCAAATATTATATGTATTCCAGCACGTTTTACATCGATTCCACAAGCTATTA
This sequence comes from Winogradskyella helgolandensis, assembly GCF_013404085.1. NCBI lineage: Bacteria > Pseudomonadati > Bacteroidota > Flavobacteriia > Flavobacteriales > Flavobacteriaceae > Winogradskyella > Winogradskyella helgolandensis. The sequence goes on along the minus strand of NZ_JABFHO010000001.1, from coordinate 810,134 downwards.
AAATGGTAGATACATTCTTAGAGACTAAGTTTGAAGGAGGTCGTCATCAAAACCGTGTAGATAAGATTCCGGCATCATGTTAATATCAATTCTAAATTGATGTCAAATGAACCACCATCATAACCATTCTCACAGTCCTAAAGATTTAAAGGGGCAAAAGCTATTAATTTCAATACTCTTAAATATTGTTATTACAATAGCTCAGGTTATTGGTGGATTAGTTTCTGGTAGTTTATCATTACTTAGTGACGCTTTACATAATTTTAGCGATGTTGTTTCTTTAATTGTTAGTTATGTCGCTGCTCGTTTATCTAAGCAAAAAGCGTCTATTAATAGAACCTTTGGCTATAAACGTGCCGAAATTTTAGCGGCATTCATTAATGCTAGTACACTTATTATAGTCGCGATTATCTTAATTTTTGAAGCTGTAAAACGTTTTAATAATCCTCAAGAAATAGAATCTGGCTTAGTGATTTGGTTAGCTATTATAGCCATTATAGGAAATGGTTTGAGTGTTTTATTATTAAGAAAAGATTCTAAAAATAACATTAATATGCGGTCTGCCTATTTGCATTTACTTACAGATATGTTAGCAAGTGTAGCAGTATTAGTTGGTGGGTTATTAATGAAATACTATCAACTATTTTGGGTAGATAGTTTATTAACCTTATTAATTGCTTTATATTTAATTTGGGTGGGTTACGATTTATTAAAAACATCGACTAAAATGTTAATGTTGTTTACACCAGATACTATTAATATTAAAGATGTAGTAAGAACTGTTAATAAACTACCTAAAGTTAGTAAACTACATCATGTTCATATTTGGAATTTAAGTGATGATGAGTTGCATTTAGAAGCCCATTTGGACTTAACAGAAGACATTTCTACGACTGCGTTTAATGATTTACTTTTAGATATTGAAACGGTTTTACATGATGAATTTAACATCAACCATGTTACTATCCAACCAGAGTTTAATAAAGAAGACCCTAAAGAGGTCATTGTACAAGATTAATGCTAGATATAATAATTAAGAATTTCAACGAATTAACAACGCAAGAACTTTATAATCTACTTCAATTACGTAGTGAAGTCTTTGTAGTTGAGCAAGATTGTGTATACCAGGATATAGACGGAAAGGATCAAAAAGCTCATCATATTTTAGGGTATAAAGATGATAAATTAGTGGCTTATACACGAATTTTTAAGCCAGGTTATTATTTTGATGAATCTAGTATTGGTAGAGTTGTAGTACAACAGAATACACGAAAATTTAAATATGGTTACGCTATAATGAAGGCGTCAATTGAAGCCATTAAATCGCATTATAATGAGCGTATAATTAGAATTTCTGCACAAACGTATTTGAAACAGTTTTATAACAATTTAGAATTTTATGAAGTAGGTGAGGAGTACCTAGAAGATGGTATTCCGCATATTAATATGATTAAGTCCTAATTATTTTTTTTCATAAATGCGAGTCACTAAAATTTCGACACGTCTATCTAATTGTGGTTCACCTCCAAGGGGTTGTTTTCGTCTCATACCAGCAAATTTCATGCGGTAATGTTTCACACCTTTATCAACTAAATAATCATAGATATATTTTGCGCGTGCCACAGATAGGTTTCTTTTTTTAGTCTTACGATCAATGGCATCTCTTTCACCTTGTGTACAGCACACATGGCCTTCAATAGTGAAATATACATTGGTTCGTTCTACTAAAATTTCTGCAATTCTATCGAGTACAACTTTAGATTCTTTTGTTAGATAGCTATAGCCTGTTCTAAACAACAAATTTTCTAATAGAATTTTATCACCTTCTTTTAAATCACCTCTTAATAAATCTTCAGTCGTGTCAACAATAGGTTTTACTTCCTTTATTTTTGGAGGAAAAACAGGAGTTACAATGATTTCAACTTTACGGTTTAAACCACGTATTTTATTAAGATCATTTTCTTTAATAATATTCACTAAAATTTTACCTTTTCCATCAACGTTGGTCATTTTAGACTCATCAAATTCGTTATTAGAAAAGACTTCTTTTATAGCATCTGCACGATTTTGCGATAAAACAAGATTGTAATTATCACTACCGCGATCATCTGTAAAGCCGTAAATGGACACTTTTTCTATATCAACATCTTCAATTTTGGACAGAAAAAGTAATAACCTACTGTGCTCAGTTTCAGGAATATCGTGTTGGTCAGTTTCAAAATATACTTCGTGCTTCAGTTCCTTTTGAGCAAAAGAAAGTTGAAAACATAAGCATAATAGGATAAATAGGGGTTTCATGTTGCTATATAATTTTCTTACTAATAGAAAATAGTTATGACGTTAAATATAAATAATTTTAATGCTATCTCAAAATGCCTGCATATTGCGAAGGATTATTAAGAATGCTTAAGGCTTTTTTAATTTCTGCATTATTAGCAGTATAATAGGTATATAAACCTTCACTATAAAAATAACGTTTAATAATTTCGTCTGTTAGTAATGATTTTAATTGTGTTTTATTATCGTCAATCGCATTGGTTTTATACGCTTGTAAAGCGGCAGTTAAGGCGTTGTATTCTGAATTAATTTCGGCTTCAAGTGCTTCTTCTTTAGCTACAGCAATAGCCTTATCTAAAGCTATTTCTGTCTTAGTTTCAAAATTAAAACCGCTTGATTTAATATAATTTTTAAACTTTTTAAAGTCTGAATCTGAAAGTGAAAAGCCTTTTAAATCTTCAATTTGATGATCGTAATAATAGTCTGTTGCAAAGTTGAAGACTAGATTTTCGTTAGATATCGCTTTACTTATAGGTGTTTGCTTAGAAAATTCAACTTCAACATCTGGTTCTACACCGCCTCCATCAAACACATCGCGTCCATTTCTGGTTTTAAAAGCATTATAGTTTTCTTGTTGTGTTCTTGTGGCATTACCATCTTCATCACGATTCCAGTAATCTAGAGCCTGAATACAACGACCAGATGGTGTGTAATATCTGGAAATTGTAATCTTCATTTGTGTACCATAAGTCAACGGTTTTGGTCGTTGTACTAAACCTTTACCAAAACTTCTTGTTCCCACTACAACTGCACGATCCATGTCTTGTAAAGCACCAGAAACAATCTCGCTTGCTGAAGCACTTTTACCATCAATTAAAACGACTAATGGAATTTCAGTATCTACAGCTTCACGTTGTGTATAATAGGTTTTATTGTATTTTTTTACTTTAGATTTAGTGGTTACGACTAATTGATCTTTCGGCACAAAAATATTAGTGACGTTAACCGCTTCGTGCAATAAACCACCAGGATTTCCTCTTAAATCTAATATTAATTGCGTAGCGCCTTGATTTTTTAAGGCTTTAATAGCTCTTATTGTCTCAGAAGACGCTTTATCATTAAATTTTCTTAGTACCACATAACCGGTTTTATCATTGACCATAGAGTAGTGTGGTACGGCTTTAATATCTAGCGATTCTCTAATAATAGTGACCGTATTGGTTTTGCCTTGTCGTCTATAGGTCACAGAAACTTCTGTACCAGCAGCTCCCTGTAGTAGGTTGGCAGCATCATCTTTAAAATCAGCAACCACAACTTTATCTACTTTAATAATTTCATCACCAGCTTTAAGTCCGGCTTTATCGGCAGCATAATTTTGATAAGGTTCTACAATAACCAATTTATCTTTTAAGGTTAAAACCTTCGCTCCAATACCTGTATAATCCCCTGCATTGTTAATTCTAGAGGCTTCTACGTCTTGTTCGTTATAAAACTGTGTGTAAGGATCTAAATCGTCTAACATGCTTTTAATAGCGGTATCCATTAAATCTCCTGGGTTGGTATCATCCACATAGTTCATGTTAATTTCCTTAAAAAGCGTGGTAAATATTTCTATTTGTTTCGCAATTTCAAAAAAGTCGTTCTTAAAAGCTGTGGTGCCAAAAAAGATAAGCACACCAAAGACAGGAATTAGTATTTTTTTATGTAGCAGTTTTTTCATGTGTAGCGATTTTGTCGGTAAATTTCCGAAACAATAATTTCATACCATCATTTAGTTTATCAAAAGTTGTTCCATCCTTACTAAGGTACAAAATCATAAACGCATAAGATTCAGAACTATTGTTAAAATATAAGGGTTTATTCAGTCTATAGGCTTCGCGGAGCAATCGTTTAATTTGGTTTCTAGAAACGGCCGTTTTATGCAATCGTTTACTTACAGAAACACCTGTTTTTAATGTTGAACCATCTTCGTATTCAGTTTTAAGATACACCAATCTTAGCGGATAAGCGGTAACAGCTTTGCCATTAGTAAAAAGCTGTTCTATTAACTTTTTACTTTTTAGTTTATCTTTTTTTGAATACTTAAAGTTCACGTTTCGTTTATCAGGTTTAACAAAAATAGAAAACCGCATCAACATGATGCGGTTTTGATTCATTTATATTACAAGTGTTTATTCAATTGTAAACACATTATTAGTTCTATCAACATCTGCCATCATCTGAGAACTATCAATTTCAACAGATTTTACTACTTTCTTAGCGTCAAATGAATACGTTGGTATTGCCCAAGCCCAATCATTAATAATCGTTGCTGAGGTTGGTTTTTCTCCACGCATCATTTGAAGCGGAATGTAAAAGTCTTCTGTAGTGCCATCAGTATAAGTTACAGAAAGGTCTATTGGCATTGGCATTAATCCAATACGTTCTAAAGTAATTGATTTACCGTTAACCGCACTGACTTTATAATCTATTGTATTTGTAGTTTGCGTAAAATCTATAAAATACCAATCCAGTTCAAAATCAGTGATGCGTTCTGCAGTTCTAATAATATCGAAGGGTTTTGGATGTTTAAATTTAAAATTTTCAAAATATGTTTTAATCGTTTTATCTCTGTTTTCCTCACCAATAACATAACCTAATTGTGCTAAAAAAACAGCTCCTTTACTGTAAGCTGCAGCTCCATAAGCTCTGTTAAAGGCATAGCGATCAGAATGTGTGGTTAATGGTTGCTCAACTCCAGAATTTGCTAATGCGATATAACCTCTATAGGCACCAGATAATGGATTAGATTTTTTGTCTTCACTAAGCGAATTCATTGCTAAATTTGAAATATATGTTGTGTAGCCTTCATCCATCCATTCGTGTTTAGATTCGTTGGATGCCAATAAAAATTGAAACCAAGTATGTGCTAACTCGTGTGCGGTAACTCCTAATAAACTACCATAGCTACGTTTACCAGTGATTAATGTAGACATGGCATATTCCATACCTCCATCACCACCTTGAATTACTGAATACTGATCGTACGGATAGTTTCCGATATGTTCATTAAAGAAATCCATTAATAAAGCTGTATCAGCTTGTAATTTTTTCCAATTATCTAAATAGACCTGTTCTAAAGTGCTTTTATAGTAGAAATTAAGTGTTGGACCATTTGGCATTTGAAATGTATCGTGAATATATTCTGGATCTGCAGCCCAAGTAAAATCATGCACTTTAGGAGCTTTAAAATGATGGATTTTCTTACCAGATTTTTCTATTGGCTCTCCTTGAAGATAGCCAGTTCCACCAACAATATAATCTTCATCGATAGTTAATTTTACATCAAAATCTCCCCAAACTCCATGAAACTCTCTGCCTATATAAGGATCTGCATGCCAACCTTCATCATCATATTCTGCTAATTTTGGGTACCATTGAGACATGGATAAAGCAACACCTTCTTTATTATTTCGTCCTGATCTACGAATTTGAACAGGAACTTGAGCATTAAAATCCATATTAAAAGTTACTTTTTCACCTGGTTGAATAGGTTGACTCAATTGTACTTCTAAAACAGTACCAACAGTTTCGTAAGACACAGACGTTCCGTTTTGTTGTAAAGAATTCACTTTAATATAACCAATTTCATTAGGTTGAAGTTTACTAATACGATCACCAACTCTAGGATCTGGATCACTAATGGTACGTGAACGTACATCCATTTCACTTCCAGGTTGAAAGGCATTAAAAAACAAATGGTAATACACACGATTTATAACATCTGGTGAGTTATTAGTATACACTAATTTCTGCTTCCCTTTATATTGATAGTTATTGACGTCCATATCAATTTCCATAGCATAATCTACATGTTGTTGCCAATAACTATTTGTAGAATTATTTATTGTTTTAACCCCTTTACTTGGCTGCTCTGTAGCACCACAAGAGACAAGAATTAAGAGTGAAAAAAGACTAATAATGGAATGTTTCATGACATTTGTTTTTATAAATATGAAAATTAAAAGACCTTAAAAATAATTGGGTTATTTAGATGTATTGACTAAATAACCCAATTATTTAATTTAATATGAAAGAGTTTATTATAATTTTGATGCCATTATTAAGGCATTATAAGCATTAACGATTCTACCAGATGTAGATAAATCTGAAAATGACTTAACGTTAGAGGCATCTCCACCAACAACCACTTTAGTTGTAATAGGCAAACCAGATTCTAAAATGACTTGTTTAACTTGTGCAGCAGTTAATTTAGGGTAGTAAGAGCGTACTAAAGCAACTACACCAGCAACAGCAGGTGATGCCATAGATGTACCGCTTATGCTTTCATAATCATTCTCTGGAAACGTTGAATAGATATCTGATCCAGGAGCAAAAACATCCACATTCTTTTTACCATAATTAGAGAAACCAGAGACAATTTTAGAACCATATTTTGAGGTTAATGAACCCACTCTGATATAAGTGTTTGATATTTCAACAAAGTTGACATTATCATCTGGAAAATTAGCACCTTCATCTACATTTTTACTGTCGTTACCTGCAGCATGTACAAATACAACGTCATTATCTGAAGCATATTTAATAGCGTCTCTTACCCATTCTGGATGCGGAGAAAATGATTTACCAAAACTTCCGTTTATTACTTTTGCTCCATTATCTACAGCATAACGAATAGCTAATGCAACATCTTTATCGTACTCATCTCCATTAGGAACTGTTCTAACGGACATAATTTCTACATTATTAGCAATTCCATTTGCTCCTTTTCCATTATTGCGTTCTGCAGCAATAATACCTGCAACGTGCGTTCCGTGAGATTCTGATTTTTTAACAGGCTTAACGTTTCCATTTCCATAGCCTTTATCAGATAAATCATTGATGTCATCTTTAGTGGTGCGACCCGAAAAATCAACATTAAAATGATAGTTTAAGCGTTCATTAAAGCCTTCTAATGGCGCACTAACTTCTGCAATAGCTTCTTCAAAAGTACCACCATTAGCATGTATGTTTTGTGCAATTTGAACAGCTTGTCCTAATAATTCATCTTCTGTTTTAATCGCATTAACCTCTTCAATTGTATAGTCCTTCTTACCAAAATGTGTTATTAACTTTTCATCGGCACTTTTTAAGACATTTATAATTTGTTCATATCTCGTTTTAGCACCAAGATACGTTTCATATTCCTCTTTTTGTAGAGCTACAGCTTCATCATAACGAGGATTAGACGTATCTCCGCTTGCTATTAGGCGTACGTATTCTAACTGTTCGTCATAACCATCACCTAAGAAATTCCAACCATGGATATCGTCTATATAACCGTTGTTATCATCATCAATTCCGTTGTTAGGAATTTCATCTTCGTTAGTCCAAAGTACATTTCTTAAATCTTCATGATCAATGTCAATTCCAGAATCAATTACGGCAACAATGACTTTAGTTCCTTTTTTATTTTTAATGATTTCAGTATAAGCTTTATTAACACTCATTCCAGGAATAGTATCATTTACAAGGTCTAAATGTCCCCAGTTTTTAGCTTCAGCATCGGTTAACGCTGTAACCTTTAAAGGAGCTGAATCTATGTTTTCAATTGGTGTAGAAAGAATGGCACCCGTGCTACCACACCCTAGAAATAGTGTTCCAGCAAACCCTAAAATCGTTATTATTCTAAAATTAAATTTCATGTATTAATGTTTATTATTGTTTTATTTTTTTAGTTAAATAGGTCGTTAGTTGTAAATGTTTCGTTAAGTCGCACCCCTTTTTCAGTATGTTTAACCGTAATAATTTCGTTATGGGCATCATGTTCTAAAAAAAGATAGAAATTTTGGTCTGCGGCCATATTTAAAAACAACTCTTTTTCGTCAAGTGTTAATAAGGGTCTAGTATCATAACCCATTACAAAAGGCATAGGTAAATGACCAACAGTTGGTAATAAATCTGCCATAAAACAAATGGTTTTTCCTTTGTAATTAATCATAGGAATCATCTGTTTATCGGTATGGCCATTGGCAAAGAAAATATCAAATCCTAAGTCAGAATTTTTTAAAATAGGATTATCAGGAACGGAAGTGAATTTTAATTGTCCACTGTCTTCCATTGGTAAAATATTCTCCTTTAGAAACGAAGCCACCTCACGTCTATTTGGTTGTGTAGCCCATTTCCAATGGTCTTTATTACTCCAAAAATGAGCATTTTTAAAAGCAGGTTCATAACCCGTTCGGTCTTTGTTCCATTGAATGCTCCCTCCACAATGATCAAAATGGAGATGCGTCATAAAAACATCTGTAATATCATCACGATGAAATCCATAAGACGCCAACGATTTATCTATAGAGTCATCACCATAAAGAAAATAGTAACCGTAGAACTTATCACTTTGTTTATTACCCATTCCGGTATCAATTAAAATAAGGCGATTTCCATCTTCAATTAATAAGCAACGCGCAGCTATATCTATCATGTTGTTATTATCAGCAGGATTGGTACGTTGCCATAATGATTTTGGTACCACACCAAACATGGCTCCACCATCGAGCTTAAAGTTTCCAGATTGTATAGGATATAATTGCATTTGCGAAAATTTTGTAAAGTTTTGCAAATTACTAAAAGCTTTAAAACTAATTGTTGTTAGTCTTAATAAATTAGAAGAGATTTAACAATTAAGGGCTATATATTCTCTTATCTATTCTAAAAAATATTTACTTTTAGAATGAAAATTGAATTAGCAATGAAACGAATGTCAAAATCACCATTAAAAATTAAGAAAATCAAACTCTTGCGTTTTGGTCGCGATTTTAAACCCGATCAGCAAGTTATTTTACGAGATTATTTAGCCATAGAGCGTACACGATTGGCAAACGAGCGAACACTATTATCCTATATTCGTTCTTCTTTATACTTATTATTGGGCGCCATTGCGTTATATCAACTTAAAGAATTTGCTAATTTTCAATATTTAGCACTGACGGCAATTGTATTTAGTGTGGTCTTTTTTATCATTGGAGTTTATAGATTTACTTTATTAAAGAAGAGTTTAAAACGGGTGTACTATAAATCTGAAGAAAAAGAAGCTAACGACACTGAAGAATAATATTTAGAAACTCACAATTCAGTTGCGGTTTTTACTTAAATAATTTGTGTGGTTAATAATAGCACTTAAATTTTAATAAAATACATTATGAGTAGTTATACATTAAAACCTTTTATAAAAGTAGAATTTAGTATTTTCACGCAAAAAGTAGATAGATGTTAGAACTCGCCGGAATTATAATTCTTGGAATATTAGCACAATGGGTAGCTTGGAAATTTAAAATCCCAGCTATTTTACCCTTAATACTAATAGGATTATTGGTAGGTCCGATTGCAGCAGAATTTTTAAGTGAAGATAAAACCAAATGGATAGAGCCTATTTGGAATGGCACAAAAGGGTTGTTCCCTGGCGATAGCTTGTATTATTTTGTGTCACTTGCCATAAGTATTATTTTATTTGAAGGAGGCTTAACCTTAAAACGATCCGAAATTAAAAATGTAGGACCTGTAATTACCAAATTAATTACCGTTGGTTCTGCCATTACATTCTTCGGTGCTGGTATCGTGGCACGTTATACGTTTAACTTAAGTTGGGATTTATCTTTTCTATTTGCAGGACTTATTATTGTAACTGGACCAACTGTAATTACCCCAATTTTAAGAAATATTCCACTTAAAAAAGATGTTTCAACCGTGTTAAAATGGGAAGGTATTCTTATCGATCCTATTGGTGCTTTAGTTGCCGTTTTAGTTTTTGAATTTATAAGTGTTGGAGGTGACAGTGGTTTTACAAAGACAGCTTTAATGGAATTTGGTAAAATTGTATTATTTGGTACCACATTTGGTTTCACGTTTGCTCATGCTTTGGCTTTTGCAATTAATAAAAAGCTAATTCCACATTATTTATTAAACGTCGTATCGCTTTCAACCGTATTATTGGTGTTTGTTGAATCAGAATTATTTGCTCACGAATCTGGACTTTTAGCTGTTGTGGTTATGGGAATGGTTTTAGGAAACAGTAAACTAGATAATCTCAAAGAACTATTATATTTTAAAGAATCGCTGAGTGTATTATTAATTTCAATTTTATTTATTCTGTTAGCTGCAAACATTGATATTGAAGACCTACTTCTACTATACAATTGGAATACAGCGATACTGTTTGCTATCGTTGTCTTTGTTATTAGGCCATTAGCGGTATTTGTGAGTACCCACGGTTCTAAGCTTGAACTCAATGAAAAACTATTTATAAGTTGGGTTGGACCACGTGGTATTGTTGCCGCAGGTATCGCATCACTTTTTGGCAGTAAATTAATGAAGCAAGGTGTTGAAGGAGCAGAATACATTACTCCTTTAGTATTTATGATTGTTTTAGGAACCGTTTTATTAAATGCAACAACGGCACGTTTATTTGCAAGATTGGTTGGTGTATTTTTAACAAAATCGAATGGAATTTTAATAGTTGGAGCTTCAAAATTATCACGACTTTTAGGACATTATTTAGTAACGAACGGAAGGCATGTGGTGCTTATTGATAGCAATCAAAATAATATAGATAAGGCCGAAGAATTAGGTCTTGAAGCCTTAAGTAGTAATATTTATGCAGATACACTTTCGGACAATATTGAATTAAATGATGTAGGTTACATCATGGCAATGACCGGAAACTCGGATATTAATGCTTACGTTATAGAAAAATTTACAAAAGAATTTGGTGAGAATGGTTCGTATAGATTGGTCACTTCAGATGAAATGAACAACCCAGAAAACAGTCCAAAAGAAGGCTTATTTTCTCCCACTGATGATTATATTAATTTAACAGAAGTAACACGTAAATATCCTGCCATACAAGAAATAGACATACGTGATGCTGCACATTACGCTAGTCTTATAGAAATGGCACGTAAGGATCAGTATATCATTCCATTGTTTATAAAAGATGATGAAGGAGAACTTCATATAATTTCAGTGCACAACACAAAAGACGATAATATTGGACAAAACTTTAAATTGGTGTATTTAGGTAAGCCTTTTGATCTGGAAAAGGTGGTGAATGAGGATTAAAATGCCCTATGATAAATGAATATTTAAGATAAAGAACGAATAATAAAGAAAAAGATTCCTACGAAAGCAGGAATCTTTTTTTATTTAAAACATGATTAATCATTCAGTTTCAATACAGCCATAAATGCCTGCTGAGGTATTTCAACATTACCTACTTGGCGCATACGTTTTTTACCTTTTTTCTGCTTTTCAAGTAACTTACGTTTACGAGAAATATCTCCACCATAACATTTTGCTGTTACATCTTTACGTAATGCTTTTACAGTTTCACGTGCAATAATTTTTGCACCGATGGCCGCTTGAATAGGAATATCAAATTGCTGTCTTGGTATTAACTCTTTCAATTTCTCGCACATTTTTTTACCAATATGGTGTGCGTTATCCGCGTGAATTAATGCCGAAAGCGCATCAACAGGTTGTGCATTTAATAAGACATCTAAACGTACTAATTTTGACACTTTCATACCAATTGGCGAATAATCGAAAGAGGCATAACCTTTAGAAACCGTTTTTAAACGATCATAAAAATCGAAAACAATTTCTGCTAATGGCATTTCAAAAATTAATTCTACACGTTCTGTCGTTAAATAGGTTTGATTAACAATCATACCTCGTTTTTCAATACACAAACTCATAACGTTACCGACAAAATCAGATTTTGTAATAATGGTAGCCTTAATAAACGGCTCTTCAACACGATTTACAGTTGTAGGCTCTGGTAGGTCACTTGGATTATTAACAATAAAAGCCTCATCAGGATTTTTGTTGGTATATGCATGATAGGATACGTTAGGAACTGTAGTAATTACGGTCATATCAAATTCACGTTCTAGACGTTCTTGGATAATTTCCATGTGTAACATGCCTAAGAATCCACAACGGAAACCAAAACCTAAAGCTGCAGAGCTTTCAGGTTGAAATACCAAGGATGCATCATTAAGTTGTAATTTTTCCATAGAGTTTCTCAACTCTTCGTAATCTTCAGTGTCCACAGGGTAAATACCAGCAAAAACCATTGGTTTTACATCTTCAAAACCTTCAATAATATTGGTTGTTGGATTAGCAAAATCTGTAATGGTATCACCCACTTTTACTTCTTTAGCTGTTTTTATACCTGTAATTAGATAGCCAACATCACCAGCTTTTACACTTTGTTTGGCAACTTGAGTTAATTTTAAAGTTCCAACTTCATCTGCAAAATATTCTTTTCCTGTGGCAACAAATTTAATTTTTTGACCCTTCTTTATTTCACCATTAAAGACTCTAAAATAGGTTTCAATACCTCTAAATGTGTTATAAACGGAATCAAAAATTAAAGCTTGAAGCGGTTCGTCTACATTACCTTTTGGAGCTGGAATACGTTCAATAATGGCTTTTAAAATATTCTCAACACCAAAACCAGTTTTTCCACTGGCATGAATCACTTCAGAAGGATCACAACCTAAAAGGTCAACAATATCATCGGTTACTTCCTCAGGGTTTGCACTTGGTAAATCAACTTTGTTCAATACCGGAATTATTTCTAAATCATTCTCTAGTGCTAAATACAAGTTAGAAATAGTTTGCGCCTGTATACTCTGAGCTGCATCTACAATTAATAGGGCACCTTCACAAGCAGCAATAGAACGTGAGACTTCATAAGAAAAATCTACGTGACCAGGTGTATCAATAAGGTTAAGCACATATTTTTCGCCTTCATATATATAATCCATTTGTATGGCATGCGACTTAATAGTAATACCACGTTCACGTTCCAAGTCCATACTATCTAAAAGCTGGGCTTGCTGTTCGCGCGCAGTTACAGAACCTGTGGCATCTAGTAAACGATCTGCTAAGGTACTTTTACCGTGGTCAATATGTGCAATAATGCAAAAATTACGAATGTTTTTCATGTATCTTTTCTAAGGCAATAACTAATTGGCAAAAGTACATGAATTTTTTCATTTGAATTTTGTAAGTTTTCAAATTAAATAAATTATGTAGGCTAACGAAGTGGTTGCTGAAGTGAAGCTAAAATTTATACTTTTTAAGTTTATTAAATAAAGATTATACTGAAGAAATATAATTGATTTCTTGTGCTTTATCGTATAAAATATAAGAATAAAAACAATTGCAATTACGGAAAAACCGCAGTATTATGTAAAAAACAATTTATATCTTGCATTCAAACCTATTTTATGATTAATCATTTGCGCCTCTTTTTTTGTGTATATATTTTTATGCTCTCTTCTGTGATGTTTGCTCAAGATTATACAGTTTCTGGTCGTGTAGTTGATTCTAATAATAATCCCATTGAGTTTGCAAATGTTGTAATTCTTGCAGAATTAGATGGTGATTATTTAAAAGGAACATCAACAGATGATAAAGGTTTTTTTAATTTAATTAATTTATCCGAAACTACATTCTACCTTAAAATAAGTTACTTGGGTTTTGAGGAATTTCAACAAAAAATTATTCTAACAGGACATTTAGATTTAAAAAATATTCAGCTTAATGAGATTCCTGATAGTTTAGATGAAGTTACAATAATTGCTAAAAAACCAACTATAACACGTAAGTCAGACCGCTTAATTTTTAATGTAGAGAATACAGCGTTAATAGAAGGTTCTACACTTAGTGTTTTAAAAAATACACCCGGAATCATAGTTTCAGAAGGGACTATAAATATTAAAAGCGCACCGGCAATTGTTTATATTAATAATAGACGTGTGCAATTGACTTCCGATGAACTCATTACATTGTTAGAAAGTGCACCAGCAAATAGCATTAAATCGGTTGAGGTGATTACCAATCCACCAGCCAGTTATGATGCAGATTCTGGTTCTGTGATTAATATTATAATGAGTAAAAATTTGGTTACAGGCTATAGAGGCAGTGTGTTTACTAATTATACGCAAGGTGTTTTTCCTAGATATAATGCTGGTACGAGTCATTATTTTAAGAATAATAAAGTCAACCTAAATCTTAATTACAGTTACACTAAGAATAAAATTAATAGAGAACAAGATGATACCGTTAATTTTTTAGACTCCGCAAATGACATTGAAGAAATCTGGACATCTAACATCAATAGAAATACCTGGACAGAAACCCACAATCTTAACCTTAATTTCGATTATTATATTAATGATAACAATACTTTAAGTTTAACAAGTACGGGTCTCTATACTCCATATTATAAGTATCAAATAAATAATAACACGAATATTACGGACGAAAATTATGTTTTTCAAGAACGTTTTACAGCAGATAATTTATCTAGAGACAACAAGTACAATATTGGCACCGATTTAATTTTTAGACACGATTTTGAAAATAGTGCCAACCTTACATTTAATGCACATTATACGATTTATGATTATGAGCGTGACCAAAATGTACTCACTAACACTTATGATGAAAATAATCTGTTTAGTGGAGATTCAGAGTTTAATTCAATTTCTAACCAGAAAACAAATATAGTAACAGGTAAAATAGATTATAGTTTGCCTATAAATGAATCTTCTAGTTTTGGAGTTGGAGTAAAATATTCAAACATAAATACCGACAGCGACATTACAAGATTAGATATTGTTGGAGGTTCTGAAGTTATAAATACAGCAAATACTGATGCCTTTAAATATGATGAAAAGGTCTTTGCTGCGTATTCTAACTATGCTAAATCTTGGGACAAATGGGAATTAAACATAGGGTTAAGAGTTGAGCAAAGCAATATTGAAGGAGAATCTCTAACAATGAATGAAATGAATACACAAGATTATTTAGATTGGTTTCCTAATGCGAGTGTGTCACATCAAATTCTTGAAGATTTAAGTATCAATGCAAATTATAAGCGCAGCATTGCAAGACCAAGTTATACAGATTTAAATCCATTTACACTTTTCTTAAACGAGAACACCATAGTATTGGGTAACCCTAATTTAGTCCCAACCTATTATGATCACTTTAAAATAGGAACCGATTTCTTAAAATATTTTACGATTGAGGCTTATTATATAAACTATGATGGAGATATTGTAGAATTACCTCGCCAAAACAATAGCACTAATATGGTTGCTTACACACCAACCAACCTAGACAAGAAAGTAGAATATGGTTTTGATTTTCAATTCATCTACTCTCCAACAAACATTTGGGATTTATATTTTTTAACCTCATTTTATAACTTTTCTGAAGAAGCAGATTTTGGAGAGGGTTTTGTTGAACAAGATCAATGGTCTAACTATAGTATTTTATCTAATAGTTTTTCCTTTTTGAAAGATCAAAGTTTAAGTGCGAGTCTAACGTTTACTTGGATTGGCAAGAATTTACAACAATTTCAAACCGTTGAAAATCGGTTGGTTTCTGAGTTAAGTTTATCAAAAACTGTTTTTAATAAAAAAGGGGTTATTTCTCTATCTGTTGAAGATTTCTTTGATCTACAAAACTATGAAACGTCAACACGTTATTTAAATCAGTCTAATTCTAGTTTTATAGATCTAGATAGTAGATATATAAAATTAGGGTTTAGATATAAATTTGGTAATACAAAACTCAGCACTAATGAGCGTACTACAAGTGCTGAAGAGCGCGAAAGATTAAAAGATTTAAACTAATCTTGCCATTCTGCAATAAACAAATTAGTATCATGTCCTCCACCATTATTTCTATTAGAAGAAAACACTAAATATTTTCCATCATTAGAGAATACCGGAAATGCATCAAACGTTTCACTATGTGTAACACGTTTTAAATTCTTTCCATCAATATCAATTAAGTATAAGTTGAAAGGAAAACCGCGTTCAGATTCAAAATTAGAAGAGAATAATACCTTCTCACCAGAAGGGTGAAAAAACGGACTCCAATTGGCATTACCTAAATCGGTTAATTGACGTAAATCAGACCCATCTGCATTACAGATATACAATTCCATTTGCGTTGGTTGAACTAAGCCTTCAGCCAATAAATCTTTATATTCTTTAATCTCTTCTTCTGTTTTAGGACGCGATGATCTAAAGATTAATTTACTGCCATCTGGTGAAAAGAAGGCTCCACCATCATAACCTAATTCATTAGTAATTTGTTTAACATCAGAACCATCCAAATTCATGGTGTATAATTCTAAATCACCACTTCTAGTTGAAGTAAATACAATTTTATCACCTTTTGGAGATACAGTTGGTTCGGCATCATAACCCACTTCATTAGTTAATTGGCTTACAATATTACCTTCTAAATCAGCTACAAAAATATCGTAGGTATCATAGATTGGCCAAATGTACTTTCCGTTTCTTTTCATTGGTGTATCAGGGCAAGCGTCGTCTCCGAGATGTGTAGAAGCATAAATAATATGCTTGTTATCTGGCATAAAATACGAACAGGTTGTTCTTCCCTTTCCTGTACTGACCATTGGTGGAGCAATACTATCTGTAAAGGTTTGGTTAGCATCCATTATAAACATTTGATCGCATTCCACATCCCATTTAACATTATTAGATTGAAACACCAATTGTTTATCATCAAAACTCCAATAGGCTTCAGCATTATCACCACCATAAGTGACTTGTCTCATAGACTTAAAATAAGTTTCTTCAGGGTAGATTAAAGAATCATATTTTTTAGTAGCACCCGATGTTGTTTCAACGGTTCCGTCAGATGTTTTAGAGCGGTCATTTTTACAAGATGAAAACGTAACCAATAGAATTAAAACTGCAATGATTCTGTTCATAATAAAGAATTATAATAAGTGATATTTAATGCCTAATTTTGTGCAAAAGTAAGATTTAATGGTGAAATACGCGACGAAATACTGCGGATAAATAATTCACTGTTCGACTACAAAACTGCTTTCTCATAAAACATTAAAAATATATTCTGACATGAAAAAAGTATTGATTTTATTCATTTTAGTAGGATTTCTATCTTGTAAAAATGAACCTAAAGTTGCTGAAAACAACATAAAGGAAGACGTTGCATTTTTAGCTGATGATAAATTAGAAGGTCGCCAAACAGGAACACAAGGTGAAGTTTTAGCATCTGAATATCTTATTAAGCGTTTTAAAGCAATTGGAGTACAACCAAAAGGAACGGAAGGGTATTTACAGTCGTTTTCGTTCAAACCTAAAACAGATCCGCACAGTGAAGTAGAATTTACGACCAATGCAGACAGCACCATTACGGGTCATAATGTCATTGGTTTTATAGACAACAATGCTAAAACTACTATAGTTATTGGTGCACACTACGATCATTTAGGTTTTGGAGGTGAAGGGTCTTTATATCGTGGTGAAGATAAAGCCATACATAACGGAGCTGATGATAATGCGAGTGGAGTGGCTGTGATGCTAAATCTGGCAAGCCGGTTAAAAGTGAAAAATGACCAGTCTGAAATTAAGGACAAAAACAACTATTTATTTTTAGCGTTTTCTGGTGAAGAAATGGGATTATTAGGCTCTAATTACTTTTCAAAAAACCCAACATTAGATGCTGAATCGATCAATTACATGATAAATATGGATATGGTTGGCAGAATGAAAGCGGATAGTACTTTAGCGGTTTATGGTACAGGAACCTCTCCAATATTTAAGCAAACCTTGAAATCTAATAATGATAAATTCAAAATTGTAGAAAATGAAAGTGGGGTAGGTCCTAGCGATCACACGTCTTTTTATTTAATAGACATTCCGGTGTTACATTTCTTTACAGGTCAGCACGAAGATTACCATAAACCAGGTGATGATGCTGAAAAGTTGAATTACGAAGGCATGGATTTAATTTCAGATTACATCTACGATATTATTAACGATTTGGATGATAATGGAGAATTGGCATTCCGAAAAACAAAGAATGAAAGTGAAGAAACACCACGTTTTAAAGTGGGGTTAGGAGTGGTTCCAGATTATTTATACGATGGAAAAGGCATGCGAATAGATGGCACTCGCGAAGATACACCAGCTTTTAATGCAGGTTTACAAAAAGGAGATGTAGTCACTAAATTAGGGGATAGCACTATTACAGATATGATGAGTTACATGCGTGCCTTATCTGTTTTTGACAACGGTGATGAAGCTGATATTACCGTGAAACGTGGACAGGAAGAAATTGCAACTAAAGTTCAGTTTTAAGAATCAATTAGCGGATTCAAATTAAAATTAATGACCTCACGGGTTTTACAAGCCGTGAGGTCTTTTAATAAAAAGCATTAATTTTGCATCAAAATTTATACACTTGGTTAAAATAGGCGACATAGAATTACCAGACTTTCCATTGCTTTTAGCACCTATGGAAGATGTAAGCGATCCACCATTTAGAGCACTTTGTAAAGAACAAGGAGCCGATGTGGTGTATACTGAGTTTGTATCTAGTGAAGGCTTAATCCGTAACGCAGCAAAAAGCGTTATGAAATTAGATATCTACGAAAAAGAACGGCCAGTTGGTATCCAGATTTTTGGAGCCAATATGGAAAGCATGTTGCAAACCATTGATATTGTCGAAAAATCGAATCCAGATATTATTGATATCAATTTTGGTTGTCCGGTTAAAAAAGTAGTATCAAAAGGAGCAGGAGCAGGTATTTTAAAAGATATCTGTTTAATGGAACAATTGACTGCCGAAATGGTAAAGCGTACTAATTTACCAGTAACTGTGAAAACTAGGCTAGGTTGGGATCACGATTCTATTAAAATTGTTGAGGTTGCAGAACGTTTACAAGATGTAGGTTGTAAGGCAATTTCTATACATGGTAGAACCAGAGCACAAATGTATAAAGGTGATGCCGACTGGAAACCGATAGCGGAGGTTAAGAATAATCCACGTATGCATATTCCTGTGTTTGGAAATGGTGATGTAGATACGCCTGAAAAAGCGATGTTAATGCGTGATTCTTATGGTTTAGATGGAGCTATGATTGGACGCGCATCTATAGGAAACCCATGGTTTTTTAAACAAGTAAAGCACTTTTTTGAAACCGGTGAACATTTAGGACCAATCTCATTAGCAGAACGTGTAGAAGCCGCTAGACGACATTTACAAATGGCTATTGATTGGAAAGGTGAGGTTCTTGGTGTTTTTGAAACCCGTAGACATTATACCAATTATTTCAAAGGAATTCCACACTTTAAAGAATACCGCATGAAAATGGTAACAAGCGACGACTCTAAAGATGTCTTCGCAGCTTTTGATGAAGTTTTAGACAAGTTTTCTGATTATCAGTTTGAGTAGAAAAGGCTAAACTTAAGTTTCAATAAAAACAAAAACTAGATTCTAAAAAGGGAAACTCTAGTTATGGTTTGTTTTTTCTCAGAATAACGATGTGCAACTATAATTCTCGCAAAGTCGCAAAGCGGATAAGTTGATTATGATAACTTTTAAAAATCGCCTTCTTAATTATTATCTGCTAATCTCCATGTAAACGTCGTACAACTCAGTTTAAGCCCTTGAGCTATTCGAATAAATCACTATAAATTCGCGTTTAAAAATTAACTCTTTATTAAACTAGGTGTAATGCGTTGAGAAGCAATTTTAGAAGCCATAATACCGAAAGCAAAAATTGTTACTAAAACAACGATGGCATTAAAGAAACTAAGACGAACAGGATAAGCGAGGTCTGGAGTTAACATTACTAACTCAAAACTTTGCTGTAAAAAAACAATGATTAATCCTATTGTAACGCCAATAATCCCACTTACAATGGTCATTAGACTACCTTGTAGAAAAAAGATAGACTTAATAGATTTGGTTTCTGCACCTAAATGAAACAAGGTGTTGAGTGATTTCTTCTTGTCCAAAATCATCATAATAATGGCACCAATAACATTGAATAAGGCAATAATAATCACTAAAGTGAAGATGAGGTAAATAGCGAGGTTTTCGGTATTCAACATTTTGAATAAGGCATCATTCAATTCGGCTCTATTTTTTATATTGAATTTACCTTCGAAGGCAGTTTCAATTTGAGATCTGATAAGGTCTTCATTCGCATCAGGATTCAATTTTATCTCAATAGCACTGCGTTGATCGTCTTTGTAACTAAGTAATTGTTTAGCGAGTTTAATATCTGAAAACACATAATTATTATTAAACTGCTCATTGATATCAAATAGGCCAACATTAGTCACATAAACCGAATTATAATACCCTTGAATAGACGTGGCTTGACCTTTTCCAACCTTAGGAACGTAAAACGAAAGAGGCTTTATATAATCTAGAACACCAAAGGATAAATTATTAGAAATTCCCCAGCCAGAAACAACTTCAGTGCTATTAGGAGTGATCCAATTTCCTTTGGTTACCATAGAGTCGATGCTAGTAACATTTGAGTAATTTTTATCGACGCCTTTTAATGTGGCAATTTGGTTTTTATTATCAGTTTTAATGAAAATACGTTCCTCTATGATTTCAGAAGATACAGCAATACCTTCAATTTTTAAGAGGGAAGCATTATCCTTTTCAGACCATTGAAATGACTTTCCTGTTGAAGGAATTAATTTTAAATCGGGATCGACAAATGTGGAAAAATTAAGACTATAATCTTTTAAGCCCGCAAATACAGATAGGACAATAAATAGTGCTGCTGAAGCAATAATCACTCCTCCTGAAGCAATCAACGTCATTATATTAATAGCATTGTTACTGCTTTTAGAAAACAGGTAACGTTTTGCTATATATAAAGGGAAATTCACTTAAGATTTTTTACGCTTGCCTAATAAGTCTGGGTTCTCTAATGGATTGTCTTCTCCTTTTAATGAACGTTCAATACCATCAATATATTCTAGTGAATCATCGATAAAAAATTCTAATTGTGGCATACGTCTCAATTGGTGACGTGTGCGTTTTGCTAATTCGTGTCTAATTAAAGGTTTGTTAGATTTAATACCTTCTAATAAGGTTTCTCCTTCTTTATTAGGAAAAATACTAAGATAAACTTTAGCCACAGACAGATCTGTAGTTACATTTACTTTACTAACGGATATGATTACACCACGCAAACCACCATCGGTAGCCGCTTTTTGTAATACCTCTGCTAAATCTTGTTGGAGGATACCTCCTATTTTCTTTTGTCTTTGTGTAAATTCTTCCATGATGATTATAATAACTAATCGTCTGCAAAAGTAGAGGTTATTTAAGGATTATCTTATTTTTGAGTGTAAATTATTAATGGGATTTTCGCTTTTGCGGAAACTGAAACGGATATTCCCTTTTTTAAGGGAACAAAAAATAAAAATTTTTCATGAAGAAAATAGAACATATAGGAATCGCTGTTAAGGACATTGAAAAATCGAATTCCCTTTTTAAAGCCTTATTTGGAAAAGAGCATTATAAAATTGAAGATGTTGAAAGCGAAGGGGTAAAAACGTCATTTTTTAAATGTGGTCCAAATAAAATTGAATTGCTTCAGGCAACCGATGAAGACAGTCCGATTGCTAAATTCATAGAGAAAAAAGGAGAAGGGATGCATCATATTGCTTTTGCGGTTGATGATATTGAGAAGGAAATTGAACGCTTAACCAAAGAAGGTTTTACGATGATTCATAAGAAACCAAAACAAGGAGCGGACAATAAATTGATTGCTTTTTTACATCCAAAATCCACAAATGGAGTTTTAATTGAGTTGTGTCAAGATATAAAGGATTAAAACGGTTTATTTTTCTTGTAGAGTTTTAAAATATGTAGTAATATTGCACACTCTTTAGTAATAAAGAGATTGACAAATGTCAATGGTCCTATAGCTCAGTTGGTTAGAGCACCTGACTCATAATCAGGTGGTCCATGGTTCGAGTCCATGTGGGACCACAACAAAAAAAGCCTTACAGAGATGTAGGGCTTTTTTTATGGAGTAGAAGTTTTAAACTTTAATTTTTCATAGTACTTCTGAAGCTAAAATAGCTTTGCTTAAAAATTAAATCATCCCTCCAAAAAACACATGACACCCTATAAATGCGATTACGGATAAAATAATACCAATTAAAAAAATATTAAACGATTTACGAAGTAACTTAAATTTACGGTCAATCGTTTTGCCTAAATGGTAGGTATCTGTAGCAATGGTCTTATATAACTCATCGCCTTCATTCATTAAGTTGGTAATGTTATTGACGTACTCAACTTCTTCCATATCACGAAAGTTTCCGTAAAACATTAAGTTTTTCGTTTCACTTTTTCCATGAACTAATTCTGGACGTGTTGCAAAGATTGCAAAGGCAATTGAGGCTAGATTCGTAAACAAAATCATGACTACTGGAAAGATTAGATGAGGGTCTGTGCTTAATTGGCTCATTACTGTACCTAGAATTAATGATAAAATTAAAGCGTTTATGGAGATTAAAATATTTGATTTAGTATCTATCATCGTGTTTAGAGTATACTGATTTTTAGATAATAATCTAAATAATGTTTCTACTCCTCTTTCAGACCTTGGTGCAACTTTAGCTAATTTCTTTTTTAATTGTTTTAACGCGTCTTTATCAATATTTAATTCTTCCATTAAATAGTGATCCTCAGCTTTCCCTTTTGATTTATCTCCCATTAATTAGATATTTTATAAGTAATACACCTATTGTGAGTAATAATTTTGTATTCTAGAAGTCTATAGTGTTTATTATGAGTTGTTCTTTAATTGATGAATTGCTTCTGCAAAAAAGGTTACACCTTCAGATTCTACGATTGTATCTGCATTAAGAACCGCACCTTTAAAGTCACCAGATTTCCATTCTCCAGATGGTAATTTCGGTAATTGTGAAGTGTCTATTGTACCACCATTTTTGTATCCAGAGATATATAAATAATGTTTGTTGCTGATAGCATCAGGAATTGCTAAACCTAATCCAATAGTAATATCAGAATCGGGTAATGCATTATAAATGCCAGAATCAAAGTGATGTGGCCAAACTCTAATTGATGTATTAAGATTATAGTTTTGATCTATTTTTTCAAGAATTGATTGTGCTAAAACACGTAGGTTTTTGAGTGCATTCAGTTGGTCAGAATCTAACAATTCAAACGTAAAAGAATTGTCGATTGCATAAGGTAAATCGTAGTGAAATGCGTAATGATATGTTTTATTTAAATGGGCTTTAGTCGTGTCCGTCAGCCAACTTAAAACTTCAGCATGCATAGCACCATCTAACTCAAAAGTTGTAGTGCCTTTATTAGATTTCCATTGTAATGCGAACTTTTCATAATCTAAACATAATTGATCTCCATTCTCTGAAAGTGTATGCGTACAAAGACTTCCATTTTCTTTATCAAACCCTAAGTTAGTATGGCTATCGTCTGGTTTTTTTTCTAAAAAGCTTATTCCTGCTGCAGCTAAATATTGAGCTGCTAAATGCATTTGTTTTTCCATAGTATATTGTTTTATATTATTCCTGCGTAATTAATTCCTGTAAGTTGATGCATATCGCGATCGTAAGTTGAAAGGTCTTCTTGATTAAATTTAGAGATCGTATCATAACCACAAGCACGTGCTACAACTTTAATTAAATCGTTGCTTGCTTCAAAGTAGTTTTGTAATTGTTTAGCTGAAGCATCTATAATTAATCTGCTTCGTAACGATTCTTTTTGAGTCGCAATTCCAACCGGACAGTTATTACTGCCACAAGCACGCATCCCTAAACACCCAATAGCTTGTAATGCCGAATTAGATACCGCAATAGCATCTGCTCCCAACATCATGGCTTTTGCAAAATCTTCAGCGACACGTAAACCTCCTGTAATAACTAAAGTGACATCAGTCGCACCAACTTTATCCATATACGCTCTTGCTCTTGCTAATGCCGGGATGGTTGGAACGTTAATATGATCTCTTAAAATAGTAGGAGCAGAGCCTGTTCCGCCACCACGACCATCGAGAATAATATAGTCGACACCAACATCGAGTGCAAATTGAATGTCTTTTTCAATATGACTTGCAGCAATTTTAAATCCAATAGGAATGCCTCCTGTACGTGCTCTTACTTTATCTGCAAATACTTTAAAGTCTTCAACCGTATGAAAATTTGGGTTTGCAGCTGGTGAAATTGCGGTTTCTCCTTCTTTTAATCCGCGAACTGCTGCAATTTCAGCACTTACTTTATTGCCTGGTAAATGTCCTCCTGTTCCTGTTTTTGCTCCTTGACCGCCTTTAAAATGAAAGGCTTGTACGTTGTCTAATTTATCCCAAGAAAAACCAAATTGAGCGGATGCTAATTCGTAAAAATATTTAGAATTACTCGCTTGTTCCTCGGGTAACATACCACCTTCACCAGAGCAAATTCCTGTTCCTGCTAATTGTGCTCCTTTTGATAAGGCTATTTTGGCTTCACGAGATAAGGCACCAAAACTCATATCACTTACAAAAAGAGGCATATCCAATTCTAATGGCTTTTTTGCCTTTGGTCCAATCACAACTTTAGTTGCTACGGCTTCATGATCTAATAAAGGTCTTGATGCTAATTGTGCTGGTAAAAACTGAATATCGTTCCATTTAGGAAGCGTCGTCCTATCGACTCCCATAGAAGCTGAGAATCCGTGATGACCAATATTTTTTAGTCCATTTTGAGCCAATTCCTTTATATAACTTGTGTAGGGTTCTGTGTCTTCGGGATGTGTATCAGCATAGGCTCCTAAATACGCATCACGATTAAAAGGTTGTGGACTATTGACTAAATAAGCATCAATTTCGAAAGCATCTACAAACAAATCATCTCCTTCAATTTTAGTCGAAAATTTATGAAGGACTTCTTTATTATTATATTCTGAAACTCCAGAATCAACACGATAATCCCATCCATGAACTCCGCAAATTAAATTATGACCATCTACATGACCGTCGGACATTAGTGCTCCTCTATGCAAACATCTTCCGTAGAGTACGGAAATATCGTCATCAAATTTTACGATGACTAAGTCTAATCCATTAACGAGTGCGTGTTCTGGTTGCTTATTTTCTAATGCGCTTACTTGAGCAATGACTACGGGTTTTTCCATGTGATTATAGATATGGTAATAATTTATTTAAAAGATGAAGGCTTATACTAAAGCAATTTTTACTCCATCGACTGGTAATAAGATGCCTTAAGATACAAATTTGAAAAACTCATAAGGCTCAGAATGTTCTAAAATGGAAGGTGAATAATGTAGAAAACACGCGCTTAATGCTAAAAGAATAAAGGCGACAAGACCTAGGTATCCTAGGGTTTTGATTAGTTTCATTTAATTATTAATGGGTTGGTTTTTGAATTTGTCGATATATGTTAAAATTCCTTTCAAATAAAACAAGATACAGTTTGTGAGTAGATTGAAAATGATTTTAATCCACGATGGTAAAAAATAATTTCAATATTATTTATGGCATGAAAAGGCCTTGATTATCCTTTAGAGCTGTTAGTGTAGATGTGTATCCCAAATTAAAAATAGCCTCCATATTACTCATACCAAAAGTGCTGTAATTCACTAGTTCTTGAGGGCTTATTACCATGTCACAATCAGGAAACTTGTTTGAGGACTCTGCAGCAACTTTAATTTTATAAGCGCGTTCTATGACGGAATAAGAATGTCTTAAATCTTTCATGTTTACGGTCTTTAAAGGGTTGACGCAAACACCAATAATTTTATCACACTTATTTTTTAAGGGTTCAACAGGAAAATTATTTAAGGTGCCTCCATCAACGTAAAATTTCCCATTAATTTCAGTAGGTGTAAAAACACCAGGAAAAGAGGCAGAAGCAATAATGGGTTTAATAAGTTGTCCTTTGCTAAAAATTTTTGATGTACCATCAATGATATTGGCTGCAGGAATGAATAAAGGCTTTTTTAAATCTTCAAAGCTATCTTTCGGTAAGAAGGTTTTAAGATCATCATAAAAGTTTTCAGAATTTAAAAAACCAGGTTTTTTTCTAGCAAACCTTTTAGTATGAAAAAGGGGAATAGTTTTAAAAAAAATCAAAATTTCTGACCAAGGAACGCCAGCGGCATATAAAGCACCGACAATAGCACCAGCGCTTGTACCTGCAATATGTGTAGGAAATATATTGTGTTCCTCTAATGCTTTAATAACACCAATATGCGCTGCACCTCTTGCGCCTCCACCAGAAAGTACTAATCCTATATTCATGTCATAAAGGTACAAAGTTGCACGTAAATACGGAACAATTTTTTATAGCACTGTAATATAATATGCTGAAATTACACTTTGGTATTTACAAACCAAACAGAGTAGGCAAAAACATCGATATTTCAGGAATATAAGTGATAAGTAGCAGCACAGCAATCATAATTAATAAAAACGGCAGTAACGGTTTTATAACTTTTGAAACGGAAATCTTGGCTACACCACTACCTACAAAAAGAATGGTGCCTACCGGTGGCGTACATAAGCCGATACAAAGGTTGAGTACTAAAACAATTCCAAAGTGAACCGGATCCATGCCTAAAGCGACTACTACAGGTAGAAATATAGGGGTAAATATAAGTACAGCAGGTGTCATATCCATAAAGGTGCCTATGATTAATAACACAAGGTTAATGACTAAAAAGATGACAATTTTATTGCTGAATTGTTCGAGTAAAAAACCACTAATCAATTCCGGAATACCTTCAAAAGAAAACAGCCAAGACATCGCCATAGACGTACAAATTAAAAACATAATAACAGCCGTAGTCTTAGCGCTTGTTAATAATATGGCAGGAAAATCTTTGAAGTTAACGTCACCATAAATTAAGGCCAATACACCAGCATATAAAACAGCAATAGCAGAGGCTTCAGTAGCCGTAAATATACCTGACACAATACCTCCAACCACAACAACTAATAATAATAGACTGAAAAAAGCTTTCCTAAAATAAGTCCAAATTAAAGACAACGGCACACGTTCACCTTTGGCAAATTTTCGAGTTATGGCGACAAAGGCTATGTAAGCCATCAAAGCTACACCAAGCAGAATCCCAGGTAAATAACCCGCGATAAATAAGGCTGCAACAGAAGCGGTGCCACCACTTGCTAAAGCGTAAACAATTAGAATATTACTTGGAGGAATCAATAAGCCTGTTGTTGATGAGGTGATATTTACAGCGGCACTAAATGCTCTTGGATAACCTTCCTTTTCCATAGGGTCCGTCATAATACTTCCTATGGCAGAGGTTGCGGCTATGGCTGACCCTGATACTGCTCCAAACAACATTGATGATAAGACGTTTACATAAGCCAAACCACCAGGTAAACTAGCCACTAAAGACTTCGCAAAATTAATAAGCCGATTGGCTATTCCGCCTTGTTTCATTATTTCGCCAGCGAGCACAAAAAACGGAATGGCTAAGAGCGCAAAACTATCGATTCCGGTGTTCATACGCTGCGCGATGGTGGTTAGACCTGGCATTTTATCAATGTTGAGTAGTAAACTCAATGTAGTAGAAATTCCTATACTATACGCCACAGGAACTTTCAGCATTAACAACACAAAAAAGCTAACAAATAAAACGAGGATACTGATGACTTCTATACTCATAATTAATCGGTTATGTCGTTAGTGTTGATTTTTATAAAATGATAAATTGAAAAACACATCATAAGAAGTCCGCTAGCAGGTAAAATGGCATAAATATAGCCCAGAGGAATACGTAAGGTTCCTGATAACTGTTCTAAATGCAGCGTGGTGTAAACCAAATTAATTCCACCGATAACCATAATACAAAGCGCGAATAAAAACACACAGATTTCAATAAACATAAGGGCTTTTTTCTGAGATTTAATACCCATTTTCTGATAGAGAAAATCCATAGATAAGTGTTCGCGTTTGGCACTGAGATAAGCGGCACCTAATATAGATAACCAAATCAGAGAAAAACGGGCTAACTCTTCTGTAAAAGTGAATGAGGTGTTTAAAATATAGCGTGAAAAGACTTGTAGTAATACATCTATAACTAATAATCCGAAAATAGAAATCAATACCATTTCCATGAATTTGCATACTTTAGTGAAAAGAATATCTGCCGTTTTCATACCTATTGCTTTTGAATGTTATTGACGATGGAACGCATCTCAGGATGGTCTTTCATAAAGTTTTCTAAGACCGATTTTGAGCGTTCTTGAAACAAAGATTTTTCAGGAATAATAACTTCTACACCAGCGGCTTTTGCAATGGCCATAGATTCTTCAACAGATGCATTCCAAAATACTTTTTGAGCTTGAGCCGATACTTCAGCAGCCTCTTGAACCCATTGTTTTTCTTGTTCGGATAATTGGTCCCAAAACTTAGTACCAATGAGTAATACATCAGGAATGGAAGCGTGTTCGTCAATTGTGTAATACTTACTAACCTCGTAATGATTAGAGGATACAAAGGATGGTGCGTTATTTTCGGCGCCATCTACCACGCCTTGCTGCATGGCAGTATAGAGCTCACCAAAAGCCAAAGGTGTTGCCGAGCCTCCCATACTATTAATCATATTAATGGCCATTTGATTGTTCATCACCCGTATTTTCAATCCTTTTAAATCTTCTGGTGTTCTAATGGCTTTTTTTGTCGTGTAAAAATTTCGGCTTCCAGCATCGTAATAACATAAACCGCGTAACCAAAATTGACTTCCTTTTTCTAAAATCGATTTTCCGACGTCGCCTTCTAAAATATCAAATTGATGTTGCTTGTTTTCAAATAAATAAGGAATGCCAAACACGTGATATTCGGGTACAAAATTAGACAAAGTGGCTGCACTTACTTTAGTTATAGCCACACTGCCTATTTGTAATAATTCGAGGACTTCTCGTTCTGAACCTAATTGCCCATCTGGAAATATCTTGACATCTAATTTTCCGCCAGATTTTAATCGTAAGGCTTTTTGAAATTCTAAAATACCTTTGTGAACCGAATGCGTTTGTGGCATATTATGCGCCAAATAGAGCGTCTTAGTAGCCTTTTCTTCTTTACAACTTTGTAGCGAGACGATAAATATTAAGATAACTAACAAACGGTTTTTCATAGTGTTAATTTTCAAAATTGAAATAATTCACAGCGTTGTTATAGCAAATATCTTGAATCATTTTCCCTAGAAATTCAATGTCATTTGGAACTAACCCTTCTTTCACATCTTCTGCAATTAAGTTGCATAGAATGCGTCTGAAATATTCGTGTCTTGGGAAAGATAAAAAGCTACGACTATCAGTTAGCATACCCACAAACCGACTTAATAAGCCCATGTTTGAAAGTGTGCTTAACTGTTTTTCCATGCCGTCTTTTTGGTCTAAAAACCACCAGCCAGAGCCCCATTGCATTTTCCCAGGAATGCCTGCTTCGCTATAATTCCCCATCATGGTGGCGAAGACTTCGTTTTGAGAAGGGTTGAGGTTATAGGTTATGGTTTTTGATAATAAGTTTTCAGCATCTAATTGATTGAATAATTTAGACATGGCTTGTGCCTGACTAAAATCACCAATAGAATCGACGCCTGCATCTAAGCCTATTTGATTTAATAATCTGCTATTATTATTTCGTAAAGCCCCTAAATGAAATTGTTGCACCCAACCTTTGGCATGATACATTTTACATAATTCAAATAAGATACAAGAGGCAAATATATTCGCTTCGTCTTTAGTGATTACTGTCTGAGATAAACGCTTTTGAAAGATAGCATCTGCTTCGTCCTTAGTAAAATCGATAGCATAAATTTGCTCCAATCCATAATCTGAAAGTCGACAACCTAAGGCATCGAAAAAGTCCACTCTATTTTGAATAGCTTCTAGTAATTCTGATAAGTTGGTAATAGGAAATTTAACGCGAGAGGTTAATTTTTCAATATAAATGATATAGCTATCCGCTTCAATTAAAATTAAATTATCGGGTCTAAAGGTTGGTAAAACGGTAGTGAAAAATCCTTTTTTAGCAATAGTTTTATGGTGTTCTAAAGTATCTGTTGGGTCATCTGTAGTACAAATCACTTCAACCTTCATTTGTTCTAAAAGTTGTGCTGGTGTTTTGTGTTCTAAAATGGCATTTGCTTTCTCATAAATAGTTTCTGCCGTTGAGGGTTGCAAAAGCTCGTCGATATTAAAATAGCGTTTGAGTTCTAAATGCGTCCAGTGAAATAAAGGATTTCTTAGGGTATAAGGCACGGTTTCGGCCCATTTTACAAACTTCTCTTTTGGGCTTGTTTCATCACCAGTTATAAAGGCTTCTTCAATTCCATTGGCACGCATTGCTCGCCATTTGTAATGGTCTCCATATAACCAAGCTTCGGTGATATTGTTTATGGGTTGATCTTCTGCAATGCGCTGTGGCGACAAATGATTGTGATAATCTATAATCGGTAAGTCTTTAGCATATTGATGATACAGCGTTTCTGCAACGTCCGATTGCAATAAAAAATTAGCTCCTATAAAAGGTGAATTACTAGTCATTCTGAAAAGTTTTCTATGTTATAATGAACGTCTAATACCGAGTTCTAAACCTCGTAACTCAGCCAAACCTCGTAAACGTCCAATTCCTGAATAGCCTGGATTGGTTTTCTTTTTTAAATCATCTAACATTTTATGACCATGATCGGGTCTAAACGGCAATCTAAGGTCTGTTCGTCCGGCTTCGATACGCTTCTGTTGTTCTTTAATTAAGGCTTTCATCACGGCGTACATATCGACATCTCCATCTAAATGGTCGGCTTCATGAAAATTACCTTCAGCATCGCGTTTTGTAGCTCGTAAATGAATAAAGTGAATACGTTCACCTAAGCGTTCTACCATGCCTGTCAAATCATTATCGGCTCTTACACCAAAAGAACCCGTACAGAAGGTTAGTCCATTATTATGAGAAGGAACCGCTTCATATAAATCAACAATATCTTGTTCTGTTGAAACCACTCTTGGTAAGCCTAAAATTGGAAACGGTGGATCATCCGGGTGAATACACATTAACACACCAGCTTGTTCTGCAGCGGGAATAATTTCTGATAAAAATGAAAATAAATTCGCTTTTAATTCTTTTGGACCAATGTTATTATAAGTTGCTAAAATGGTATTAAATTCTTCTAAAGTATAACCTTCTTCAGCACCTGGTAAACCTGCAATAATATTCCGGATTAAGGTTTTTTGTTCCTCAGCGGAAGCCTGCTTCAAAAATTCAGCAGCACTTTGTTTTTGAGCATCCGAATAGTCGTGTTCTGCACCAGGTCTTTTTAATAGATACAATTCAAAAGCAGCAAAAGCAGCGGCTTCAAAACGTAGGGCAGTAGAACCATCTGAAACTTCAAAATCTAGGTTGGTACGTGTCCAATCTAAAACAGGCATAAAATTATAGCAAACGGTATCAATGCCACAGGCACCTAAATTCAATAAGGTTTGATTGTAATTATCAATATATAACTGATAATCGCCCGACTTTGTTTTAATGTTTTCGTGGATAGGTACAGACTCTACAACTGACCATGTAAGTCCATGGCCTTCTATAGTCGCTTTTCTTTTGTTGATCTCTTCAACCGTCCAAACCTCTCCATTTGGAATATGATGTAATGCCGAAACAATTCCTGTGGCTCCTGCTTGTTTTATGTCTGATAAAGAAACAGGGTCATTTGGTCCATACCAACGCCATGTTTGTTCTAAATTTTGTATCATTTTTTTATTTTTTAAACGCCACTATAGGCTGAAAATCCACCATCAATTGGCACTACAACTCCTGTTACAAATTTTGAACCTTCACCACAAAGCCATAATGTTGTGCCTATTAAATCTTCAGGTTCACCGTAACGACTCATTGGGGTTTGGTCAATGATTTGTTGGCCTCGTTGTGTTAAACTTCCATCTTCATTAGTTAATAATGTTCTATTTTGGTCCGTTAAGAAAAATCCTGGTGCTAAGGCGTTAACACGGATGCCGACTTTAGAAAAGTGCACCGCTAACCATTGCGTAAAGTTAGATACAGCAGCCTTTGCTCCACTATAGGCAGGTATTTTTGTTAAGGGTGTAAACGCATTCATAGAAGAAATATTTAATACAGAACACTCGTCTCGGCCTACCATATCTGTTGCAAATACTTGTGTAGGAATTAATGTTCCTAAGAAGTTGAGGTTGAATGTAAATTCTATTCCTTTTGGGTCTAAATCGAAAAACGTTTTAAAGCCTTCTGTTTTATTTGCTAAATCTGCTGTTTCTAAAAAGGGGTTAGATGTTGTTCCTAGAGGATGATTTCCACCAGCGCCATTTACCAAAATATCCACTTTGCCAAAAGCCTCATTCACAATTTTCTTAGCGGCTTCTAAAGAGTCTTTCTCTAAAACATTAGCCATAACGCCAATAGCTTTTCCTCCATAAGCGGTGATTTCATTTGCTACTTTATCTGCTGCTTCTTTTCTTAAATCTAAAACAGCAATTCTGTTTCCTTGTTTTGCAAGAGCCATGGCTAAGGTGCTACATAAAACCCCTCCTGCTCCTGTTAATACGATTACTTTATCCATTATTAAACGTCTTAGTTTGTTCTTAAATTATTTTTTCGTGTACGCACACACAAATATAATGATAGTATTTTGTGTGCGCACACAAAAATGTATTTGTTTTTATTAAATTGCCATGATTTAAAGCAGCGTATTTAATGTATAAGTTTGCATCAGATAGATTGAGATATTTTAAAATATGATTACAATTAAGGATATAGCTAAAGAGGCCAATGTTTCAGAAGGCACTGTGGATCGCGTTATACATAACAGAAGAGGTGTTTCTAAAAAAACCGAGGCCAAGGTTAAAAAGGTTTTAGAGCGTCATAATTTTAAAGTAAATCCTGTAGCAAGTGCGCTTGCCATGAAAAAGAAGCATCAAATTTCAGTGTTAATTCCTGAGCATAATGATTCTGATTTATTTTGGAAATCACCATACTTAGGGGTAATTAAGGCTGCTGATGATGTTAAGAATTTTGGTGTTCAGGTGAATAGTTTCACATTCAATCAATCTGATGCAACGTCTTATTTAAGCGCATTTGAAGATGTATTAGAAACAGAGCCAACAGCTGTTATTATGGTGCCTAATTTTTCTGATGAAACGAAGCAAATTATAAACCGATTAGAAGCACTTAATATTCCATATCTGTTTCTAAATATTGATATAGAGGGCTTTAATAATATCGCCTATGTTGGTCAAGATGCCTATACGGCAGGTTATATAGCAGGTAAGATGATGCATTTTAATAATCCGCAACCGTGTGAATTTTTAATTATTCAATCGAGCCAAAATATCACTAAAAACAATGCGATATCTAATAGAGTTAAAGGCTTTAAGGATTATTTTTTGAAAAATGAAATGAATTCAACTCCGGAAACTTTAAAAATTGATGATATCAATAACGTGCTAGAGGCAAAGGAAATCATTAATTCATATTTACAAATACATCCTGAAATCAAAGGAGTATTTGTACCATCGAGTAGAATTTATAAAGTAGTAGATTGTATTGAAAACCATCGGTTACAACATTTAAAACTTATAGGGTTTGATAATACACCTCAAAATACAGCGTGCTTACTGAATGATTCGGTTTCGTTTTTAATCTCTCAAAAACCGTTTGATCAAGGTTATAAATCTGTAAGGTTGTTAACTGATTTTCTAATTCAAAATAAAGTTCCAGAACATAAAATTTACCTTCCAATAGATATTCTCATAAAGGAAAATGTGGAATACAATGGTCGCGATGAGTTTGTGTATGAAGATAATAATACTGTTAAGGAGGGTTAATTTTTGATTGAGATAGTGTTGACTTTGTAACAATTAAGAAGATTAACCGACAAATCCTATAAACAGAAGCCCTTGAATCTAACAGCAAATCCCATATCACCAGAAGACAAAGAAGCCTTAGTGCACGCAAAATCTAGCATGCAAAATTTAGGTTGGGCCATTCGTAATGTCAATAAAATTGGTAATACGGTTGAAACAGGAGTTAGCTACGTACCAGAAAAAGTATTAGTTAAAGTGCAGAAGATTACAGAATCTGTATTATTAAAAATTATAAAAGCTAATTTATTAACCATTCAAAAAAACAAAACTTTTAAAAAGCCTTCAAAAAACACTTATAAAAGTATTGTCACTGGTACAGGAGCTTTAAGTGGTTTTTTTGGATCGTCTACGGGGTTTGGAACTGCTATTTTTGCATCAGAAGTTACGATTACCACTAAGTTTTTAATGCGTACCATTATGGATATAGCACGAAGCGAAGGTGAAGATATCTACACTTTAGAAGGTCAAATGGCATGTCTGCAAGTTTTTGCGCTTGGAGGAGATTCATTAGATGATGATGGCATGGAAGCTAGTTATTACACCACACGTTTGGCATTGAATTCGGCTTTAAATAATGTCTCAACAGCAGGCATAAAAATGAGCTTAGAGAGTTTAGTAAAAGGAGCAAGTGCTTTGGGGTCTAATGCTGTGGGTAATTTTTTATCTAAAATTGCGACAAGATTAAGTCTTCTCATTAGCGAGAAATTTTTGGCGCAAGCTGTACCTATTGTTGGAGCCATTGGAGGAGGTGGTTTAAATTATGTTTTTGTAGATCACTTTCAGAATATGGCAACGGCACATTTTACCATTAGGCGTTTAGAGCGAAAGTATGGAGAGGCTGAGGTTAAATTGGTCTATGAGGCTATAAAAATGGGTATTAAAGAGTAGTAGAGCTTTTATAATATTTTTATGTCCATAATAAAAAAACCAACCAAGAATTTCTTCAAGGTTGGCTCTGCTATTAATTAAGTTTGGAAACTTAAATTAGAACTTTGTAATTAAGGTGATTAATTACAGGTATTGTTTTTGAATTCTAAATCGTCAGTAGTACCAATTTCAAAACTTACTTCAACATCGTTATCATTGTCATCATTATCAAGTTCATCTAATATCCAAGTCGTATTGATATCATCAAAATCTGGAATATTAAAGGTTACGTTGATGTTATTTCCTGTGCCGCTGGTAGTCCAAGTGCCATTCGCTGTATTTTCATCCCATGTCACAATAACCGTATTGTCTGCTGAGAAATTAAAGAAGTAACCTACATAATTGCTTTCTAAATCGATATTATTTCGTTCTAAATCTTCAATATACCAATCTGAACAAGCTGTTAAAATAGTTTCTAATTGTTCCGTAGTACAAGTATTACAATCGTCGTTATGGTCATCATCATCGTCATTAGAACAAGATAATAAGCTAAAAACTAGTAGTGCGCTTAATAAGGTTTTAGGTGTAAATAGGGTTTTCATAATATGTGATTTCATAATGTTTAATTTAAGGTTTGTTTGTTATTTAATTTTAGGATTAGTTGCAATTATTGTTTTTGAATTCTAACTCGTCATCATCACCAATTTCAAAACTTACTTCAGTTTCATTGTCATCATCGTCGTTATCGATTTCATCTAAATACCATGTGTCATTAATATCATCAAATCCTGGAATATCAAAGGTTACAGTGATGTTGTTTCCTGTTCCGCTAGTTGTCCAAGTGCCATTTGCAGTGTTACCACTCCAAGTTACGGTTACTGTATTATCAGTGAAGAAATCAAATAAGTAGCCATTATAGTTGTCTTCTAAGTCATTATCATTACGTTCTAATTCGTCTATGTACCAACCAGAACAAGCGGTTAAAATTGATTCTAATTGACTTGGTGTGCAATTGGTACAATCATCATCGTCATGGTCGTAATCGTCATCTTCATCACAATCATCTCCATAAGTGTCAATAGCATTATCAAGATCGTCAAAATTATTGATTACAATTTCGGTACCATCTGCTATGACAATACTTATAGGAAATTCAAATCCAATTAAATCATCTTCGTCAATATCATCTATAAATTCATACAGATCGTAATCGTTAGTAAATGTTAATGTTGCCACAACTTCGTTGCTGGTATTAAATAGTGAAGCAGTGATAGGATATACAAAATCTAAACATTCTATATCATCGTCAATTTCATTTTCATCATTACAATCGTCAGCATAGTCTTCTAACTGGTCTAAACTGTTGATTTGGATTTCAGTATAATCTGCAAGAATGATTGTGATAGGAAAAGCAATCTCAACATCATCGTCATCGTCATCAAATTCATCAAGAATATCTTCAAGATCGTCATAATCATTAACATTAGTAATGGTTAATTCTACTCCATTAATGGTTACTGAAAGTGGAAGTTGAATGGTAAAACAATTCGCGTTGTAAACGATATTATCGATAGAACCATCGTTCATGGTGACTAGCTGAATCTGGCTTGCTAACGCTGAATTAGGTTGTAAAATAGATTCTGTAGGTGGATCTATATTGACATCGTCTTCGGTTCTACAAGACGTCATTGTTAGAAATAAACCCAATAAGGCAAAAAGTAAAGGTTTGATAGTTTTCATTGTTAATTTGTTTTTATAATTATGGTTAAGTTTTTTATTAAGGCACTTAAATTACCGCTTTTATACTTAGAACAACTTAGTAATTAAATGTCCCGAGAAATTTTTAATTTTTTATTTATTTAATTGTATTTCGAGTTGTTTTAGGTTTTGAATCGTAGTTTTTAGTTTCAGTTGATTGATTCATATTTTGTGAGGTTTTAGATTGGGCTTATAGTTTTAAAACAACTGCATATTAAAATATCCCAAATTTTTTAAAACAAATTCTAATTCAATTCTAAAATCTAAATTTGATATTTTAATAACACTAACTTTTTTATGGTCTTTTAAAAAAGTATACTTTTGGATATTCAAATTTCAAAATCATTTTTAATTGCCTAAGTCGCTCCACAAAGATATCTGTGATAAATTGCGCTTTTCTAAACTCTATGAAAAGTATGCACAGAGTATGAGTAACATTTTATATTATAAGTATGGGGATTTGTTAAATCCTTCAGATAAAGTGCAAGATGCCTTTATTAAATTATGGGAAAATTGCGCAAAAGTAGCACCTGAGGCTGCAAAATCTTATTTATATACGGTTGCAAATAATATGATGCTAAATGAAGTAAAGCACCAAAATATTGTATTTAAACATCAAGAAGTTAAGCCTAAGGATTACACCAATGAGACTCCAGAATTTATGTTGCGTAAAAAGGAATTTCTAAAACGCTATGAAACGGCATTATCAACTTTAAAAGAAGAAGAACGTGTTGCTTTTCTTTTAAGTAAGGTTGATGGAAAAACGCATAAAGAAATAGGTGAATTATTAAATGTCACCAAAAAGGTCGCTGAACATAGAATTTATGCGGCTTTAAGTAAGTTGAAAGACCAGTTAGAAGAACTTAATTGAAATAATTCTGGGACAATTAAACATTGAGTTGTTTTATAAGTATAACATCGAGTTATGGACAAAGAATATTTATTAAAAAAATGGTTGGATAATGACTTATCTGAAGCGGAAGCAAAAGCTTTTAAGGCTTTAGATGATGCAAAGCTGTATGAAGAAATTGTAGATGAAGCGCAACGATTTGGTGCCCATCATCAGGCAAAAGTTCCGGCTTTTGAAACTTTAGATAAACGATTACAAGATAAAAAAGCAACACCTTTCAATTGGATGAAAGTAGCTTCAAGATTTGCAGCCATTTTTGTAATTGGTTTAGCACTATTTTTATTTTTGAATAAAGATAATACCAATATAATTTCAACCGATTTAGCACAAAAAGAAACGATTACACTTCCTGATAATTCTAGAGTAGAACTTAATGAATTATCCCAACTTGACTACAATTCTTCAAATTGGAAAAACGAAAGAACGCTAAACCTGAAAGGGGAAGCTTTTTTTGATGTTGAAAAAGGAAAGCGTTTCGACGTCACTACTACACTTGGAAAAGTGAGTGTTTTAGGTACAGAGTTTAATGTGCTATCCAAAGACAGTATTTTTAAAGTTACCTGCTATGAAGGTTTAGTAGAAGTGCGTTATAATGATGAGGCTATTCAATTGCCTGCAGGTTCAGAGTTTATTTTAGTTTCAGGAAAGGCTCAAAAATCTAATGTTGCAATTGCAGAACCGTATTGGCTTAAAAAGATGAGTGTATTTAAAGATGCACCAATTAAAGCGGTTCTTTTAGAACTTGAAAATCAATATAATATTAGCGTTACAGATTCAATTAGTGCTAACAATTTAAGGTTTACAGGTGCATTTGAGCACAACAATCTTAATAGTGCTTTAAAATCTATTTCCCAGCCACTTGGTTTGACCTATAGTATTATAAATAACGAAAAGGTAACGATCCGTAATGTTAAAAATTGATTGGATTACTTTTCTAGTAAGTTTCTTGTGTTGTCTTTCTGTGAGCGCGCAAACTAATGACGAAAAAGTTTCAATAATAGATGCACTCAATGATATTTCTAAGGCGCACAACATCACTTTTAATTATAAAAGTGATCTTCTTAAAAATATTAATGTAATTCCTATATCTAGTAGCATAAGTCTTAAGGCTAAAATTAAAAACTTAGAACAGCAAACCCATTTAAAATTTAGGAAGATTAGTGATGTGGTGATCTCTATCACAGAAATGATTACTGTTTGTGGTTATGTACGAGACCGTTTAGACAATCCACTTTATGGAGCAACAATTAATACAAAAAGTAATTATGCTGTTACCAATGAGGAAGGTTATTTTGAAATTGAAATACCTTCAGTAGATGCTATTTTAACCATCCGATTTATTGGTTTTAAAACCATAGAGCGTCAAGCCGAGTTTTTTAATCTTAATAGTTGTGAGTCTATAACGCTCATAGAAGAAGCAGAAGTGTTTAGTTCTGTAGTACTCAACGGTTATATTATAAAAGGTATAGACAAACAGCGAGATGGAAGTATCGCTATTGATTATAGTAAGTTCACGCTGTTGCCAGGACTTATTGAGTCTGATGTGTTACAAACTGTTCAAGCATTGCCAAGTGTGATAAGTGTAGATGAAACGGTTTCTAATATTAATATAAGAGGAGGTTCTAACGATCAAAATTTATTGCTTTGGGATGGCATTAAAATGTATCAATCTAGTCATTTTTTCGGATTGATTTCAAGCTTTAATCCACAGATGACACAAACAGCAACGGTTATTAATAACGGAACAGATGCTTCTTATACTGATGGTGTTTCAGGAACAATTGATATGCGATCTAATAAAAATATTGACTCTAGTTTTGAAGGTTCCTTTGGTCTTAACCTTCTTAATGCCGATTTATTTTTGAATCTACCTATTGGCGAAAAATCTTCGGTTCAAATTGCAGGACGGAAATCTATAGATGAATTGGTGCGCACACCAACTTATGAAACCTATTTTAAACGTGTTACGCAAGACACAGAAATAGAAGAAAATACAACTAGTGTTTCCAATTCAAATCAATCTTTCGATTTTTATGATAGCTCTTTACGATGGCTTTACAACCCAACGAATAAGGATTTTATACGATTAAATTTTCTTCTCGTACACAATGATTTAACTTTTGATGAATCTGCACTTTTTAATGGTATACAGGAAACACGAGAAAGTAGTATTTCTCAAAAGAGTATTTCTGCAGGTTTAAATTATAAACGACAATGGAACGATAACTTGAGCACAGTTCTCAATATTTATAATACAGATTACAAGTTACAAGCGGTCAATGCTAATATTATGGCAGAACAGCGCTTCTTGCAAGAAAACATAGTGTCTGAAACGTCTGTAAAACTAGAAGGGTTTTATACCCAAAACCAATGGCAATTTAATTTAGGGTATAATTTCATTGAATCTGAAATTACAAATCTCAACGACATTGATGTGCCACGATTTGTTAGGCGTGACTCTGAAGTTTTAAGAGAACAAGCTGTTTTTGCACACGCTAAGTTCGAAAATGAAAACAAAAATCTTATTGTAAAATTAGGATCTAGAGTTAATTATATTGAAAAGTTTGATGAATTAATTATAGAACCTCGTTTAAGTATTAGAAAAGCTTTAGGAAATCATTTTGAATTAGAAGCTTTAGGCGAATTTAAACATCAAAATACCTCTCAAATTATCAATTTTCAAAATGATTTTCTAGGAGTAGAAAAACGACGATGGCAACTTACGGATAACGATAGCATACCTATTATTAAAAGTAAACAAGCGTCAATAGGATTGCTTTATAAAAATAAAGGTTGGTTATTAGATGTTAAAGGGTATTATCAAAACGTAGATGGCATTACCACACAAAGCCAAAGTTTCACTACCAAATATGAATTTGAAAAAGAAAAAGGTAGCTATGATGTTTTTGGTGCTGAATTTTTAGTCCGAAAAAATTTCAATAATTTAAATATGTGGTTAAGTTACGCTTATATGAAAAACGATTACACTTTTGAAACTCTAGAAGACATAGAGTTTCCTAGTAATTTTGATATCACCCACGCTTTTACATTTGGTGCAACCTATAGTAATGATACGTGGAATATATCTGCAGGACTTAACTATAGAGTTGGCAAACCAACATCGATACCATTAATAGGTAGTGAAGTTATAAATGATGCCGTAAATTTTGATAACGCTAATAACGAAAGATTGCAAGAATACATTAGAATTGATGCTTCAGCACTTTATAAATTTAGAATAAATAAAGCGTTACGTTCAGAAGTGGGTATTTCAGCATGGAATGTATCCGATGTCAAAAATCCAATAAATAATTATTATAGAATTGATGGTGAGACTAATCCGATAAAATTTTCTAGATATTCTTTAGGTATTACTACTAATGCTGTTTTGCGGATTTATTTTTAGAAACCATTGGCAGTTAAACGCTTATTTTGTGATTTGAGCGTATTCAGTGTATCGTTTATATAATTTAAATATTATATTTGCATTGAATGATAATGAAAAATGTAGGTAACTTCCCTAACTTAACCTCGTTTTATGCGTTTTATCGATAAAATTTGCCGTTTAAAGATGTTTTTAATGAATTTAATTTTGTCAGCTCATTTTTTTTAATACTTTTACACCATAATTAATAGAATGCATAAGAAAAATATGTTTGTCTCAATCTTAGTTTTTTTTGTAGGTTTCGCTTCTATGGCTCAGGAAACTACAGGATCGGTTCCTCCTCCTCCAGCACCACCGTCACCACCTGGCCTTCCTATTGATACAGGAATAGTTGTTTTATTTGCCCTTGCATTATGCTATGGTATTTATAAATCTTATAAATTATCTATTAAAGACGCTTAATTTCTTAGGTCATTAAGACGCTTTACATATTTTCCGATAACATCAAACTCTAAATTTATTGTATCACCAACTTTTATTGTTTTTAAGGTCGTATGATTAAATGTATAAGGTATAATGGCTACAGAGAAACGATTCAATTGAGAATTCACAACCGTTAAACTCACTCCATTTACTGTAATAGATCCTTTTTCAATTGTGATATTGTTTAGGCTCTTATCATATTCAAAAGTAAAAACCCAACTGCCATCTTTTGTAATAATATCTGCACAAGTAGCAATCTGATCCACATGACCTTGAACAATATGGCCATCTAAGCGATCGCCAAGTTTCATAGCACGTTCTATATTTACAAATTCATTTTCTTTTAGAAATCCTAAATTGGTTTTGTCAAGCGTTTCTTGGATAGCTGTAACTGTATATGTATCTCCTTCAATGTCAACAACAGTTAAACACACACCATTATGAGCAACACTTTGATCAATTTTTAATTCATTTGTTATAGAGGTTTGTACTGTAATATGAAGATTTCCTCCATCTCTATTTATTTTTTCGATTGTACCGAGATCTTCTATAATACCTGTGAACATAATTTGTACTTTATTTAGTTAAATTTGCAGTTACAAAGTTAAAGACAAAAAATGAAAAAAGACGAAAAGATAATTGTAGGGATTTCTATTGGAGACCTAAATGGTATTGGTGCAGAAATAGTCATTAAAACTTATGAAGATCCAAGATCTTTAGAGCTAAATACTCCTGTGATTTTTGCTTCGGCAAAAACAATGCAATTCTTTAAGACTCATTTTAATAGTAAAATTAATTTTTTCAGTATTGATTCTCCAGAAAAAGTAGTTCATGGAAAAGTTAATGTG
The DNA here is from genome assembly GCF_013404085.1 of Winogradskyella helgolandensis. Classification (NCBI taxonomy): domain Bacteria; kingdom Pseudomonadati; phylum Bacteroidota; class Flavobacteriia; order Flavobacteriales; family Flavobacteriaceae; genus Winogradskyella; species Winogradskyella helgolandensis. The sequence continues at coordinate 767,817 of NZ_JABFHO010000001.1, read as the reverse complement.
GTTAATGTTTGGACCGAACCTGTAAAAATTGAATTCGGAACAGAAGACAAAAAAATAGGAGAATACGCTATTAAATCTCTGGAAGCCGCTACAAATGCTTTAAAAGCAGGAACTATAGATGTATTGGTGACTGCTCCTATAAACAAACATAATATTCAATCGGAAACATTTAACTTTCCAGGTCATACAGATTATTTAGCTAAAGCCTTAAATGGAAAAAGTTTAATGTTTATGGTGTCTGATGAGTTGCGAGTTGGGCTATTAACAGACCATGTTCCGCTTAAAGATGCTAGCAATGCTATTACAGTAGATCTGATTAAGGAGAAAATAGCAACGGTTACAAAATCATTAAAGCAGGACTTCGGAATTAGAAAACCAAAAATTGCTGTTTTAGCTATTAATCCACACGCAGGTGATAATGGAGTTATAGGAAATGAAGATGATACCATTTTAAAACCCACTTTAGAAAAAATAAAATCTGAAGGCACTTTAGTTTACGGACCTTATTCGGCTGATAGCTTTTTTGGCTCTAACACGTATAGAAATTTCGATGCTATAATTGCTTCTTATCACGATCAAGGCTTAATTCCTTTTAAAACGATTGCTTTTGGGAAAGGGGTTAATTACACAGCCGGTCTAGATAAAGTGAGAACGTCACCAGATCATGGTACAGCATATGAAATAGCAGGAAAAGGTATAGCTGATGAGAGTTCCATGAAACAAGCCATAGTTACAGCAATAGATATTTTTAGACACAGAGAGGAGTATAATTACTACAGTAAAAACCCTTTAAAAAAGGGATCTCGATAGTTATAAACAAAATTTGTTGATATCTAGGCTTTAAATAAGGAAAAAGTTATATATTTGCACGCTCAAATTGAATGTGATAATGAAGGCATTAAAATCTTATACGATCCCTTTTGTAGGTTTAAAGATAGGAATGCATCATTTTGATTTTCAAATTGATAATACGTTCTTTAAGCATTTTGAATTTGATGAATATAATGCAGTTGATGTTAAAATTGACCTAGAATTCGAGAAAAGATCAACCCTTTTAGAGTTGTATTTTTCGGCTAAAGGTTCAATAAATTTGAATTGCGATATTACGAATGAGCCTTATGACCAAGCGATCAACGACGATTTTAAATTAGTAGTTAAGTTTGGAAATGAGTATAACGATGATAATGAAGATATCTTAATTATACCTCATGGCGAATATGAAATTAATGTAGCACAATATATATATGAGCTGATAATTTTAGCAGTTCCTATTAAAAGAATTCATCCAGGTATTGAAGATGGTACATTACAATCAGACATACTTTCAAAATTAGAAGAATTAAGTCCTAGTGAGGACCATAAAGTAAAATCATCAGAGGATATTGATCCTCGTTGGAATAATTTAAAAAAACTATTAACGGATAAATAACATTTAAAATGGCACATCCAAAGCGTAAAATATCGAAAACAAGAAGAGATAAAAGAAGAACACATTATAAAGCTTCTGTACCTCAAATAGCAACTTGCCCAACAACTGGTGAGCCACATTTATACCATAGAGCACATTGGTTCGAAGGTAAACTATATTACAGAGGTCAAGTCCTTATTGACAACTCTGTTGAAGAAGAAAACGCAGCATAAGTACTATGCGTGCATACAAGAAAACGCTCCTATGTGAGCGTTTTTTTTGTTATTATTTTTTCAATACAGCAAAAACCACTTACTTTGCGTTACTATTTGCCAAAAAACGAGGAAAATTGAATGAAACACTACATTTTTTGTCAATTTTTCATACTTTTAATTAATCTAAAAGCTAATAATGAGTAAAATCACAGCGGCAATTACAGCTGTCGGAGGCTACGTTCCTGAATATGTTTTAACGAACAAAATCCTCGAAACAATGGTTGAAACCAATGATGAGTGGATCACTTCAAGAACTGGTATTAAAGAACGTCGCATTCTTAAAGAGGATGGAAAAGGTACATCGTTTTTAGCCATAAAAGCGGCTGAAGATCTAATTCAAAAAACAGGATTAGACCCAAAAGAGATTGAATTGGTTATTGTTTGTACGGCATCACCAGATATGAAAGCGGCATCAACAGCTGCCTATACAGCAACACAAATTGGAGCCGTAAATGCGTTTTCGTACGATTTGGAAGCTGCATGTTCTAGTTTTCTTTTCGGAATGTCTACAGCAACAGCATATATTGAAGCAGGACGCTATAAAAAAATTCTTTTAATAGGAGCCGATAAAAATTCATCATTCATAAATTATAAAGACAGAGCAACGTGTATCATCTTTGGTGATGGTGCAGGAGCTGTACTTTTTGAACCTAATGAAGAAGGATTAGGTTTACAAGATGAATTACTTAGAAGTAATGGTGACGGAAGAGATTTTTTACAAGCCACTTACGGAGGGTCTTCATATCCTATCACCGAAGATACTTTTAACGAAGGCAAACATTATGTTTTTCAAGATGGAAAAACAGTATTTAAAAATGCTGTTTTTAACATGGCAGATGTCGCAGAGAAGATTATGAAGAGAAATGATCTTACAAACGATGATATCTCATGGTTAGCAGCACACCAAGCCAATAAGCGTATTATTGATGCTACGGCTAATAGAATTGAATTAGAAGAAGATAAAGTAATGATGAACATTCAGAGGTATGGTAACACAACTTCTGCAACGTTGCCATTATTATTGTTTGATTACGAATCACAACTTAAAAAAGGTGATAAAATTATATTTGCTGCCTTTGGTGGCGGATTTACTTGGGGCTCAATTTATCTTAAGTGGGCTTATAATTCCTAACTAAAAACTAACTAATCAAAATATCTAAAATTATGGATATAAAAGAAATTCAGAACTTAATTAAATTTGTTGCCAAATCTGGGGCAAGCGAAGTTAAGTTAGAAATGGATGATATTAAAATCACCATTAGAACTGGTTCAGAAAGCGATACCACAATTGTACAACAAATGCCAATGCAAGCAGCTCCAGTAATGCAACAGCATATACCAGCACAAGCTGCTGCACCTGCACAAGAAGCTGCACCAGCAGCTGCAACTGAAGATTCAAAATATATTACAATAAAATCTCCAATAATAGGTACATTTTATCGAAAGCCTTCTCCAGACAAACCCGTTTTTGTTGAGGTTGGTACAGATATTAAAGAAGGAGATGTACTTTGTGTCATCGAAGCTATGAAATTATTTAACGAGATTGAATCAGAGATTTCTGGTAAAATTGTTAAAGTACTTGTTGATGATTCATCACCAGTAGAATTCGATCAGCCATTATTCTTGGTAGATCCATCATAACCCGATTTAAAATTCCAAAGATTAATTTCTCATATGTAGAAATTTGGAATTTGAAATTTTAAATACCTAAAAGTTATGTTTAAAAAAATACTGATTGCCAATAGAGGTGAAATAGCGCTTAGAGTTATTAGAACCTGTAAAGAAATGGGTATACGAACGGTAGCTGTATATTCTACAGCAGATGCTGAAAGTCTTCATGTAAAGTTTGCTGATGAAGCTGTTTGTATTGGACCACCTCCAAGTAGTGAATCCTATCTTAAAATATCAAATATTATTGCAGCTGCAGAAATTACAAATGCAGATGCTATTCATCCGGGTTATGGATTCCTATCTGAAAATGCTAAGTTCTCAAAAATATGTGAAGAGCATGGTATAAAATTCATAGGTGCATCTGAAGAGATGATTAACCGAATGGGTGACAAAGCCAATGCAAAAGCAACCATGAAAGCTGCTGGTGTGCCATGTGTGCCAGGTAGTGAAGGAGTTATTGAAACTTTTGAAGACTGTGTGAAAGTCGCTAAAGAAACAGGATATCCTGTAATGCTTAAAGCTTCTGCAGGCGGTGGAGGAAAAGGAATGAGAGCTGTTTGGAAAGCTGAAGATCTCCAAAATGCATGGGAATCTGCGCGTTCAGAATCTAAAGCAGCTTTTGGAAATGATGATATGTATATGGAGAAACTCATTGAAGAGCCACGCCATATTGAAATACAAATCGTTGGTGATTCACGCGGAAAAGCATGTCATTTATCAGAACGCGATTGCTCAATCCAAAGACGTCATCAAAAGTTAACAGAAGAAGTGCCTTCTCCGTTTATGACAGATAAATTGAGAACTAAAATGGGTAAAGCGGCCGTAAAAGCTGCGGAGTTCATTAAATATGAAGGAGCAGGAACAGTAGAGTTTTTGGTAGATAAGCACCGTAACTTCTATTTTATGGAAATGAATACACGTATCCAAGTTGAACACCCAATAACAGAACAAGTTATTGATTTCGATTTGATTCGTGAGCAAATATTGGTAGCAGCAGGAGTACCAATTTCTGGTAAAAACTATACGCCAAACTTACATTCTATTGAGTGCAGAATTAATGCCGAAGATCCTTTCAATGATTTTAGGCCGTCACCAGGTAGAATTACAACGCTACATGCACCAGGCGGACATGGAGTTCGTTTAGATACGCATGTTTATGCAGGTTATAGTATTCCTCCAAATTACGATTCTATGATTGCTAAGTTAATCACAACAGCGCAAACAAGAGAAGAAGCGATTAATAAAATGAAGCGTGCATTAGATGAATTTGTGATTGAAGGTATAAAAACTACCATCCCTTTTCATAGACAACTAATGGATCATCCAGAGTATTTAGCAGGGAACTATACTACTAAATTCATGGAAGACTTTAAGTTAGAAAAACAGATTGAAGAATAGATTAAAACCCAAACGTTTACGTTTGGGTTTTTTGTTTCAAGTAGAATATTAAAGTATATAGTGTTTTTATGGGGTAACGGGCTTTTAAATATAAATAGCTTAACTTTATAAGCTATAAAAAAAAGAAATTATGCTTAAGAATTACGTTTTAAAAATCAGCACAATTATCATTGTGTTTTTTTCAATGTCCAGTCAAGGTCAAAATTCGAGTGAATTATGGACGAGTATTAATGCTCAGAAAGCTCAACAATTCGAACAAGTTGTAAGAAAAATTCAACTTAAATCCGAAAAGTTTTTCCAACTAAATATTGAACAATTAAAAGTGGAACTTCAAAATATTGGAGATAGAAAAAATCCAGGAAATACTATTATTTCTATTCCTGATTCAGAAGGTAAATTAAAACAGTTTCAAATATTTGAAGCTTCAATAATGGAATCAGAACTTCAAGCACAGTTTCCAGATATGAAAACTTATGCTGGCCAAGGTGTTGATAATCCTACTGAGATAATAAGATTTAGTATGACTTCTAAAGGGTTTCATGCCATTATTTTAGGAACATCTCATGGTACTCAATTTATTGATCCATTCTCTAAAGAGGGAGATATCTACACTGTTTATTCTAAAAGAGATTTATCCGATAGAAATTTTGAATTTGAATGTGGTGTTATAGATGATCCGCTTCTTGATACGACGAGCTTTGAAGCTCCTCCATCAAAAAATGCAAATGATGGAACGTTAAGAAATTATCGTATTGCAGTTGCGTGTACAGGAGAATATACGCAATTTCATGGAGGAACGGTTGCTGATGCTATGGCTGCAATAGTTGTAACGTTAACTAGAGTTAATAGTGTTTATGAGCGTGATTTATCAATTACTTTAACCTTAATTGCCAATAACTCGAGTATCATATATACAGATGGCGACGATGATCCATTTTCTAATGATAATGAGTCTATTCTTATTGGTCAAAGTCAAAGTGTGATTAATTCGGTTATTGGGTCTAGTAACTATGATATTGGTCACACCTTTAGTACAGGAGCAGGTGGATTAGCTTCTCAGGGTGTAACATGTAATACTAACTTTAAAGCACGAGGGGTTACAGGAGTTACACAACCTATCGGTGATGCTTTTGATATAGATTTTGTTGCACATGAATTAGGTCATCAATTCGGAGCACCACATACTTTTAATGGAACTGTGGGTAATTGCGCAGGTGGAAACAGATCCGCTTCAAATGCCTACGAGCCAGGCAGTGGTACAACAATTATGGCTTATGCAGGTATCTGTGGTTCTGATAATATTCAAGTTGGTAGTGATGCTTATTTCCACCAGAATAGTATTAACCGAATCTGGAGTCATGTAACTAGCACTGGTGCATGTCCTGTAAATAGAACATCTACAGGAAACACAGAACCAGTTGCAAATGCAGGCTCTAATTATACCATACCTCAAGGCACTCCTTATAAATTAAATGGAGATGGTTCTACCGATGATGATGGAATGGAAACATTAACATACACATGGGAACAATATGATTTAGGATCAGCAGGTCTGCCAACTGAAACAGCTTTTTCAGGTCCTTTAGTAAGGTCATTTGAAGGCACTGAAAACCCAATTAGATATGTGCCAAGACTCGCAGACGTTTTAAACAATGGCGGGACATCTACTACATGGGAAAAATTATCAAGTGTTAATAGAAGTATGACTTTTGCATTAACTGTAAGAGATAATGATGCTAGAGGAGGTCAAACAGATTCAGATCAAATGACCATTAATAATATTGCAGCAGCAGGTCCGTTTACAGTAACATCACAAACTGCGGATCAAATAGTTTGGACACCCGGTGAAACAGAAACCATAACTTGGAATGTTGCTGGTACAACTGGTAACGGAGTTAATACAGCCAATGTTAACATTCGTCTTTCTACAGACGAAGGTTTAACCTATGATACTTTTTTAGCTACTAATGTTCCAAATGACGGCTCTCACCAGATTGTTGTACCTAATGTAAGCGGAGCAAAATGTAGGATAATGGTCGAAGGTTCTGGAAATATCTTTTTTAATCTTAACACGTCTTTTTTCGCCATCGGTAATTATATTTATGAAGCTGTAGATGTTTGTGAAAGTTATAATTTTGATTTCGGTGGTTTAACGGTGCCAGAAAGTGATACTGGTTATAGTGGGTATACTTTAAATATTCCAGCTGCATTAACAATGACTGATGCAAATATCTCTGTAGATATTACGCACCCAAATAGCGGTGATTTATTATATGGTTTTAGACATCCAGAATATTCAGGTGCATTTCTAGTAAGATTAGCATCTCAAGAATGTTCAGGTAGTGCTAATCCAAATTTTGTTTTTGACGATGAAGGTGGTGCGATTAATTGTTCAACATTAAGTAACGGAGACAGTGTTGTTTCAGAAGATGCCTTATCTGTTGTAGATGGTACAAATTCTCAAGGAGATTGGGTATTCTATATTTTTGACAGTACAGTGAATGGTACTGTTAGTTCAATAAATTCAGTAACGATTGAGGTTTGTGAAAATTCTGTCGAAGCGGTATTATCTGTTCAAGATAACGAACTAGATCAATTAAGCATCTATCCAAATCCTAATAACGGGGAGTTTAATATTCATTTTAATCCAAAATCAGGTGAAGATATCTCTGTCGCTGTTTATGATATTAGAGGGAGATCTATTTATACTAAAAACTACAATAACGTTAGTAGGTTTGACGAAACGATTCAGCTTAATAATGCACAATCTGGAGTGTATTTGTTAACTATTATGGATGGATCACAAAAAGTGACTAAGAAAATTATAGTAGATTAAGAATATATTTTATTACTTTAAAAGCTCCTAAATTAGGAGCTTTTTTTTATGCTATGAACTTATCATATTGGGAAATAAAAAACTGGTTATCTAACATTGATTATACAATTGTTGGTAGTGGCATTGTAGGTCTTAATTGTGCCTTACAACTAAAACAACGATTTCCAAATTCTAAGATTTTAATTCTTGAAAAAGGAATACTTCCACAAGGTGCTAGTACTAAAAATGCTGGTTTTGCGTGTTTCGGAAGTTTAAGTGAGATTATAGACGATTTAAAACGGCATTCAGAGGAAGAAGTCCTAGAGCTGGTAAAAAAACGTATTAATGGTCTTCAAATTCTTAGAGAAACTCTTGGAGATACTATTATAGATTATCAAAATTTAGGAGGTTATGAATTGTTCTTAGATACTAATGAAACATTATATAATTCCTGTGTTGAAAAACAGCAACAAATCAATCAACTATTGTATCCACTTTTTAATACAGAGGTTTTTTCGTTTAAGAAAAATAGCTTTGGATTTAAAGAGATAAAATCCCATTATAGTTTTAATCCTTTTGAAGGGCAAATTGATACTGGAAAAATGATGGATGCTTTATTGCATAAAGTCCAATCTTTAGGCATAAAAATATTGAATAATACTACAGTTGAAGTGTTTTCTGAAGATTCAAATTCGGTAAAAATGAAGACGACTCATTTCGATATAACAACAAAAAAACTCTTTATTGCCACTAATGGATTTGCAAAACAGCTCAATATTTCTGAAGTAAAACCTGCTAGAGCTCAAGTTTTAATAACAAAACCGATAGGGAATTTATCTATTAAAGGCACATTTCATTTAGATGAAGGGTATTATTATTTTAGAAACATAGATAATAGACTCTTGTTTGGAGGTGGAAGGAATCTCGATTTTAAAATTGAAGAAACTACAGTGTTTGGAGAAACAGAACGCATACAAAATAAACTTGAAGACCTTTTAAAAACTACCATTTTACCAGGTATTAAGTTTGAAATCGATCATCGATGGTCCGGAATTATGGGAGTTGGTAAACAGAAAAAAGCAATCGTAAAACAAGTCTCCAATAATGTGTTTTGCGGAGTGCGTTTGGGAGGAATGGGAATTGCAATTGGCAGCACCGTTGGGAAACAGTTGGCGGATTTATTAGATTAATTTATGAAGAGACTATTTCGATTTTTGGTTAAATTGCTTATCTGGTTCGCTATTCTTTCTGTAAGCCTGGTGGTTTTATTTAAGTATGTTCCTGTTCCGGTAACACCTTTAATGGTTATTCGTTATGTTGAAAGTACTGATGAAGAAAAAAGCTGGAAACACAATTGGGTACCAATCGAACACATATCTAAAAATATACAGTTAGCCGTTATTTGCAGTGAAGATCAAAAATTTTTAGAGCATAATGGTTTTGATATTGAGGCTATTGAAAAAGCATACGAAAATAATAAAAAAGGAAACCGTATTAGAGGAGCTAGCACTATAAGTCAGCAAACGGCTAAAAATGTGTTTTTATGGCCAAATCGCAGCTGGGTTCGTAAGGGCTTAGAAGTTTATTTTACGTTTTTGATTGAAACTATCTGGAGTAAAGAACGTATTCTCGAAGTTTATTTAAACAGTATTGAAATGGGACCAGGTGTTTACGGTGTGGAAGCCGCATCGCACCATTGGTTTAAAAAATCGGGGGCTAACTTAACGGCATATGAGGCTGCTGCCATAGTTTCCGTGTTACCAAACCCTAGGAAATATCGTGCAAATCCAGCATCGACCTATATTCAAAAACGAAAAGAGTGGATTGTAAAACAGATGCGATTCTATGGAAAATTGGACTTAAATCCTCAAAAATGACTTTAAAAGAAGCACTGTATAGATCCTGTTTAAAGTTTATTGACGACCGTTTATTAACGGTTAACAGTACAATTTCAGACATTCAAAATTCATTACAATCCGAAACAAAAAGTAGTGCGGGTGATAAGCACGAAACCGGTAGAGCGATGCTGCAATTAGAACGTGAAAAAGCAGGTCATCAATTGGCTGAAATAGAAAAACAAAAGCAAATACTTCAAAAAGTAAATATTGAATCCAAACACAATAAAGTGGCTTTAGGAAGCGTAGTTAAAACAAGTCTATCCAATTATTTTATAGCTATGAGTGCTGGTGAAATCATCATAGATAATACCTCTTATTTTGCTATATCTGCAGCCACACCAATCGCACAGTTGTTACTGTCTAAAACTGTTGGTGATGAGGTTATGTTTAGGGAAAATAAGTTTACGATAACAGAGGTTCTTTAATGAATTTAAAATAATTATAAAACAAAAAAATCTAAGCCTTTCGCAAGACTCAGATTTTTCAATGTATAAAAATTAAGCTTTTACTTATTTCGCTTCAGCATAACGACGCTCAACTTCATTCCAATTGATAACATCAAAGAATGCGTTAATATAATCTGGTCTTCTGTTTTGGTAGTTTAAATAGTAAGCGTGTTCCCAAACGTCTAACCCTAAAATTGGTGTACCTTCACAAGTTACGCCAGGCATTAACGGGTTATCTTGGTTAGGTGTAGAACATACTTCAACTTTTCCACCTTCATGTACACACAACCAAGCCCATCCAGAACCAAATTGTGTAGCAGCAGCTTTAGAAAAAGCATCTTTAAACGCCTCAAAAGATCCAAATTCTGCTTCAATAGCATCTTTTAAATCACCAGATAAACGACCTTTTCCTTCAGGATTCATCACATCCCAAAATAATGAGTGATTGTAAAATCCACCACCATTATTTCTAACCGCTTTATTATCCATATCAAGGTTGATAAGGATGTTCTCTATCGTTTTCCCTTCTAAATCGGTGCCTTCAATAGCTGCATTTAAATTGTTTGTGTAGCCTTGGTGATGTTTAGTATGATGGATCTCCATTGTGCGAGCATCTATATTTGGTTCTAAAGCATCGTAAGCATATTTTAATTTCGGTAGTTCGAAAGCCATAATATTTCTGATTTTAATTAGTTATTTTATTGTTTGAACTCAAATTTACAATTTTGTCTGTAATTTTCTCTTAATAAACTATTAAGATTCCCTATTTTGGTATAAAAATTATCTCTTGCAAAATTCAGCTTTCAAAATATACAACGCTTCTGCAGGCAGTGGAAAAACATTTACACTAGCCAAAGCCTATCTAAAAATACTGATTCAGTCTAAAAGTCTAGACCAATTTAAATCTATTTTGGCAATCACTTTTACCAATAAAGCGGTAGGTGAAATGAAAGAACGTATTATAGATATGCTAAAATCTTTTTCTTCGGAAAAAAGCTTGACAGAACCGCATCCTATGTTTGTTGGCATCTGTGATGAATTGGAAATTAAGCCAGAAGTTCTTCACACAAAATCAAAACGGATATTAAAACATATCATTCATAATTATGGTGCTTTCGATATTTCTACTATTGATGGTTTTACACATAGAGTGATTAGAACGTTTGCACACGATTTAAAATTACCTATTAATTTTGAAGTCGAACTCGATCAAGAACGCCTCCTAAACGAAGCTGTCGATAGTTTAATCGCTAAAGCAGGAAGTGATAAAACCTTAACTAAAGTCCTCGTGGATTTTGCGATAGAAAAAGCAGACGACGATAAAAGTTGGGACATTAGTTATGATTTTAATAAGATTTCAAAATTATTAGTCAATGAGAATGACCTATTTGCCATTCAGACTTTAAAGGAAAAAACCCTTGAAGATTTTAAGATTTTAAAACAGCAGTTATCTAAAGAAATCCTTCAGCTTGAAGAAAACATTATAAACACAGCAAATTCAGCTTTAACTTTAATTGAAGAATCAGGATTACAATTTGATGATTTTAATAGAAGTTCACTTCCCAAGCATTTTGAAAAATTAAGTACTGGTCAATTTTCTGTTGGTTTTGATGCGGCTTGGCAAAACGATTTAAAGGAAGGAAATACTATGTATCCAAAGCGTGTTACTGAGATTGTTTCTTCAACCATAGAAAGCATTCAGCCACAATTAGCGACATATTTTGAGGATTCAAAAACGACTATTTTCGATATAAAATTGAAAAAAGGATTTTACAGAAATATCACTCCATTGTCTGTTTTAAATGCCATTAAAAATGAATTAGATGCTTTAAAAGCAGATCAGAATAAAATGTTGATTTCAGAGTTCAACACTATAATAAGTAAAGAAATTAAAAATCAACCAACCCCTTTTATTTATGAACGGTTGGGTGAAAAGTTTAAGCATTATTTTATTGATGAATTTCAGGATACTTCAAAAATGCAATGGGAAAATTTAGTACCCTTATTAGAAAATGCACTATCAGCAGCTAATGGTTCTGCGATGTTGGTTGGTGATGCCAAACAAGCTATTTACAGATGGCGAGGAGGTGAAGCAGAACAATTTATAAAACTGTATAATAAAATTGAAAACCCGTTTCAACTTGACGCTGAGGTTTTAACTTTAGATAGTAATTATAGGAGTTCTAAAGCGGTTATTGAATTTAATAATTCGTTTTTTGAGTTTTTAAGTAAAACCGCCTTTAGTGAAACGGCTTATGCCGATCTTTATGAAAAGGCAACCCAAAAAATGTATAATAGTTCTGAGGGTTATGTAAATCTGAATTTTTTAGATGTGCAAAAAGAAGATGATAGTCATGAAATGTATGCTAATCAAGTTCTTCAAACGATTAAAGAATGTCAAGTCAATGGATTTCCCTTAGATGATATTTGTGTTTTAGTTAGAAAACGAAAAGAAGGTGTTGCCATTGCAAAATATTTGAATGAAAATGGTATTAAAATTACGTCTTCGGAAACCTTGCTTTTAAAAAATTCGGATAAGGTTAATTTTATTAATTCATTTTTAAAACTGCTTATTCAACCTAATAATGATAGTCTAAAGATTGAAGTGCTTTCTTATTTAGCAGAACAACACCATATTGAAGATAAACACCAGTTTTTTGTTACCTATTTAAGGGAGGATCTTGACGAGATGTTTTTAGAACTAAAACAGCTGAATATTTATATAGATAAAAACCAATGTCTTCAATTACCACTTTATGAATTAGTAGAACACGTAGTACGACTTTTCAATCTTAATGAAACTTCGGATGCCTATCTTCAATTTTATTTGGATGTAGTTTTAGAATTCACGCAAAAGCAAAATGCAGATATTGCTGCTTTTGTTAATTATTTTGAAAAGAAAGAAGATAATTTAAGCGTTGTAACACCAGAGAATATGAATGCCGTTCAGATAATGACGATTCATAAGTCGAAGGGTTTAGAATTTCCAGTGGTGATATTTCCTTATGCAGATCTTAATATTTACAGAGAATTAGAGCCAAAAGTTTGGTTCCCTGTTGAAGCTGAAAATTATAACACCTTTGACACTTTACTCCTTAATTATAATAAAGATGTAGAGAATTTTGGGGAAACAGGAACGCTTATTTACAACACGCACCAATCGCAATTAGAGTTAGATAATATTAATTTACTTTATGTGGTTTTAACAAGAGCGGTTGAGCAGTTGTATATTATTTCAAAAAAAGATGTGAGTTCTAAAGGTGTGGTTAATGAGAATACCTATGCTGGTATGTTTATAAAGTTCTTGCAACACCAAGATAAATGGTCGGATAGCCAACTTAATTATAGTTTTGGGATTTTGAAACCAAATGAAAATAGTTCAGATAAGGAAATCACAACACGTCCACTAAAATTAATTTCGGTACCAAAAGAAGCTCATAATTTAAACATAGTAACCAATTCTGGATTGCTGTGGGATACGCAACAAGAAGCGGCAATTGAACGTGGAAACTTAGTTCATTTAATTTTATCTAAAATTAAAACGAGTGAAGATCTTGATTTTGCGTTTAATGATTTATTAATATCCGGAGATGTCACTAAAACTAACATCCATGCTCTAAAAGTATTAGTCCTAGATGTTTTGGAGCATCCAAAGTTAAAGACTTATTATACTAGTGATTTCAAGATTTATAATGAACGCGATATTATAACTAGTTCTGGTCAACTTTTAAGACCAGACCGACTTAATATAAATTCAAAAAATGAAGCTATAATAATTGATTATAAAACAGGTGAAGCTAAAGAATTTCATGAGAATCAACTTAAGGATTATGAGGCTGTTTTAAATCAGATGAATTTAACCGTGACGCATAAATTACTAGTTTATATAAATGACACAATCGAAGTTCTCGAAGTCTAATTTTTCATAGTATCTTTGTTTCATATTCAAAACCAAACACAATGTACGGAGATATAAAAAATCATTTACAACAAGAAATAGAATCGATAAAGGACGCTGGACTTTTTAAAGAAGAACGCATTATAACATCACCTCAAGGAGCCGAAATAACCCTTAATACTGGACAAAAAGTTTTAAACTTCTGTGCTAATAATTATTTGGGTTTATCATCGCATCCAGATGTCATTCAAGCTGCAAAAGACACTATGGATACGCATGGTTTTGGGATGTCTTCGGTACGTTTTATTTGTGGAACTCAAGATATTCATAAGGAACTAGAACAAAAAATTGCCGATTTTTATGGTACTGAAGATACTATATTATATGCAGCTGCTTTTGATGCTAATGGAGGTGTTTTCGAACCTTTATTAACAAAAGAAGATGCTATTATTTCAGACTCATTAAATCACGCCTCAATTATAGATGGAGTAAGATTATGTAAAGCGGCAAGATATCGTTACCAAAATAACGATATGGCAGATTTAGAAACACAATTAATTGAAGCGAATGCTAATGGAGCACGTTTCAAAATTATTGTAACCGACGGTGTGTTTTCAATGGATGGTTTAGTCGCACCTTTAGATAAAATTTGTGATTTAGCCGACAAGTACGACGCTATGGTGATGATTGATGAATGTCATGCCACAGGATTTATTGGTGAAACAGGTATCGGAACTCTAGAAGAAAAAGGTGTTTTAGGTAGAATAGATATTATTACCGGAACTTTAGGAAAGGCACTTGGTGGAGCCATGGGTGGTTATACGACGGCTAAAAAAGAGATTGTTGAGCTTTTGCGTCAACGTTCTAGACCTTATTTGTTTTCAAATTCTTTGGCACCAGCAATTGTTGGAGCTTCTATAAAGGTTTTTGACATGCTTAAAAATGATACAACGTTAAGAGATAAAGTAGATTGGAACACGAAGTATTTCAAGAAAGGAATGAAGGAAGCCGGTTTTGATATTGTCGATGGTGACTCTGCTATTGTGCCTGTGATGTTATATGATGCCAAACTATCTCAAACTATGGCGAATAAGCTCTTAGAAGAAGGGATTTATGTAATAGGATTCTTTTTTCCTGTAGTACCAAAAGATAAAGCCCGAATTAGAGTGCAACTCTCTGCTGCTCATGATAAAAGCCAACTCGATAAAGCGATTGCAGCCTTTACTAAAGTTGGTAAAGAATTAAATGTTATCTGAAACCGTTATAAATTTAACTCAATCGCTCTATTTTAGGGCAATTTTCCAATATTTTTATATATTTGTCTTTGTTAATAAAATTTAACATCTTATTTTTGCCACAATTAACACTTAAAATTAAAATTAATTAGAATATGAAAAATCTTAGCAGATTATTTTTTGTCGCAGTGCTTATCGCAAGTTTTAGCACATCTAATGCACAAGACAAGAACAATCCATGGGCCCTTGGTTTTGGAGCCAACGCAGTTGACTTTTACCCAGTAGGTGAAGACACACCACAAGGAGAATATTTTGACGAATACTTCAACGTATCTGATCACTGGAATATCCTTCCTTCAATTTCAACACTTTCTGTATCTAGATACCTTAGTGACGGTTTTGTATTTACTGCAAAAGGTTCTATTAACAGAATAGATAAATTTGGTTCTAACGTCGATTTAATGACAGGTGAAGAAACAACTAACAAAGTTGATGATTTAACTTATTATGGTTTAGATGGTAGAGTTTCTTATAGCTTTATGGATGTTATTAACTCTAAAACAATTGACCCTTATTTAGGTGTTGGTGGTGGTTACACTTGGGTTGATGAAATCGGAGCTGGAACTGTAAACGGTACTTTAGGTTTTAAAGTTTGGTTCACTGAAAAGCTAGGTTTAGATATTCAATCTACTTATAAGCATTCTTTCGAAGATTACTTACCAAAACACTTCCAACATTCAGTTGGTCTTACTTTCAAGTTTGGTGGTACTGATACTGATGGAGATGGTATATATGATCAAGATGATGCTTGTCCTGAAGAAGCTGGTTTAGAGATCTTCAATGGTTGTCCAGATTCTGATAATGATGGTATCCAAGATTCTAAAGATGATTGTCCAAATACTGCTGGTTTAGCTGAATTTAACGGTTGTCCTGATTCTGATGGTGACGGTGTAATGGATAAAGATGATAAATGTCCAGATGTTGCTGGATTAAAAACTTTAGCTGGTTGTCCAGATGCTGATGGTGACGGTGTTTCTGATGCTGATGATAACTGTCCTAATGAAGCAGGTCCTGCTGCAAACAGTGGATGTCCTTGGCCAGATACTGATGGTGACGGTGTATTAGACAAAGACGATAAGTGTCCTAATGAAGCTGGAACTGTTGCAAACAATGGTTGTCCTGAAGTTAAGCCAACTGCTCCTGTAATGGATACTTTAAATGAATATGCAAGATCTATCTTATTTAATTCAGGTAAAGCAACTTTCCAGAAACAAACTGATCAAGTATTACAGTCAATGGTAGCAATCTTTAAAGATTACCCAAAAGCTAACTTCTCTTTAGAAGGTCATACTGATTCTGATGGTTCTAAATCTATGAACCAAGCATTATCTGAAAGACGCGCAAATGCAGTTAGAGATTACTTAATCGCTAATGGTATTAATGCTGATAGATTAACTGCTGCTGGTTTCGGTGAGTCTAATCCTATCGCTAGCAACAGTACAAGTGCTGGTAAAAAAGAAAACAGACGTGTAGAGGTGAAGTTGAAAAACTAATCACATCTAAAATATATTAAAAAAACGCCCCGATATTCGGGGCGTTTTTTATTTTTATAGAATGATAAGTTTTATAAAATCGGTACTCGTAGATCTTCAAAAGCAAGGCTTAAAACTCGAAGATTTATATTTCATTTTACCAAGTAAACGTGCTGGTGTTTTTCTTAAGCATCACCTTTCTACATTAATAGACCAACCTATATTTGCTCCTCACATTCTCAGTAGTGAGGAATTTGTAGAAGAACTATCTGGTTTACAAAACCTGCCAAATACAGATTTACTATTTAGACTTTATGAAACGTATAAAGCTTTAACAGCAGATGAAGAACAAGAGTCTTTTGAATCGTTTTCTAAATGGGCTCAAATCTTATTACAAGATTTTAACGAAATTGATCGTTACCTTATACCTCAAGAACACATCTTTGATTACTTAAATGCGATAAAAGAGCTTCACCATTGGTCGTTAGATCCTAATCAAACAGATCTTGTTAAAAATCATTTAAAGTTCTGGAAACAGCTTAAAAATTACTATAAGGCGTTTACTGATAACTTAATTCAATCCAAGCAAGGCTATCAAGGATTAATTTACAGAGAAGCTGTAGAAAACCTAGAGTCTTATATGTACAGCAGTAAAGGGAAGATGCATGTCTTTATGGGCTTTAATGCGTTAAATACGGCAGAGTCTCAAATTATTCAAGGTTTATTAAAAAACGATTTGGCTCACATATATTGGGATATCGATAAAGCATTTATTAATGATAACGTACATG
The DNA here is from genome assembly GCF_013404085.1 of Winogradskyella helgolandensis. Classification (NCBI taxonomy): domain Bacteria; kingdom Pseudomonadati; phylum Bacteroidota; class Flavobacteriia; order Flavobacteriales; family Flavobacteriaceae; genus Winogradskyella; species Winogradskyella helgolandensis. The sequence goes on along the minus strand of NZ_JABFHO010000001.1, from coordinate 750,450 downwards.
ATGCAGGTTGGTTTACAAGGCAGCATAGAAAACAATGGAATTACTTTCAAACACAACCTTTTAATTGGGTCACTGATTATTATAGTGAGCCAAAGCATATTCAAGCTATTGGAATTCCTAAATTAGTTGGGCAAGCTAAATATATAGGACAACTCTTAGAGGAGTTAACAGAAAAAGAGACTAATTTATCTAGTATTGCTGTTGTATTAGGAGAAGAGCATTTATTACTTCCGGTATTAAATTCAATTCCTAAAAACATAACCAAACTCAATGTTACCATGGGTTTGCCATTACAGTTTGTGCCTTTGGCTTCATTTTTTGAGCAACTGTTTAATGTTCATAAAAACAATCCGAAGCAATTTTATTATAAGGATGTTATAGGTTTATTGTCTCATCCATCCATTTATCCTTTGTTTGAAACTGAAGATGCCAATGTATCAAACGACATTGTAGTTCATATTCAAAAAAACAATACCGTTTATGTTAGTGTAGATGAACTTAAACAACTCACTAAGTCCCATAAAGAACTGATAGCATTACTTTTTAAATCTTGGGATGATAACCCAGAAATGGCACTAAATAATTGTTCTGAGCTGATTTTAAGAATGAAAGCAAATTTTGAGGACAACAAGCAAAATCACAGTTTAGAATTAGAATACTTGTATCGTTTTAATACTTTATTTAATCAATTATCAGAATTAAATATCACCTACAAATACCTTCGTTCGATAGTCGCTTTACAGTCCATCTACAAAGAATTATTAAGTTCTGAAACCTTAGATTTTAAGGGAGAACCTTTAGAAGGTCTTCAAATAATGGGCATGTTAGAATCGCGAGTTCTGGATTTTGAAACAGTGATTATAAGTTCTGTAAATGAAGGTATTTTGCCTTCGGGAAAAACCAATAATTCTTTTATTCCGTTCGATGTAAAAATTGAAAATAAGTTACCAACCTTTAAAGAAAAGGATGCTGTTTACACTTATCATTTTTACAGACTTTTACAACGTGCTAAAAACGTATACATTTTATACAACACAGAAATTGATGCCTTAAAAGGTGGTGAAAAGAGTCGCTTTTTAACACAAATGGAGATTGAAGGTATTCATGATATAAAAACAAGTATTGTATCTCCAGATGTTCCGATTATAGAACAAAAATTAACTGAAATTATTAAAACACCTTCAGTCGTTGATCAAATAAAGGTCTTGTCTGGTAAAGGCTATTCTCCGTCGTCATTGACCAATTATATTAGAAACCCTATAGATTTTTATTACGATAAAATTTTAGGAATTAAAGAATTTGAAGATGTCGAAGAGAACATTGCAGCGAATACTTTAGGCTCTGTAATTCATAACTCTTTAGAAGATTTTTACAAGCCATTAGAAGGCTCAATTTTAACTGTTGAGCATATAAAAGGCTTTAAAAGTCAAATAAAAGGCATGGTAACAAAGCATTTTGAAGAACTTTACAACAAAGGTGGCTTCTCTCAGGGTAAAAATCTTATCATTTTTGAAATTGCGCAACGCTACATTTCAAATTTCTTAAACTTAGAACTAGAGAGTCTTAAACAAGGAAACGAAATTAAAATCCTTTCTATTGAAGCGGATGAATCCATTGATATTAAAATAGAGGGCTTAGATTTTCCAATTAAGTTAAAAGGAAAAGTAGACAGAATTGATAGCTTTAATGGCATGACTAGAGTTATCGATTATAAATCTGGTAAGGTGGAACAAAATAAAGTTGAAATTGTTAATTGGGAAGACCTAACTACAGATTATGATAAGTACAGTAAATCGTTTCAGATTTTGTGTTATGCCTATATGATGAGACAACAAAACTTAATAGAATTACCAATTGAAGCTGGAATTATTTCATTCAAAAACTTAAGTGAAGGCTTATTGAAATTTGGAAAAAAATCGTCGTCTCATGCTAGAACAAAAGACCAATTAATTACGAATGAGACCTTAGATGATTTTGAAATAGAACTCAAAAAACTGATTTCAGAAATCTGTAACCCAAAGCTTAATTTTACTGAAAAAGAACTCGACTAATGACTATTGATAAAGACATAATTTTAAAAAGAGACGGAAAAAAACCGATTTTAATTGATGCGTTTTATCATGAATCGAAAACCAATCAGCCCATCGTTATATTTTGTCATGGCTATAAAGGTTATAAAGATTGGGGAGCTTGGAATGTAATGGCAGAGCATATTGCTGAGGCTGGATTTTGTGTTATAAAATTCAACTTTTCTCTCAATGGTGGCACCATGGAAAACCCTATTGATTTTCCAGATTTAGAAGCTTTTGGAAATAATAACTACACTAAAGAATTAGATGATTTAGATGCTGTTATTAGTTGGGCTCAAAAATATTTTAAATCAAATTCTAATATAAACAGCAACAAGATATGTTTAATTGGTCACAGTCGAGGTGGTGGCATAACTATTCTTAAGGCTTCTGAAGACACACGGATTACAAAACTAATTACCTTAGCAAGTGTCAGTGATTTTGGGAATCGATTCGGTACAGAAGATGAAATTAAAAATTGGAAAAAAGATGGAGTTAAGTATGTTGTAAACGGTAGAACGAAACAGCAAATGCCACATTACTATCAGTTTTACGAAAATTTTAAAGACAATGAAAATCGACTTCATATTGAATCGGCTGAAAAACGATTAACCATTCCACATTTAATTATTCATGGTTCTAAAGATACTTCTGTGAATATTAGCGAAGCTGAAGCGTTACATAAATGGAATCCTAATAGTGAATTTAAGATTGTTGAAGATGCAGACCACGTATTTAATACTAAGCATCCTTGGCCTAAAAATGAGCTTTCAGAAGCATTAAAGTTTGTGGTTGAAAGTGCTGTTGAGTTTATAAAATAAAAAAAGCGTGTCGAAACACGCTTTTCGTGGAGAAGATCGGGCTCGAACCGACGACCTCTTGACTGCCAGTCAAGCACTCTAGCCAACTGAGCTACATCCCCAAATTATTTTTTTAAAAAAGTAAAAGTAAACAATATAATGATTCGTTTAGCAGAAGAAAAAGATATTCAATCAATTTTAAAAGTCACAAAAGCTTGTGCTAAATTTATGATTTCTAATGGTGTTTTTCAATGGAATGACGATTATCCAAATAAATCTGCTTTTCAAAATGATATAAAGCGTATTGAACTTTATGTTTTAGAGTTAGATAACGCTATTAAAGGTTGCATTGTGATTTCTACACTTATGGATTCAGAATATAAACCGGTTAAGTGGTTAACAGAAAATGAAAACAATATTTACATTCATCGTTTAGCAATTCACCCAAAATTACAAGGGAAAGGTTATGCGCAGCAACTGATGTCGTTTGCAGAGCAATTTGCTATTGATAACAATTATAGCTCTATTCGATTGGATACCTTTTCAGAGAACAAAAGAAACCAAAAGTTTTACGAACTTCGCGGTTATAAACGATTAGGAGATATTTACTTTCCAAAGCAAAGTGAATTTCCTTTTCATTGTTACGAATTGGTATTGTGAGCACAGCTATAACTTTAAAACAAATTAATAAATTGGCGATTCCTGCTTTAATTGCAGGAGTGTCTGAGCCTATTTTATCTTTAACCGATGCGGCAATCATTGGTAATATGGAACAGAACGCCACAACATCGTTGGCAGCAGTTGGTATTGTAACGACATTTTTATCGATGCTAATTTGGGTGTTAGGTCAAACCCGAAGTGCTATTTCGTCTATTATTTCACAGTACTTAGGTGCTGGAAATGTAGAAGCAGTGAAGAATTTACCAGCCCAAGCTATTTTTGTAATTACAACACTCAGTCTTGTAATTATAACTATTACCTATCCCTTAGCTTCGCCTATTTTTAAACTTTACAATGCCTCGGGCGACATTCTAAATTATAGTGTAGACTATTATCAAATTCGGGTTTTTGGATTTCCTTTTACCTTGTTTACCATAGCTGTTTTTGGAACCTTTAGAGGACTTCAGAACACCTATTTTCCTATGCTAATTGCTATTTCTGGTGCGTTAGCAAATATTGTACTAGATGTTATACTTGTATATGGAATTGAAGGTGTTATACCTCCCATGCACATTAAAGGTGCAGCTTATGCAAGTGTTATTGCGCAACTAATTATGGCTTTACTTTCTGCTTATTATTTATTAAAAAAAACAGGCATTCCGTTAATTGCAAAATTGCCTTTTAATCCCGAAATGAAACGATTCACTTTAATGATTTTGAATTTATTCATTAGAACCATAGCTCTGAATATTGCCTTGTATTTCGGAACTAGCTTTGCTACAAAATATGGCGAAAATTATATTGCTGCTTATACTATTGCGATTAATCTTTGGTTTTTGGGTGCTTTTCTTATTGATGGTTATGCCAGTGCTGGTAATATTTTATCGGGAAAATTGTTAGGTGCAAAAGACTATAAAAACCTTTTAGAATTAAGTAATAAACTGATTAAATATGGCATTGTTGTTGGACTTTTTATTGGAGCAATTGGAGCTGTTTTTTACTATCCTATCGGAAACCTTTTTAGCAATGACGAAGCAGTACTTACTGAATTCTACAACGTGTTTTGGATTGTTTTAGCTATGCAACCCTTATGTGCATTAGCATTTATTTTTGATGGTGTTTTTAAAGGACTTGGTAAGATGAAGTATCTTAGAAACGTTTTGTTATTCTCTACGCTCGTAATTTTTGTTCCAGTTATATTTTGGGTAGATAGCCTAGATTATAAACTCTATGGCATTTTTATCGCCTTTACATTGTGGATGATTGCTAGAGGCTTACCATTAATTATAAAATTTAGAAAAACATTTATTTCGCTAGCACAAAACGCTTAAATTTGATCAATACAATTTACTTCTATAATGAGCTTATTAATAACAGTATTGCAAAACGTTGATATAGACGAAAAAATAAAGAATGCTCCAGATAGCAGTTATAGCATCGGCATTTTTATTGGCACACTCTTACCTTTTGTGGTTTTGGTTCTTATTGCTTTTGCAATTTATAGATATAATAAAAACAGATATAAAGACGAATAGTATGGATATTCTTGGCTTCTTAGGCGGAAACGGCTTATTCCTTATATTAGGATTAGTACTTATAATTATATTTTTCTACAACAAATATAAAAGACGTTAATATAGGTTTACCGCGTTTTTAACCAGCCTGTAATACTCAATCGCTGTGTATTTACTGGTTTTACTTCATGCTCTAATTCTTGGCTTTCAAAAATAACGACTTTACCAGGAAATGGATAAATAACCTTGTCTTCATCGTCTAAATAAAGCACTAATTCACCTCCGTTTTCGGGTTGCCAGTCTTCACTATTTAAATAACACACAAACGATAATTTACGTCTGTCATCATTCTGAAATGTATCTAAATGTCGTTTGTAATAGGTGTCCTTAGGATAAATGGCATAGTGGAATTCCTTCTGATTAATTCCAAGAAAACAGGTGCGATTGAGGTAATCTTTTAAATCATTAATTCTATTGAAGAATAATTGTTCGGCAAAATTGATGACGTTTTCATCTATCCAAAGAATAATATCACCACGTACCGCTTTTTTAACGAGCTCATTGGTTTTATTTCCAATTGCCGATTTTTTAAAGGTATCTTCCTCGTACTTTAAAAGCAAGGAGTGCCGTAAAGCAATAACTTCATCTTCTGAAAAAAAATCATCAACAATACTATATTTTTGCGATGAAATGTCTGAAATAACACGCTCGTAAAGCGAGTTTTCAACAAACGGAATAGCTTCGAAAAGGCTACTCACCGTAACTTTTAAAGAAATTTAATCCTTTCATTATCTTTTAAGAATTTAAAAAAAGTGCGCAAATGTAATCTAAAAAGCTATTCCTTTTACATTTATAATATCTTTGCACTATAATTTAGAATAGCATGAGTAAAATTCGCATAACAAAACAGTTTTCTTTTGAAACAGGTCACGCCCTATACGGTTACGACGGTAAGTGTAAAAACGTGCATGGTCATAGTTACCACCTTTTTGTTACCGTAATAGGAACACCAATAGCAGATGCCACTAATGTAAAATTTGGAATGGTCATCGATTTTGGTGACTTAAAGAAAATAGTAAAGGAAGAAATTGTAGATGTTTTTGACCATGCTACGGTTTTTAATAAAAACACACCACACGTAGAATTGGCCAAGGAACTAGAAGCTAGAGAGCATAATGTGTTGCTTGTAGATTATCAGCCAACAAGTGAAATGATGGTGATTGATTTTGCGGAAAAAATAAAACAGCGTTTACCAGAAACTATAAAATTACATTCTTTAAGGCTTTCAGAAACCACCTCTTCTTTTGCTGAATGGTACGCTAGTGATAATGAGTAAACCGAACCACATACATATTGCCGACGGAAAAAAAATCTATTTTGCATCAGATAATCATTTAGGCGCACCAACTAGTGAAGCGTCTCGACCTCGTGAAAAAAAATTCGTCGCTTGGTTAGATGAGATCAAACATGATGCGGCGGCTATTTTCTTAATGGGAGATCTCTTCGATTTTTGGTTTGAATATAAAACCGTAGTGCCTAAAGGTTTTACAAGAACTTTGGGGAAATTAGCAGAAATTAGTGATTCCGGAATTCCGATTCATTATTTTGTAGGTAACCACGATTTATGGATGAATGGCTATTTTGAAGAAGAATTAGGTATTCCTGTATATCATAAGCCTGAAGAATTCACGTTTAATGACACCTCTGTCTTTATTGGTCATGGTGACGGTTTAGGTCCTGGAGATAAAGGCTACAAACGCATGAAAAAAGTGTTTACAAGTCCTTTCTTTCAATGGTTATTTAAATGGATGCATCCTGATATTGGAGTTAAAATCGGACAATATATGTCTGTAAAAAACAAAATGATTTCAGGCGATGATGATGCAACGTTTTTAGGAGAAGACAATGAATGGCTAGCGGTATATTGCAAACGTAAACTCGAAGATAAACACCGAGATTATTTTGTATTTGGTCATAGACATTTGCCTTTAGAAATTGACTTAAATGAAACGTCTAAGTACATTAATTTAGGCGACTGGATTCAGTATTATACCTACGGAGTTTTTGACGGTGAAAATTTTGAACTTAAAACCTATTAATGTCGTCCTGTTTTTACTTTAACAGAAGCGTAAGTAGACACAGAATAAGGCACCACAAAGCATAAGCCAAGCTTTACCCAATTTACCTTTTCAAAATTCAAATGATATAAAAGGTCTCCTTGGTTGATAATATTTAAAATACAACCAACCACTATAGCGACTTTAATTGAAGAGATGACAATGTCTTTTTCTAAAGCTATTTTAAGCAGTTTTAGAATCATGCTAAATGAAATGTTTAATATTTTGCTGGCAAAAGTAATAAAAATGATAAGCCTTAAAAGTGATTTTATACTCCATCTTTTTCGTGTTCTTCAATATCTTTAGTAAGATCTAGTTCACGTAATGATTTGTTTTTAAAATGCATTGTTGTCACCGTAATAAGTGTTACGGTACCTCCAAGTATTACAGCCAATGGCGCTCCAAATAGTTTTGCAGCGACTCCACTTTCAAGCGCTCCAAGCTCATTAGAAGACCCAACAAACATAGAGTTAACGGCACCAACTCTTCCTCTCATATCATCTGGAGTCTTAAGCTGAAGAATGGTCTGACGAATCACCATAGACACACCATCAAACACACCAGATAAAAATAAAGCAACCAAACTCAGCCAAAGTAGCTTAGAAGCTCCAAAAATAATCATACATATTCCAAAGCCAAAGACTGAAATTAGCAGTTTTTTCCCTGTGTTTTTTGTGATTGGTAAATAGGTTGTTGCCACCATAGTAATAATACTTCCAGAAGACAACGCTGCATTTAGAAAACCGAAGCCTCTTGGACCTGCATCTAAAACATCTTTTGCAAATACAGCAAATATGGCCACAGCGCCACCAAATAAAACAGCAATCATATCTAGGGTTAATGCTCCTAAAATAACCTTATCGTTAAACACAAATCGTAGTCCAACTTTTAAACTGTCCATCACCGATTCATTCGTTTTTTTATTGAGAACAGGTTTCTTTTTTATACCAAAGACTAATATTAATGCTAACATCACGAGTGAAAATATAATTCCAAGCGTATGGTGCACACCAATCCATGCGATTAAAAATCCGCCACAAAGTGCACCAAATACATTAGCACCTTTCCAAGTACTACTGCTCCAAGTCGCTGCATTTGGGTATATTTTTTTAGGTACAATTAAGGCTATAAGCGAAAAAATAGTAGGCCCAAAAAAGGCTCTTAAAACGCCTCCGAAAAACACTAAACTATATATGCCATATAGAATATAGTTGACTGTCCAAGAACTTTCAATAGCTTCTGAAGTGAGCCAAAACAAGCCAAAACTGATTAATGAGAATAAGGCAATGCAAAGCGTAAATAAGTTTCGTTTTTCTTTTTTGTCAACAATATGACCTGCAAAAGGGGCAAATAAAAATGCGGGTAAAAATTCGCAAAGCCCAATAATGCCTAGACTTAATTTATCATTGGTTAAAGCATACACTTGCCATTCGATGACAATAAATTGCATAGACCAACCAAAAACCAAGGCGAATCGCACCAATAAAAAGATGTTGAATTCCTTGATTCTTAATGCCGCGTATGGATCGTTTTTTGCCAAGATGATTTAAGTTACGAGACCTAGCAGGTTTTAAAAAGCTAACAGGTCTGCAATTGATTCAATACAAATGTATAATAAGCAAAGGTTTTATTTAGTTTTCAATCAACTTAAAAGCAACACGTCTATTTAATTGGCGTCCTTCTTCTGTGTCATTATCTGAAATAGGTTGCGTACTTCCAAAACCAAATGATTTAATCCTAGTTGCATTCAATCCTTTTTCAATTAAATAATCTAAAACCGCTTTGGCACGTTGTTCTGATAATTCTTGATTCCTAGTTTCTAACCCAGTGGCATCTGTATGTCCGTAAATTTCAACATTTAATGTAAGGTTAGCTTCTAAATGTTTGTAAAGTTGATTGAGTTCTTCTTTTGAAACCACTAACAAGTCCGCTTTATCAAAATCGAATAATACATTTTTGAAGATGTAAACTTCATTGGTATTAATAGTTGGCTCTTCAACTGTTTTGATAGTTTCTATAACGACTTCTTTTTCTAAAAGTTCTATTGAAACATCATCAATGTAGTAGTATGAAAATGGTTCATAACCCGTTTGTCGCGCTTTACTCTTTTTGGTATCGGAATTAGAATTAAAATTACCAATAGCAAAATAGTTTTCAAATCCATTTGCGGTATAAATAAAGGAAACCTCCATCCAGTCTTTGTCATTATCATAGAATTCTTTACTGAAAGTTGGACGGAATTTTAAATTCGGAATTCGATTCGCGAAGTGTCTTGCATTGATATTCGTTTTACTTTTGGATGCATTGAATTTCTCAGCCGTCATCATAATCCCCAATTCTTTAAGGGCGTATCTTGAGTTTTCCGCTAAACTGATATAGAATTTAACTTGATATTTCTTCCCTCGCTCTAAGGTAGTTTTTAATGTGCCTTGAACATATTCTCTATAGTCTTTCTTGAAATACGCATATATACCAGCATAACTATTTCCTGTTTTGGCTTTTTGATAGCCATTGAAGTTTTGGAAACCCATTTTCTCGCTACACGAATTAAAATAATCCGTTGTGCCATTATTGGGAATTGTCCAGTCTTTTACATTTCTATGAAATAAGCTTATATCTCTTGGACAATCATAAAAATCTTCAAAACTTGGATTTAAAACTAAGTTTTGACTATTTGAAATAAATCCACAAAGAAAGAAAAGCAATACGACTGGTTGTTTCATATACAATCAACGAAGCGTTATGAGTTTTATTTTTTTATATCCTTCAATTTCAACTGTAAACTGACGTTGCCATTCCAATGATTTTCATCTATGGAATAAGCTGCACTAAACGGTCTTTTACTTTTTATGATATCAATTTTATCGCCTAAACCAAAACCAATACAGACAATTTTATCATTGAAGGATTGGGTTACAGTTAATCTAATGTGTTTATCATCTTCTCCAACACATTTTCCCCAGCCAGTATCTTTTAGATTTTGAGACATAAAGGTGGGTGACATATTCCCAGGGCCAAATGGTGCAAATTGTTTTAGGATTCGCATGAGTTTATCATTGATTTGACCAAGTTCTATTTCTAAATCAACTTTAAGCTCTGGTGTTAACAATTTTGGATCTATGGTGTCTTTTACAACACTCTCAAATTTAGCTTTAAAAGCCTCATAGTTTTTCGGATCTAAAGTTAAGCCTGCGGCATATTTATGACCTCCAAATTGCTCTATATGTTCTGAACAAGCTTCCAACGCATTATACACATCAAAACCAGAAACTGAACGTGCTGAAGCCGCTAGCTTATCTCCACTTTTAGTAAATACTAATGTTGGTCTGTAGTATGTTTCAATTAATCGTGATGCGACAATACCAATCACTCCCTTGTGCCATGATTCGTCATAAACAACAGTGGTAAATCCTTCTTGCTCGTTATTCTCTTCAATTTGAACTAAAGCTTCTTCTGTGATACGTTTGTCCGTTTCACGACGATCGGTATTAAAGGCATCAATATCTACGGCATATTTTGCAGCAAGGTTAAAATCGGTTTCGGTTAAAAGTGTTACAGCGTGGTTACCGTGTTTCATTCGTCCTGCGGCATTAATTCGAGGTGCGATAATAAAAACCACATCTGTTATGGTAAGAATGTCCTTTTTAATCTCAGCGATAATCGCTTTCATGCCAGGTCTTGGGTTGGTATTTATAATGTTTAAACCCATATAAGCCAGGGCTCTGTTTTCATCTACAATGGGTACAATATCTGCACCAATGGCAGTAGCTACCAAATCGAGATATTCGGTTAAATCTTCTACCGTTTGCCCTTGGTTGGCTGCTAAAGCCGTAATTAATTTAAAGCCTACACCACAACCACAAAGTTCTTTAAACGGATAATCGCAATCGTCGCGTTTTGGGTCTAAAACCGCAACAGCGTCTGGAATCTTATCACTTGGTCTGTGGTGATCGCAAATAATAAAATCAATGCCTTTCTCTTTAGCATATGCGACTTTGTCAATGGCTTTTATACCACAATCGAGCGCTATAATTAGTGAAACATCATTATCGTCTGCAAAGTCAATACCTTTATAAGAGACACCATAACCTTCGTCATATCGATCTGGAATGTATGTGGCAACAGTATCTGTTCTTGTTTTTAAATATGAAGACATTAAGGCGACAGACGTTGTGCCATCGACATCATAATCACCATAAACCATAATATTTTCACCTCCGTCAATGGCCTTTTCGATTCTAGCAACTGCTTTGTCCATATCTTTCATTAAATATGGATCATGAAGCTCATCAAAACTTGGTCTGAAAAATTTTTTGGCAGCGTCGTAATTGTCAATGCCGCGTTGCAACAATAATGTTGCAACAATATCATCAACTTGAAGTGCTTTCTTAATTAAAGCCACTTGAGTGGCTTCTGGTTTTGGTTTTAATGTCCAACGCATAATATTCTAAAAAACTTTTATTTTGTGCTTTTATGAAAGTGAATATGGGTTTTAACGGTTGCAAACTGACGAAACATTTCCATCACTCCACAGTATTTATTAACAGATAAGTTGACGGCACGTTCGCATTTTTTTTCATTTAAATCGGCACCATAAAAATGATAATCTACAACTACGGTATGGTAATATTTTGGGTGTTCGTCTGTTAGTTCACCAGAAACATCTATTTTAAAATCGTCAATTTCAACTTTCATTTTATCTAAAGTAGAAATCACATCTAAACCCGAGCATCCGGCTAAAGAGGATAGCATCATGGCTTTAGGTGCCATACCTGAACCTGTACCTCCAAATTCTTCAGAAGCATCCATCATAATGGACGGCCATCTTGGGTTATCAGATTCAAAAGTCATGTTACCTCTCCAATGTGTTGTTATTTTATCTGCCATTTGTTTTTAGTTTAAAAATTAGAACTAGTATCTTGTTCATTCAAAAATAACACTAAAAAAATAACTATGGCATTAGTAACACCTTTGTCTGCTGACCACGATTTAGAAACCAAAGAATTAGCTGAATTTTTTGATGAAACCCTTGGGTTTTGTCCAAATTCAGTACTAACCATGCAACGTAGACCTGCAATATCTAAGGCCTTCATTAACTTAAATAAAGCTGTTATGGCCAATGAAGGCAGAGTAACCTCAGCTTTAAAACGTATGATTGCTTGGGTGAGTAGTAACGCAACAGGTTGCAGATATTGCCAAGCACATGCGATTAGAGCGGCCGAACGTTACGGTGCAGAACAAGAGCAATTAGATCATATTTGGGACTATAGAACGCATGCTGCTTTTAATGATGCCGAGCGTGCTGCTTTAGATTTTAGTTTGGCAGCGTCGCAAGTACCAAATGCGGTTGATGCAGAAATAAAAGAACGTTTATACCAACATTGGGACGAAGGCGAAATTGTAGAAATGTTAGGTGTAATTTCACTCTTTGGTTACTTGAACCGTTGGAATGATTCTATGGGTACTGATATTGAAGACGGAGCTGTTGAAAGTGGGGATCAATATCTTGGAAAACATGGGTTTACGGTTGGTAAACATAATGGGTCTAGGTATTAGACCTTCATTTCTTGCATGTTAACGAATAATTGTAATGTGCTTGAAGATTAGAGAGATATTGTTTTGTTTGCTCGTTCTTGTTTTTATTATATTGTGCCCCCTTAGAATAATTTTCCCTCATGAATACTAAAACGACTACACTTACAGCATTTTGTATTATTATAATTAATTCATTGTTATTAACAGCACAAGCCCCTTATGGTAGTGCTGGTGAACATACAGCTGTGCCTTTGGGAGACTCAGAAGCTCCTTTTGGTTATTACGAGTATTTACCATTAGATTTTGATACTTCATCAGGCGAAACGTATCCACTTGTCATATCTTATCATGGTTCTAGTTCCAGTGGAAATGGTACTTGGGAGTTAGATTACGTGCTATCCGCAGGTCTTCCAAAATTAATAAGTAATGGCTCTGACCTTGAAGCAATAATAATTTCGCCTCAAAGCACTGATGCTAATTTTAGCGCTACTGATTTTTTAAGTCTATATAATTATATAATTGATAGTTACAATATAAACACAGATAGAGTATATGTGACCGGTTTAAGTTCTGGAGGTAGTAGTACTTGGAATGCCTTAAAAGAACATTATGACAAGATAGCTGCTGCAATTCCAATTTGCGGGTATAACTTAGTGAATGACCCATCAGTTTTTTTGCAGCAAACACCAATTTGGACTTTTCATAATTTTGATGATTCTGTAATAGATGTTAGTAGAACCATTAGTAACGTGAATAGGATTTCAGATACAGATAGCTCTGTTATGACTCTTTATCCCTACGAAAATGGAGATGATGCAGCCAATGAGGATTATACGATGCAGTTTGATTCTAGTACTCAAACTTGGTCTATTGGAGAAGGAAGAAATGAACCATTAGATAATTTAGCATTTACTTTGTATAAAGATGGAGGTCATAATTCTTGGACAAAGACATATGACAATCAAGCGGTTTTGGATTGGCTATTTTCTCAAAGTATAAACACGCTTAGTATTAGCGAAAAAACCTTAGATTTTAAATTATATCCAAACCCAACTTCAGGTAGTGTTACGATTTCTACAAAGAATGAAACTGAAAAAAAAATAGAAGTATATAGTATCTCAGGTAAAAAAGTCTATGAGAGTTCATTTTTTAGGGAGCTTACTGTAGATTTGAGTGCGTATTCTTCAGGAGTTTATTTTGCTAAAGTTGTAGCAAATGATTCAATTGAAAAAAGCATGAAAATTATTATTAATTAGTATTTCATATGCCTTATTTCGATTTTGTAAAGAAGAAGTCGATATTAGTTAAAACTTAGAAACCTGACTAGAAATAGTCAGGTTTTATTTTGTTTGAAGAAAAGTTAAAAGGAAAGCATACACTTAAGTGTTTAAAATTTATAGTCTATAAGGTTGTACTGCCGATATTCGGTTTGCTTTTCTATTTGATTATTTTTCGGACAGAAAAATTAAAAACAATTTTACAAATTGTGTTCAATCCAATTACAGGTTCAGGATAGTTTTTACCTTCTTCCGCAATTCAGGCACAACCAATTCCTCAAACCAGGGGTTTTTACTTCTCCAAAATCGATTGGTTGGTGATGGATGTGGAATTGGAAAATAGGCTGGCAAATACTCTTTATAATCGCCAACGCTCTCTGTCAAGTTTTTTCCATCTTTTAAATAGTACTTCTGAGCATAAGCTCCTATTAAAATAATCAATTCCACATTTGGCATTTTATCCAATAATGTATCGTGCCATTGCGGTGCACATTCTGGTCTTGGTGGCAAATCTCCCGTTTTTGCTTTTCCTGGATAGCAAAATCCCATAGGGATAATGGCGAAGTTTTCTGTGTTATAAAATTGTTCGTCGGTGACATTAAGCCATTGTCTTAGTCTTTTTCCACTTTGGTCGTCCCAAGAAATCCCAGATTGATGCACTTTTGTTCCTGGTGCTTGCCCAATAATTACAATCTTAGAATTAATATGTGCTGTTGCTACAGGTCTTGGACCTAATGGCAAATGTGCCTTACAGAGGGTACATTGACTTATATTATGAAGTAATTCTTTCATGTTTTAATCATCATCTTTCAACATGCTTTTCAAATCGTTGGTATAAGAAGGGTATGTGAATATTTGTTTTTTAAATTCACGTATAGTCATACCTGCGTTTATTGCCATGGCTAAAATATTAATTGTTTCATTGGCTTGCGTACTCAATAAATGAGCACCTACTATTTTTTGAGTGCGCTCGTTAACCAATATTTTATAGGCATAAGCTTCTGCATGTTCCTTTTTTGCATTATACCAGTCAGAAGTATCTCCTTTATAAACTATGACGTTTTTATATCGGCTTTTGGCTTCCTCTTCGGAGTAGCCAACACTTGCTAATTGTGGTTTCGTAAAAACAATGGAAGGTACTAAAGGGTTTTCGAATTCTTTAGAATTGCCATTTATGATATTATGGCCTGCAATATAACCTTGCAAACCAGAAAGCGGTGTTAAAGGTAGCGATTTACTGGAGACGTCTCCACAAGCATACACCTCTTCATGACTTGTACTTTGCATAAAATCGTTGACCAAAACTCCAGATGCATCAGCTTTTATCCCCGCATTTTCTAAATTTAATTTTTCTACTGCTGGCACGCGACCTGCGGTATTAAATATTTTTCTGGCTTTTATCGTTTTTGATTTACCGTCTTTTTCATACGTCAGCTTTAAGTTCTTCTTCAATTTTTTAACCGCCGTGGGCTTCGTGTTAAACATAAATTTTACACCATTGTTCTCTAAAACCTTGATGAGTTTTTCAACTAAAAATGAATCAAATTGTGTAAGCGCAGTATCACTAGCTTCAATCATAGTGACGTCGCAACCTAATGTTGAAAGCATGTAGCAAAATTCCATTCCAACATAACCCGAACCAATAAATATGGCTGATTTCGGGATTTTTTTCAAATTGAGAATGTCATCACTAGTTTTTAAAAGGTCCGAACCCTCAAACTCTAATGGTCGTGCGACATAACCTGTAGCAATTACAAATTTGTCTGCAGAGATGGTTTTACCTTCAACCATAACTTCATTTTTGCTGATGAATTTTGGAGATTGATGATACAAATCAATACCTAAATCTTTTAAATCACTTTCTGTAGATGACGGAACGGGTTTGGTAAAAGACGTTTTAAATTTCTGAACGGCTTTCCAATTAATTTTAGGTGATTTTTTAATTCCGAAACCTTTAAGTTGGTTAGAGTGTTGCGCTAAATCTGCAAATTGCATCACTATTTTTTTAGGATCACAACCTCGTGTAGAGCAGGTGCCTCCATATTCTCTTTTGTCTGAAATAGCAACTGTTAATCCTGATGCAACGCAAGCTTTTGCTGCTGTTTGTCCTGCAATACCACTACCAATAACAAATACGTTATAATGTTTAGTCTTCATAATTTTAGTTTGAAATAGAAAATTAAGGAAAGTAAACGATAACGACTGATGCTGTAGGTGTAAAGGTTAACCCAATTACGAAAAGTGCTGTTATTTCTTTTTTAACGGAAAGGTTTCAAAGTATAAGCCTTCAAAGCCTGTTGCTATAAAATTTCGGATGTTTTGATGTCCAGTTCCTTTTGGGTTTATAAGGACATCTTCAAAATAGTAGGTCCCAAAACACGCTAAGGTTTCTTCTGCTGTTAATTTTTGATCAACAGCAAAGGCAAATAGTTTACAAGAGCCTGAGTTTTGGTCTTCAGCATTTTTTAAAGTTCCATTTGTGAATGCCGTTGGTGTAAATTGATAATAGGTTTCTATTACAGTCATGGTTTCGGAAAAATCAATCTGTTTTGGATTAGATTTTAATTTGGCTAAAAAATCTTCTAAAATCATGTTCTATTTGTGTTTTCCGTCTACGACAATTACAATTTCGCCTTTAGGCGGTTTGTTGGTGTAATGATCTAAAACTTCTTTTGCGGTTCCTCTAATCGTTTCTTCGTACAACTTTGTTATTTCTCTAGATACAGAGATTAAGCGATCTTCTCCAAAATATTCGCAAAAATGCCCAAGTGTTTTTATGAGCTTATGTGGACTTTCATAAAAAATGATAGTTCTCGTTTCTTCGGCTAAAAGTAAAAGTCTTGTTTGTCTTCCTTTTTTAACAGGCAAAAAGCCTTCAAAAACAAACTTGTCATTTGGTAACCCACTATTTACCAAAGCAGGTACAAATGCGGTTGCTCCAGGTAAACAATCCACTTCAATCCCATGTTCTACACAAGCTCTTACCAATAAAAATCCAGGGTCTGAAATGGCTGGAGTACCAGCATCACTAATGACTGCAATGGTTAAACCGGCTTTGAGTTTTTCAATTAAATGATTTACTGTTTTATGCTCATTGTGCATATGGTGGCTTTGCATTTGTGTGGTGATTTCAAAATGCTTTAAAAGTTTTCCTGAAGTTCTAGTGTCTTCAGCCAATATTAAATCCACTTCTTTTAAAACGTCGATAGCTCTAAAAGTGATGTCTTTTAAATTTCCAATAGGAGTAGGAACAAGGTATAGCTTCATGTTTGAATAAACTTAATATCAAATTTACAATCTTTTCTATATCTTAACGCAACCATTTGTAAGAATCTACATCTTATTGTAAAAACCAACCTGTGTCAAAACCGCTTTACTTTTTAGTAGTTCTATTGTTTAATGTCTGTTTCTCATATAGTCAAACTACGGATTTATCTATTGCAATAGAAGCTCAAAATTTAAGTGGCACTGCTGTTTCTCAAGTCAATATTTATGAGGGTTTTCAATATGTGATTACGGTTTTAAATTCTGGAAACTCAGTTGATAACGCAACTGTTTCTATAAATTTTGATACTGATATAACCGTTAATTCATATGTCTCACAGAATAATACAAATGGTGCGTCTGATGTTACGAATATCAGTGTGGTTAATAATATTTTAACGGCTTCGATTGCTGCGATGCCCAATAATTCGAGTGTGGAATTGTTGGTGTTGGTTACGGCGCCTACTAATTTAGGTGGTATTGCCGCAAATGGAACAATTAGTCCTCCAGACGACGTTGAAGATATTAACACGAGCAATAATCAATCTATAATATCTATTGATGTTTTGGATATAGATATTGATTTTGAGGTTACGCATACGCAAATTATACCGCAAGAAGGAACAACGATTAATGCTTGGGGAGATTCAGTCACGTATCAATTTACAATCACTAATAATAGTGCTATTGATTTTCCGCTAACAGAGATTCGAGGTAATTTGATTTTAGTATCGCCAAATGAGAATGGTGAGCCCTTTGCGGAATTTATGTCATTAGAATGTATTGGGACAAGTAACGGCACGGTGTGTCCTGATTTGTCAGGTGTCATAGGTGCTTCTGCGACGGTTTCTGGCCCAAGTGCTTCATTTCCAGCTGTCCTGTTTTTAAATGATGTTGAACTGGAAATAACATCTGGTGGAAGTATTACATTTGAAATGGTTTATCGCTACTCAAATTTTTCGTGTTCAGTAGATCCTATGCCAATTCAGGTAAGTAGTTTTATTAAGATTTCGATAAATCATCACATGCTCTCATCGGTAAATTCAAATTTTGTAACGACGCAGTTATTAGATGCCAACTTATGTCCGGAAACTGATATTTGTATTGAAACTGTGCAAATAGATCCAGAGCCCAATACGACTATAGACTATAATCAAGAGGTTACATTAATTACTACGGTCTGTAATATGGGCTCAGTAGAAACTCCTATTCGGTTTTTTCTCCAAAATTTAACCTTCCCTAATGCCATATGGAATATCATTTCAGTTACTTGTATTGAAACTACAGGTCCTGTTTTATGTAGTGACTTTACATTAACGAATCAAGGTCAGGTATGGACAAGTAATAATTTTACTTTGCAGCCCAATACAACAATAACTATAGAAACTGTGATTGAATATGTTGAGCCAGAATGTAGTACTAATACTAATTTAATATCTGCTATTATTAGAAGCGGTACTAATATTTTAGACTCACAATTGGTGGATAGTAATCCTAATAATAATTATTTTAGTAATGAATTACAGTTGCCTCCTGTTCTTAATCTTTGCGTGGAGTCTGATTTACAAGTGTCCAAAGTGCAAACAAGTCCAGAATTACCAAATGGCAGTTCTACCAGTAATACCATAGAATGGGGTTTAGTATCTTATGAAATAACGGTTTCCAATGACGGAGATGCCGATGCCATTATTGAAGTTAGAGATTTCATGCCCAGTGTTAATAGTGATGATGTTTCTATATATGGACGGTTAATTTCTGTAGAATGTTTTGGTACAACAGGCACTGCATCTTGTTTTGATATGGAACACGTAAATGTTGGTGAGTTATTAGATGGGGTAGCCGAAGACGGAGTCGCAGATACGTTTTGGCAAATTATACCTGAAGATAATTGGGAGTTGCCAGCAAATAGTTCTGTTAGTTTTAGTGTGACTATAGATTGGTTGCCCGAATGTTCAACGAGTGCTATAGAAGCCACTAATGGGGTTGTAGCCTATTATGTGAATGATATAACAGATATTAACCCTATCAATAATGAAGCTACAGTTGATACTTATTTTGCGCCTTGTGTAGACCTGGTAGCCCAAACTTATCCAGAGTTTACACAGGTAAATACCAACCAAGCGTTTAATTGGATTATTGATATTAGTAATAGTACCACGAGTTCTAATGCTACAGATGTGCTATTTGAAAACACACTTAATGCTGCGTTTAATATAGTTGGCACTCCTAGTTGTAGCGTTGTTTCAGGAACAGCATCCTGTATTTCAAATTTTGATATCACGGGGAATTTTGTTTCAGGACTCATTCCAAATATGGAGCCAGGTTCAACAGTGAGAATTAGTATTCCTGTATCTGCTCCAAGTTTTGGTGGTGCTTTTAATAATATAGCAGAAGCCATACCTAGTGCTGAGAATAATGAAGAACTAACTCCTGAAACTAACATTTCTATTAACAGCGTGCAAGTTATAGCTCCAGTTCTACAAAAGGCATTTGTACCTGATACTATTTTTGAAGGAGGTGAAAGCGAATTAATATTCACCGTTTTTAATATAGCTTCAAACCCATCTCAAACCCAAATTTCTTTTACAGATAATCTACCAAATGGCATTTATCTTACAGGTGTTCCAAGTTGGATTGAAGCTAATGGAAGCACCACAACATTTATAGGAGCAGCAGGAGATACATTTGTTGGAATTGAAAATTTGATGTTTCCAGAAGGTGTTGTAAGTTGCACGTTTTCTGCGAGAGTTAGTGCAGATGTTTCAGGAACTTATCTTAATAATTTTCAGAATTTCACTAACAATAATAATGTAGATACCTCTCAAACAAGCGCAACATTAAATGTGGTTGTTGATACTTCTGATGTGGATATTGAAATCACTAAAACTGTAATGCCTGGAGAAGCGGTTTATGGTGAGCACGTAGATTTTACAATTACAGCTACTAACTTAGGAACGACAACAGCAACGCTGATTGAAGTGATTGATATCTTGCCACAAGGTTACGAATTTGTATCAGCAACTATGAGTTATGGTGTTTTTGATGACACTACGTTTATTTGGAATATTCCAAGTTTAAATCCAGATAGCTCGGAGTCTTTAATATTAACAGCAAGCGTAATTTCTTCAACGGATTTAACAAATTTAGCACTATTGAATAGTATTAATGAACCTGATAGAGATTTAACAAATAATGAAGATGATGCCACCGTAGAAATTTCTAATTGTTTAATTATTCCTGAAGGGATGTCACCAAATAATGATAGTAAAAATGATGCACTTGTTATTCCTTGTATAGAAGAATATCCTGATAATACACTTAAAATATACAACCGCTATGGCACACAGATCTATGAAGCAAAAAACTACCTAAATACATGGAATGGCAAAGCCAACATGGGACTTTTAAAAAGCTCAAAAGTATTGCCTGTTGGTACTTATTTTTATGTTTTAGAAATCAATGGTATTGACAAGCTTTTTGTGGGATATGTTTATTTGAATTATTAATTAAACCGACTTTCAACGAGCTCAATAAAACGCTCTTCGTATTCTTCCTTACCATCCCAATTGTTATAGTCTGGCTTAACATATTCTAGAATTAATGTTCTAGCTTCTCCTAAAGAATGTGTGGTGTTAATTTGAGATATTACACGATCGTAATCTTCGTTTTTACCTTCAAACAAATGCTTAATGAAAGCTAATTTATCATTGAGACCAATCTTTAATTGCTGACCTTTTAGTTTGTCATTTAAAGATTTATTAGTGTTTTCAACTTCACGTTTTTGTGCCTCTTCAATCGGTTCAAACTCGGGAATTTTGTCAAAACCAGAGGTGATAGTTTCAAATTCTATAGGCTCAGGTGCTTCCGTTTCTTTTTGTAGAATTTTTTCCAAAACAGGATCTGTAGGTTCCGTTTCTTTGGGCATATGTTCAAACATATCCTTAATTTTGGCCATTACAGGTTCCATAATTTCATCATGTTCAACCTCATCTACATTGACATAAGTTCTATCTTCAACTTCAATATTGTCGCTAACCTTATTATTAAATGCCGTGTCTAGCATACCAAAAAATGAAGAGTCATTGCCAATTGTTGGCATATGGTCTTCAAAATTATCTTGAGCAAATTTTAAAACGGTAAGTTTTTCATAGAGTGCAGCAACTTCTTCGTGAAGTTTATTGACATCCTCTCTGCCTTTTAGTTTTAGAATCCTATGCGCAATACTAACTAATTCTGATTCTAATTTCTTTTTCATAGTTCTAATATTTTATATTGAAGAATTTTAAAGTTCTTCAAGTCTTGAAAATCAATTCATAATTCAAATAAAAAAGGAAAATAATTTCTTTATTTGCTTTTCGTAAGTTTTACTTTTGATTTTTAATAAATTTGCGTAACCTTTATAAAAACGGAGTCTGACTCCGATTTAGTGCTAAAATTACAAAATGTTTCTCGAAAATACAGTAAATCAGAAAGAACAATTTGGGTGGATTGAAGTCATCTGCGGATCTATGTTCTCCGGTAAGACCGAAGAGTTAATCCGACGACTAAAACGTGCGCAATTTGCAAAACAAAGGGTAGAAATTTTTAAACCTTCTGTTGATGTGCGTTATGATGAAGAGATGGTGGTGTCTCACGATGCTAATGAAATCCGTTCTACACCAGTACCTGCTGCTGCTAATATTCCAATTTTAGCAGATGGTTGTGATGTGGTTGGTATTGATGAAGCTCAGTTTTTTGATGATGAGATTGTTCGCGTTTGTAATGATTTGGCCAACAAAGGAGTCCGGGTTATAGTTGCCGGATTAGATATGGATTTTAAAGGCAATCCTTTTGGACCAATGCCTAATCTTATGGCGACTGCAGAGTATGTTACTAAAGTACATGCTGTTTGTACAAAAACCGGGAATTTAGCACAATACAGTTACAGAAAAGCATTGAGTGATGATTTGGTTTTGCTTGGAGAAGTGGACGAATATGAACCCTTAAGTAGAGCTGCTTATTATAAAAGTATGCAACGTGATAAAGTGCGACAAATGAAGGTTAACGACGTAGAAGAGATTGACTCTAAGGAAGATAAGCCAAATGTCTAAAGCTCTAGAAACTATACTCGAGATTGATTTAGGCGCGCTTACACATAATTTCAATTATTTAAAATCGAAGCTCCAACCTCAAACAAAATTTTTAGCCGTAGTTAAGGCCTTTGCATATGGTAGTGATGCTATTGAAATAGCAAAACATCTTCAAAAATTAAATGTTGATTATTTTGCTGTGGCTTACACACAAGAAGGTGTGGATTTAAGAGATGCTGGCGTTACAACTCCTATCCTAGTTTTGCATCCACAGTCTTTAAACGCCGAAACTTTAATTGATAGATGTTTAGAACCGAGTATTTATAGCGCTCGATTATTAAACGATTTTATAGCCGTTGCAGAAAAACGAGGACAAAAGAATTATCCTATTCATATTAAATTCAATACAGGTTTAAATCGTTTAGGGTTTGAACAAAAAGATATAAATACTATTGTTTCTAAATTAGAATTAACAACAGCGGTAAAAGTAAAATCAATATTCTCTCATTTAGCAGCGAGTGAAGATCTTGAAGAAAAAGATTTTACAAAGCAACAAATAGAAACTTTCAAATCTATAGCTGAAACTTTCAAAACAAAATCAGGAATAGAGCCATGGTTACATCTATGTAATACTTCTGGAATTCTTAATTATCCTGAAGCGCATTTCAATATGGTGCGAAGCGGAATTGGTTTATATGGATTTGGAAATTCAGAATTAGAAGATAAGAATTTTGAACCTATAGCAAGTTTAAAATCTGTTATCTCTCAAATCCATGAGATTGATAAAGGGAAATCTGTTGGTTACAACAGAGCTTACACCTCTAATCGTAATGAAAGGGTAGCAACAATACCTATTGGCCATGCAGATGGTTTAAGTCGGGTTTATGGTAATAAAAAAGGCTTTGTTTTTATAAATGATAAGAAAGCCTACATCATAGGTAATGTTTGTATGGATATGATTATGGTCGATGTTACAGACATTAATTGTAAGGAAGGAGATGAGGTCATTATATTTGATAAGGCACATACAGCCAATGAAATTGCGGAATCGGCAGGTACGATTTCTTATGAAATAGTAACCGCATTATCTAAGCGCATAAAGCGTGTATTCCTACCTTAAAAACATTTTTTAACATTTTGTGACTTTTTTAGTAACTTAGTGTCTTATTAATAACCTAACTAAAAATTAAAATACAATAGATTATGTTAAAAGAATTCAAAGAATTTGCAATGAAGGGTAACCTTGTAGACATTGCTGTCGGTTTTGTAATGGGTGCTGCTTTTAAAGAAGTGGTTACTGCATTTACAGGAGGTATCGTATCTCCATTAATTGGTATGATTTTCGATTCAGACTTTAAAGCGTTGAGATACCAATTAAAAGAGGGAACATTAAACGATGCTGGAGAAATGGTAGGTGATGTTTTCTTAGAATATGGTACATTTTTAACCAATGTAATTGACTTCATCATTGTGGCATTTGTAATGTTCCTTGTAGTAAAAGGAGTTAACAATATGAAAAAGAAAGAAGAGCCTGCACCAGCTGCGCCTGCAGGACCATCTGAAGTTGATTTATTAATTGAAATCAGAGATTCATTAAAAAAATAAAACGCGTATAGCGTCATCGCTACACTATTATTTTTAACTAAACCCAGACTGATCCAGTCTGGGTTTCTTTTTTTATTGTAAAATTAATAATTACAACCCATTATTTTTGTCACATTTTTAAGGTGAAAATGAATGCTTTACTTAAAGAAATATCATAATTTTGAAATCTTAAATTAAATATTTTATGAAAGTAGCAATTGTAGGTGCAACAGGCATGGTGGGTAACGTAATGCTTAAAGTATTAGAGGAGCGTAATTTTCCTTTAGACGAATTATTATTAGTAGCTTCAGAACGTTCTGTTGGTAATAAATTAAAATTCAAGGGCAAAGATATTGAGGTAATTAGTATTCCTACTGCTATTGAAAAACGTCCGGATATTGCTTTGTTTTCTGCAGGTGGAAATACCTCATTAGAATGGGCTCCAAAATTTGCGGAAGTTGGTACAACCGTTATTGATAATTCTTCAGCATGGAGAATGGATCTTTCTAAAAAATTAGTAGTTCCAGAAATTAATGCTAGTGAGTTAGAAAAAACAGATAAAATTATTGCTAATCCTAACTGTTCTACGATTCAGATGGTGATGGCATTGGCACCACTTCATAAAAAATATAAAATTAAACGTATTGTTGTTTCAACATATCAATCTGTTTCTGGGACTGGAGTAAAAGCCGTTGAGCAGATGGAAAATGAAATTTCAGGTATAAAAGGAGACATGGCTTATCCTTACCCAATTCATAAAAATGCAATTCCACATTGCGATGTTTTTGAAGATAATGGATATACCAAAGAAGAAATGAAGTTGGTAAACGAAACTCAAAAAATATTAGGAGATCGCACTATTGCCGTTACTGCAACTGCTGTTAGAATTCCAACAGCTGGTGGACATAGTGAAGCAATAAACGTTGAGTTTGAAAATGATTTTGACGTTAATGAAGTAAGACAACTTCTTAATGCTACTGATGGTATTACAATTCAAGATAATTTAGAAACAAATTCATATCCAATGCCAATGTTTGCACATGGTAAAGATGATGTTTTTGTAGGTAGATTAAGACGAGATGGTTCTCAACCAAACACTCTAAATATGTGGGTTGTTAGTGATAACCTTAGAAAAGGAGCAGCTACAAATACGGTTCAAATTGCCGAATATCTTATTGAAAATGGTTTAGTGTAATACCATAAACACGTATTTTAATTTTTTTCATAATAGCAATATTTTCAAGCATTTCAACTAATTAATTATATAATTAGTTGAAATGCTGTCTATATTACGGACCCAGGTTCTGTAAGTTTTTAGCGGTTTGATAATATCAAATAACTAAAACCTTATATTTGAAATAATATTGTTTTATTTCTAAAAGCTTAATTATGAAAAAAATACTTCATCTTGTCTTAGTGCTAACAATTTTTGTGTCCTGTAAAAACGAAACTGAAACTGTGAAAAAGATTATTACCGTAGATTACCCGGAATCTCATAAAATAGATACTATAGACACTTACTTTGGTGAATCAGTAGCCGATCCTTACCGTTGGTTAGAAGACGATAGAAGTAAAGAGACAGAAGCATGGGTTAAGGCTCAAAATATAGCTACTTTCGGGTATTTGGACAATATTCCTTACCGCGAAGAATTAAAAGAGCGCCTTACAAAGCTTTGGAATTATGAAAAAATCAGTGCACCATATGTTGAAGGTGATTATACGTATTTTTCGAAAAATGATGGTTTACAAAATCAATCCGTAATTTACAGATACAAAACAGGTGAAGATCCTAAAACCGCTGAGGTTTTCTTAAATCCGAATACATTTAAAGAAGACGGAACTATTTCATTAGGAGGTATGAGCTTTTCAAAAAACGGAAAAACTTTAGCCTATGCTATTTCTGAAGGAGGAAGCGACTGGAGAAAAATTTTGGTCATGAATGTGGAAACCAATGAAATTGTTGAAGATACATTGGTCGATATCAAATTTAGCGGTATGTCTTGGTATAAAAACGAAGGGTTTTATTACTCAAGTTATGATAAGCCAGAAGGAAGTGAATTATCAGCAAAAACAGATCAACACAAAGTATATTATCACAAATTAGGCACAAAACAAACTGAAGATCAATTAATCTTTGGTGGTACACCAGAAGAAAAACACAGATATATTGGAGCCGGAGTTACTGAAGATGATAATTTCTTAATTATAACAGCAAGTGTATCAACGTCTGGTAATAAGCTTTTTATTAAAGATTTATCAAAACCAAATGGTAAACTTATAACGATTTTAGATCATACCGATAGTGATTCAAACATTATTGAAAACGTTGGGTCTAAGCTTTACATAATGACGAATTTGGGCGCGCCTAATCAAAAAATTGTAACTGTAGATGCTTCAAATCCAACTCCAGAAAATTGGATAGATTTTATTCCTGAAACAGAAAATGTTCTAAGTCCATCAACTGGTGGAGGTTACTTTTTCGCCAATTATATGGTTGATGCCGTTTCAAAAGTATTGCAGTACGATTATAATGGGAAACTAATACGAGAAGTTGAATTACCAGGCATTGGTACGGCTTCTGGTTTTGGTGCAAAGAAAGACGAAAAAGAATTGTATTATTCTTTTACGAACTATGTAACCCCTGGAAGTATTTATAAATACGATATAGAAAACGGGACCTCTGAATTATATAAAAAACCGAGTATTGATTTCAATCCAGAAGATTACGAAAGCAAGCAAGTATTTTATAACTCTAAAGATGGTACTAAGGTACCCATGATTATTACACACAAAAAAGGCATAAAGCTCAACGGTAAAAACCCAACAATTCTTTATGGTTATGGCGGATTTAATATCAGTTTAACACCAAGTTTTAGTATTGCAAATACGGTTTGGTTAGAGCAAGGAGGAATTTATGCTGTACCTAACCTTAGAGGAGGTGGTGAATATGGAAAAGCATGGCACAACGCAGGAACGCAGCTTAAAAAGCAAAACGTATTTGACGATTTTATTGCTGCTGCAGAATATCTTATTTCAGAAAAATATACATCATCAGATTACTTAGCTATTAGCGGCCGGTCTAATGGAGGTTTATTAGTTGGAGCAACAATGACCCAACGCCCAGAGTTAATGAAAGTAGCCTTGCCAGGAGTTGGCGTTCTAGATATGTTACGTTACCATACGTTTACTGCTGGAGCGGGTTGGGCTTACGATTACGGAACTGCAGAAGACAGTAAGGAAATGTTTGATTACCTTAAAGCCTACTCACCTGTGCATAATGTGAAAGCAGGTGTAGAATATCCTGCAACATTAGTTACTACTGGAGATCATGATGATCGCGTAGTACCAGCACACAGTTTTAAGTTTGCTGCCGAATTACAAAGTAAACAAACGGGTAATAACCCTACATTGATTAGAATTGAAACGGATGCTGGTCATGGAGCTGGTACACCTGTTAGTAAAACCATTGAACAATACGCAGACATTTTTGGTTTTACATTATATAATATGGGATTTGAAGTATTACCATCAAAAACTGAAGAAAAAGTAAAAGATTAGTGCTTCCGAAATTGTAGTTAGATTCTTTTACTGTTTACTTGGTCGATGTCAGAAACTGCAGAATTCTTAATATAAAATTCTGTTTCAGGTGACTATTGATTTTTTTTAGCTAACTTTTGTAGGGTTTTTAAACATTTAACTGTTTTATTGATAGTGTATCAGCATTGTGTATGAAAAAAAATTACATTCTATTTTTTCTTTCAGTTTTGTTTCTGTGTTCTTGTGGCAGTGATGATGGCTTATCTCCATTAATCATTGAAACTAACCCGGATAATTTGACTATTGTCCAAAATTCAGAAATTGAAATTTTTATATTTCTTAATGATTTTAATATTCCTGTAACCGGAGAATTGTCACTGAGTCAACCTGTTAAGGGGAGCGTTGTAATAATAGATGTTAATAATACACCCAGCAACCCAAGTGACGACCATATAAAATATACGGCTAATCCGAATGAAGTTGGTGTAGATAATTTTGAATATACTATCTGCAGCACTTCGGGAGATTGTAAAACTGAACAAATTTCTGTGACTATCACATCAAGCTCTAGTGTTCTTTACGACTTAGAGAATATGCCATTTTCATCATTGTCAGACTATCAATTTTTTGAAGGGGAATTACAAAACTTAGAGCCTACTAATGGTGTAATTCCATATAGTTTAAATTCCACTTTATTTAGTGATTATGCGAAGAAAAAGCGTTTCATCTGGATGCCCAACAATAGTAAAGCTTCATTTATAAATGAAAATGAACTTTTAGATTTTCCTGTGGGAACCATTTTAATAAAGAACTTTTACTACGATAATGTCCTTCCGGATAACACAACACAAATTTTAGAAACACGATTAATAATTAGAAAACAAGAAGGTTGGATTTTTGCAAATTATGCTTGGAATAACGAACAATCAGAAGCTTTGTTGGATATGAATGGAAGCTATGTAGATGTGCAATGGCAGCAAGATGGAGAGACTAAATCTGTAGAATATAGAATTCCTTCTGCGGCGGAATGTCACACCTGTCATAAAGTATTCGAAATAGCAAGACCAATTGGTCCTAAACCGAGGAACTTAAATTTAAGCTATGATTATAGTGATGGTACAGCAAATCAATTAGAAAAGTTGGTAAGTCTTGGGTATATAGAAAATACATTACCGGCAACAATTTCAACACTTCCAGATTATAGTGACGAAAGTCATACGTTGGGGCTAAGAGTAAGAGCCTACTTAGATATTAATTGTGCACATTGCCACTCAGAAAATACACATTGTTCATATAGACCCATGCGATTAGACTTTTTGTCTACCGAAGATATTACTAACATGGGTGTTTGTATTGAGGCGGATACTAATCTTGGTTTTGGACTTGACCACATTGTAGTGCCAGGTGACGCAAGAAATTCTGTCATGCATTTTAGAATAAGTGCCACAGAACCCTCAACTCGGATGCCCTTATTAGCACGTACCATTGTGCATACGGAAGGGGTTCAACTTATTGAGGCATGGATAAACTCATTAAATATAAATTGTAATTAAAAAAAAGGATATGAGAAAAACATTACTCTTTACATTATTTTTAACCTTGATTTATGCGTACAGTTATGCGCAACAATTAAATCAAGTAGCGAATTGGCCTAATAGCCAATGGACACTTTCAGGAAGCTACGATTCTGCCTATTTATTTGAAGACCCAACATTGACAAGTTCATCATTTTCATTTGATGATAATCTTGCTGGTGGAGCTTCTAATAACACTATTGCAGTAGAGTCTCCAATTATAGATCTTAGTGCAGCATATAATGTCGGCGAAACGGAATTAGCGGTTGTATTTCCCTATGTTTTTAATATATGGCAAAATGATCAATCTTTACATCTTCAGTATTGGGATGTCAGTATTAGTGAATGGGTAAATTGGGGGAGTGAGCTAGAAGATAATTCTTCAGATTATTCCAATTTTTGCGATGGAACTTCAACAAATTTTACAAGTGAAAGCTTAAATATTGCATCATTTACGGCATTGCAATTAACAGGATTTAAATATCGTATTTATTATGACGATCACAATTCTTATGGTTGGGGTTTTTGTATCGATTCTCCTTTAATTAGTTCTTCTATTCCACCAGAGTGCCCCAATGTGTCATCGGTAACAGTAAGTAGTATCAATGCCTCAGGTGCTATCGTTAATTGGGTAGCAGGTGGGTCAGAAACGTCTTGGGAAGTTGCTATAATGTTAGCTTCTGAAGGTATTCCAACTTCTGGGAATACGATAGGAACAAATAGCTATAGCTTTAATAGTCTTTCTCCATTAACAGATTATATGATGTATATAAGAGCAATTTGTAATACTGGTGGGTATAGCAATTGGATGAGTGAAAGTTTTACAACAGGAATAGATACTTCTAGTTATCCAGCAGCATTTACTTCAAACCCGATAAATACAACAGGTGCTTACGATATTGCTCTTGTAGATTTAAATGGTGATTTTTTAGATGATGTTGTTTCTGTTTCTACTACTGGTAATACTATAAATGTGCATTACCAATTGGCATCAGGTGGTTTTAACATGATTAATATAGCAATGCCAGAAGTAGAGAATACTCCAGATTGGAGTTTGGCTGCAGGAGATTTTGATCGCAATGGCTATAACGACCTTGTCTACGGAGGTTATGGTGGTGTTACATTTATGAAAGCCAACAATACAGGTACGGACTATACAGAAATATCTGGATCAGAATATGTGTTCTCTCAACGGTCTAATTTCGTTGATATAAATAACGATGGTCATTTAGATGCTTTTGTTTGTCATGATGTACAAGCAAATGTGTATTACATTAATGATGGTAGTAATGATTTAACCTTTTACCAAGGTCAAAGTACAGCATTACCAAATGGTCTTGGTTTGGTACCTGGTGGTGGTAATTATGGAACTGTCTGGATAGATTTTGATAATGATAGAGATATGGATTTATTTATAGCGAAATGTAGAGGTGGTTCTTCAATTAGTATTAATGAGTTATGGAGAAACGATGGCAATGGTGTGTTTGTTAATATTGCAGATAGTAATGGTTGGCACAATACCAATTATCCAGGTGTAGGTCATAATAATTCTTCAAATTTGGGTGACTTGGTACAAACCTGGTCTTCTGCTTGGGCAGATTTTGATAACGATGGAGATATGGATGTTTATGTCGGTGCTAGTAGTACTGTTGACGGAGATTCTAAATTGATGCGTAATAATGGGGATGGTACTTTTACTGATGTCACAGCGGGTTCTGGAGTTTTAGACGCGCAATTAGGACGAGAAAATGCTCCAGCAGATTTCGATAATGATGGTTATGTGGATATTTTAAGTAATGGTGATATATTATTTAATAATGGTGATTTCACATTTACTAATTTTTCTGATGATAATCCTGGTGATGATTATATTCCGTCAAGTGGTGCTATTGGGGATACTAATAATGATGGTTTCTTAGATGTTTTCAGTAATGGTAATATTTATCTAAATAATACAAATAGTAATAATTGGATTAAAATTAATACGGTAGGTACAACTAGTAATATAAATGGTATTGGTGCACGAGTAGAAATACAAACAGATAATGGTATCCAAATAAGAGATGTTAGGAGTGGAGAAGGTTTTGAGTTTATGAGTACATTAAATACGCATTTTGGTATTGGTACTTTAACAAGTATAAACAGCATCACTATTTATTGGCCATCTGGTACCGTAGATTTTATTGAGAATCCTGAAATAAATACATCGCATACAATTTTTGAAGGTTCAACATTGAGTATCATAGATGAAACGTTAATAGATGTAACGATTTATCCCAACCCAGTTGAAGCAGAACTTACCATAAAAACGTCTGCAGACATTATTAATAAAATAGCAACGGTTTTTGATGTGAATGGAAAACGTATGCTTAACCAAAAACTTACATCGAGCACTATTGATGTTTCAAGTTTAACAAGTGGAGTTTACTTTTTAAGATTAGAATCCGAAGGAAAAATTATAAAGCGAAAGTTTATAAAGAAATAATTTATAGACTGTAAATAGTTCAAAACCGTCCTGCTATTAATCGGGACGGTTTTTTTATGACAATTCTTTAACGATGTAGTATTTTTGCAACATGCTTCAAGTAAAACATGTCACTTTTGGGTATTCTAAAACTAAGGTTTTAAAAGCGATTGACTTTAAAGTCAAAGCCGGAGAGCATCTTGCTATTATTGGAGAAAGTGGTTCGGGAAAAAGTACACTTCTCAAACTTATTTATGGCGAATACGATTTAAAGGAAGGTCACATTTTTTGGAAGGATGAAGAAATTCTTGGCCCAAAATACAATTTGGTTGTGGGTTATGATTTTATGAAATACGTGACCCAAGAATTTGATTTAATGCCCGTAACTTCAGTGGAAGAAAATATAGGGAAGCACTTATCGCGTTTTTATCCTGAAGAAAAGCAAAGGCGAACAGAGGAACTTATTAAGGTTGTAGAATTGGAAGCCTTTGCGAAAACCAAAGTTAAATTTTTAAGCGGTGGCCAAAAGCAAAGGGTAGCGATCGCAAGAGCATTAGCAAAAGAGCCTGAAATCTTACTGTTGGACGAACCCTTTAGTCATATTGATAATTTCCAAAAACAAGGTTTGCGACGTAATGTTTTTAATTATTTAAAATCAAAAAATATAGCTTGTATCGTTGCTACTCACGACAGAAATGACGTGCTTGGCTTTGCAGACCAAATGATTGTGCTTAATGAAGCAGAAATCATAGCTAAAGACACTCCTCAAAACTTATATAAAAATCCTAGACGCCCATTAATTGCCTCGTTTTTTGGTGAATTTAATGTCATTGAACCTTATGGGATTATGTATGCGCATCAGATTCAAATTGTAGAAAAATCGGATTTAAAAGCGACGGTAATAACGTCTTATTTTAATGCTAGTTTTTGGTTAATTCAAGCGCAGTATAAATCAGAATTTATATTTATTGAGCACTCAGAAAGCCTCAAGGCCGATGACGAAATATGTTTAAGAATTACTAAATAAATCTTCTCTTTCTGCATACTGTAAACCCTGTGGTAATTCTATAGACGAAAACTCTAAATGTAAAACACGTCGTCTTTTTTGAACCGTAGTTTCAGACGAAGCATGCAATACTAATGGCTTCAATAATTGCACACCTCCAGAGGATACTTCGCTCACAAAAGGAATCGAATTCGTACTAATTAGTTTAATTTCTTCAGTACGCAACTGTTTATTATGAGAACCTGGAATCACTTTAAGTGCTCCATTTTTAACAGTGGTATCATCGAGATGAATTCGCATTGAAAATGTATTTTTAGAAATTTCTTCAGGTGGACGTACACTTATAACTCCTTTTTTATTTGTCCAAGCTGAAAAGCCTTTTGTTTCAATTTTCTCTAAAACATTAATCTGTACGTCTTGATGCCATGTCACATACCAATTGTCTTTTGGTGATTTGTCAAAATATATCGCTTTGGTTAAAAAGGTCTTTTTGTCTATGGATTTCACCACTTTTCTAAAATTCTTATTGAATAGAATATCTTTTAATTCGGGCATCTTTTTGAGGACTTCACGCATTCCAAAAGTCTGCTCATTGTGTTCTTTAAAATAAGTATCAAATCGCGATTTTAATTTTCTAATGTCACGTTTGGTGTAGACATGATTGAGCATTCCAAAACCTTTATGTTCTAAGCGTTTTGCAATCGTTCTTAGGCTTTTGTCATTAATCTCAGTTTCGTAGGTATCAACGGCATCATATAAGCGTTCTGTTATATTTCGTTTTAAGCGTTCTGGAGCAATCACTTTTATACCTTCACCCAAACCTAAAATCTCTTTTTCTAATTCAAAATTTAATTGAACATCTAAAGTAATGGTGACTCCATAATGATCTCTATCAATCTCTTTTTGCGAATGATGAAAAGGTTTGGTTAATATGTATGGTGCTTGCTTGTGGGTGATGTAAAGGATTACTTTTTCTGGTTCTAATGTCGGACTTACAGAAACTCCAATAGCGTTTTTATAAAATGTTTCGATATCAAAATTAACATCAAAATTATAAGGCTTCTCACTTTTTTTAATTGAAATTATTCGGTCTAAAGCTAAATTCATGATACCTTCATTTTTTCGTCTTTTTCCAATTAAAAACCATCGGTTTCTGAATTCTTTTAACAAATAACCATGAAATAAAAAGGTGCTTTCTTTGCGGGCTTTAAATGATTGATACGTGATTTCAATCGCTTCCTTTTTTAATATAAATTGATACAACTGATCTAAAAATTCTAAGCCTTTTAAATTATCATTCTTTTCAAAATCTATTAAAGATCTCTCATGTGTTTTTTGAGTATAAACATGATCTTCTAATTTCTGAACCATACTGCCTAATTCATTAAAATGAGAAAAGCCTTGAAACTGTTTTAAAAAAGAAACCGCTTCAGATAATTTATTCAAATCTTGATTGGAAATTGGGCTGTTGGTAATACTATAATCCGCATCCTCATACTTATAAAACTTACGATCGTAAACTACAATTGGTGCATTATATCCCAACTTATCGCTACGCATCATTTGCAAATCTAATTGCACAGTACGTTTGCTAACATCTACATCTTTACCTTCATAATCATAAAGTGCGTCAGAAACAGCTTCAATTAAATCGTTGAGTGTCCATTGTCTAAAATGATTTTGAAGACATTTATCAATGGTTTTATATCGTATTAATGCATTTTTATTTACGGCCATAAGACTTCCTTTGTCGGAATAAGACCTTGTAGGTTTTAAAAACCTAGCAGGTCTAAAACATTAAATTTAAACGAAAAAAATTAATACGCAAAAGGCTTACGTAGTAGCTAAAACTTTCAGATTTAAAAAAAATCACCATATTTGCACCAATAAACAAAGAAAAAAGGAACCTATGACAATACATTTTTTACAAAATCGGATGCTGAAAAGCTATTTCTGTAGTGTAGAGAAATAGGTAAAACTAGAAATATTCAAGTTAAAAAAGCATCCTCATAAAAAAGGGTGCTTTTTTTATTAATTTTTTTAAAGTTGATACTAATGTATGCCTAAAGCGCAAATAACTGCACTTCAATTTTTTAGATAATCTGCCATTTGCGGACAGGCATTCTATATTCTAAAATTCAACATAAATAACTGATTATCAATAAATTGATTTAAAGTTTAATTTGGAAATTTAAAATATTACCCTTTATATTTGCATCGCATTTCAACCAAAACAGATGTTGAATTAAAAATTAGAAACTATGAGTTTATGTATAACATATCAAAACGATCCAAAAGGAATTCTGCCTTTTGTGATGCTTCGTGATTATCGTTAGATAAACTTTTTAAAATTATAAATGAGAAATCCGAAGCCAGTTAAACACTGTTTCGGATTTTTTGTTTCCCATTCTTAGCAAG
Source organism: Winogradskyella helgolandensis (assembly GCF_013404085.1). NCBI lineage: Bacteria > Pseudomonadati > Bacteroidota > Flavobacteriia > Flavobacteriales > Flavobacteriaceae > Winogradskyella > Winogradskyella helgolandensis. The sequence continues at coordinate 715,562 of NZ_JABFHO010000001.1, read as the reverse complement.
TCTGCTAAACACATTATTCAAAACAATTATTAGAAAATCAAGACACGTGTAGTATTGATATTTTCTTCGCTTAGTGCGCTCGAAATATGACATCAATATCTCATATCGTCACAAATTAAATTATCTAAAAGCGCCATTAAAATAGGAGCTCAAGGATTTTATTAGAAAACATATATCATGGGAAAACCATTAATAAATACTAAAATAATACAAATAACCTCAGGTCGAGGACCAGCAGAATGCAGTTGGGTTGTGGCTCAAATTCTAAAACATTTCTTAGAATCTGTAAACGACAAGGATATTCAATATAAAATCCTACATAGAGAAAAAGGCATTGAGAATATGACGTTGCAATCTGTAACAGTTCAGCTCAAAGGAAACAACCTAAGTCGGTTTTTGAGTCAATGGTCAGGCACAATTCAGTGGATTGGCACTTCAACATTTAGACCACAACATAAGCGTAAAAACTGGTTTGTTGGTTTATATGAAATTAGAAAAAGTGAACAATTTCAAATTCTTGAAAAAGATATAACGTATCAAGCCACACGTAGTTCTGGACCAGGAGGACAACATGTAAACAAAGTGAGCTCAGCTATTAGAGCGACGCATCTACCTACAAAAACGCAAGTGTTGGTTATGGATAGTCGCTCGCAACATCAAAACAGAAAAATAGCAAAAGCACGCTTACAAGAAAAAGTTGCAGAAGTACAATTAGAAGCTTTGCGATCTGGAATTAAAAGCCAATGGAAAAACCATCTATCGATAGAAAGAGGTAATCCTATAAAAGTTTTTAAAGGCTCAGATTTTAAGAGAAATACAATTGTAAAAAAATTTAAAAAACAACGTTGCGCATTAAAAAATGAATTGCGTAAACAATTAAACAATTAAACAATTAAAAAATGGACACGAATTTGTTAAACAATTACGTGCTTAAAGCCATAGATGCTTATCCATACGAACTAGAAGAAACAGTAGAAAATCTAAACTACGCCTTATCCTACGAAGCAGACAACGCTTATGCTTTGTATTTAATGGGACGCTTACAAGCTGAGCAGTTTGGCGATTATGAAAAAGCCAAACACTATTACGCAGAGGCTTTGGCTAACAAACTAGATTTTCACAAAGTGTATTCAAAATACATTCTAGTTTTAATGTGGAATGAAGACTACGAAGAAGCTCAAAAACTTATTGACTTTTCTCTAACCGTTAAAGGGTTAAACAAAGGGGAAGTTTACTTGTTTCAAGGGCAACTTTTTGAAATTCTTCAAAAATACAAGAAGGCATTAAAGACTTTAAAGCTCGCAAAAAAGCACGTTTACAATAACAGTTTTATCAGTTTCATCGATTCTGAAATTAAAAGGATCAAAAACAAAATGAAACCAGAAAAGACTAAAAAAACCAAGAACACAAAGAAAAAAAAGAAGAAATAAGAATTTATCATTCCTAATTAAACAGGAATAAAAAAACATATAGAAAACATGAATAAATATATAATAATTATAGATCTCGAAGCCACATGTTGGAATGGAAAAATTCCGGCAGGTCAAGTCAATGAAATCATAGAAATTGGTATCTGTGTTTTAGATACATCTACAGGATTAATTTCTAAAAATGAGGGTATGTTAATTAAACCAACACGCTCAGAAATCAGTCCTTTTTGTACAGAACTAACAACAATTACACAAGAATTGTTGGACTCAGAAGGCATCACTTTTAAAGACGCTTGTGAAAAATTAAGAGATGATTATGATGCACATCAATACACATGGGCAAGTTATGGTGCTTACGATTTAAATATGATGAAAAAACAGTGTAAGATTAGAGGAGTAGAATACCCTTTGTCGCAAAACCATATAAATGTAAAAACACTGTTTTCTGAAGTTAAAGGTTTAAACCGAAAAGTTGGTATGAATGGTGCGCTAGACATCTTAGAAATTCCATTAGAAGGCACACATCATAGAGGAATTGACGATGCTAAGAACATTGCAAAAATTCTGAATTGGTGCTTAAATCAAAATATACAATTCTAAAAAAATTGAATTAAAAACAAAATATAATTTAACTACGCAAAAAGACTGCGCAATAGCTCAGAATATTTGCAGTGTAATTAATTAGAAGTCTTTTTGGAATCAGACTTTAAAAGTAGCGCTCTGCTAGAAAAAGGAGTCTAGCAGAGCTTAATATAAGTTCTTTGAAAGAAATTGAAGTTGAATTTTAGCTTCAATATTAATAAAATCATCATTAATTATTAATGATGTGAGGTGGCTTATCGTCTTTAGATAAACTTGGTAACAAGGATAAATCTATTTGTAGACAGTACAAGTGGAGACTGTATTCATTTTGAATATAGTACAAGTAAGCAAGCAGTTAACATAAATCATTATTTGCAAGGGACAACCGTTGACGCAGATAAGGATTTATAGCCAACACACAAGTTAGGCTTGAGGTGGAGACATCAATAGGAAAAGTTGTAGTAATGGGTTACATTTTTGGTTATCCAACCTAATGGAGCGCATTGCAGTATTAAAGTTACCCGACAGAAAACTGTTCGGCAACTTAAAGTACCGTGTGTTGGGAGACACACAAGGAAAAGGTTGGTATTTTGTAGGCCAAAATCTACGAAGCCATTTTCGAAGCCCTTTTCCTAGGTCAATATGTTTGGGTTCGATTCCCAATCCTACACCAATGAAGGATTGCTCAGGTAGAGCATTGTATTTTTATACAGAAAACGCAAAAGACTTCGAACATTATAGCAGTTAGTAGTTGCCTAAATCCATTGAAATATATGGAACGTTAGAGGTCGCAAGCCTTTAATGTGTGGTAAACATTCTAATAAGCCGCCTCAAGAGAGGACGTTTATGAATGGTGAGGGAGCCAACCCTCGTTATTGCAAAGCGTGGTAAAAAGCCACTATGCAAGCCAAGTCTAAGTTGCCGAACAGCTATAATGTATTAAGGCATCAGATAAGTACAGGATTCTCTAAGCAATGAGAAGAACGTGGAAAACTAGGGAAAGCGTAAGCCATAATTCTAGAAAAGCTTATCTAAAAGCGCAGGTATTCTCAGCACGCTTTTTTAAAATATTAATACCTCTTTAGCTCAAAAGGAAGAGCTGCGGAAAAAGATTTACGTAACCGTGGAGTGATAGGATTATGTGGTTGGTGGCACACTCACCAATGACTAGGTTTTGCAGAAGCACCGAAATGCACAAGATGTAAAGTAGGGAAGCGCATTTAGAGTCTGTCTGTTCATTATTATGAAAGTACCAGTTCGAATCTGGTAAGAGGTACAACGTTCTATAAAATATTAAAACTGGAAGCATTGAGCAATTGGTTGGCTCGCCAGACTGAAATGCGTTTTTACGCATTCAACGAATCCTATTAATAAATAGAATCCGTTGAGTTAAAATCTGGTCTTGATAAGCGTGTAGGTTCGAGTCCTACTGCTTCCACATCAAGCAAGTCTTGTTACGTGTTTCGGTATAGCACTATTGTATAAATCCTTACCAATTGGTATGAGGTTTTTATATTCAACTTGACTTGAAGGCTTCGGTTATTTGCCAAATAATAACCATCATCTATCGGTCGTGGGTTCGAATCCCATTCTCAATTTATTTGAGGTAGTTCAGTCTGGTTAGAACAATAGATCAATTTGTAGGTTCGAGTCCTGCCAAACTCAAATGGGTTTGTGGCGAAACTGGTAGACGCGCAACACTTTAGATGTTGTATTGAAATGGACTCAAAATCCATATTCCCGAAGAAGGTCACTTTTAAAAATAGACCACCAAGTGCTCCACACTTTAAATGGCAAAAACAAAGTGAACTAAAACTCGCAAAAGCAATTCGTTGTTTACGCAGTCTAGAAAACACCTTGAAATACTGATGTATTTAAAGCCATTTTAGGTTTTCTTTTAAAGATTCATTTTTTGATTAACGAAGCACCAAAACGGTTGTTTCAAAATTGATAAATCGTCTAAAGAACAAAGCTTAAAAAATCTTTAAATCAATTGTATTTCCGTAATTAGAAAGATGGTTTTCTTTCGCTCTGTTAGTGAAACTCATATTTGAAAAGTCTTAAAGATGCATTCAAATATGGCAGTTGAACTAATCCCGCTGAAAAGCGGGATCTTTTGAATAGTCATTCTCAAAAAAGAGAATTCTATTATAAATGTTTAACCGTTCTGAATTAAAAATTAGAAACTTCAGAACAAAAAAATTAGAAATCATGTATAGAGTAAGAATTCATGCAGGTACAGTAGGTTTAGTGTTTAAAAACGGTAATTACGCTCGCGTTATTACAGAAGGAAAACATTGGTTGAATTTTAGAGAAAATTTCGTAAAACACGACTTATCACAAGCTTTCAGTGCACCAAAAGCATTAGAAATCTTGCTTAAAGATGAGGCGTTGGCAAACCTATTGCATGTTGTAGATGTAAAGGATAATGAAATCGTTTTGCTTTACGAAAACAACAACTTTAAATGCGTATTAAAAGCTGGTCGTTACACTTTTTGGAACGGTTTAATAAACTACAAATTCGTAACTGTAGATTTAAGTAAAATTGAAATTACAGAAGACGTCAGCAAAGCTTTGTTTAGCAATATGCAATTGCGTCAATACATTAGAACGTTTGAGGTAGCGGCATTCGAAAAAGCAATTATGATTGTAGATGACGTGTTTGTTAAAATCCTAGAACATGGTACCTACCATTTCTGGAAAAACGAGCAAACCATTAAAATCATCAAAGCAGATATGCGTCAGTTACAGTTAGAAGTTGCAGGTCAAGAATTATTGACCAAAGACAAAGCAACCGTTCGTATTAATTTCTATGCACAATACAAAGTGACTAACGTAGAAACTGCGTTAATGCATAGCAAAGATTACGAAAAGCAATTGTACATCACGTTGCAATTAGCATTACGAGCCTTTGTTGGAGCTTACACTTTAGATGAATTGTTAGAGCAAAAGGAAACGATTGCCAAAGCCGTTTTAGAAGATGTAAAAACGCAAGCTGAGAAATTAGGTGTAAACGTATTGCACGCAGGTTTGCGAGATGTTATTTTACCAGGCGACATGAAAGAGATTATGAACCAAGTTTTAATAGCTCACAAAAAAGCACAAGCCAATGTAGTGACAAGACGAGAAGAAACAGCTTCTACTAGAAGCTTGTTAAATACCGCGAAATTAATGGAAGACAACAATATGTTGTTTAAATTAAAAGAGATGGAATATGTTGAGAAAATTGCCGATAAAATTGGAGAAATCACAGTTGCTGGAAACGGTAATGTTATTGAACAATTAAAGGATATTTTCTCTGTGAATAAGTAATGTTATGGCGTTACCCAAACCGAAAAAGGTTTGGGTCGCGCTTTCCACTATATCTTTTGCGAAAAAGCAAAAGGATTCCGTTGCAACTACGAAGTAATCACGATTTCCTATTTAGTAAAATAAGTGTGAATGAGTAATCGCTAACGCGGAGCTAGCAATCATCATTTAAACATAAGTATGCGAGAGAAGACAAAGAGTTGAAAACATAAACAAGTAAAAACTCAAGTCCCAAATTTCGACATGGTCGGAAAACATCAAAATTCAGAAATAATGAACGAAGGAATGTAGATGCGAAGCGAAGCTTCAAGCACGGAATTCCGAAAGTGAATGGTGCTTTAGCAATTTCCTATATTTTGATTGTGATTTTTTGGTTCGTTTACTCGTGGATTTTCATTTTTATGGAACTCGTGATGTGCTTCGCAGTATGTATCAAGGCAAAATGAACATAAAGAAAAAAAGGATAAAAAATTTATACTACGCAAAACTATTGCGCATTACACTATAATATTTGTAGTGTTATTAAAATAGATTCTGAAACAAGTTCAGAATGACAAATCAATAAAAATGAAAACAAATACAAAAATAACAGGTCACGATTTAAAAGCCTTAGGTTTTAGACAAGGCAAATGGATGAAAGAAGCCATTGCACATATCAACGATAATGGACTAGAAGATGAAGCTATGGAAACCTATTTAGAGCAATTTAAATCACCAGACCCAATAGCGTTACATAAAACGGCAATTGAGTTTTCAATAAACATTAAAGCAGAAAACGAAGAAGAACAAGACAATGTAGATAAGGTAATTAACTCTATGCAAACCTTAATGAAAACACCAACATTAGTAGATGGCGCCATTATGCCAGATGCTTGTCCTGCTGGTCCAGACGGAACAATTCCAGTTGGTGGTGTTGCAGTGGCCAAAAACGCCATTCATCCAGGTATGCATAGTGCAGATATTTGCTGTTCAGTGATGTTAACCGATTTTGGTAAAGCAGACCCTAAAGACATTTTAGATGTTGCCCATGCTAACACGCATTTTGGTCCTGGTGGACGCGATAGAGATTCACAATTCAGGTTTCCTAAAGAACTATTAGACGCTTTTGAATCTAACTATTTCTTGAATGATGGTAACATGATTTCAATCGCAAGGTCGCATTTAGGAACGCAAGGTGATGGTAACCATTTCTTGTTTGTTGGTAAATCTAAAAAAACAGGAAACACCATGTTGGTCACACATCATGGATCTAGAGGTCCTGGTGCAAGATTATACACCAAAGGTATGAAAATCGCGGAACGTTTTAGAAAGGAATTATCGCCAGATACGAAAAAGCAAAATGCGTGGATTCCTTTTGAGACTGAAGAAGGCCAGGCCTATTGGGACGCTTTGCAAATTATAAGAAATTGGACAAAAACCAATCACGAAGTGCTGCATAATTCAGTAGCGGAAACTTTAGGACTAGAGATTGAAAACAGATACTGGAACGAACATAACTTTGTCTTTAAAGATGGCGATTTATTTTATCATGCAAAAGGCGCAACCCCTTTAAATGCTAAGTTTATGCCAGATATAACAGGGCCAAGATTGATTCCTTTAAACATGTCTGAACCCGTTTTAATTGTTGAAGGCGCTACCACAAAAACCAATTTAGGTTTTGCACCACATGGAGCAGGTAGAAACGTAAGCAGAACGCAACATAGAAAAAGCAAAACAGGAACCACGATGCAAATCTTTAAAGAAGAAACATGTGGTTTAGATATTAGATTTTTCTCAAAGGAAATTGATATTACCGAGTTGCCATCGGCTTATAAAAACGCCAAAGCTGTAAGGCAACAAATGGACGAATTCAATTTAGGAAAAGTCATTGACGAAGTGATGCCTTATGGTTGTATTATGGCTGGAGATTGGCAGAAAAATGCACCTTGGAAGGTTCGAAAACGTCAGGATAAACGTAACAACTCTAAAAGAAGAAAATAGGAGGACCTCGCAGGTTTTTAAAACCTAGCAGGTTTGAAAATTTAACCTTAGAAAGGTAGAAGCGGACTCACTTTGGTTGGTCTGCTTTTATTTAAAAATTGTATCTAGAAAATGAGAACTAAAATATTACAAAAACTCTCAGAAATAGAGAGAGATAAAAACATAGAAATCCTATTCGCAGTAGAATCTGGAAGTAGAGCTTGGGGTTTTGCATCACCAGATTCTGATTATGATATTCGTTTTGTATATAAACATAAAAAAGAATGGTATTTAAGCCTCTGGGAACAAAAAGATACTATAGAATTTATGACAGAAGATGATTTGGATGGATCAGGTTGGGAACTAAAAAAAGCATTAAAGCTCTTATCTAAATCTAACGCTTCTTTCTCAGAATGGTTATTTTCACCTATCGTATATAGTGCAAATGAAAATTTTCTAACCGAAATAAAAACTTTAGCAGAAAACAACTTTAATCCTGTTTCAGGGTTTTATCATTACCACAGTATGAGCAAGGGTTTTGAAGAAACTCTTGACACAGATGAAATGACACTGAAAAGTTTTTTCTATGCCATAAGAACTGCTTTGTGTGCGAATTGGATATATAAAAACGAAACCATTCCGCCAGTTTTGTTTATAGAACTGTATGAGATAGTAGATGAGAAGTTTCATTCAGTTCTCAGTGATTTAATAGATTTAAAAAGTCAAAAAACAGAAAAAAGCAATGAACCTGTGGATGCTGTATTGATACAATTGGTTCGAGATATTGTAAAAGAAAATAATAGCGTTAAAGATGGCGTCATAAAAAAGAAAGCTAATCCTGAAGCGTTTAATCAGTTTTTCATAAAAGTAATAAAATGACCATTGAAGAATTAAAAAAATCAGGCTCAATAATCTTTGAGAGTATTAGTGGCAGTAGAGCTTATGGCTTAGATACTGCCACGTCTGATACAGATATACGTGGTGTATTTATATTGCCAATAGAACAATATTATTCATTAAATTATATTGCACAAGTCAATAACGAAACAAATGATATTGCCTATTATGAGCTAAGTAAATTTGTGGAATTGCTCTCAAAAAACAATCCAAATATCATGGAACTTTTAAATGTTCCTAAAGAATGTATTTTTTATAAACACCCCATATTTGATACCATTAAAAAAGAAGATTTTTTATCAAAACTTTGTAAAAACACATTTGCTAATTACGCATTTACACAGATCAAAAAAGCTAGAGGTTTAAATAAGAAAATTGTAAATCCTGTGGAAAAGAAGAGAAAATCTATTGAAGATTTTTGCTATGTTAGAGATGAAAAACAATCGATTCTATTTAAGGATTACATATCTAGTAATTGTCTAAGCCCAAAACATTGCGGATTGGTTAAATTGTCTCACATGAAGGATTGTTATAACTTATTTTATGATGAAAATTTAAACTATAACGGGATTGCAAGAACAAATGCCAATGAAGTTTGTTTAAGTTCGGTACCTAAATCAGAAAAACCTATCGCGCTACTTTATTTTAATATAGATGGTTATTCCACTTATTGCAAAAAGTATAAAGAATATTGGGATTGGGTAGATAAAAGAAATGATGCACGCTATAAAAGTAATATTTCGCACAGCAAAAATTACGATGCAAAAAACATGATGCATACCTTTAGGTTGTTACATATGGCAAAAGAAATTGGACTAAACAATGCAATTAATGTAAGACGAAAGGATAGAGATTATTTATTGTCTATAAAAAATGCTGAATTCGAATATGACGATTTGGTTTCTAGAGCAGAGACTATGAAAGAACAACTTAATTCTATTTATAATAATTCCCAATTAATGGAAAAACCGGACTTAGATAGTATTAATAAAATAGTTTATGAAATTAGAAACAATTTTTATACTAATATAAAACTTAAGTAATGGATTTTGAACAACATATGCGATATCCTTCTGGTGTTTCAGAAGAAAAGCTCTCAAGGAGGTTTGGACTTTATTGGGATAGAAACATGCAAGATTGGGAATTAGAAATTTCTGATTCAGGAAGAATTAGTGATTTTATTTCAGTTTATCAAAACGAATTAGATAATGATGATGATAAATTTACTTTAATGGGATTAATTGTCTCTTCATTAGATGATGTAGCTGCTGAATTTGATGAAGACCATCAAGACAATTGGAAAACGTGTAAAATAATATTAGAAAAGGAATACTTTCTTCACTATTCAACAATTGTATATTGGTGCCAGCTTCAATCTGAACGAGATAATGTCTTTGCTATTACACCATATATAAGAGAAGTATGGGAAAAAGTGAAATGGAATTTTAATACCTAATAGTAAAAGACCTATGAGGTTTTAAGACCCTTGCAGGTCTATAAGGTTTAACCATGTATCCATTGAAAGAAAAAGCAGATTTACTCAAAGTGGTCTGCATTTTTAGTCCCAATCCAAACTATTATATCCTTTAATTTCCCGACTTTTGAAGCCAAAGTACTCCAAGTAAAAAATGTTTCAAGAACGAAACCTAAATTCTAAAGAACTAGCGTTTGTCACCAGGCAAATTAGGCACACTAAAAAAGTACTGATGTGGTTGTTTATTGCTTTGACGATCATAGTTGCATTTTTGGCTTTAGCAGTTTATAGCAGTTTCGATGGTTATAATGTACTTATTAATGTCTGTTTCGGCATTTTAATAATGTGTTTGTATGGCATCTATTGGTTTTTTAAGGGCTTTAAGAAACACAAGGTGAATTCTGAAGTTCAAAAATCTAATGGATTTTATGAGCGCGTCGTTATTCATCATGGGAAAGCCACAAGTCGGTTTGACAAAATAAATGGAACAAACGTTAAAATTCCATGGCATTGGCGAAACTATTTAAAATCACAAAAGGAAAAAGTTAATTACGAATACATTCTACGGGATGGTGCTGTTGCTGCTAATGATAGTGCTACGCAATATGTCGTTTCTCTGAATGATACGCTGTCTTTGAATTACGAATTAGAACATGGACTAGATAAAGCTAATCCACTTAATTTTTTTAGTTTTTTAGCCCTTTTCCTCACTCCATTTATGGTGTTGCTTTCATTTATGAATAGCGATTTAGACAAAGGGTTTAATGTGTTACAATTATTTCAAAATGAAAGTGATGCCATTACTTTTAATTCTGCTGAAGAACTAAACACAATTTCCAAACCCTGTTATATTACCATTGAAAATGCATGGGTGCATCGGTTTAAAATAATGTCTGATTATAGAGGTGAAAATTCCCTCATTTCAAAATCTGAACGCGATCGAATTTATAATGACCCTTCATCTAGTTTTAATCATTTGTATTTTCTACCAGCTAAAGCTATAACTAAACCTGATAAAGAAACATTCAAAAATAACATTAAGGGTAATCCACTATTTAAAAAGTTCAATTCTGAAAGTATACCAGATTCTATCTTGAACAAAACCATTGACTCTCAATTTAAGAACCATATAACGAATTATGACAAGCAAATTAGGCAAGCCGAAAGTGAGGAAAAATTGATTGAAAACATTCAGCCTACGACAAAAATTTTAGAATTAAAATCTGAAACTTTTCATCCTTCCAATGCCACATTTAATTCCGTAAAAGAAAGTCTTGAATGTCCAATTACTATTCATGGCTTTTACAATCCTGAAGAGCAAAGTCTTATTTCAATAGAAGAACAGAAAATTGAGAACAAAGAAATTCTAGTTGCATTTATTTCCCTTACTCTTTTAATCATACTATGCCTTTTTACCTTGTATGCTCTAGGTAAAATTATTTACAATTCCCGATTAAAAAAACAACTGGTTAAAGACCAAGTTAGGTTAACCCATGGTCCAAAAAGAATTAATATATAAGGTTTTGTTGTTGAACTGAATTAAATCATCCAGCCGCTTGTTTTGTTCTTAAATTGGATTCTGAATTTGATTTCAAGTTTATTCTTGAAGAATTAAAAGAAGATAAGCTAGGGTTAGTCTGTTTTTTTGTTTCTATAAGGTGTAATAGAAAAGAAGCTATTTAGGTAATAACAGAAAATGAAAAAGGATGAACAGTCGTTCATCCTTTTTGCCCCAAATCTACCATAAACTTAACCTACTTATGTTATGGTGAGTCAAATATAAGTGGACTATAATGTAAGTATTGCATTTTTTGGATAAACGACCTATATATTAGTCTAAGCGTGGAAAGTGTACTGTTTAATAGGTCGTAAGTGTAAAAACCCGCTCTAAGTTGAGTTACAATACTTAAAGTAATACTTTATGAAAAAAGGGCATAAAAAAAGGTGAACGAAGTTCACCTTTTTTTGCCCCAAATCTACCATGAACTTAACCTACTTATGTTATGGTGAGACCAATGTATATTTAATTTGTTAAAACAAATCAATTATCGGACGAAAGACATTTTAATCCGGTAAACTACTTGTTTTATCGGATTAATGACTCTTTTAAACGTATATTTTAGTACGCACGTCTATTGTTACCCTCGTAAAAATTAATAAATGCTCTATTTACAACTCTATTGCCACCAGGTGTAGGATAATCTCCTGTAAAGTACCAATCCCCTAAGTTTTTCGGGCAGGCTTTGTGCAGGTTTTCAACAGGTTGAAAAATAATTTTTACATCAGCTTTTATGTCTTCTCCACCTAGTAATTCTGAAATCTTATCAGAAATCTGTTCGTCAGTAAAATTAGCATAAATACCTTTTACATAATTAACGATATTCTTATCCTTCTTTTCGACTTGCGCTATACACTTATTATAAATCTCTTCTACAATATGATATTGGTTATTTTCTTTTAATAATGCTAAAGCAGCTTTAAAAGCAATAAGTGTTTCAAGGTTGGCCATGTCTATGCCATAACAATCAATATAGCGTATTTGAGGAGCAGAAGAAACCACAACAATTTTTTTAGGGTTTAATCGGTCCATCATTTTAATAATACTCTTTTTGAGCGTTGTACCTCTAACAATACTATCATCAATGATAACTAAGTTGTCAGTTGGCTTTATAACACCATAAGTAACATCGTAGACGTGTGCAACTAAATCATCTCTACTGCTATCTTCGGTAATAAAGGTTCTTAGTTTTACATCTTTAATGGCTATTTTTTCAATTCTTGGACGTTCAGATAGAATTTCCGTAACCGTCTCTGCTGATAGTTTACCACCTCCTTTAAGTATGGATTCTGTTTTCTTTTCGTTGAGATGATCTTCAACTGTTTCTATCATACCGTAAAACGAAGTTTCCGCCGTATTAGGAATATAGGAGAACACACTATTTTTAGTGTCATTATTAATAGCTTCAAGTACTTTAGGCATTAATAAACGACCAAGCATTTTACGCTCTTGGTATATTTCTGCATCACTACCACGCGAAAAATAAACACGTTCAAAAGAACACGCTTTTCGCTCTAAAGGTTCTAATATTTTTTTGATTTTTGTTTCACCAGATTTCTTGGTAATGATAGCATGTCCAGGTTCTAGTTCCTTTACATCATCAAAAGGCACGTTAAAAACGGTTTGAATTACAGGGCGTTCTGAGGCTACCACAACAATCTCATCATCTTTATAATAGTAAGCTGGTCTTATACCTGAAGGATCTCTTAATACAAATGAGTCTCCATGGCCTAATAAACCTGCCATAGCATAACCTCCATCCCAATTTTTGGCAGCATGCTTTAATATTTTACCAACTTTTAAACGTTCTGCAATTAGAGGAGAACATTCACTTTTATTATAACCTTCTTTTTTAAGGTCTTTATAAATTTTTGAAACGGCATCATCTAAGAAATGCCCTATTTTTTCCATTACAGTAATGGTGTCAGCTTTTTCCTTTGGGTGTTGACCGATTTCAATAAGATTATCGAATAATTCATTAACATTGGTCATATTGAAATTACCAGCAACAATAAGGTTTCTGTGCATCCAATTGTTTTGTCTTAAAAACGGATGAACACTTTCTACACTGTTTTTCCCAAAGGTGCCATAACGCACATGACCTAATAAAACTTCACCTATATAGGGAATGTTCTTTTTTTGTAGATCCACATCGTCTTGGTATTCCGGATTTTTAGTTAGCTCATCATTAATGCGTTCATTAATCTGAGCGAAAATATCTTGTATAGGTTGCTGTGCAATAGATCGCACACGACTGATGTAACGTTCACCAGGCTTTACGTCTAATTTAATACTTGCAAAACCAGCTCCGTCTTGTCCACGGTTATGCTGTTTTTCCATCATTAAATACATTTTATTAACACCATAAAATGCACTGCCGTACTTTTCTTTATAGTATTCTAATGGTTTTAAAAGTCTAATAAGTGCAATTCCACACTCATGTTTTAAAGCATCACTCATAATTAATTTTCCGCTATTAATTTTATAAAATGAAATAAAAAACGCGCTCAATTTCTGAGCGCGTTAGTTTATGTTAATTCGATATCAAATTGGGTTAGACTCTTAAACTGGTCTAATCGTTTATAAATTTCTTTATCTGTTAAATTTTGCATGCGCTCTGTCCCAAATTTCTCAACACAAAAGGAGGCCAATGTTGAGCCGTAGATGACGGCTGTTTTCATGTTTTCAAAAGAAAAATCGCCTGTTTTTGCTAAATAACCAGCAAACCCACCAGCAAAGGTATCACCTGCACCAGTGGGATCAAAGACTTCTTCTAACGGAAGAGCAGGAGCATAGAATACATTACCATTATGAAACAACAATGCTCCATGTTCTCCTTTTTTAATGACCACATATTTTGGTCCCATTTCATGAATCTTTCTTGCGGCAACCACTAAAGAGTACTCACCAGATAATTGTCTAGCTTCTTCGTCATTAATAGTAATAACATCTACGTTTTTAATTACAGAAAGTAAATCGTCTAGAGCAATATCCATCCAAAAATTCATGGTGTCTAAAATGGCTAATTTTGGTTTTTTAGTCATTTGGTTTAGCACACCTTGTTGTACTGCAGGATGTAAATTACCTAACATCACAACGTCTGCATCTTTATAATTTTCTGGTACAACTGGATTAAAATGTTCTAATACATTTAACTCTGTAACTAACGTGTCGCGAGAGTTCATATCGTTATGGTATTTTCCACTCCAGAAGAACGTTTTACCATCTTTCACGATTTCTATACCTTCAATATCAACGTTTCTGTTTTTTAGAAGATCTAAATATTCCTGCGGAAAATCTCCACCAACAACAGAAACTGCAGCTGAATCTACATTAAAATTTGAGGCTGATAAACCTATATATGTTGCTGCACCACCAAGAATTTTATCGGTTTTACCAAAAGGGGTTTCAATGGCATCAAAGGCTACAGTGCCAACAATTACTAATTTACTCATAAAAGCAGTTTGGATTAAAGTGCAAATTTACGTAAAATATATTCCTTGTGAAACATCAATTGATGGAATGCAAAATAGATTTACTTCCTCCCAAAATCCGCAGGAATCTCTCCCCAAGCTTTAGTTTCCCATTTCACAATAGTAGTAGAGTATTCATTAGTTTTTAACCATTGTACAGCACGATCTACCAAATCATAAACAGGTTTGTTTTTAGCATTCCGTTCTAGTTTCGAATTACAGGTTTTTTTACGCACCCAACTCATGGCAGTTCTCGAATCGGTGTACATAATGCGATTACTATTATGTTGTTTTAGAAAAGCTAAACCGTGAACTAAAGCTAAAAATTCTCCAATGTTATTAGTGCCTTGTTCAAAAGGTCCTTGATGGAAGAGTTGTTTTTTTGTTTTGGTATCTACACCTCTGTATTCCATGATGCCTGGATTTCCACTTGAAGCTGCATCAACAGAAATAGAATTGTAGTTGGGTTGTCCTATTTTTTTTAGTTCTGTTTCAGAAAGTCCACTTGAAAAGGACTTGTTTTTTCCTATATAATCAAAGTAATTCCCTTTTAGTGCTTTTTCGGCTTCATCAAGCGTTGGGAAAGATTTATATTGTGCACCTTGATAATCTTTAATTTGGGCTTTACAGGCATTCCAAGTGTTATACACTCCTTTTTTATGGCCTTTCCAAACGGTATAATATTTTTTTTTCTTTTTACTCATGTTTAGTTCCTGTGAAAACGGGAATCTTATTTTAATAACTCATTAACGACCTCTGGAAAATGCTCCATCTCCAACAAATGAATCTTTTCTGCAACATCTTCGGCAGAATCCGTAGATGAAACCTTACATTTTGCTTGAAAGATTATAGCTCCTTCGTCATAATTTTCATTTACATAATGAATAGTGATTCCGGTTTCAGTTTCTTTGTTTTCTACAACAGCTTGGTGCACATTCATACCGTACATTCCTTTTCCTCCATAATTTGGTAACAACGCAGGATGAATATTAATGACTTTATTATTGTATGCTTTTAATATGAATTCAGGAAACTTCCAAAGGAAGCCAGCTAACACAATAAGATCTGGTTGAGATGCTTTTAATATATTTAAGACATCATCTGATTTTGAAAATGCAATTCTATTGAAAGATAAGGCGCTAACATTTAGTTTTTTACAGCGATCTAAAACTTTGGCATGAGGATTGTTAGTTAGTACTTGAATAACAGACGCATTATCGCTGTTGTGAAAAAACTTAATTAAATTTTCAGCATTAGAGCCACTTCCGGACGCAAAAATTACAACACGTTTCATTTACAGGTATATTTCTTCAATTATTCGAACAAAAAAAAGAATAATAATTAACAATTAGGGCAATTCCAAAATACTTTATCTTTATTTTTACTAAATTAAAAACACATTTTATCGGTAAAGATGAATATTCAAATAAAGTTTTTTATTTTTGCCATCTAATTAAAACTTAAAATTAAAAAATTATGTCAGACATTGCATCACGAGTAAAAGCGATTATCGTAGATAAATTAGGTGTTGATGAAAACGAAGTTGTAACTGAAGCAAGCTTCACAAACGATTTAGGAGCGGATTCATTAGATACTGTAGAATTAATAATGGAATTTGAAAAAGAATTCGATATTCAAATACCAGACGATCAAGCTGAGAACATAGCAACAGTTGGTCAAGCGGTTTCTTATATAGAAGCAGCAAAATAATAACTCAATTTTTATGGAATTAAAGCGAGTCGTAGTAACGGGTTTAGGTGCACTTACACCAATAGGAAATACAATAGAAGAATATTGGGATGCTCTTATTAGTGGTAAAAGTGGTGCCGCTCGTGTAACACATTTTGACCCTGAAAAGTTCAAAACTCAGTTCGCTTGTGAAATAAAAAACTTTGAAGTTACTGATTTTATTGACAGGAAATTAGCGCGTCAAATGGATAAGTTTTCGCAGTATGCAATGGTCGCTTCAGATGAAGCAATTGCAGACTCAAAACTAGATCTAGATGCCATAAACAAATTAAGAGTTGGAGTTATTTGGGGAGCTGGTATCGGTGGTTTAGAAACATTTCAAGAAGAAGTGTTAAACTTTGCTGCTGGTGATGGAACACCTCGATTTAATCCACGTTTTATTCCAAAAATGATTGCTGATATAGCGCCTGGAAACATATCTATAAAATATGGTTTTATGGGACCTAACTATACTACAGTATCTGCTTGTGCTTCTTCTGCAAATTCAATGATCGATGCTTTAAACACTATACGTTTAGGGTCTTGTGATGTGATTATAACAGGAGGAAGTGAAGCTGCAGTTACTATTGCTGGTATGGGTGGATTTAATGCTATGCATGCAATGAGTACTCGAAACGAGAGTCCTGAAACGGCTTCTAGACCATTTGATGCAACTAGAGATGGTTTTGTATTGGGTGAAGGAGCTGGAGCTATTGTTTTAGAAGAGTACGAACACGCAAAAGCAAGAGGAGCTAAAATCTATGCAGAAGTTTTAGGTGGAGGTTTATCTTCGGATGCGTATCATATGACAGCGCCTCATCCTGAAGGCATAGGTGTTGTTGCGGTAATGAAAAATTGTTTAGAAAATGCGGGTCTAAAGCCTGAAGATGTAGACCATATAAATACACACGGTACATCAACACCTTTGGGTGATGTTGCCGAGTTAAAAGCTATATCAACAGTATTTGGCAGTCATGCTAAAAACATAAATATTAATTCTACAAAATCTATGACAGGTCACTTGTTGGGTGCTGCTGGAGCTATTGAGGCAATTGCTTCTATTTTAGCAATGGAGCATGGTATTATACCGCCAACAATTAACCATAAAATGGTTGACGAAAACATAGATCCAGAATTAAATTTAACGCTCAATAAAGCTCAGAAACGAGATATTAAAGTCGCGATGAGTAACACATTTGGATTTGGCGGACATAACGCTTGTGTACTATTCAAAAAATTAGATTAAATCCCGAATGAGCTTCATTCGTAACATATTAAATTCCCGCTCTCAAGAAGACGGGAATTTTTTTTTTAAAATTAAAGAGGTAATTGGGTTTAAGCCCAAGTCTAAATCGCTTTATATCACAGCATTTACGCATCGTTCTATGAATTTAAAGGACGATAAAGGGAATGCTATTAACTACGAACGCTTAGAGTTTGTTGGAGATGCCATACTTGGTTCCGTAATTGCTGCTTATCTATTTGAAAAAGTACCACATGGAGATGAAGGATATCTCACCAAGATGCGTTCTAAAGTGGTCAGCAGAGAGCATCTTAATAAACTAGGTGAAGAACTACGACTTATAGATTTTGTAGAAAGTAGAATTCCGACCTCTAATTTTGGGAATAATATTCACGGCAATCTTTTTGAAGCGTTAGTCGGTGCTATTTATTTAGATAAAGGCTATAGCTATTGTGAAAAATTTATAAATAAGCGTGTTATAAATCCGCATGTTGATATTGAATCTTTAGAAGGCAAAGTTATTAGTTATAAGAGTTTATTAATAGAGTGGTGCCAAAAAGAGAAAAATACTTTTGATTATGAAGTGTACGAAGACACAGGTAAGGATGAGTTAAAGCACTTTTCTGTAAAGCTTACTATTAATAATAAGGTGGTTTCTAAAGCAAGAGCAACCTCAAAGAAAAAGGCAGAAGAAAAAGCATCTAAACGTGCATTTTTTGCTTTACAGAATCAGATTACCAAGGTTCAGTAATATTTTTCACAATAGAATTAAATCAAACGAACTATAACGTTTTCGTAGATTTTAAGACCTAATCTTAGCATAATCTTAATAAATTACAGCGATTAATATACTATATTTACCGTTCAAAGTTATAATTGTATGGCTTTACATAAACTTCAGGTAGATGATTTCTATGATGATTCCTATAAACTAATTGCGATTCATTGTAGGTTAGAAGATTATCGATTGGCCTATTTGCTCAACAAGCATTTAGAGCTTAAGTTAGAACGTAAGCAGAAAGATATAGACTTTAAGTATTTAGAATCCTCATACAGTATTTATGAATGGGATAATGAAACGGAATATGTGTTATGGAATTTAATTTCTAACGTTTGTCAAAAAGAAGAAGATAGTTTAAGTAGTACAGGAACATTATTTAGTGATTCTGAGAAAGTGCTCAAAACATTCCATTTAATTTCCGAATATAAAAAAGTAGATTATTTCATTAAAGTTTCAGACGAAATAAAGAATGTGGATGAGAAGCTTATCTTAAAAAAGATACAAGCCATTCCGCAAGTTATAACCAGTTATACGGTAGATCCGTTAAAAATAAAGTCGAAAGACCATTTAATATTTTAGATTGATGTCAATAAACAAGAAAACAAAAATAGTAGCAACTTTAGGTCCAGCAACTAGTACAAAAGAGGTATTAAAAGCAATGCTAGATGAAGGCTGTAACGTATTCAGAATTAATTTTTCTCATGCAGATTATAAAGACGTTGAAGAACGTATTAAAATGATTAGAGAGCTTAATGAAGAATTTGGTTATAATGCTTCAATCTTAGGAGATCTTCAAGGTCCTAAATTACGCGTTGGAACCATGAAAGGTGAAGTGTTTGTAAATCCAGGTGACGAAATTATTTTTGCAACTGGTGAGCGTTTTGAAGGAACTAAAGAACGTGTTTACATGACGTATGATAAGTTTCCACAAGATGCACAGCCAGGCGAACGTATATTATTAGATGATGGAAAATTAATTTTTGAAGTTGTTTCTACAGATAAAATTTCTGAGGTTAAAGCAAGAGTTATACAAGGTGGGCCTTTAAAATCTAAGAAAGGGGTAAACCTTCCTAACACTAATATTTCACAACCTGCTTTAACAGAAAAGGATATTGAAGATGCCATTTTTGCAATTGGTCAGAAAGTAGATTGGATGGCTTTATCATTTGTGCGTCATGCAGAAGATTTAATGCAATTAGAGCGTTTAATTAGTGAGCATAGTGAGCATAAAATTCCAATTATCGCTAAAATTGAAAAGCCAGAAGCGGTTGAGAATATCGATAAAATTGTAGCCTATTGTGATGGCTTAATGGTAGCTCGTGGTGATTTAGGTGTTGAAATTCCTGCAGAAGAAGTACCATTAATTCAAAAGCAATTAGTTTTAAGAGCCAAACGTGCTAGAATTCCTGTAATTATTGCAACCCAAATGATGGAAACCATGATTACAAGTTTAACACCAACACGTGCTGAAGTTAATGATGTCGCTAACTCTGTTATGGATGGTGCAGATGCTGTAATGTTATCTGGTGAAACGTCTGTTGGGCAGTATCCTGTTCAGGTGATTCGTCAAATGTCAAATATTATACGTAGTGTAGAAGATTCACCACTTATTGAGGTGCCACAATCACCTCCTCATATTCGTACTAAAAGATATATTACTAAAGCTATTTGTTATCACGCAGCAAACATGGCGAATGAGATTAATGCAAAAGCAATTTCTACTTTAACTAATAGTGGCTATACAGCTTTTCAGATTTCGGCTTGGAGACCATCTGCTCATATTTTAGTATTTACATCAAACAAACGCATATTAACACAACTGAGTCTTCTTTGGGGTGTTACAGCTTTTTATTATGATAAATACGTAAGTACAGATGAAACCATAGAAGACGTAAATGCTATGGCTTGTAAAAAAGGATATTTAGAAGTCGGAGACATGCTAATTAGTTTAGCGGCAATGCCAATACAAGATAAAGGTATGGTAAATACGTTGCGAGTTTCTGAAATAGAAAGCTGTAGTTTCTAAACAGTAGCTTTAATAATTAAGATAAAGTAAATGCAGTATTGTTGTTAAACGATACTGCATTTTTTTTAACTATATGTTCTAAATCCTAAGTCTGTTAGATGGTTATTAAACGCGTTTAAATTAAAAGGTAAATTTTAATTGCACACTAACGGATTTTTTTTCAAGGTTTGTCGGTTTCATTTTTTTAGATTTTTCGGTATTTAAATTTGATAAGGAAATACCTAGGAGTCGAACTGAATTTTTCATAATGTCTTGATAGAGTAGATCTTTTGCAGTTTCTAGAATTAACGTTTTTTCACTAACATAATAAGGCAAGGTTTTGCTCCGTGTCTGCAAGGTAAAATCGCTATACTTTATTTTTAGGGTGATTGTTTTTCCTGCTACTTTACTTTTCTGTAATCGTTTAGAGACTTCTTCTGCGATATGCTCAAGTTTTTCTAGCATAAAAATTTCAGACGATAGGTTTTCATTAAAAGTGCGTTCTGCTGCTAAAGACTTTCTAATTCTATTAGGTTTTACTTCGCTTGTATGTACGCCTCGTACCACATCGTAATAATAGCGACCCGATTTTCCAAAATTGGCGTCTAAATACTCTAAGGATTTCAATTTTAAATCTTTTCCTGTAAAAATGCCTTTTTGATACATTTTTTCAGCGGTCACTTTACCAACACCATAAAATTTGCGAATGTCTAAATCTTCTAAAAAAGGAATGACATCTTCTGGATTTACCGTTTTCTGGCCATTGGGTTTATTATAATCACTGGCTATTTTAGCGATAAATTTATTAATAGAGATCCCTGCGGAAGCCGTTAAGCCCACTTCGTTGAAAATCCGTTGTCGTATCTCTTCAGCAATTAATGAGGCGCTAGGGAATCCCATTTTGTTTTCTGTAACATCTAAATAGGCTTCATCTAAGGATAATGGTTCTACTAAGTCGGTATATTCAATAAAAATTTTTCGGATGCGTTTAGAGATTTCAGTATAACGCTCAAAATCTGTTTTTACAAAAATAAGTTCGGGACATAATTTTATAGCTAACCGTCCAGACATGGCACTTTTGACTCCAAATTTACGTGCCTCGTAACTTGCAGCACTTACAACACCTCGTGTTCCGCTACCTCCAACAGCAATGGGTTTACCTTTAAGTTCTGGATAATCCATCTGTGCTACAGAGGCATAAAATGCATCCATATCTACATGAATTATCTTTCTTATTGGTAAATCGTTAATCATACTGTAAATTTAGGCATTAAATGCCTTTTAAATTGTAATTATTAAGACTTGTGATGATAGAAATAGAACGAAAATTTTTGGTGAACTCTGTGGCTTTTAAAACAGAAGCGTATAGGAGTTACACTATAAAACAAGGTTTTTTAAATAGTGATAAAGAGCGAACAGTGAGAGTTCGATTAAAAAATGACAAAGGGTATTTAACTGTTAAAGGAAAATCTACTGCTAATGGTTTATCACGTTTTGAGTGGGAGAAAGACATCTCTAAATCAGAAGCTGAAGCCTTATTACAACTTTGTGAACCTGGAATTATTGATAAAACGCGTTATGAAGTTAAATCTAATGATCACACTTTTGAAATAGATGAATTTTATGGTGATAATGAAGGTTTAGTTATTGCTGAGGTTGAATTAAATTCGGAATCTGAAAACTTTGAAAAACCGAATTGGGTTGGAATGGAAGTTACAGGTGATATTAAATATTACAATTCTCAATTAAGTAAATTTCCATATAAAAAATGGTAAAAGAAAAAGCCTATTCGTTTTAAAGAATAGGCTTTTTAATTTTTATGTTAACTAGGGTTTATTCAGCTGTTGGGCTAACAATAATAAACTCTGAGCGTCTATTTTCTGCATGTTGTGCTTTTGTACAACCACCTGAACAATCTACTTTTGGTTCCGTTTCACCTTTACCTTCACCAGTAATACGAGCTTCATCAATACCTTTAGAAATTACATACTGAACCGTCGTTTTAGCTCTGCGATCAGAAAGTCCGTTATTATAAGTATCGGTTCCTCTATTATCTGTATGTGATGTTGCTTCAATAACCATTTCAGGATATTTGTTCATTATCTGAACTAATTTGTCTAATTCAAAAGCCGCTTGTGCTGTAATATTTGACTCATCAAATTCGAAGAAAATTGGTGCTAAATTAATTGATTCATCTACGATTAACTTTTCAATAGGGTCTAAAGAAATTTGAACATTATTTTCTTCGTCATTAGAACCTTTAACTTGCACTTTTTTGCTATCAAAGCCATCCATTACAACTTCAAGTTCTGAATCTTCTTCACATTCCACGATAAATTCAGCAACACCTTCTTCATTAGTTGTTTTTGAAACGACTTTGTTTCCTTCTGCATCAAATAATGAAACTGCTGCTCCACTAATAGGTTCACGTGTTTTATCATCTAAAACAGTAGCACTAATTAGTACATCACAAAGTGGTTGTAGTTTTTTAAATGCGTAAATATCGTCGCTACCTTTTCCACCAGTTCTGTTGGAAGATACAAACCCTTCATCATTCTCTTCATCAATAGAGAAAGCAAAATCATCAGCATTACTGTTAATAGGAATACCTACATTACGAACAGGCGCTATTTTACCGTCAATTACTTTTGTATAAAAGACGTCTAATCCACCAAGTCCTAAATGTCCGTTTGAAGAGAAATATAAAGTGTTGTTACTACTAATGTATGGGAACATTTCTTGACCTTCAGTATTTACTTTTTGACCTAAGTTTTCAGCTTCACCTAATGTACCATCATCGTTTATTGGTGCTTTATAAATATCAAATCCACCAAAACCTTCTGGCATATTCGAAGAAAAATATAAGGTTTTCCCATCAGTACTGACAGAAGGATTTTTAACTGAGTAATTTTCACTATTAACAGCTAATGCTTCTATAGTATCCCAATCATCCCCTAATTTAGTCGCTTTAAATAAATAAAGTTGACTGAATTTTGTACTGCTTAAAGAATCCTTTTGAAAATCTTTTTCGTAATAACTTTCTCTAGAAAAATACATGGTTTTACCATCTGGAGAAAACGATACTAAACCTTCGTGGTATCTCGTATTGATTTTATTATTTGCTAAAGTTGCTTCTTGGTATGTTCCGTCAGTATTTTTAGTAATTGTGTAAATATCTAAAAACGGCTGATCGTTCCATCCATAAGTTTTACGACTATCGTTACGACCCGATGTGATGTATAATTTACCTTCACTCATAGTACCACCAAAATCAGATTGTTCAGAATTGAAATCTGCATTTTGAACATTAAACTTTTTACCTTGTTCTAAAATCTTAGGAAGGTAATCAGGGTTTTTTCTATAAGCTGTAGCTCTGTCATCTGAAGGACGTAGCGTTGCAAATTTATCCATCTGTTTGTTAGATTCGTCATACTTACCATTTGCTTTTAGCATTTGTGAGTACTTGTATACCATTTCTGGGTTATCAGATGTTTCTAATGCTTTAGCATACCAACGTTCAGCTGCTTCAGTATTAAAAATGTTATAATAACTTTCAGCAAGTTGTCCATATACATAAGCATCAGCTTTACCATTGTCTACGAGTTTGTTGTAGCTTTCTGCGGCTTTTACAAATTCGTATTGTGCAAATTGCTTGTCTGCTTTTTTAGTATCTTTATTTTGAGCAGTTAGGCAAAAACCACTCATCAACGTAATTAATAATAATGTTTTATAGTTTTTCATAATTGATTTAGCTTAACTGATTAAAAGTATCTAGGTGAACGAGAAACACGTTTTGCAAAATTAAGATCAAATAATAACATGATCTCATGAGATGCAGGTGCATAGGCTTTAATATCTGAAGAGATGGCATCATATGCATATCCTACTCTTATAGATGGTGATAAAGCAAAATTAACTAAACCAGAAAATGAATCATCTAATCGATATGACGCTCCAATTTCGAATTTTTTGTAGAATCTCGCATTGACGTTAACATCGAATGATGTTGGTGCATCAAATGCAGACTTCACCATTACTGATGGCTTCAACTCTGTATTTGGTGATAAATCGAACACGTAACCACCAGTTAAGAAATAGTGTTGTGTTTCAGATCCTATTTCATAACCATCAGCATCTAAATGTACTGATGACAATAAATTTGGTACAGATAAGGAAACATAATATTTATCAGTATAATAAAAGAACCCTGCTCCGATATTAGGTGTTGTCGTATTAATGTCTTGTGCAAAAAATGGGTCTGTATTATCCACCACATCTACACCCGAGTTTAAACCTATATCATGAAATGTAGCTCCCGCTTTTACGCCAAATGCTAAACGGTGTTCACCACCTAATTGCAATGTGTACGACAAATCTATATAAGCATTGGTTTCTTTAACCGGACCAATTTGATCTGAAATAAGAGACACCCCTAAGCCAAGCTTATCACTAATAGGTGCATGACCGAAAAATGTTCCTGTTTCTGGTCCGCCATCAATCTTTGTCCATTGATTTCTGTATAATAATCCAAAAGAAAGATTTTCTTTTGAGCCTGCATACGCAGGATTAATGATATTCATATTATACATGTACTGCGTGTACTGTGGGTCTTGTTGCCCATGCATCTGAAATGCTAAAAGCAAAACCGCTATAATAGAGAGTTTTTTCATTATAATAAGTTAATTTTTTATAGTTGATTATTTGTTAATATATACCCAAGCACTTTTTGTTTTTGCACCACCTTCGTAAACAACCGTATAGAAATACGTACCTACTGGTAGCTCATCACCATCATTGTTTTGTCCAACCCATTCATCAACGTAATTCTTTTTTGAATACACGAGTGTTCCGTATCTGTTAAATATTTCAAGTTTAGTCACACCAAAACTGCTTAAGTCAAAAGTATCGTTCTGACCTGGTGAAACACCTGGTGAAATACCTTCAGGGAAGATACATGACTCAGCTTCTTCAACAGTTACAGTTATAGTGTTAGAACATCCTGTACCATTAAAAGTTATAGTAGCAGAATATTCACCTGCAAGCAGTACAGAACTTAAGGTTGTACCATTTCCAGTTATTGGGTTACCATCTAAAGACCAACTAACAGAAACATCTGCATCAGTAAAGTTAGAAGGGGTTATGCCAATTGTAATTGGAACTGTTGCGTCAGGACATACTATATAATTATACTGAAGATCAAAATCAGCCAATGGAACGATATTAACTTCTAGATCAAATGAAGTCGTCTGGTAACATCCAGTTACTGTATTTTCTGCTCTGACATAAACAGTTTCTCCGCTACTAGTGTAAGGGTTAGTTAATGCGCCTGAACCAGCTTCTGCTGTTTCTAAAGAAGTATGGTATGAGATTATGATATCATCTTCAATAGTAATTTCGTCATTTAAGGAAACTAAATCAAATTCTGTTTCACCATCTACAACACCATCTAAATCATCACAGACAACAAAATCTTCTGGCTGATTAATAATAGGTCTTGGATTAACTATTAATTCTATTTGAGATAACTCTCTACATCCTAAGAATCCATTTATTGCAGCATTTTCATCTTCTATTCTGATGATTAGTGTCTCACCACTTGATTCATATTGAGAATCTACAGGGTTTATGGCTTGGGCAGCATCATCTGTAGTCAAATAATAGCTTACCGTAAATCCATCGAGACCAAGTGATGTTGAAAAAGCATCTAAATCAAATGTTTCTGTTCCGTCAGCTTCTGGCCCATCACATTCAGCGAGTGTTTGAGGAGCTAATGGCTCTGGATCTTCATAAAGGTATATAAATGCTATTTGAGAGAATGCTTCAGAACCACATTGGTTATCAGTAGCCTGTACTTGGTAGTTGTTAGATTCTGTAACAACAAGAGTTGAAGAAGTTTCTCCTTCCATAACAAAACCATCTTTATACCAAACATATTCATCTGCAAAAGGTGAGCTTGTTTCTAACGTTATTGATTCAAAACCACATACATTAGCTTCAACGATATTAGGATCATCAGTTTCTAAAAGTAGAACTTCGTTACTAACAATCTCAGCTGAGATTTCAGCGTCAATAGTTCCATCTGTTGGACCACCTCCGTTTGTTTGCTCTATAGAAATTGTACCTGGTTGATTTCCATAGTTAGATACTAGTAGTATATAGATTTCTCCTTCTAGGGCATTGTCTATTGTTAATGTTTCTATTGAAGCTGCTGACCAACTACAATCTGCAATGTTTCCATACGGATAGAATTCTGGTGCATATGGAATTCCTGGACAATCTCCTGGTGTTGGACACCCTAAATCTAAATTATCACAAGAGTCTTCTATAGAACTAAAAGGTCCCCAAAGTGCATAATCTACGTCTAAGCCGAAACCATCATCATCTACCTGAGATATTGTAATTTCAACCAATCCAGGACTACCAATTTGAATAGTATTCCATGTTGGGTTTTGAGCAGAAGTTAAACATGCTATTGCTCCAGCAGATGGAATTCCAAATATACTAGGTGCAACTAAAGCTCCTCCTTCTGAACAGAAATTTTCTGCATTTTCACATAATGTATTTGTTGGTGCAGGTCTAATACAAAGATCAAACGTAGAAGTCTCTGACACACTACCTCCACTAAATACTCTTATGTAATACGTTGTGCCAATGGTTAATTGTGTTGTTATACTTGCAACATCATCTGAACAATATAATTCTGTTAAAGATCCACAAGCCCCTTCATAAACAGCATGATCTATATTAGTGGTACCTCCAGTAATATTAATTATTGAAATCAGTTGAACGTCACTTAAAGCTGTAAACTCAAACCAAACATCGTCATTTGGTGTGCCAGTACAAGAACTGTCAGGAACATTTGAAGGTGATGCAGCTAGTATAGTTCCAGAAGTTACTAAATCGCAACTACCAAACTCATTAACTACTGCTGTTATAGCTTGGTCACATTCATCATTACTTGGTGGACATGCTAAAATTTCGAAAGTTTCACTGCTGATAACACAATTATTATCTTGTTCATTGGTTACAAATACTTTAACGGCAGTTCCAAAAGCGAATGGACCGGCTTGGTATGTTTCAGTATCAGAGACTTGAATTGTACCTCCATCAAAATTATTAGTAATTTCTAATGAAGTAGCATCGCCTAAACTTATAACGTTTACAGCAATGTAAAATTGATCGTTATCACAGTCTGGTACTGTTGTAAATTCTGCTTCGGCAAGCGTACAATTTAATTCTTGAACGTTTACTGTGAAATCTAAAGTTACACCCCAAGTGCCATTATAACAAGGGTTAATAGGTGTTTGTACAAAATCAGTTCCTACAATTCGCATTCTATGTTCTCCTAGTGGAGCTGTTAAAGGCATTGTAAATGAAGCATCTAATATATGTGGATTACTACCGCCTGCTGAAGCACCTCCATATACCATCTCAGAGGTATCGAATATTAAATCATCATTAAAATCTATCCAGATATTAGTATTGTAGGTTGCTGTATGAGCATATTCTATTTCTACATTGGTATTTATCCCTTGGAAAACATTCACAACAGGTGACGTATTATTTTCATAAGTGACATCTCCTGGACTTGGAAAATCTGTTAAACCGACTGTAGCGTTGTTAACTCCATTACCATCATTAGATGAAGGAATAGAAGCACAGTAACCAGTATAGAACTCGAATGGGCCGTTAAATGAACTTTCATCTCCAGGGCTACAAATAGCTTGTACATAATACTCATAACTAGTATCAGATGTTAAATCAGATAAAATATATGGGTTGGTGTCGATATTATATTCAAATGTACCAGAACCTAGTGCGAAACCAGCTTCACCATATTGAATGTTCCATTCTGAAGCAGATCCGTTTTCTGTCCAACTTAATTCAGTAGACGTTAAACTTAAATTAGTAGCTGTTAAGTCTGTAGGCTCAGGACATGTTGGAATGCCTCTAACTCTAAAGTTATCTACAAATACATCATTGTCGTTACCGTCATTAACAGTACCACTAGTAGCATAAAATGCAAATTGTACTATTTGACCACTATACGCCGTTAAATCCATTACTGGATGTTCACCGGTTTCAGATAATGTAGATGTATTGTCATAAGTTGTTAAACTCGACCATGTAGCACCATTATCGGTAGATATTAAGAAATCCACAATATCATCAGAACCTAACGTTCCAACAGTAGTATTTGTCCAAGTTGTAATTCCGAAATCAAATTCTACTTGAAAAGGACCACCAGTTAAGTCAAATTGTGGTGATAAAATCCAATCGTTGAAAGTTGTACCGTATAAGTTTAATCTATAAGCTCCAGTAAAACCATCGTTAAGGAATCCATCAGCAGTCCAAGAACTAGCTCCTAATTCTGTAGGACCAGTCGTTAAATCACCGTTATTGGCTTCATTCCAACAATCAGGAGTTATAGTTGTGAAGTTTTGAATATAATCTGGAATAAACACAGAACATACCGTTGTGAAGTTTAAAGGACCAGTATACACACTTATATCGCCACCACAATCAGATTGTACATAGAAATCATAAGAAGTAATTGCATCAAGACCTGTTGCAATATAAGGGTTAGAAACGTTTGTGTCTGTTGGTGTACCTGTCGGTGTTTCACCTGCTTCTACTATTTCTACATTCCATATTGCAGAAGTTCCTGCTTCTACCCATGATAATTCAGCAGAATCAGATGTTATATTTGTAACCGCTAAATCATTTGGTTCAGGACATTCAGGTACGGCTCTTACTTGGAAATTATCTACAAATATGTCAACATCTTGCGAGTCAACGATTGTTCCAGAGGTAGCATATATAGCAAATTGAACGGTTTGACCACTATATGCCGATAAATTTACTACTGGATGAGCGCCAGCTGCAGGTATTGTAGAAGCATTGTCATAAGTAAGTAAAGTTGTCCACGAAATGCCATTATCGTTTGATATTAAAAGTTGTACTGAATCATCAGAACCTAATACACCAGGGTTTGCATTACCCCATAGTGTAATGCCAAAATCAAATTCTACTTGAAAAGGATCACCAGTTAGGTCAAACTGTGGTGATAAAATCCAATCACTAAAATCTACAAAAGTTGAACCATAAACATTTATTTTATAGGCTCCTGTAAAACCATCATTAAGAAATCCATCAACGGTCCAAGATCCTGCGCCCAAATCTATAGGGCCCGTAGTTGGGTCACCATTATCAGCTTCATCCCAACATTCAGGGGTGACAGTAAAAGTAAGATCTGTAAAGTCTTGAATATAATCAGGAACAATTACATCACATAACGTCGTAAATGTAAAAGGACCTGTCCATGCACTTAGCTCACTTCCACAATTAGCTTGTACATAATAATCGTAACTTGTTAAACCGTCTAAACCAGTAGCAGTATATGGATTTAAAATATCAATTTCGGTTGGTGTACCTGTTGGCGGAGTTCCATTAGTTACAACTTCAATATTCCATTGGGATACACTACCTACTTGATTCCAACTGAGTTCTGCAGAATTTGCTCCAATTCCAGTAGCTGTTAAAGCACTAGGAGGAATACAACTTGGTGCTTCGGTAACGTTTATAGTCATTTCTGCTGTTACACCCCAAATCCCTGAATAACATGGGTTAGCTGGCGATTGTTCATTGTATGAACTTACCATTCTCATATTATAATTACCTAAAGGTACTTCTGGCATTACGAATGATGCATCTAATGTAGTAGGGTTACCACCTGGTGCTTGCCCTGAAAAAACCAATTCAGTAGCATTGTCATATACTAAATCATTATTAAAATCAATCCAAACGTTAGCGTAGTATGCATAACCTGTAACAAAGGTAATTTGCATGTTTGAAGTTACACTAGAAGCTAAATCAACAGTTGTTGCTGTAAAATCTTCATTGTTAAGAGCTCCTTCAGAAATTAATGTTTCCTCACCTAATACTATTTGTGAGATTCCATTACCCTCTAGATTTGTTGGTATAGATTGACAATAACCTGTATAAAAAGTAAAAGGTCCTACCCATTCGCTTACACCATCATCGATACCACAATCGGCTTGATAATACACATAGTAATTTGTATTCTCAGTTAATCCTGTGAATGATGTTGCAGGTGTACCTGTAATAGCAGCAGAAGCTTCTTCTTCACCTGCACCTGGTGTAAAATCGGCTCCACTATTGTATTCAACATTCCATGCCGTTTCAGAAAAGCCTGCACTCCAAGTTAAATCAACATCTGTTGTTGTTAACATGGTAGTCATCATACCTGATGGGCTAAGACAGCTTGGACTTTCAAAAAGTGTTACAACTATATTAGACCAATTGGCATCAGATCCAGCATAATCTTGGTTAGGTGTAATTTCTAAATATCCGTCTGTAGTAGGATCGTAACCTGCAGGTAATTCACCTGAGAAAATCAACGTTGTATCGTTAGCGTCAAAGTTCCAGCCAGAAGTTGCTATATCTAAAAATACATCTCCCGCTGAAGTCGTTATAGTCAGTTGGGCTTCTTGAGAATAAGGGAATCCGTCACCTTCGACCCAATCAGCTGATACCGAAAACGATGAATATGACCCAGAAGAGGATGCAGGCATGCCTGCTGTATTGGCTGTATCATTGATATTGATACTTACATTTCCTCCGGAGACAACATTTATCGGTCCTACTATAGGTGGAAAATCATACTGAGCGCTAGCGGTAAGGAAGAAACCTAGCATGATTAAAAATAGAGTAATTTTTTTCATTATTAATCGGTTTGTTAAAAATTATTTATTTGCTTTATAACTGTTTGATTATAAAGCGGTTTGTTGGTTTTTGAGAAAAATTGTGATGTGTTCCGCATAACTGCCGTTGGTTGGACGTTTTAACTATGCGAACTCGAATATATAAAAAATGACTATTAACATGTTGTTAACAATCTTAAAATAGATTAACTACCGTATTAATCGACAAATGGGTTGGCTAATTATTATGAAGGCTTCAATTCAATAAAAACGGGGAAATGATCACTGTAACCTCCCTTATATTTTTTACCTACAAAGGTCCTAAATGGTTGACCTTTGTATTTACCATCTAATTGCGTAAGAAATTTACTATTAAAAACTTTAGCATCGCTAAATACTAATTTAGAATTACTAGTGTCAAAAAAATTAGTAGAAAATAAAATTTGGTCAAATAAGTTCCATTGAAAATTATGACTCAAACTTCCGTTGTCTCGAGACCAAACGGTTTTAAAAGGATTAAAAAGACCGCTTTCGTTCTCAAGCAGTAGCATACTATTACAATTAGGGTTATCATTAAAGTCACCCATAACAATAATTTTAGCCTTCAAGTTTTCATTTTTAACCTTCTTAATCACTGAATTTACAACTTTGGCCGATGCAATACGCTTAAATTCGGTTTCTCTGACGCCTTCTCTACGAGATGACCAATGATTAACAATGATATTAATAGGGTCATTATTTAGTTCCCCTTGTACCAAAAGAATATCTCTAGTATAATCTTGCTCTCCTTTTTCATTTTGAAGATATACAGAAAAGGTTTCAGAATGTGTTACTTTAAAAATGTCAGGTTTATATAGTAATGCTACGTCTATACCTCTTTCGTCGGGAGAATCAAAATGAATAAATTTATAATTTTCTTCTTTGAGGTTTTTACTATTTACTAAGTCTGAGAGGACGTTCTGGTTTTCAACTTCGGCTAAACCAATAATTATTGGTGCAATTTGATTATCTTCATTACCTATTTGTGGAATTACCGTTCCCAATTTCATTAATTTATTTTGATAGCGTTTTAACGTCCAGCGTTTTTGAGATGTTGGTAAAAAATCTTTATCATTTGTTAAAGGGGCTTTTTTTATATCGAATAAATTTTCGATATTATAAAATGCAATGGTATAAGCGTCAATATAATTATTCATAGGATTAAATATAGCTTTTTAAAATATTAATAGGACTAAACCATTTGCTTAACTTTGTACTTTAATTTATTATGATAGAGAAAAAAGATATAGAATTAGAGAAAGCAGTACTCATTGGTGTTATTACACAAAATCAAGATGAAGAAAAATCTAAAGAATACTTAGACGAATTAGAGTTTTTAACCTATACTGCTGGTGGTGAAGTCATAAAACGATTTACCCAAAAAATGGCAATTGCCAACCCTAAAACCTTTATTGGTACAGGGAAAATGGAAGATGTAAGAAAATTTGTAGAAGAAAATGATATTGGTACTGTTATTTTTGATGATGAATTATCGCCTGCACAAGAACGAAACATCAGTGCTATATTAAATTGTAAGATTTTAGATAGAACGAATCTTATTTTAGACATTTTTGCCCAACGTGCACAAACGAGTTATGCTAGGACCCAAGTTGAATTAGCACAATGCGAATATTTACTACCAAGACTAAAAGGAATGTGGACACACCTTGAGCGTCAAAAAGGGGGAATTGGTATGCGCGGACCTGGTGAAACAGAGATTGAAACAGATAGACGAATTGTTCGTGATAAGATTGCTCTGCTAAAAGCTAAGATTAAAGTTATAGATAAACAACAAGCCGTACAACGTGGTAATCGCGGTAAAATGGTACGTGTGGCCTTAGTTGGTTATACCAATGTAGGGAAATCTACTTTAATGAACGTGATTAGTAAAAGTGAGGTGTTTGCCGAAAATAAATTGTTCGCCACCTTGGATACTACCGTCAGAAAAGTAGTGATTGGTAACTTGCCATTTTTAATGAGTGATACCGTAGGATTTATTAGAAAATTGCCAACACAATTGGTAGAGTCTTTTAAAAGTACATTAGATGAAGTTCGTGAAGCCGATTTATTACTTCACGTTGTTGATATTTCACATACTAATTTTGAAGAGCATATAGATTCTGTTAATCAGATTTTAGATGAAATTGAGAGTAAGGATAAACCAACCATTATGGTTTTTAATAAGATTGATGCTTATGAGCCAGAACCTTTTGATGAAGAAGATTTAGTAGAAGTACGTACGGAAGCTAATTTTACTATTGATGAATGGAAAAAAACGTGGATGTCTAGAGTTGGTGATAATGCGTTATTTATTTCGGCATTAAATAAAGAGAACATGGACGAGTTTAGAAAACGCGTTTATAAAGAAGTTCGCGAAATCCATGTAACGCGTTTTCCGTACAATCATTTCCTATATCCAGACGTTGAAGATATAGAATAATAAAGTTCTAAAATATATGAATGCTCCCCAATCGCGCTTTAAAACTTTTATTAAAAAGGGTCTAAGTAACAAATGGATAAAATGGTTGCTTATTTTTATAGCTGCTATTTTAGTGTTTCTTGCAGGACTTTATATAAGTATATATCTTGGGTTCTTTGGAAAACTTCCAACAGTAGATGATATAAGTTCTATAAAACAAGAACAAGCGACACAACTACTAGATAAGGACGAAAAATTAATAGGTAAATATTACATCTACGACAGGCAACCTGTAGCGTTTAACGATTTACCAAAACATCTTATTGAGGCTTTAGTGGCTACAGAAGATTCAAGATTTTACGAGCACGATGGTATAGACAACATTAGTTTAATGCGCGTGTTTGTCAAGAATTTAATTCTTCAAGATAAATCGGCAGGAGGTGGAAGCACAATAACACTTCAATTGGCTAAAAACTTATATGGCAGAAAGAATTATGCATTTTTCAGTATGCTCATTAATAAATTTAAAGAATCTATTGTTGCCAAGCGTATAGAATCTGTGTATTCTAAAGAAGATATTTTAACCTTGTATCTCAATACGGTTCCTTTTTCTGATAATACATACGGCATAGAAAGTGCTTCGCTTAAATTCTTCAATAAATCTGTAAATGAGATTTCGCTTATTGAGGCTGCAACGTTAGTCGGTACATTAAAAGCAAACACCTACTACAATCCAAGAGTGCATTTAGAACGCAGCAAAGGTCGAAGAAATGTTGTTTTAAGTCAGATGGTGAACTATGAGTATCTATCAAAAGATTCATTAGCTTATTATTCAGATCAAGAACTAGAATTGGATTATCGATCTTTTAATCACGATTTAGGAGTAGCTCCTTATTTTAGAACCGAAGTAAAAAAACAATTAGAGTCTATTTTAGATACTTTAAAAACACCTGAAGGAGAAAAATATGACCTCTATAAAGATGGTTTAATTGTGCATACGACCTTAGATTTTAAAATGCAGCAATTAGCAGAAGACGCCATGAAAGAGCACATGAGTAAGCTCCAGGCTGATTTTGAAACATCGTATGGCAAAAATTCACCTTGGGAAACAAATGCTAAACTGCTTGAAAGTGCGATTTCTAAATTAAACCAAGTTAAAAGGTATAAAAAACAAGGACTAACTGAAAAGCAAATTAAAGATTCATTAAATATTAAGCGACCTACAGACTTATTTAGTTGGAAAGGGGATACCATTAAAAACATATCGACGATAGATAGTTTAAAGCATTATTTAAAATTCTTAAACACAGGCATGTTGTCTGTTGAGCCAACCACAGGAGCGGTAAGAGCTTACGTTGGAGGTATTGATTACAGATATTTTAAATACGATCATATTTCGCAAAGTGAACGCCAAGTGGGTTCTACTTTTAAACCTTTTGTGTATACTGCAGCTATAAATCATAGTTTAAGTCCATGTACTTATTTCTCATTAAATAAAGTGACGTATACAGATTATGATGATTGGACTCCTACTAATTCCGGAAGTGGTGAGGAGGATCCTTATATCAATTACACTTTAGAAAATGCTTTAAGTAATTCCGTAAACACCATTTCGGTTAAGGTTTTAGAAGAGGTTGGTATTCAAAAAGTTTTAGAGCAAGTTGAAAAGTTAGGAATTTCGAAAAAATTACCCAATGAACCCTCATTGGCATTAGGAGTTGCAGAAATAAGCGTGAAGGATTTAACAGGTGCTTATGCTAGTTTTCTTAATGAAGGTAAGGCTGTAAAACCTTATTATATTACCAAGATTGAAGATAAATTTGGTAATGTCATAGCAACTTTTGAACCGGAAATTTCTGAAAAAGAAGCCTATACGGAATACACGAGGCAGGTGCTTTTAGAAATGATGAAATCTACAGTTAATAAAGGTACAGCAACACGATTAAGAAGTACCTACGGATTAAAAAATGAAATAGCAGGTAAAACAGGTACGACGCAAGATAATAAAGATGGTTGGTTTGTTGGCTTAACGCCAAACTTGGTTACTATTACTTGGGTTGGAAATGACAATCATGCCATAGGATTTAAGTCTACAGGTATGGGGCAAGGTTCTAATTCAGCCTTACCTATATTTGCTAAATTCTATCAGAAATTGAATAAAGACAGTGACTTTAATACCATTACTAAAGCGCAGTTTGAAACACCTTCAGAACAAGTTTTAAGCGACTTAGATTGTGAGCCCACAAAGCGTGATGGTTTTATTAAACGCCTCTTTAAGAAAAAGGAAAAGAAGAAAACTTTTAATTAAGGAAAGCTAAAACATAAAAAAACCTATCTAAATGTTAATCTAGACAGGTTTTCTATTTTAAACGTGGTTGCTATTAAAACTTGTAGCTTAAACCAATAGTATAATAAGATTGTAATTTGTTATCTGCATCAGCTAAATCAACTTCTTGGTAATTAGCAGCTTCTTGTTTGTTGCTTCTTAAAGCAAAATCAAAACCAACACCAATCATTTTCCATAATGTATAGCTAAATGAGTTGGTCCAAGTAAAGTTAGATAGGTCACTATCTTCGTAGCTTTGGAACGTAGAGAAATTGGTTTTAAAGTTAATTGCACCAATTTGTCTTGTGTAATCTGCTACAATTTTAGCACCTGCAGAAGATTCAAAAGCAGCATCATTTTCAGCAAATACAAAGTTATAGTTTAATGGGTGAATTACCACGATTAAATTTTCAAGTGGAGTCCATGTCGCACCAACACCAACATCTAAAAATCCTGGGTCATTAAAGTCATTTAAAAGTGTAGTTCTATATTCTGCTAAACCAGAAATAGCCCAAGTTTTACTGATATTTCTTCCGTA
Source organism: Winogradskyella helgolandensis (assembly GCF_013404085.1). NCBI lineage: Bacteria > Pseudomonadati > Bacteroidota > Flavobacteriia > Flavobacteriales > Flavobacteriaceae > Winogradskyella > Winogradskyella helgolandensis. The sequence goes on along the minus strand of NZ_JABFHO010000001.1, from coordinate 679,077 downwards.
AAGTGAAGAAATATTAAAAACATCTGATGTAGGTTCAAAATCATCACTATCTGCGTCAGTATCTTTATCATCTAATTTTACCCAAGCAAGATTAATGTTAAGCGAGTTTCTCCAAAAATATTTGTCTTCAATTTTATTAGCGAAAGCATTAAAAGTGATTCCAATGTTTCCTGTTGAATTGTTTGGTGCTGCTTGTGAGTACCAATCGTTAAAATTAGATAAGCTTCCTCCAATAGTACCAAAAGCACCTTTTCTCCAACCTGGTAATGCATCTATTTGTGCTTGTAATGCATTAGCTTCTCCTTGAAATTTGTCAGCTTCTGCTTGTTTTTCAGCTTTTTGAGCTTGTAATTCTTCTTTAGTTTGTGAAAAACTTAAAGTGACTACCAATAATAGGAATATTGATAGAAGTAATTTTTTGTTCATAATAGGATTAATTTTTTAAAAATTGAATTTGCAAATTTAAGTGTTAATTGATTTTAAATCATTTTTTTTTCGATAAAATCACTATTAATAAGACACCTGAACTTTTAATAAGTCACATTTATAAAATTATTTTTTTTTGAATAAGGGAACCGAAGAACAAGCTTCTCCAAACATGATAGATTTTGCAATCGGTTTTAATTTTTGAGAAAGCAATACTAAGGCATTTGAAGGTACAGGTTTGTTTGAGCAACCCTTTATAATTACTGGTGAATTTTGATATTCTGAAAGGTCTAAATTTGCAATAATCTCTGTATACAAAATAGATTCTAAGTTTTCTAGTGAACCAATATTAGCCAACTTAGCATAATCTTGTAGCTCTATGGCAATCAGCATATAAGCCCAATCTGGCACAATTGCATCTGTTGAACAATGTAAGGCCACGTAACAATCCTGATATTGTGACCAATTATGTTCAGAAACAAAAGCTCTAAAGTCTTTCTCGCGAAGCACTAAACCTTCCGTCAACCAATCTTTTATATCAAAAAGAACACGTTCACCTTTTGGATAATAGTCTTCTAAATCTATAACTTTTAGTTTGCTGTTTGCAACTCTATTAATGATTTCTCCTTCCATACAACAAAGATAATTGATTTACTGATAGCCTTCAGCTTGTAGAGTGAACAATTCAGAATACAAATCTTGATTCTTCATGAGTTCCTCATGGGTGCCAATTTCTAATGCTTTTCCATGTTCTAAGACTAAGATTCTATCTGCTTGGCGGACTGTACTAAATCTGTGTGAAATTATAATACTTGTTTTGCCTTCAGTTAAGCCAATAAAACGACCAAAGACCTCGCTTTCTGCTCTTGCATCTAAGGCAGATGTTGGCTCGTCTAAAATCATTACTTCGGCACTTTTCATATAAGCTCTCGCTAAAGCTACTTTTTGCCATTGTCCGCCAGATAATTCCTGTCCATTGGAAAAACGTTTTCCTAATTGTTGATTGTAGCCTTGTTTTAATTCGGAAACCACTTCGTTGGCTAAACTCAATTCTGCAGCATTTTCAATTTTATCTTGGTTGTTTATTTCATCTATGTTTCCGATCGCGATGTTTTCTCTGACAGTAAATTCATACCTAAAGAAATCTTGAAAAATAACACCAAAATATTCTTGATATTCCGCGATATTGAAACGGTTAATATTAATGCCATCTAATAATATTTCGCCAGAAGTAGGTTCGTAGAATCGTAATAATAGCTTTATTAAAGTTGTCTTTCCAGCTCCATTTTGTCCAACAAAAGCTAATTTTTCTCCGGCTTGAAGATTGAATGTGATGCCTTTTAAAATTTCAGTTTCAGAATTTGGATAAGCAAATCGAACATCTTTAATTTCAAAACCGGTTTTAATTTTTTTAGGTAACGGAATATCTTCTTTAACTTTTGAAACAATTGAAATATCAACGAAATCAAAATAATCTTTCAGATATAAAGCACTTTCAGAAATACGTGTGAATTTTGAAAAGAAATCTTGAAGGTTTCGCATTAAGCGATTAAACGAACCCGATAAAAAGGTTAATTCACCAAGTGTAATCGCTCCAGAAAGCACGCGATAAATAATAAATACATAAGCTCCATAATAACTTAAAGACCCTAATACATTAAACAGAAAGCCCAAGGCAGATCGTTTAATGGCCAAAGTTTTATTAAGCTGAAAATACTCTTCGGATAAATTTTTAAATCGATCTACCACAAAATCGGTTAGGCCAAAAAGTTTGATTTCTTTAGCCGTTTTGTCGTTTGCTCCTATAAACCGTAAATAATCTAATTCGCGTCGTTCAGATGTCCAGCTTCGTGCTAACGAATATTGTTGTTGACTAAATCGTACTTCGTTAATAAATGATGGAATAATACTTAGTACTAATAGAATTATTAAGTACGGTTCAAAATAAATTAAACCCGCAATAAGTGTTGCAATAGAAATGGCACTTTGCGCTTGTCCTAAAACATTAGACATTAGAGCAACACGACCAGTAGTTTGTGTTCTGGCACGTTCTAGCTTATCATAAAATTCAGAATCCTCTAATAAGCTAATATTAATTTGATTGGTTTTTTTTATAATGGTAATCGACGTGGCAATATTATATTCGTCACCCAATAAACCATCGGTTAATGAAATGGCTCTACTTATTAAATCGGAGAGAATTATTAACCCAAACTCAGCGGCAACATACGTCCACAGCGTATAATAGTCTGGATTATCTAATGAAATTTGTAAAATAATTTCATCTATAATTAGTTTTCCTATCCATAAAATAATAACAGGAAGCAAAGCTCCTATTAGTCTACAAAATGCAGATAATAGGAAGAGGCTTTTGTTGACTTTCCAAATTTCTTTAAAAAATCTTGGAATATAAACCAGAGCATTAAATGATGATTTTATACTCTTTTTTTTATCATCTTTTAAGGAGGTCGGTGTGCGTCTTGCCATTTATTGGTTTTAATTAAAGCATACCAAGCTCTAACTTGGCTTCTTCGCTCATTAAATCTTGAGACCAAGGCGGATCGAAAGTAATTTCTACTTCGGCATCTTTTACCTCATTAATTGATTTTATTTTTTCTTCAACCTCTAATGGTAACGTTTCTGCTACAGGGCAATTAGGTGTTGTTAAGGTCATTAAGATTTTTACTTCGTAATCTTCGTTAATTAAAACATCGTAAATTAACCCTAATTCGTAGATATCCACAGGGATTTCTGGATCGTAAATGGTTTTTATAACTCTAAGGATTTTCTCTCCTAATACTGCTGTATCTATGGTTGTGTCGCTCATCTGAAAATTTATTTTCTGTTCCCATTCAAATAGGAATCTGTTTAGTTATTAAGTTGTTTGTTGTGCAGTTGAATCGGGCCAACTACCACTCAAAGATAAACAACCTAATTCAATTGTGTTTGATATGCAATGGCATACAATTTTAGTTGTTTTATCATACTCACTAGTCCATTGGCTCTAGTTGGTGATAAATGCTCTTTTAAGCCAATTTTATCAATAAAGTCGGTGTTAGCTTCAAGTATAGCTGTTGGGTGCTGATTAGAAAATGCTCTAATCAATATGGCGATAATACCTTTGGTGATAATAGCATCGCTATCTGCTGTAAAGTTTATTTTATCATCTACCATATTGGCATGAACCCAAACTTTACTCTGGCAACCTTTTATAATATTATCTTCGGTTTTATATTTTTCATCTATTAAAGGTAAGTCCTTCCCTAAATCTATCATGTATTGGTAGCGTTCTTCCCAATCCTCAAACATAGCGAACTCATCAATAATTTCATTTTGTACGTCTTCAATAGTCATAGTCTCATTCTTTTTTACAAAATTACAAAATCGCTACTGTTTTACGGTTTTTTCTTTAATGGATAACACTTTATTAACTAATGCTTCTATTTCCATTGGTGGATTACCATGATCAAAAGTCGGTGTCATGTATTCTACATCACCAATCTGAATGGCTAAAGTAGCATGAAGCGCTCCATCGTATTGGTGTTTTTGAGAAGGCGGTTTTAATTGATTAAGTGTCTCTAAATCAGTGTTTTCAATTAAGTTTTTGAGTTCTTCCCATTGTGCTAGATCAATGCTGTGTTTTTGAATAGTCTGAAGGCTTTGATCTTTTGAAATTGAAATCCCATGTTTTGAAATCAAAATAAAATCAAACGACCCTCTGGTTGAGGCTTCATATTTGACAGCAGTTTTATAAGAATCACCTGTAGTAGTGCTTTTTTTAGAAGCTGCAATAGTCCTTATTCCTTTGATTAGGAGGTTATCGTTTTCTGAAAATGAAATACTATTAGTATCAATTGAAAATGAATTAACAAGACTCAAAGATTTTAAAAACTGCTTTTCTATAGTCATGATGTCTTTGGAACACCACTTTTTTGAAGCGGCAATATCTCCAAATGTAATTGTATTGTTTTCTGTAGAATAACTACCAAAGAAACTATTACAGCTAGCAAATCCAGTGACATTATTGGAGGTCTCATCAAAGGAAATTGTGATTTCATTGAGAGAAACATCAGTATTTCCAAGTTGGGTTATGTAATAAGTTCCAGAAGGTGTTTCGTGCATATTTTTACTGTTTTCAATGACATCTGTTGAAGATTTACAGGAGCTTATAGTTATTAAAAGCGTGACTAAACTGAGTAGAAATTTCATCATTTAAGGTTTTTTAAATAAGTAAATACACGTTTAATGCCAAAGTCTAAGAAAGCATCATTATTGCTTTCTTTAAAGCTGTGATAAAAGCATCAATTTCTTCTTTGGTATTATAAAACATGAAAGAGGCTCTTACTGTTCCTGGAATTTTATAAAAATCCATAATGGGCTGTGCACAATGATGACCTGTACGGACTGCAATCCCCATTTTGTCTAAAATAGTTCCGATATCGTAAGGATGTATGGTTCCAACATTAAACGAAATAACAGAGGTTTTTTCCTTTGCTGTACCGTAAATTTTTAAACCTTCAATTTTTTGTAATTCTGAAGTTCCGTAATCTAAAAGTTCATTTTCGTAAGTGGCAATGGCATCAAAACCAATGGCATTCATGTAGTCTAAAGCAGCTCCAAAAGCAATACCTCCACAAATGTTTGGTGTGCCAGCTTCAAATTTATGAGGTAAACCTGCATACGTCGTTTTTTCAAAGGACACTTCAGCAATCATTTCACCTCCTCCTTGGTATGGTGGTAATTTGTTAAGCCATGCTTCTTTTCCGTAGAGCATTCCCACACCAGTTGGACCACACATTTTATGAGCTGAACAGACATAGAAGTCAACATCTAAAGCTTGAACATCTGGTTTTATATGTGGACAAGATTGTGCGCCATCTACTAAAACGGCTGCACCAACGGCATGTGCTTTTTTAATGATGTATTCAATAGGGTTTATAGTTCCTAAAGCGTTTGAAATATGATTTACGAAAACCAACTTCGTGTTTTCATTCAAAAGCGCATCGTATGCTGACATAATCAACTCGCCATTTTCATTCATGGGAATGACTTTTAATATGGCTCCTGTGCGTTCACATAGCATTTGCCAAGGCACTATATTACTGTGATGCTCTAAAGCTGAAACGATGATTTCATCTCCTTTTTTTAATAGTGAAGAAAACCCATTAGCAATTAAATTAATGCCATGTGTTGTTCCAGCAGTAAAAATAATTTCGTGGCTGTGTTTGGCATTAAAGTGCTTCTGAATTTTGAGTCGTGCTTGCTCATAAGCATCGGTAGCTTCTTGGCTTAAACTATGCACTCCTCTATGAATATTCGCATTGTAATTACTGTAATAATCTACAATAACATCAATGACTTGTTGAGGTGTTTGCGAAGTTGCAGCATTATCAAAATAGATGAGTGGTTTCCCGTTAACCTCACGTTGAAGTATTGGAAAATCTTTTCTTATGTTTTGTATGTCTAACATTGTCTTAATTGCTAAAGACAAAGATACAACGCAATGTTCTTAAAGAAAAACTAATAGATAGGCATTAAAGCAAATAACACGCATTTTATTTAGATACATTTATATAAAATGTATATTTGTAATATGTATAGTAAAGAATTGACAAAAGGAACGTTACAACCCATTATTTTAACGCTTATTAATGAAAAGGGTAGAATGTATGGTTACGAGATTACACAAGAAGTAAAAAAGATGACTTCAGGGAAAATAGATATATCGGAAGGTGCATTATATCCCATTTTACATAAGCTTGAAGCGAAAAAGGTTTTAGAAACTGAAAAGGTGTTTATAGGAAAGCGTGTTCGGAAATATTATAAAGTAACGAAGGAAGGGAAGAAAATGGTTGCGGTTGTTACTGAGGAAATCAATGATTTTATTGAGACCTTAAGTTTAATTTTTAATCCAAAACCGATATAATCATGGAGTTAACAGAAAAGCATATTACGTTTATAGATAACAGTTTATCCTTGTATGGTGTTGAGAGTAAAGATTTAAAAGAAGATTTGTTGGATCATATCTGTACGTATATTGAAAACCAAGATTCTGATGATTTTAATATGTTATATCAACAGGCTTTACAAAAATTTGGAGGTTATGCGAGTTTTCAGAATTTACAATTAGAAACTAATCACCAGAAACTGGCCAAACAAATTATCACAGTTAATAGGCTGAAATTCTCTCTTGGATTTTTAGTTATTGTCTTATCAGTAGTGAGTTTAGTTTTTCAGATGATGCAATGGCCTTATGCTAATGCTTGGTTACTTGCAGCGATTTTAATTTCGGTTCTTTTTATTCTTCCAGCTCACTTTTATGCGAACTATAAAAAATCGATTCACAAATATTCTTAAATTATTTATTATGAAGAAATCATTTTACATCCTCGGATTTATTACTTTTTTTATTCTTGGAATTGGAGCTATGTTCGAGTTTTTAACGTGGCCATATAGAGGAATCATTGTTTTTATTGGCTTTCTGTTCCTTAATTTTGGACTGATTCCAACTTATTTCTATCAAAAATATAAGCAATGTTCAATTTAAGAAACGCGTGCTTATTGATTGGTGTGTTTGTTTTTTTAAGTTCAAAAGCACAAACAAATGCAAATCAAAAAATTGATGAATTGTTAGCAGCTTATGTTTCTAATGATGCGCCAGGATTGAGCGTAAAGGTGATTAATCAAGGTCAATCTATATATTCTAAAGGCTTTGGGCTTTCTAGTTTAGATTATAACATTAAGAATTCTGATTCTACCGTTTTTAGTTTAGCATCCATTGCAAAACAATTTACAGCTTCGGCTATTTGGGCTTTGGCAAATGATGGTAAAATCAGTTTAGATGACGATATTAGAATGTATTTGCCAGAATTTCCAAAGTACGAAGAAACCATCAGGATAAAACATTTACTAAACCACACGAGCGGTATTCGTAATTATCACACCCTAATGTATTTGGCAGGTTTTGATTATGACACTCAATATTACGATAACACCACGGTTTTAGATTTGGCCATTAAACAAAAACATTTAAACCATTTAGTTGGCGAGAAAGTGAGCTACTCTAATACCAATTATAATTTATTAGCCATAATTATTGAGCGTATTTCAGGGCATAACCTTAACGAATATTTGAAACTCGAAATTTTGAATCCCTTAAAATTGAATTCAACTTTTGTAAGAGTTGAACATGGAAAACCGATTCAAAACAAAGCTGTTGGTTATCAAAAACATAAGGACGGATTTAGGTTTTCTATAAGTAATCAGTTAAGTTATGGAGCAGGAAGCATGGGGTCTTCAGTAAATGATATGGAAATTTGGATGCAAATGCTTAATGGACAGGTGCCAGAATTTAAATCACTAACGGAATTTTTAAAAACTACTGAAACTCTAAATTCAGGTAAGAATGCGAAATACGCACGTGGATTAATGTTAGATAATTATAAAGGTTATGAAACTATAAATCACAGCGGATATGGTTTTGGTGGACGTACACAATTAATAACAGTTCCAGAAAAGCAAATAGGCATAATAGTTTTAACAAATTCACAAGGGATAGATGCCCCAAGAATAGCTTATCAAATTTTGGATATTCTACTAGATAAGGACAAAATCCAGGAAGAAACCAATGTCAAAATTTCTCTTAAAAAACAAAATTTTGAAGAATTTATTGGCGAATACAAAGAAATCAATAGTGATATGACTATGAAAGTAATTGTTAAAAATGGCACCTTGAAATCAATTGGCTCAATGGGAGGAACTTCGGTCACTCTTATACAATATGAGAAAAATAAGTTTCATAGAACACAAAGTCAGAATGTGAAATACGATTTTACACCTTCAGTATCTCACGATATGATTATTTCATTTGGTGGAACACCATTTTATTTTCAACACGCTAACTTTATTGATGTTGAATCCGTTGAAGTCTCAGATTTTGTCGGTAATTTTTATTCTGAAGAATTAGATGTTGCTTATCTTTTTTTTGAAGAAGACTCCATGCTTAAATTGACTTATGCAGAAAAGGAAAACGTAAACTTACATCCTGTTCAATTAAACGAATTTGGAAATAATGATAGAACATTGTATCATTTTATAAAAGATAAAAATGACACAATTACAGGTATGCTTTTATCTTCTGATGGTACAGTGAAGGATATTGTGTTTAAAAAAGAAAAGGATCACTAATTAGCAATCCTTTTTTTAAATTATAATATTTGTTAAATCTTACAAATCAAACCCAATATTAACACCCAATTTCTCGGCGATAATCTTAGTGATTCTATTCTTAATTTCTGGAATTTTAACAGAATTCATAACATTATTACTAAAAGCAAACATTAATAAAGCTCTAGCTTCTTTTTCGGGAATCCCTCTAGATCTCAAGTAAAACATAGCACTTTCATCTAATTGACCAATAGTACAACCATGAGAACATTTCACATCATCTGCGAAAATCTCTAATTGTGGTTTGGTGTTGATGGCGGCTTTGTCGCTCAATAAAATATTATTATTAGCCTGAAAAGCATTGGTTTTTTGAGCTAGTTTTTCAACGACTACCTTACCATTAAAAACACCAGTTGAATTATCATCAAAAATACCTTTGTAATCTTGGTGACTCTCACAGTTTGGTTCTATATGATGTACTAATGTATTATGATCTACATGTTGTTTATTCCCAATGATTGTAATACCCTTCATTGTAGAATCGATACGTTCTCCATTTTGATAAAAGTTAAGGTTATTTCTAATCAATTTACCACCAAAAGAAAAGGTATGGACTTTGGCTAAACTTTCTTGTTTTTGGTTGATAAAGGTACTGTCTATTAACGACGCATTTTCGTTGTCATTTTGAATTTTGTAATAATCGACTATCGCACGTTTATTAGTGAAAATCTCAGTAACACTATTGGTTAATACAGGATTGTCTGTTAAACTCTGATGACGTTCTATAATCTGAACATGAGAATTTTCATTAACCACAATTAAATTACGTGGTTGTAACATTACAGCAGCTTCATTTCCTGTAGAAAAATGAATGATTTGAATGGGCTTCTCAACCACTTTGTTTTTAGGAATATTGATGTAAGCACCTTCCATTGAAAATGCAGTATTCAATGAAGATAAACCATCTTTTGTCGCAATTTTATTGAAATAATTATCAATTATTACTTTGTATTTTGGTTTAGTTAACGCTGCAGACATTAAGCAAACATCTAAACCATCATGTGTGGTTTGCGATAAGTGAGATGAATACTTCCCGTCTATAAAAATGATTTTATACGAATCAATCTCATGTATAAAATATTTTTTTATGTCTTTAAATTCTAGGGCATTCTCATTCTTAGGAAACACACTGTAGTCGTGTTTTAAAATCGAATTCAATGATGTATATTTCCAATCTTCTTGTCGCTTGGTAGGAAACCCTTCAGCTTCAAAATTCTTTATAGCTTCAGTACGAATATCATGTATTGACGAGTTCACATCTACAGTGTCCTCTAATGCCATAAATGACGATACTAATTTTTCTTTTAAACTCATGTTTTAAGTCTTCAGTAATCAGTCTTCAGTTTTCAGTCCACAAAATTGTAAACTATAACTGTAAAATTGATTATTCTATATTAATTTATGGGTAGTATAAAATCATATTCCTTTGAGCAACTACCATCTAAATTTAATAATTAATTTTTATTTAATTTTAATTCAAAGTAATCAGAGTAGAGTAAGCAACTGCCTACTAAATACTAACCACTGCTTACTAATTACGCGTTAACCTCTTCCTTAATCCAATCGTAGCCTTTAGCTTCTAATTCGTGAGCTAATTCTTTGCCTCCTGATTTTACAATTTTTCCATTGTATAAAACATGAACAAAATCTGGAACGATATAATCTAATAAACGTTGGTAATGCGTAATAACGATTACAGCGTTGTCTTTAGATTTTAACTTGTTAACTCCATTAGCTACAATACGAAGGGCATCTATATCTAACCCAGAATCCGTTTCATCTAGGATGGCTAATTTTGGTTCTAACATCGCCATTTGAAAGATTTCATTTCGTTTTTTCTCACCACCAGAAAAACCTTCGTTTAATGAACGCGATAAAAATTTACGATCAATTTCTAATAATTCTGATTTATCACGAATCATTTTTAACATGTCCTTTGCAGGCATGTCTTCTAAACCTTTTGCTTTACGAGTTTCGTTTATTGCTGTTCTCATAAAGTTAGTGACACTTACTCCTGGAATTTCTACAGGATATTGAAACGATAAAAATACGCCTTTGTGCGCACGTTCTTCTGCCGATAATTCTTCAATATCTTCATCGTCTAGCAATATATTACCTTCGGTAACTTCATATTCTTCTTTACCAGCAATTACAGAAGCAAGTGTACTTTTACCAGAACCGTTAGGTCCCATTATAGCATGTACTTCTCCTGGTTTTACTTCAAGATTTATACCTTTTAATATACTTTTATCTTCTACACTTGCATGTAAATTATTGATCTTTAACATAGTTTTAGTTTGCTAATTTTATAACGTCTTCTTTATTCGGGTCAGGTGCTTCCACCTTTAAAATTTCTTTAATTTCTACGCGGTATTGCCAGCCTTCTTCGTCTTTTTCTTTTTCAAATTTTCTAACTCTTACGGTTACAGGAACCATATCAGTGTCTTCTGTTTTAAATGCTTTTGCTTGTTCAGCTAATAAGTGCATATTCTCATCGATAACCACACCATAGATTTCTTTTGGTGTCTGTAAAACAGCAGCATCAGCGAAATATACAAAATCACCTTTTACGGTTATAAATCCGTCGTTCTGATCATAGGACTTTGCACGATTTTCTTCAAGATTTACATCTTGTTTTTCCTCGTTTTTGCACGAAACAAATAGAGCAAGGCATAATATAATTGCGAATGTGTTTCTAATCATTAGTCTAAATATTTTGGATATTTTGGTAATCGGTTAAAATCGTCTGCGCTATGCTGAATATAAACATCGGCATTAGTTTCTTTTGCTAACGCTTCAAAAAGGTCCATGCTTTTTAAGGTGGCATCTACATCGTAATTAAAACTTGGGACCCCTTTAGTATCTCTATTTTCTTGAAAATGATATAAATCTCCGGCTAATAATACGTTGCCAGCATTTTCTAATCTCAAGAATAATACTTGGTGTCCTGCAGTATGGCCTGGCATAGATTTTATGACGACCGTTCCATCACCAAAAACATCATATTCTCCATTTAGTTTTTTCACATTCGTTAATGCGGCAATGGCTGGATAGTTATCTCCTTTTTTTTGTTCTTCACTCGTTATGAAATCATATTCCGAAGTTTGAACCAACCACGTTGCATCAGCAAATTTAGATGCCGAACCAGAATGGTCAAAATGTGTGTGTGATAAGGCTATATATTCGAAATCTTTGGGTGTTAAATTCAATAATTTTAGTTGTGATACCACAGAATCTTTTCTAGACACTGTAAAAGCTCCATTTGGTGTTGTAAAGGGTTCTTGTCCTACTAAACCTTCAGCTAAACCAGCATCCCAAAGCAGTCGACCTTTTGGGTGTTCAATAATATAAAACGCATCAGCGAAAGTTTTAGATTGGCCTTGGTACGTTGTGTCTTGAGAGAAGATTTCTAACATATTGACCTGCACAGTTCCACCGTCTAAAGTGTAAAGTTTTATGCCTTCTTTTTGTGTTGCTTCAGCTTCTTCTAAAGCATCGTTATAACCTTCGTTAAATCCTTTTTTGAAGTCTTTACAAGCTACAAATGCTAGAGCAATGGTTAATAAGAGTAATGTTTTTTTCATCTTGTTGAAATAATAGAATTTTTATTATTTTTTTGAGATTCCTGCGTTTTCGGGAATTGTTTATCCTACACTTCCTTCTAAACTAATTTCCAATAATTTTTGAGCTTCCACTGCAAATTCCATAGGTAATTTATTAAGGACTTCTTTACTAAAACCATTTACTATTAAAGCAATGGCTTTTTCGGTATCGATCCCTCTTTGGTTACAATAAAATATTTGGTCTTCACCAATTTTACTTGTGGTTGCTTCGTGCTCTATCGTAGCACTTTTATTTTTAGCTTCTATATAAGGGAAAGTGTGTGCGCCACATTCATTTCCCATTAATAAACTATCACATTGTGAAAAGTTACGAGCGTTATCTGCACGAGATCCAATCTGAACTAATCCACGATACGAATTTTGTGATTTACCAGCGGAAATACCTTTAGATATAATCGTTGATTTTGTGTTTTTGCCTAAGTGAATCATTTTAGTACCAGTATCTGCTTGCTGATAATTATTAGTTACAGCAATCGAATAAAATTCACCAACTGAATTATCACCTTTTAAGATACAAGAAGGATATTTCCATGTTACGGCAGAACCCGTTTCAACTTGTGTCCAAGAGATTTTTGCATTTTTCTCACAAAGCCCTCTTTTAGTTACAAAATTGTAAACACCACCTTTACCTTCCGCATTTCCTGGATACCAGTTTTGTACGGTAGAATATTTTATTTCAGCATCATCCATAGCAATTAGCTCTACAACTGCAGCATGTAATTGATTTTCATCTCTACTAGGTGCTGTACAACCTTCTAAGTAACTCACGTAACTTCCTTCATCTGCAATAAGAAGTGTTCTTTCAAATTGCCCAGTTCCTCCTTGGTTGATTCTAAAATATGTGGATAATTCCATTGGACATTTAACTCCTTTTGGAATATAACAGAAAGAACCATCACTAAATACAGCAGAATTTAATGCCGCATAAAAATTATCTTTAGTTGGTACTATGGTTCCAATATATTTTTTCACTAATTCTGGGTGCTCCTTTATGGCTTCAGAAATACTCATGAAAATAATGCCTTTTTCAGACAGTGTTTTCTTAAATGTTGTTGCCACAGAAACCGAATCAACTACGATATCCATTGCTACATTATTCATTTTTTTCTGCTCATCTACTGAAATGCCTAGCTTTTTGTACATCGCTAATAAATCAGGATCTACATCATCTAATGTTTTGTTAGGGTCTACAGCAACTGGTGCAGAATAATAAGCTATAGCTTGAAAATCGGGTTTTTTGTAATGGACATTAGCCCATTCTGGTTCCGTCATTTCTTTCCAAACCTTAAAAGCGTCCAATCTCCATTCGGTCATCCATTCTGGCTCATCTTTCTTTTTTGAAATAGCACGAACGATATCTTCATTTAATCCAATAGGAAATGTTTCAGATTCAATATCTGTAAAAAAACCATATTCATATTCTTTGGTTTTTAATTCCTCTCTAAGATCGTCTTCTGTATATTTACTCATCGTTTAATTCTGAGTTTAAAATTTTAAATTCAAAGTTGGGTTAATCCACTTTGTAATTGATTGTTTATTCTCCCTCACTTTTCGGAGGGTTGGGATGGGCTTCTTAGTTTTATAGCGAAAATGATTCACCACAACCACAAGTACGATTCGCATTTGGGTTGTTAAAAACGAAACCGGTTCCGTTTAATCCGCCAGAATATTCTAGTGTAGTTCCAATGAGATAGAGAAAGCTTTTTTTGTCTACAATGATTTTAATATCGTTGTCTTCAAATACTTTGTCGTCATCGGCTTGAGTTTTATCAAACTTTAAATCATAAGATAAGCCAGAGCAACCTCCACTTTTTACACCTACTCGGACGTAATCTGTAAATGGGTCGAAGCCATCGTCAGTCATGAGTTCTATGACTTTCTTTTTTGCGTGATCAGAAACTTTTATCATATTCTTATATAGATTTGCTCTAAATAGAGTGCGAAGATACAATATAAGTCTCTTTTTTCCATAGAACCTAACATTATATTAGGATATGATTTCATAGGGTTTGGCTATGAAGGATAAGGCCAAGGGAAAGCGTTATTATATAGCCACTTTTGATTTGGGTATACGTCTGGTGAGACGATATAATTCTTGCAAGGTGTCTGCGATTTGAGTGTTAGAAACTGTAATGGTTTCAAAATTTCCATGACGATCAGTAATCACAACGGTATCGCAATGCGAACATGTCATTTCAATAGTGTGATCAATATTGGTCTTAGATCTTTGATAATTATGGCCAAATATGGCACAAGGTAGGGCTTTGGTAGAGTTAGGTTTCATTTTTATAAACTTAGGGTAGAGCAATTTAAAAAATGAAATTTAAATCAAGTTAAAATACCTGATTTTTCGATGAAATGCACAAAAAAAATTTAAAACATGAATTTTAACGATGTTTTTCTATTAAAATAAGGTCTGAGACTTAAGGTTATAATCTTAGTAATTAGATAGGGAAACTTGTATTTTGGACAATCATGTGTCTCTTTATTTGAGTTAAATTCTTAATAAATAATTCTATTCATGTAGCCTAATCAAAAAAAGCACAATATTTTTGCATTATGATTGAAGATAAAAACCCAAAGCGTACTCCATTGAGTGAATTAGGAGAATTTAAATTGATTGAACACTTAACAAATCATTTTAAAGTAACTCAAAAATCAACTGTGAAAAGTATTGGTGACGATGCTGCAATCCTTGATTTTGGTAAAAAACAAGTTGTTGTTTCTACGGACTTACTAGTAGAGGGTGTGCATTTTGATTTGAGTTATGCACCTCTAAAACATTTAGGTTATAAAGCTGTAGTAGTGAATTTATCAGATATTTACGCTATGAATGCTGTGGCGACACAAGTCACGGTTTCTATTGCTGTTTCTAATCGTTTCCCATTAGAGGCATTAGAAGAATTATATGCAGGAATTACAATGGCTGCAACATTCTACAATGTTGATGTTGTTGGTGGTGATACGACGTCTTCAACCTCTGGTTTAATTATTTCTGTGACGGCAATTGGTGAAGTTGAAAAAGGAAATGAAGTCTTAAGATCTGGTGCAAAACCAAATGACTTGTTGGTTATAACGGGTGATCTTGGAGGAGCTTTTATGGGCTTGCAAGTTCTAGAACGCGAAAAAGAAGTGTTTAAAGTGAATCCTAATAATCAACCCGATTTATCCATGTATACCTATATTATTGAGCGTCAATTAAAACCTGAAGCTCGAAAAGATATTGTGAAGTTACTGAAGGATTTAGAAGTGAAACCAACGAGTATGATTGATGTTAGCGACGGAATTTCTTCTGAAATTATACATTTATGTAAGCAAAGTAAGGTTGGTGTAGACTTATATGAAACGAAAATACCATTAGATCCTCAGGTGATTTCTACTTGTGAGGAATTTAATTTAGATAGTACTACAATTGCTTTAAATGGAGGTGAGGATTATGAATTGTTAATGACAATTTCTCAAGAAGATTTCCCTAAAATAAAAGGCAATCCAAATTTAACTGTGATTGGTTATATGACAGAAGAAGACAGAGGTATGCACTTAGTAACAAGAGCAGATGAAAAGATAGCTATTATAGCTAAAGGTTGGAATGCGCTTACAGATCAAGCATAAAAAGCTTTTGTCCTTTTTCTAAACGCTTATTGTGTACACGATGTAATACACTATTAATTTCCTTAAATTTTGGTGTTAGTGGAATAAATTTTCCATCTCCATCGATGGTCATTTCTGTTTTACAATTTTTACACTTATATTCTTTAACATGATAAGTAACATTTTTGGACACTATGTAATCGTGACCAAACAATGAGCAATAAATGTTTTTCATTAACTAGTTTTCTTAGAGATATTATCACTTTTATAGGGATTCTAAAGATAAGAAAATTAGTTACTTAAAAGTTATTAACAATTAACAAATCGACGAAGTGAGTGTTTTTCGCTTCAAACGCATCGACTTATTGTTATAGAGGCGCTCTAGAGCTGTATTTATGTCTTGATGCTTAGCTGTTAATTCTGTGAGTCTACCATTGCTGTTTGTTGTCAATTGTTTTTTACAACATTTACAAGTATACTCCTTCACATGGTTGGTAACTTTTTTGGTAATTTGATAATTATGTCCAAATAAATCACAGTAGAGTTTGTTAGGTTTCATAATGTGGTTGTTTACGATTTATTTTTTAATCTCTTCAGTAAACTTAGAAAATAAAACCAAACAAAACGTTTAAGCGACTTATTTTTCGATAAAGTGTAAAATATTGTAAGATAAATCTGATTTATTTTCAATATAGCTCATATGTCCTTCCGAAAACTCTATGAAATCAATGTCTGTATTTTTAATTTGCTCTATAATTTGTTCACTATCAATAAGACTATCCTTTTTACCAATTATAATTAGTTTATTGCATTCTAGGTTTTTGAAAATTTGAAAACGGTTAGGTCTGTGTTTCATGCCTTCTTGTGCGGCAATGTAGCTTTGCAATGGTGTTTCTAAGGCTATTTGAAGTGCTTTTTCGTAGGCGTTTTTAAAACGATCCTTGCTTTCAGGAGCAAATAAATTGGCAAATGACATCTTTATCAAAATCTCATAATTTTGTTGTGCCATTTCTGAAGCACGTGTTCTAATTAATTTTCGAGTAGTATCATCGGCTTCAAATGTGGAATTCATTAAGCATAGACCTTTAAACAATTCCGGTTTATTTTCAGCTAAAGCTAAAGCGACATAACCGCCCATTGAATGTCCAACGATATGTGCTTTTGTAATATTTAGATGTTCTAAAACGGCTAAAACAGCGTCTGCCATTGCCTCCATGGTGTGGATATAACCAATACAGTCCGTTTTGCCATGCCCTAATAAGTCAATACAAACAACTTGATTTGTCTGTGAAAACTTAGCAACTAAATCTTGCCACATATCAACATTCTCAAGAAATCCGTGAAGTAATACAATCGCATCTCCTTTGCCTTCAAGCTTGTAATGAACGCTACTATTTTTGTAGTTTATAATCATAATTGCAAAGATATATTTTGAAAACATTTCTACTCAGTAATCATTATAACATTTTAGTATCTTTGAAATCTTTCAAACTAAATTAAAAATCTAATGGTTTTAAAACGTCTTTTTATATCATTTCTAATTGTATTTTCTTGCTTATTAAATGCTCAAATTGAAGAGCAACAACTAGATGACTTAATAAAGGAAACTTTAACCATTTTTGAGGTGCCTGGGATTTCTGTGGGTATTTTTAAGGGTGGAAAAATCGTGTATTCAAAAGGGCATGGTGTGCGTTCATTGACGAATAAAAAAGACATGAATGCTGAAACTTTAGTAGGAGTAGCATCTAATAGTAAAGGTTTTACGTGTTTTGCTTTAGCGATGATGGTGGATGCAGGTAAGTTGAATTGGGATGACAAAGTGCGTAAACATATTCCGGAATTTCAATTATATGATGCTTGGGTAACTGAAGAATTTACGGTTAGAGATTTGGTAACACATCGCAGTGGAATGGGATTGGGAGCAGGGGATTTAATGTTTTTTCCGGAAGGCAGTGATTTTACAGTAAGTGACATTATTAATAATGTAAAATATTTAGAACCTGAAAGTTCATTTAGAAGTGAATTTGCCTATAACAACAATATGTTTATAATCGCAGGTGAAGTTTTAAAACGAGTGAGCGGTTTGTCTTGGGAAGACTTTATTGAAACCAAGATTATGAAACCTGTTGGAATGCTGAGTAGTAAAGCGTCTTATAATCGCGTCAAGGATAAATCCAATATTATTGATGCGCATACCATGGCTGAAGGAAAAGTAATTCAAATTCCACATGATTGGAGTGAAACGGCTAATCCGGCAGGAGGAATTGTGAGTAATGTTCTAGATATGTTAACGTGGGCTCAATTTTTAATGAACGATGCTGTTACAGAACATGGTGAGCGCCTATTAAGCGAAGAGCAGTTTCACGAACTTTGGCAATTGCAAACTCCTTTGAAAGTGAGCGCTGATGATTCTTATGCGTCTAATTTTAAGGGCTATGGTTTAGGATGGTTTGTTGCCGATGTAAAAGGAGGGCGCAAGCAAGTGTATCATACCGGAGGTTTATTAGGAACGGTGACGCAGTTTACTATGATTCCTGATTTAGATTTAGGTATTGTGGTGTTAACCAATCAAATGAACGGTTCTGCTTTTAGCACAATTACCAACACCATTAAAGATGCGTATTTAGGGTATGAAAATCGTAATTGGTTAGAACAATACGGCAAAAGAAATGAAGATTTTATTAAATATAATGATAGTATAAAAGCTGCAGTGTATTCAAAAGTTGAAAAAGCGAAAACACTAAAGTTGTTACCAAAACCAGAGTACATTGTTGGAACATATACAGATGATTGGTTTGGTGATGTTATTATATCATATGATGCTAAAAATGGGTATGTCATAGAGAGTAGCCGGTCTTCTAGATTGTTTGGTGAATTGTTACCTCTAAATGCCACAACGTTTGTTGCGAAATGGAATGACAGAAGTTATGATGCTGATGTATATGTGAAATTTACATTCAATGAAAAAGGTGAAGCGATTTCAGCGACCATGGATTATATTGCTCCAATTACTGATTTCAGTTTTAATTTTGGAGATTTAGAACTCAAAAAAATCAACTAGGTGACGATACAACGGAAAGAGCTTTTAATAACTAGTTTTGGAATGTTTTCCTTGTTTTTTGGAGCAGGTAATTTGTTAATTCCACCTTTATTAGGTTATAATGCGGGCGACGATTGGTTTTGGGTCACCATCGGTTTTATGATTACAGCGGTCGTCATCCCTATTCTTGGCATTCTTGCTCATGCCAGATTGCAAGGCACATTATTTGATTTTGGCAAAAAGGTATCGTCGACGTTTAGTTTAACTTATTGTATCCTTATTTATGTTATTGCTGTTGCTATTCCGTCACCAAGAACTGCGGCTGCAACCCACGAAATTGCAATATTCCCAGCGTTTGGAACTTCATCTACGTTAACGAGTGCTATTTATTTTTCGTTGGTACTCTTATTTGTGCTCAACCGTTCAAAAATATTGGGTCTCATTGGTAAGTTTTTAACTCCATTTATTGTATTAATGTTATTGGCTGTTATAGGAATAGGGTTGTTTTCAACGGCATTTAATACAGGGGGTTCCCAATTTAAAACTCCATTTTCAAAAGGTGTATTAGAAGGTTATCAAACCTTTGATGCTATTGGAGCCGTTGTAGTTGGAGCGGTAATCATTGTATCGTTGAATTTTAAAAATATGGCTGTAGAAATCTACAGTTCCAAACGGACGCTAATTAGAAAGTCGGGTTTTATCGCAGGTTTGAGCTTGTTTGTTATTTATGCAGGATTAATTTCTGTTGGTGCGTATTATAGTTCTGAAATTAATATTAACGCAGAACTCAGTAGTGATATGCAACGGGCTAATTTATTACGTGATATTAGTATTTCTGCTTTAGGTGATTTTGGAAACACCGTTTTAAGTATTTTAATTTCATTAGCTTGCTTTACGACAGCCATTGGTATTATAGCGGGTACGGCTGATTATTTTAAAGGGTTGCTTAATAATTCGCAAACGGTTTATATTGTTACTGCTATTTTGGCGAGTGTTTTAGGTTTTGCTATTGGTCAGCTAGATTTTAATTCAATTATTGTGGTGGCTATTCCTGTGTTATTATTTATTTATCCAATTACGATCATACTAATTTTATTAAATGTATTGCCAGAAAAAATGGCGTCACCTTTAGTTTTTAGAACCGTTGTATTTATCACGATTTTATTTAGTATTCCTGATGTCATAGGGTTTATAAGTCCATCAGAAACTTTAAGATCCATAACTAATTACATTCCGTTTTCAAGCCAAAGTTTAGGTTGGGTTTTACCAGCGTTTTTAGTATTTATTATTTCGGTTGGTATAGAATTAAAAATGAAGAAGAGCATATGAAGTACATGGGAAGCAAGGCGCGTTTTGCTAAAGATTTATTACCAATAATTTTAAAAGATAGAAAAGAGAATCAAGCCTACTTAGAACCCTTTGCAGGTGGTATGAATATGATTGATAAGGTCGATGGGTTAAGAACAGCCAATGACCAGCATGAAGAACTCATGGCTATGTGGCAAGCCTTAATCCATGAGAATTGGGATCCTCCACAATCTGTAAGTGAAGAAGAGTATAAGCGTATAAAGTACAATCAAGACCAATACCCAAAACATTTAGTAAGTTACGTTGGTTTTAATTCTTTTGGAGGAAAATGGTTTGCTGGTTACAGACGCGATAAGGAAGGTAAACGCGATTATTGGGGAGAACATTACCGAAATATTACCAAGCAAGTTCCAAAATTAGAAGGCATCATTTTATCTTGTAAATCGTATACCGAATTAGTCATTCCTGAAAAAAGTATTATTTATTGCGATCCGCCTTATGAATCTACGACGAAGTATCGCGATGGTTTTAATCATGAGAAATTCTGGGAGTGGTGCAGGGAAAAAAGCAAAGCAGGTCATCAAGTGTTTATCAGTGAATATAAGGCTCCAGATGATTTTAAATGTGTTTGGGAAAAGCCAGCAAAAACAACATTTTCTTGGCATGCTGAGAACTTGGCGCCTAAAGTTGCTTTGGAACGATTGTTTGTTTTTGAAGGGTAAAACGTTGTGAAAACTGGACTTTTAAAATTAAACAAAGCGCAACATCAATACCGTAGGTCTTATTGCTTATACGTTTTTATTAAATCTCTTAAAAATTGTAAGTGCTTTTTTGGTGTTTATAAAATATACTCCAGTAAGTAATACAGCTGCTGCAATTATTGACTGTAAGGAAATATTCTCTTTTAAAAAATACCATCCTAAGAGTAAGGCTACAATCGGATTAACATATGTTGAAGTCGCTACTTTTTCCGGAGATACTTTGCTTAATAAGTAATTAAACGCCGTGAAAGCCACAATACTTCCAAAAATGATAAGCATTCCCATGGAGTTGATGATTTCAGTATTCCAGCTAGAAAATGGGAGTCGTTCTTCTCTAACAATAAGGCTGCCAATTAATAACATACCACCTCCAAATAGCATTTGGTAACCTGTATTAACAAAAAAGTTTGAAGGTAGGTCGGCTTTTGAAACAAAGAGACTACAATAGGCCCAGCTCAGCATACAAATAAAAATCATAATCATCCCAGTTATCATGCCTTCTTGGCTAATCATTTCGCGTTGACTGACTAATAAGTAAATCCCAATACATCCAATAATTACACCTAAAATAGACATAGGTTGAATTTTTTTGCCTTCAAAAATTCGCAATAGAATTAGGACGACTAAAGGTTGTGCCGAAATTTCTAGAGCGGCAAAACCACTATCGACAAATTGTAGTGCCCAAACGACTAAGCCATTCCCTATGGTTAAAAATAAAAAACCAGCAATTGCTGTATTTCGTATTTGAGGCTTTGTGATTTTCAATGGAATTTTTAAAAATTTTGCAATAGTGAAAATCAAGATACTTGCTGTAATAAATCGAATAGAAGCAGCGTATAATGGAGCTAATTGACTAACTAAAATTTTATTCAACAGATACGTGGATCCCCAAATAACATAAATTGAAAAAAATGATAGTATTATGTAAAGACGCTCTTTTGTCAATTTCATGCCTTTTGATTTAGGCGTCAATATTAATCAAAAAACTTGCAAGCTACATGATGAGCTTACAAGTTTTTAAAATTTAAAAGAATTTTAAAATTAAGAATTCATAATATCCTCAATCTCTTCTATTTCAATAGGAATATCCCGCATTAAATTAAAAGGTTCTCCCGTTTTTTGAATTACCACATCATCTTCTAAACGAATACCAAAACCTTCATCCGGAATGTAAATTCCAGGCTCAACAGTAAACACCATATTGGCTAGCATCGGTTCAGTTAGAATTCCGTAATCATGAGTGTCTAATCCCATATGATGTGATGTGCCATGCATAAAGTATTTTTTATATGCTGGCCAATCTTTGTTTTCGTTTTGCACATCTGCTTTGTCTAATAAGCCTAAACCTAAAAGTTCCGAGGTCATTATTTTTCCAACTTCAACATGGTATTGTTCCCATAATGTACCAGGAACAAGCATTTTTGTAGCTTCGTTTTTTACACGATTTACAGCGTTATAAACGTCTTTTTGTCTGTTGTTGAATTTCCCTGAAACCGGAATTGTACGGGTCATATCGCTAGCATAATTAGCATATTCTGCACCAGCATCAATTAATATTAAATCGCCAGCTTTACATTGTTGGTTGTTTTCAATATAATGTAAGACGTTGGCATTATTTCCGGAGCCGACAATAGGTGTATAGGCAAAACCTTTTGAGCGATTGTTTAAGAATTCGTGCATAAATTCGGCTTCCAAGTTATATTCCCAAACACCGGGTTTTGTAAATTTTAAAACGCGTCTGAATCCTTTTTCAGTAATGTTACAAGCTTGCTGTATAAGATCTAATTCTATTGGATCTTTTACAGAGCGTAAACGTTGTAAAATGGGATTGCTCTTTTCAACTTTATGAGCAGGGAATTGTGCTTTTATTTTTTTATTAAAACGAGCCTCGCGTGTCTCAGTTGCCACGTTGGCTCGATAATGTTCGTTTGTGTTTATATAGATAGTATCTGCTTGCGACATGATTTCTTTCATGATTTTGTCGAAATCTTGCAGCCAATACACGGTTTTAATACCTGAGGTTTCAAAAGCTTTTTCTTTGGTTAGTTTTTCACCTTCCCAAATAGCAATATGTTCATTGGTTTCAGTTAAAAATAAAAGCTCACGATGTTTTGGGTTTGGGCAGTCTGGAAAAAGCACTAAAATACTTTCTTCTTGATCCACTCCACTTAAATAAAATATATTCCTATCTTGTTGAAAAGGCATAGTGCTGTCTGCACCAATTGGGTAAATATCATTAGAGTTAAAAACAGCTAAACTGTTGCTAACCATTTTGTTTTTGAAGTTTTCTCTGTTTTTTATGAAAAGATTGGAATTAATTAAATTGTATTTCATGGGTGTTAATTTTTAATTGAATTACAAAGCTAAGGTTTTATTTAACGAATACTTAAAATACAGGATTTGGATCTTTAGGTTTTAACATTTTATTAAAGCTCATTTTTGAAATAGTTTTTGAACATAAGAAAATCAATAAATTCTAGTATTTTGGTGTAACTAATTAAAAAAAATACGATAACGTATTCGTTCAATGTTTATAGGTGTTTTGAGATTATGAATTTGATTTTAATTGATATTAGTACTATTTTAAGTGACATTAATCATGTGATTCAATTGAATTACAGTATATTTTTGTTGACTTAAATTAAAAAGATTATAATTTATGGAATTTTTTTCAGAATTGCTTACCCATGACTATTTCGTATTGTTTCTTGTCATTGGTTTAGGAATTGCTCTTGGAAATATTCGAATAAAAGGAATTAGTTTTGATACTTCTGCGGTTATTTTCGTCGCTATTTTTTTTGGGTATTTATACAATTTATATCGTATTGATTTTAGTATTCCACCCATAATACAAAGTGTGGGTTTGGTGCTATTTATTTATACTATAGGAATGCAAGCAGGACCTTCGTTTTTTAGTTCTTTTAAAGAGCAAGGCGTGAAATTAATTGCCCTTGCTAGTATTACAGTAATTACAGGTGGAATCACAGCGATATCTATTTCTTATATTTATGATGTTGATATAAATATGATGAGTGGTTTGCTAACTGGAGCATTGACATCTACACCAGGTTTAGCAGCATCTATTGAGGCTTCTCGTTCTACTTTAGCGTCTATAGGTTATGGTATTGCTTATCCATTTGGAGTTTTGGGAGTTATTTTATTTGTGAAGTTGGGACCCTCATTATTTAAGGTAGATATTAAAAAGGAAGAAAAAGAATTTGAAGAAATATCAAGTTCTAATACTCCACTTGTAATTAATAAAAATTTGATTATTTCTAATGAAAACGTAAACGGAAAAACAATTAAAGAGTTGAGGATTAGGTTTATGACTAAGGCTAATATTTCACGTATTATGAAGCCAAATCAATTACCTACGTCTCCAACAAGTAATACAGTTTTGGAAACAGGCGATATTATAAAAGCGGTGGGTACTGTAAATGCATTAGATAGAATTGAGATACTATTAGGTAAGGTTACTGATGTGAAAATCCCTAGAAGTGGAACTTATGAAATAAAATGGTATGTGGTTAGTAATGATGCTGTGGTAAATAAATCAATTATGGAACTTAACCTTCTAGATAATTATTCTGCAACTATAACACGTATTAGGAGAGCGGGAATTGACTTAGCACCACATCCTTCAACTCAAATAAAATATGGTGATAAAATTCTTGTATCCTCTTCTAAAGGAAATGTTCCTGCGGTAACACAACTTTTTGGTGACAGCTTAAAAAGAATTGGAGAAACAAGTTTTCTGCCTGTAGCATTCGGAATTGTAATAGGTGTTTTAATTGGCTCAATTTCTATTCCCTTAGGTAGTATTCATCTTAAATTAGGTCTAACAGGAGGTGTGCTTCTAACGTCTATATTTTTAAGTTGGAAAGGAAAAGCAGGGGGTATAATTTGGAATCTTCCAGGTCCTGCCAATCAAATTCTACGTCAGTTTGGACTTCTGTTATTTTTAACACCAGTAGGCTTAAGTGCAGGACAAAGCTTGGTGCTCGCAATTCAAGAACATGGTGCAATTTTGTTACTTTTTGGAGCGCTCATTACATTAATACCTATGCTTATTACAGTTCTTGTTGGGCGTTTCGTAATGAAAATTAATTTTTTATCTGTCATAGGAGCATTAACAGGTGGAATGACATCCACACCAGGTTTGAGTGTTGCAGATGCAATGACCGAATCTGATGCGCCACAAATTGCTTATGCTGCAGTTTATCCAATTTCTTTAGTATTGATCATAGTGATTGCCGAAATAATGGCTATGCTTTAATTGAACACGATCTGTTTCATAATGTAAGTCTGTAATTTATAAATAATTGTTTATAAGTGTAAATTGTTATAGATTAGGCTAAGTTAAAGGTTAATAGTTTTTGAGCTAATTAAATTCATTCTAAATAAATTAATAATCATTCATCGTAGTTGGGAAAATGTTAATTGCGCTGTATCTTTGTTAGACTAAATAAAATTAGATCTACAATGAGCGGAATTCTAAATTCGTCGATAGGAAGAAAGTTTGCCATGGCACTTTCGGCATTCTTCCTTATGATTTTTGTACTACAACATTTTGTAATTAACCTATTTTCTGTAATAAGTCCTGATACTTTTAATGAGATATCGCACTTTATGGGGACATT
The DNA here is from genome assembly GCF_013404085.1 of Winogradskyella helgolandensis. Lineage (NCBI taxonomy): Bacteria > Pseudomonadati > Bacteroidota > Flavobacteriia > Flavobacteriales > Flavobacteriaceae > Winogradskyella > Winogradskyella helgolandensis. Next base: position 653,462 of record NZ_JABFHO010000001.1, on the reverse strand, counting down.
TTGGGTAATTCAATATGTGATTCAACCTATTTTAATTATTGGTGTTATTTTTCACTTTGTAATGGGTTTTGTCTTGGAAATCAAAAACAACAAAGCAAATGGTGTTAAATATGTGAAAAATAATGGTGCTGCCAATTCGACTTGGATGAGCAGAAACATGATTTGGAGTGGAGGTTTTATCCTTGCTTTTTTAATCATTCACTTTATCGATTTCTGGATTCCAGAGATTAATACAAAATATATTGTTGGTGATATGTCTGGAATGCACAATGGTGAGTTTAGATATTTTCATGAATTGCAAGAAAAATTTGTTCCGCTTTGGAGAGTTGCACTTTACATTGTAGGTTTTGTGTTTTTAGCACTTCACTTATTACATGGTTTTGACTCCGCATTTCAGTCTACAGGCGCAAACAACAAATACACAAAAGGATTACAGGGATTCGGAAAGGCTTACGCAATTTTAATTCCATTAGGATTTATATTTATTGCATTATTTCATCACCTTAATCACTAAAAAACATATCTAATATGGCTTTAGATTCAAGAGTACCAAAGGGTCCAATTAAAGATAAATGGACAGATTATAAAAACCACATCGATTTAGTAAATCCTGCCAACAAACGTCATATCGATGTTATTGTTGTTGGAACAGGACTTGCAGGTGGTTCTGCTGCAGCAACTTTAGCTGAGTTAGGCTATAATGTAAAAGCATTTGCTTACCAAGATTCACCTCGTAGAGCGCATTCAATCGCGGCTCAAGGTGGAATTAACGCAGCAAAAAATTACCAAGGTGATGGTGATTCTACATACCGATTATTTTACGATACCGTAAAAGGTGGTGATTACCGTTCGCGTGAAGCTAACGTATATCGTTTGGCTGAGGTTTCTGCTAATATTATTGACCAATGTGTGGCACAAGGTGTTCCTTTTGCACGTGATTATGGAGGCTTATTAGATAACCGTTCTTTTGGTGGAGTTTTAGTATCTAGAACATTCTACGCTAAAGGTCAAACAGGTCAACAATTATTATTGGGAGCGTATTCAGCTATGAATAGACAAATTGCTCGTGGTAAAATTGAAATGTTTAACCGTCATGAAATGCTAGACGTTGTTGTCGTAGACGGAAAGGCAAGAGGTATTATTGCTCGTAATTTAGTTACAGGTGAAATAGAAAGACATTCAGCACATGCTGTTGTTGTTGGTTCTGGTGGCTATGGAAATGTATATTTCTTATCAACAAACGCTATGGGCTCTAACGCAACTGCAGCTTGGAAAATTCATAAAAAAGGAGCGTATTTCGCGAATCCATGTTATACACAAATTCACCCAACATGTATTCCACGTTCGGGAGATTACCAATCGAAACTGACGTTGATGTCAGAATCATTACGTAATGATGGTCGTATTTGGGTACCTAAAAACATGGAAGATGTATTGGCAATTAGAGAAGGTCGTAAAAAACCAACTGATTTGTCAGAAGATGAACGCGATTATTACTTAGAAAGACGTTATCCTGCATTTGGTAACTTAGTTCCGCGTGATGTAGCATCTAGAGCAGCAAAAGAACGTTGTGATGCTGGTTATGGTGTGAATGCCACTGGTGAAGCGGTTTATTTAGATTTTGCTTCGGCTTTTGAGCGCTACGGGAAAGAACAAGCTAAGATTCATAATATAGAAAATCCTAGTCCGGCAAAAATCAAAGAACTTGGTCAGGCTATTGTAGAAGCTAAATACGGAAACTTATTCCAAATGTATGAGAAGATCATTGATCAGAATCCATACGAAACACCAATGATGATTTATCCAGCGGTGCATTACACCATGGGAGGTGTTTGGGTAGATTATAACTTAATGACAACTATTCCAGGTTGTTACTGTATTGGGGAAGCTAATTTCTCTGATCACGGTGCTAACAGACTTGGGGCTTCAGCCTTAATGCAAGGTTTAGCTGATGGCTATTTCGTATTACCTTATACTATCGGTGATTATTTATCTGCTGATATTCGTACCGGGAAAATTCCAACGGATTCAAAAGAATTTGATGACGCTGAAAAAGAGGTGACCGATAGAATCAATTTCTTTATGAATAATAAAGGAACAAAATCTGTAGATTATTTCCATAAGAAGTTAGGGAAAGTGATGTGGGATAAGGTCGGGATGTCTAGAAACGCTCAAGGTTTAACTGAAGCGATGTCTGAAATTAAAGCCATCAGAGAAGAATTTTGGAAAGATATTTATATTCCAGGAACGGCTGATGAAATGAACCCAGAACTTGAAAAAGCTGGTCGTGTTGCCGATTTCTTAGAATTAGGAGAATTGTTCGCAAAAGATGCGTTAATGCGTGAAGAATCTTGTGGTGGACACTTTAGAGAAGAGTCTGCTGAGTTAGATGGCCCTCAAAAAGGTGAGGCAAAACGTAACGATGAAGACTTTGCATTTGTAGCTGCTTGGGAATATAAAGGTGAACCAGCAGATGCGGTTTTACACAAAGAAGAATTAGAATTTAAAGATATTGAACTAAAACAACGTTCATACAAATAAGAAAGACGATATGAATTTAACACTTAAAATTTGGAGACAAAAAGACTCAAAAGCTAAGGGTCAAATGGTCGATTACAAAGTAACTGAGATTTCAGAACACATGTCTTTCTTAGAAATGATGGATGTTTTGAATGAACAATTAGTTAATTCTGGTGAAGAGCCTGTAGCATTTGATCATGATTGTCGTGAAGGAATTTGCGGAATGTGCTCAATGTACATTAATGGTGAAGCCCATGGTCCAGATAGAGGAATTACAACCTGTCAGTTACACATGCGTATGTTTAACGATGGTGATACTATTACTATTGAGCCATTTAGAGCAGCAGCATTTCCTGTAATAAAAGATTTAGTAGTCGATAGAATGGCTTTTGAGCGTATTCAACAAGCAGGTGGTTATATTTCTGTAAACACGTCTGGTAATACTCAAGATGCCAATAATATTCCTATTTCAAAGCATGCAGCAGATGAAGCTATGGATGCTGCAACTTGTATTGGTTGTGGTGCTTGTGTAGCGAGTTGTAAAAACTCTTCAGCCATGTTGTTTGTTGGTGCTAAAGTATCACAATATGCTTTATTACCACAAGGACAAGTGGAAGCGGCAGACCGTGTTCAAAATATGGTAGCGCAAATGGACTTAGAAGGTTTTGGTAACTGTACCAATACTGGAGCTTGTGAAGTAGAATGTCCTAAAGGTATTTCTTTAGAAAATATTGCACGTATGAATCGTGAGTATTTATCCGCGACTTTAAAAGGTTAATAAATTCCTGCGAAAGCAGAAATCTCATATATCGAATCCCAAGGTAAAATCTTATCTTGGGATTTTTACTTTTCTTATATTTCGTTTTTAATTTAGCATCATGCAAAACCCAAATTCATTTTATAAAGAACATTTAGAGGCTAATCAAGTTGCTTCTAAACGAATTTTCAAACAACTTAGTTTATATAGTATACTTAGACTTTCAGTTTTTGTTTTAACAGGAATAGGCATTTACTTTACGTATCAAAATTGGCAAATTGCCGTAGGAATTGGAGTTGTTGGTATGGCATCTTTTCTTTTTCTGCTTTCGAGATATACAGATTTAAAATCGAAAAGAAACTTACACAAACGACTGATTGCCATTAATGAAGACGAATTAAAAATTGAAAAAGGCGATTTTCATGAGCGATTAGATGGTGAAGAATTTCAAAATCCAAAGCATTTTTTTAGTTTGGATATCGATTTATTTGGAAAAGGCTCTTTCTTTCAATTTATAAATAGAACAGCTATTAATGAAGGAACTCAAAAGTTAACCGAAAACTTATTGTCAAACGATATTACGAATATTGAAGAACGACAACAAGCCATACAAGAATTAGCAGCATTACCAGAATGGAGACAAAACTATGCAGCTGTTGCTCAAGGTGTAGAAATAGAACATTCTGCGACTTCTATTATTACATGGTTAAAGGATTATCAACCCTTTTTAAGTAAAACACAATATTGGATATCTATAAGTTTTAGTATGGCGTCTTTAGTTATTATTGTGTTAGGGATTGCTGAAATTATTCCGGTTTCTATAATTGGTTATTGGTTGTTGTTAGGATTGGGAATTACAAGTATGTTTTTGAAGAATATTAATATTCTTGCCCAAAATACAGGACGCGCCAAAGATACGTTTAGGCAATATGCTTTGTTACTTAATGCTATTGAAACCAAAGAATTCACTTCAGAATTATTAAAATCTAAGCAAAAATTGATTCAATCAGAAGGTCTAAAGGCTTCAGAAATATTTGCAAAATTCTCTAAAACCTTGGATGCACTAGACAATAGAAACAATCTTATATCTGCGATTTTCGGAAATGGTTATTTTCTTATTGATATTAGAAGTAGTTACAATGTAGAACAATGGATTACGCAATATGCAGATAAGGTGGACGATTGGTTTGAAGTCGTTACGTTTTTTGATGCCTTTAATAGTTTCGGAAATTATGCTTTTAATCATCAGGATTTTACGTATCCAATTTTAACCGAAGAACCTGTTACAATTTTAGCAGAAGGTTTAGGGCATCCGTTACTAAATCCTGAAAAACGTGTAGATAGCGATTTAAAACTTGAAGAAGAACAATTCTTCATCGTTACTGGAGCGAACATGGCAGGGAAAAGCACCTTTTTAAGAACGGTAGCACTTCATATTGTTATGGCTAATGTTGGACTGCCTATTTGTGCAAAACAAAGCAAATACAAGCCTATTAAGTTGATAACAAGTATGCGAACAACCGACTCCTTAACAGATGATAGTTCGTACTTCTTTAGTGAGCTCACACGATTAAAGTTTGTAGTTGATACGATTGAAAACGATAAAAACTATTTCGTCATATTAGATGAAATTCTAAAAGGCACTAACAGTACAGATAAAGCCATTGGCTCACGTAAGTTTGTTGAGAAATTAGTTAAACAACATGCCACGGGAATCATAGCAACGCACGATTTAAGCCTCACAGAAATTGAAACCGAGTTAGAAGCTGTAAAAAACTATTACTTCGATGCCGAGATCATAAATGATGAACTCTTTTTCGATTATAAATTAAAACAAGGGGTTTGTCAAAACATGAATGCGAGTTTCCTGCTAAAAAAGATGGAGATTATATAATAGGATGTCATTCTGAGCGAAGTGAAGCATCTTTATTCAATATATAATATTATGTAACTATGAGATTCTTCGCATTGCTCAGGATGACAAAAAATAAAAAACCCTCTCTATAAATAGAAAGGGTTTTCGTAATTTGATAAGAAATTTATTTCTTAAGCTTCGAAAGCTTCAATAGAAACGTAAGACTTATTGTCTTTTTTCTTAGTAAATTTTACTAGGCCGTCAACTTTAGCATGTAAAGTATGATCTTTTCCTTGGTAAACGTTTTCACCTGGATGGTGCGTGTTTCCACGTTGTCTTATGATAATGTTTCCAGCAATAGCAGCTTGTCCACCAAATATCTTAACGCCTAAACGTTTTGATTCTGATTCTCTACCATTCTTCGAACTACCAACTCCTTTTTTATGAGCCATGATCTTAAGGTTTTATTTTGTTAATATTAATGCAATTGAAAATTACTTTTCAATTCCACCGTCTAATCTGTCTTGTAATTCTTTTAACTCGTCCCACTTACCGTCTGCAGCTAATTTAGCTTGCTTTGGCCAAGTATCAGTAACGATGTGTGATAATCTTGAGCTAGCTTCACTAAGCACATTGCTTAATTCTTCTGGCTTTGCATTTGCCACTTTTTCAAAAGTTTCAAAACCAGCAGCAACTAATGCTTCAGCAGCTTTAGGTCCAGCACCTTCGATTTTCTTTAAATCGTCAGCTTTTCCAGTTGCTTTTTTAGGAGCAGCTTTTGCTTCTACTTTTGGTTCAGCTTTTTTAACTTCTTTCTTTGGAGCAGCTTTTTTAGCTCCAGAAGCAGTAATACCTTCAATTACGATTTCAGTTAAAGATTGTCTGTGTCCGTTTTTTACACGGTAACCTTTACGTCTTTTCTTTTTGAAGACGATTACTTTGTCACCTTTAAGGTGTCTTAAGACTTTTGCACCTACTAGTGCTCCGTCTATAGCTGGGGCGCCTAAAGTAATATTGCTACCATCACCAATCAAAAGAACGTTGTCGAAATCTACTTTTTCGCCTTCTTCTGTTGCTAAACGGTTAACAAAAACTCTTTGGTCTTTTTCAACTTTAAATTGATGCCCTGCTATCTCTACAATTGCGTACATAGCGTAACGTTTTTATTAATTTGTTTGTTAATTAAAATGCTTTCTTCTCAGAAAGCGGATGCAAATATACGTCTAAATTATTAATAGGCAAGTGTTTTAAGGGTTTTAGACCTGTTTTTGCTTCAAATAATTGATAGTTTAGGGAAGTTGGTTAAGATTGATAGCTAGATATAGGGGAATTTTCACACTTTATTATGTTAAAAGGAGAAATCATTGTTTATTTTTGTTGGGCTATTTTGTAACAATTTGCATTTAGTAATGACAAACAGTTAAACAATTTAAATTTAAAACACATTTAATAATGAAAAAAGGCTTATTTACTCTAGCTCTTTTGTTGTCGGTTGGATATATGTCAACAGCACAACAAGTAGAATTCGAAGAGTTTGATTTAGACAATGGATTACACGTAATTCTACATCAAGATAATACTGCACCAGTTGTTTCTACATCTGTAATGTATAATGTTGGTGGAAAAGATGGAGATAGAGAGCGTACAGGATTTGCACACTTTTTTGAGCATTTATTATTTGAAGGGTCAGAAAATATTGGTCGTGGAGAATTCATGAAAATTATACCAGCAAATGGAGGTACATTTAATGCTAATACGTCTCAAGATAGAACGTATTATTTTGAAGTATTCCCTTCTAATAAATTAGAGTTGGCTTTATGGTTAGAATCTGAGCGTATGTTACACCCAGTTATTGACCAAGTTGGTGTGGATACTCAAAACGAAGTTGTTAAAGAAGAAAAGCGTCAGCGTTCTGGTTCACCTTATGGTGGGTTGTTTGAAGCTTTAGGTACAAACCTTTTTAAAGTTCACCCTTATAAAGATCCAAATATTGGGTACATGGAGCATTTAGATGCTGCTACTTTAGAAGAGTTTAATGCTTATTTTGATAAATATTATGGTCCAAATAATGCCGTTTTAGTTATTGCTGGAGATATTGATATGGCTAAAACTAAAAAATTGGTTGCTGCTTATTTCAGTGAAGTGAAGAGTAGACCAGAGGTGGTAAGAAACTTCCCAAAAGAAGAACCTATTACGGAAACTATAAAAGCGCAAGCTTTTGACGAAAATATTCAAATTCCTGCCATTTTAGCAACGTATAGAACTCCAGGTTTTGCGAGTAGAGATTCTTATGTTTTAGATATGATTTCAACGTATTTAAGTGGAGGTAAAAGTTCAGTTTTATACAAGAAAATTGTTGATGAGCAAAAACAAGCATTGCAATTACAAGCTGTAAATATTCCACAAATGGATTATAATATATTTACAATTTTCGCTATCCCTTCAGGTGAAACTTCTTTAGATACCATTTTAGAAGAAATTGATGAAGAGATTGTTAAAATGCAAGATGAATTAATTGCAGAACGCGATTATCAAAAATTAATTAATCAATTTGAGAATCAATTTGTAAACGCTAATGCTAGTATTGTGGGTATCGCAGAATCTTTAGCGACAAATTATTTGTTAAAAGGAGATGTGAATTTAATCAATAAAGAAATTGATATATACAGATCAATTACAAGAGAAGAAATTCAAGCTGTAGCTAAAAAATATTTAAGTAAAAATCAGCGTGTTGAAATAGAATATTTACCAAAAAAAGATGATCAATAAGATGAAAACGACTTATATAATGAAAACAAAATTAACTGCATTTGCCTTATTGTTTTTTATAGCATTAGGTGTTAATGCTCAAATAGATAGATCAAAACAACCAAAAGCTGGTCCTGAGCCAGAAATTAGTTTAAAAACTCCAAGTGAATTTGAATTAAAGAATGGTTTAAAAGTATTGGTTGTTGAAAATCATAAATTGCCAAGAGTGTCTTACTCTTTACGTTTAGATAATAACCCTATTGCTTCTGGTGATAAAGCTGGTTTAGAAAGTTTACTCGGTAGTATGCTAGGAAATGGAACAACTTCTATTTCTAAAGATGACTTTAATGAAGAGATAGACTTTTTAGGAGCACGTTTAAGTTTTGGATTTAGTGGAGGCTATGCAAGTTCTTTATCTAAATATTCTGATCGTATTTTAGAGTTAATGGCAGATGCTGCTATCAATCCTTTATTAACTGAAGAAGAGTTTGAAAAAGAAAAAACGAAGCTTATTGAAAACCTAAAACAAGGCGAAAAAAGTATAGATGCTATTAGTGGTCGTGTAGGTGATGCTTTAGCATACGGAACTAAACATCCTTATGGTGAGTTTACTACTGAAGAGACTATTAACAATGTGTCATTTGGTGATGCCTTAGCGTTTTATGAGAAATATTTTAATCCTAATCATGCGTATTTAGTAGTTATAGGTGATGTTGAATTTAAAGCTGTTAAAAAGCAAATAGAAAAGCGTTTTTCTAAATGGGAAAAATCTGTTGATATAACAACAACACTTCCTAAAGTAAATCCTAATGCACAATACACGCAAATTAATTTTGTGGATTTACCAAGTGCATCACAATCTAGCATTACCATTATGAATAATGTTGATTTAAAGATGAATGATGAAGACTATCATGCGGCTTTAATCACAAACAATATTTTAGGTGGTGGTGGAGAAGGTTATTTATTTAAAAACCTTCGTGAAGAACATGGGTATACTTATGGTGCATACTCTAGCTTAAGAGCTAATAGATATGGAGCTGGTCGTTTTACGGCAACTGCTAAAGTAAGAGCTATGGTTACAGATAGTGCTGTAGTAGAAGCTTTAAAAGAAATTAACCGTATTAAAACAGAACCTGTAGATGCTCAATTACTAGCAGATGCAAAAGCAAAGTATGTTGGTAATTTTATAATGGGATTAGAAAGTCCTCAAACGGTTGCAAATTATGCACTGAATATAAAATTGAACGATTTACCGAAAGATTTCTATGCTACGTATTTACAGAAAATAAATGATGTGTCTACTGAAGATATTATGAGAGTTGCTAATAAGTATTTTAAGCCAGAAAATGCGAGAATACTTGTTGTAGGTAAAGGAAGTGATGTTTTAGAAAATCTTGAAAAAACAGGAATTCCTATTATGTATTACGATGCTTACGCAAACTCAGTTGAAAAGCCAGTATTCACTAAGCCATTACCAGCAGGTTTAACTGCTGATGCAGTTGTAAAAAATTATATTAAGGCCATTGGTGGTGAAGATAATTTAAGCAAGATTAATACACTTTTAGTTAATTCTGATGTAACTATTCAAGGAGCACCATTTAAGCCTAAAGCAACTATTAAGCAAATGGCACCAAACAAATCTTATATGGAGATTGTAGTTGAAGGCATGGGTGCTGTAATGCAACAAAGTTTTAATGGAGAGACTGGCTATATGGTTCAACAGGGTCAAAAATCGGTGATGGATGACAAAATGCTAGCTGCTAAGAAAGCTGAAAAAGGATTGTTCCCAGAATTGCATATGGAGGTTTCTAGCTTAGAGTTAGAAAGCATCATGACAATTGAAGGTGCTGACGTTTATAAAGTAAATGTAACAAATGGAGATGTAACGTCATACAGATATTACGATACTGAAACTGGGTACTTGTTAAGAACTGAAGAAACTGCTGAAATGGGTGGACAAACATTAACTACAACTACTGATTTTTCTAATTACAAGGAAGTTGGTGGTGTAATGTTACCTAACACTATGAAAATTGCAACTGGACCTCAAGTTTTATCTTTTGAAACTACAGAAGTTAAAATCAATGAAGGTGTTACAGATGCTGACTTTAACTAATCAGAATTAAATACATAAATATGAAAACCGAAGTGAAAGCTTCGGTTTTTTTATGCTTATCATTTTAGTTTAGAATTCGGTTTAGGAGATCGTGAAGATTTTATATAATAATCTTAAAAAGGAATCACAAAATTCGTTAATTGTCTCGTTAGAAACATCAATATTCATTAGATTTAACCAAAATTATTAATATCCTGAACTAATGAAGACATTAAAAACAATTAGTATGGTGGCAATTATGGCTTTGGTTTTTACCTCATGTAAAAATGAATCACAGCCAGAAGTTAAAACTGTAGATGTAGAAGTTACTAAAAAAGACGTGACTACAACATTAGATCCAAATGCAACTTATGCTAAAGTAGAGTTTGGTATCGATGGAATGACATGTGCCATGGGTTGTGCTAAAACAATCGAGAAGAAAATGGCTAAAATGGAAGGTGTGAAATCCGCTAAAGTTGATTTTGATAAGCGTTTAGCTATGGTAGAATATGATGAGGCAAAAGTTACACCACAATCTTTAGAAGAAGCTGTTGGTAAGGTTTCAGATACTTATAAGGTTAAAGATATGCATGCCGTTGATGATTTTGGATCTGAGAAGAAAGTGTGTAATGCAGATTGTAAAAAAGCCTGTTGTGCTAACAAAACAGAAGCTGAAAAAGTAGCTTGTAAAGCAGACTGTAAAAAAGAATGTTGTAGTAAAGAAGATAAAGCTGAGTAAATTCAGTAGAAATACATACTATTTAAAAACGCTATCCGGAAGGATGGCGTTTTTTTATTGGACTTGAAGTAGAATTAAAGCTATTGCAACGCATCCTATTGGTAAAAGCCATAACAAGTATATAGATGTATTGCGACGTTTGGATTTTACGTTAAGTATGTTTCTTTTCTTTCCATTATAGCGCATCCAATTTTTAAAGATTATAAAGAGCGCAATTAGCCCTAATAAGATCCAAAACTTGGTATTAGTCATTAAAGATATTTTCATTTGGCTTGCGAATGCTTTTAGAAAGGCACCCATTGCTAGGACAAAAGAGAACTCTAAAAAGCAAACATATAATAATGCTATATTGATACTTTTTTTGCCATAAGCTTTCTTATAATGATTGAATATGAAAATATAATTAGTGTCAGGAAGAGATGCCATATAAATAGTATTAAAAAAACAAAACCTGCTAATTATAAAATCAGCAGGTTTCTATAAAAAATTATGAATTTCTAGTTTTCACCTAAAATTTTAAAGTTATCTATTTCATATGTTCCATCGATATCTCCACTAGATGGGTAACCACCAATATATTTAAAGGCGATGTAACCAGCAGAACCAGAATAAGAACTTAAGTTGATTAATCCAGAATCGAACCAATCTTGGTAAAATTCATCATCACCAGCTATTATTGCAGGAATTGTTGTCCATGTAGCAGAAGCAACATTAGCAGTAGTACCATCCCAATCTGTAGATATTAATACTTCTAATTCACTATCATCAGAAAAACTATTTGATGATTGGAAGTTTAAAAACTCTATACCTTGTGCATCTAAATCAATAGCTGGGCTAATTAACCAAGCGATGTTTTCATCTGTACTAGAACCATAAGCACCCATAGAAGCAATAGTGTTTCCTGGTCCAGGGTTTCCTGTGTCCGTTGTTGTTAAAGCTCTCCAATTGTATGTGCCTACTTGAGCATAAGATGTCCATCCGTTACTTGATATTGCAGATCCTGTAGACATACCTTCAAAGTCTTCTTCAAAAAGTGTAGCAAAATCGTCTAAGTCTAATAAAGAACATCTAGGTCCTTCCATATCTACATCGTCAACAGAGTTTAATGCTAAAACATAGCTAGTAGCGTCAAATGTTTTGCTTACTACAGCTTTTATAGAACCGTTTCCTGTTGGAAGATCTTTAGCTTTAAAATCGGCAAAAGAACTAGTCTCTAATATAAAAGTATCATAACCGAAACCAGAACAAGATTGTAATGTTCTAGCAGTGTCATAAACTTCAATTGGGTCAAAATATTGTAATCCATTTAAGTTATCTGCAAATTCAATATTATCAACTTGAACAAACATACCAACGTGTTGGTCAGTGATTTCAGCAAACGTTAAATTTAAAGGTACAATTTCTTCAGTAGTTCCTGATCGTAAAATGTTTTCTGCAATTTGATTAAAGTTTAATGATGTAACCGTACCGCCATATTGGTCAAATTCTGGTTCACCACCAATAGTGTAAACTCCACTACCTGTACGTTCTTCACCAATATAAAGATCGGTTAGTTTAATGTAAACTTCTCTACCTTTATTAAATTGATTGTAATTAGATACTTGATCTAATATAACTTTCATAGCACTAGTTGGATTTTCTGAACTATTTTGAATGTATAATTCTTTGTAGAAATTTCCTGTTCTATCACTTGATGAAATATATCCTTTAATATAAACATCATTTTCTATTAAATATGGAATCGCGTCATCAGTATCTCCATCCTCATTAGGATCAGAGTTATATAATGCTTTAGCATAATCAAATGAAACTTCTGTTGCAGTATCTAATAATTCTTGAAGTGCATAATTTTCTTCATCTCCTAAGCTATTAGGAATTGTGTAATCGTCATCTTGTACACAAGATGTAACAGCAAATGATGCTATTAGGATTAAAATTAAGTTTAAAGATTTAATCGTTTTATTCATAACATTTTTATTTATAATTATAGAACTCATGAATGTTTCACATTTCATAATCGTAATATTATTTATTAATTTTTCTTTTTTTTTAGAATCTGACGTTTAAGTTAACAAAATAATTTGCACCACGACCATACCAATATTTAGAACCAAATCTAGGTGTGCCATCTGCATTATCCTCTTTTAACTCCGTGTAGTTAGCATTTCTACCTTGCTCAAAACCACCTGTTTTGTATATCTCGTCTAATAAGTTTCCAACACTTGCAAATAAACTAATGTAATACTGGTCTACTTTCCAAGATTTACCACCTACTAAGTTAACAACCATGTAGTCAGTAATCTTCTCTTGTTTCAATAACTCTGTTGCTAATTCCTCATCATAGTCATTAATAGGTAATCCGTCTGAAGCTAAATAAAAGTTCTCAGTTCTTGTTAATGCATTTACATCAATGTAAGCATTAGAAAAGAAGTTAGCTGTTGCACCAAACCACCAGAAATCAGGATCTCTATATTCAAAACCTATAGAAGCTGCTCTCTGAGGACCTCCTGCTAATTTGTAATCTTTTAGGTTTGCTTGTCCATAATCAATAGAACCAGAACCGTCTGCAGTTTCAAAACTTGCAGAAGTTAAATATAAATTAGGGTTATTACCGTATGTGTATTGACCGATAGAAGCTGCACCTTTTAATTTAATAGTTGGAGTTACTTGAGCTTCAATTCCTAATTCAACACCTAAATGATTTTTATCTATACCTGTTAAAACTTCTTGTACAAATGCAGAGGTATCATTATCTGCTATCTCATTTCCACCACTAATACCATCAGCATAATAGAAACCAACTTCATTGGCATCTTCGATTTTAGTATAGAAACCAGTTATTTTAGCATTTACAATTGGTGATCTAAATATGTAACTAGCATCAAAAGAAGTCACCGTTTCTTCACTTATGTTTCTTACAACACTATGATTCTCTCTAGAGTTAGAATAGGTGTTACGTAAATTAGGGGCTCTAGTTAAATAACCTCCGTTAACGTCGATTAAGTGTTTTCCAGATATTTTGTATGTTACACCAGCCTTACCACCTACACCTGTAAAAGAAAGTTCTTCTCCTTTTCCATATGATGTTGGTGCTTCAGGTCCAAAAGTTTGAGCTTCATCAAATCTGCTGTTTTCCCATAAACCTTCTCTTTGATATGTTGTACTAGTTATGCTACCAGAAACATAGAAGTCAAATTTATTATATTTAAACTGCCCTTGTGCATAAGCAGACAGTACATCAGCATATAAATTATAATTGTATCTGTACTTATCGCCTTCACCTACTAATCTATCACTATTTCGGTTATCGTATTGGTAACCATCAAAAGAATCTACATTTAACAAACCAACATCTGATCCTAATAAATCGATTACTTCACCAAAGTTTTCTGATTTTAAATTTTTATAATTAACAGCACCATTAATAATGATGTTGTCATTAATTTCAGACGTAAAAATAGAATTAACGGTTAATTGTTTGTCATCTGCTCTATCTTCATATAATGCGTACGCAGAACTCGTGTCACTTATGTTATTAGTAACGTTAGCGTCTATTATACGATTCCAATCTAATTGACCATCTTCTATAAACTCTTGCTCGGCTAAATAAGCTCTGTCAAGATCACCTCTCTGAACATGGTAACTAGGTAATAGTTGATAGTATGCTGCACTTGGATTAGCGCCACCACTATAATCTAATCTACTGTTTCCTTGTTTCCCAAATTGGTAACCAACATTAGTATTTAATCTTGTTTTAGAAGAAATGTCCCAATAGTGGTTTAACATAAAGATTGGCTCCTCAACTTCTTTAATTCGAGAGTTGCGTTGTTCACCATCTAAACTTCCCCAGTACTCATTATATTTAATCCCTTTCAGATCATAAATTTCTTGAGTGTTTGGAGATGACTTTCCTCTTCTGTTTGGTGTGTAAACAGAGGTAAAGTTAATACTGTGCTTTTCATTTATTTTCTTTTCTACAGAAGCGAAAAATGAATTAGAATCATATAAGGTTCCATCTACAAAACCTTCTTCTCCCCATCGTCTTCCTATCATAAGTGCGTAAGACCAGCCACCTTCTAATAAACCAGAGGCATAACTTGCCATGGCGCGATTTGTATAACTTCTATTAGAAGAAGAAAAAGTAACTCTACCACCTTTTCTGTATGAAGAAGCTCTAGTAATAATATTAGATGATCCTAAAACACCACCAAAATTGTAGTCTGAAGGTGTTAAACCAGTAGTTAATACTTGGTTACGCATCATGTCGTTTAATCCTCCCCAATTACTCCATTGCGGTCTCCCGTTGTAAAGTTTGTTCATTTCAATTCCGTTCATTAAAACAGAACCGTTTTCTGAATCTAAACCTCTTACCTTAAAGAATGAAGAACTAAATTCAAAAGCTGCTGTTCTTTGAAAAACATCTAATGAAGACGACAACAATCCTGAAATGTTATCAGCACCACTAGTGTCATCATTTAATTCGTCATCAGAAAGTGTGATTGTAAACATGTCTTGTACGTCTGATACATCGATGTCTAAAATCATGTCTGTAATGTCAACCGTTTTTCCTTCATTAACAATGATAGGATAGCGTTTTGTGACATAACCTTCTTTAGAAATTCTTAGAACTTGCTCGCCTAACGGTACATTATTAGAGAAAACAAATTCTCCAAAGCCGTTAGTTAAAGTTGTTTGTTGGGTTTCTTCAATTGTAATTGTGACATCTGGAATTGGTTCCGAAGATGCAGCATCTTTTACACTACCTTTAATAATAGTGCTTTGAGCCACCATAGTAAAAGAGGAAAGAATTCCAAGTAATAAAATAATTAAACTTTTTTTCATACCAAATTTTAATGTTAATTGTCTTTGTGCATTAAATAAAAGTTATTTAAGGCTCGCAAATTTACATTATTTATAATAAATATCTACTTTTGGCTTAAGTTTTGTAAAGTAATTAATGTTAATATAACATCCATTCAATGAAAAAATTAAAACACCCTCTATTAGTATTATTTATTTTGGTATTAATGAGTGCCAATGCTCAGGAAAAGAAAAAGTATAAAATACATACTGTAGCATTTTACAATTTAGAAAATTTATTTGACACTATCAATGATACGACTAAATATGATGAAGCAAGTCCTATTATGGAGTTGAATGAATCGCTTAGAGCAGAGGCTTATGTAAAAAAGCTTCATAATATGGCTAAAGTAGTAGCAGATATTGGTCATGATGACACAAAAAACACACCTGCTATTATTGGAGTTTCCGAAGTTGAAAACAGACAAGTTCTAGTAGATTTAGTTAACGAGCCAGAATTGCTAAAAAAGGATTATGGCATTATTCATTTTGATTCACCTGACAAAAGAGGGATTGATGTAGCACTACTGTATCAAAAAGCACTTTTTAAACCTATTGATACTAGCTCTCATGAGTTACTTATTTATGATGACTCAACAAGAGAACGTGTTTACACCAGAGATCAATTATTAGTAAGCGGTGAATTAGAAGGAGACTTAATTCATATTATTGTTAATCACTGGCCATCGCGAAGTGGAGGGGAAGCAAGAAGTAGATTTAAACGTGTTGCTGCTGGAAAATTGAACAAACGTATAATTGACTCTTTACAGTCAATAGATCCTTATGCTAAAGTATTTTCAATGGGTGATTTTAACGACAACCCTACAAATAATAGTATGAAAAAAGAATTGAAAACGGAAGCAGATAAGGAAGATGTAAAGTTAAAAGGTATCTATAATCCTTTTGAAAATCAATATAAGAAAATGGGCTTAGGCACAACAGGTTATAGAGATGCTTGGAGTTTGTTTGATATGATTTTGTTTACACAACCGTTATTGGAAAAAGATTATTCGTCATTTAGATTTTATAAAGCAGGTATTTTTAATAAGTCGTATTTAACGAACAAAGAAGGGCGTTATAAAGGCTACCCTTTGAGAATGATTGACGCAGGACTTTCAGGAGGCTATAGTGATCATTTTCCTGTTTATGTTTATTTAGTTAGAGAAGAATAATATATTAAGTGTTTATTAAATTAAAAAAGCGTCTAGAAGTTTATTTCTAGACGCTTTTTTTATGTTATAATTTGAAATTTAAAACCAAAGATTCCATGGAATCATATATAAAACGCAAGCTAAAGCCAATGTGTAAAAAATAGCCAATAGCTTAAATTTTGGCTTAGAGGTCAATTTCTTTTTGTGTTTTGAATACCCAATTGTAACTAAAGCAACAGCAATAATCATTGCGAATGGATGCTCTATAATTAGTTTTCTTAATCCTGAGTTTTTCATCACTTCTCCCATGCCACCAACTTGCTCAATTACTGAAAAATAATCCTTGGTGAAATACAATACAATACCAATTAGTAATTGAATGTGCATTGTAATTAATGCGAATAATGAAATTCTAAAATCTTTTGCGTCGAATTCCTTGTCACCAAAAAATTTAATAAGTGCGTTGAGTGTTGCTAGGACTAAAACTAATAAAACTAGATAAGCCCATTTTGAATGTATAAACTGAAGAGTTTCCATAATTAAAATTTATTTACGGTTGTAAAAATACACATTAGAACTTTTATGTATCAATTATATCTATTGAATTATTTTGTTAAAAAGAATAAATTAAATACGGTAAAGTTGCTGTTTTAGATTGTGACTGCTTATCTGAAGATTATTATTGGAGCGACGGAATCATAAAATCTATATGGTGTAAAGATGATGGCTCCAAATTTATGTGTTTGGTTGGCTAATTTTGAATGGCCTCGAATACGAAAATATAAATTATGGTGTGGTTGGGTTTGTGAATGTTTAAAATTACTAATTATAATGGTGTTTAAATTAGGGATATCGTTATTCATTTGCGAATATTTTAGTAATAGCTCAATTATTTATCTTAAAACACCTATTCTCGACTTATGATACCTATACATGAACTATACAAAGGCCATTTTCACAATTATTACTCGATCTTATTTCTATATTTGAGCGTATACAATAATCTCTAATTTAACTAAATAAACAATTTTTATGAACGCAATAAAAAATCCCTCCGGTATTAAAGTAATCTTATTTTGTTGTGTTTTTTTCTTCTCAATACAAGTACGTGCTCAATTAGGTTTTTGCTCAGGAAACTCAGGTGATCCTATTTTTTCTGAAAATTTTGGAACAGGAACAGTAAACTCAGTACTTCCAGATGGCACTACAACGTATTATTATACAGATGGATTTCCTGATGATGGATTTTATACACTTGGTAATGGGTCTTTTGGGAATGGTTTTGATTGGCATGAAGTTGAAGATCATACACCTGGTGATACAGACGGGAAATTTTTAATGGTAAATGCAGGCTTTTCTGCTGGTGAATTTTATAGAACAACAATTTCAGGATTATGTGAAACGACAACTTATGAGTTCTCAGCGTGGTTGTTTAATTTAGTTAAGATTCCTGGGTTTTGTCATGATTTAGGTATTGAAATTCCATTTAATGTTAGTTTTCAAATTTGGGATAGTACCGATACTAATTTGCTTGCAAGTGGAGATACAGGTGATGTTTATGGTACGCCAGATCCAGTATGGGAACAATATGGTTTAGTGTTTCAAACGTTAGCAAATCAACATGAAGTCATTCTTAAAATGATAAACAATGGAGATGGTGGTTGTGGAAATGATTTAGCCATTGATGATATTGCGTTTAAAGCTTGTGGAGATTTTGTAGCAGTAACAGATGAACAAAATAATACGTCTGCTGATATTTGTAATAGTGATATGCCATATTCATTAACCTTAACAGCGACACCAGATTTTGCGGTATTTTCTTCTCATTTTTATCAATGGCAGGAAAGTAGTGATGGTATTACATGGACTGATATTGCAGGTGAAACAGATCAAACCCTTGAGGTTTCAGTAGCATCTTCTTCATTTTACAGAACAAAGATAGCAGAGGTGGCGACTAATTTAGATAATGATCAATGTATATTGTTGTCTGATGTTTTTGAAATTTCGGTAAATGCGAATCCTGATGCACCTATAAGCAGTGGTGATATGCCTTTTATTTGTAACATTAGCGAGGCGTTACTGTCAGTAACGGTACCGTCTAATATGGAAGTAAATTGGTATGATAATGCTGTAGGTGGTAATCTTTTACAAGCCGATAATCTTAGTTATACAGCAACAGCCTTAGGAACATATTACGCTGAAGCGGTAGATCTCACTACAGGTTGTATTTCCACAACCAGAACGGCTGTAAGTGCTATTAGTGAATTGCCATCATCACCTGTTAGTAATGGAGATGTAGATTTTAATTGTAGTCTTGAAGAAGCTATTTTATCAGTCTCAGTGCCGTCTGGTGTTACTGTAAATTGGTACGATAATGCTGTGGGAGGAAATCTTTTACAAGCGGATAGTTTTACATATACAGCAACAACGTTAGGAACTTATTATGCTGAAGCGGTTGATGATACAACAGGTTGTGTTTCTGCATCTAGAACAGCTGTAAGTGCCGTTAGTGCTTTGCCTGCAGCACCGATTAGTAATGGAGATATCGATTTTAATTGTGATTTTAATGAAGCTCTTTTATCTGTTTCTGCTCCATCAGGAGTAACTGTAAATTGGTACGATTCTGCTTCTGGAGGGATTCTTTTATTAAGTAATAGTCTTAATTATACGGTTTCTTTAGAAGGTACTTATTATGCAGAAACTATTGATGATATTACAGGTTGTGTGTCGAGCACTAGAGCAGCAGTGAGCACAAGCATATTTGCACCAAATGAACCAATGAGTGACGGAGATGTGGATTATGATTGTGCAATTAACGGAGCTATATTGTCAGTTAGTGTACCATCAGGTGTCATTGTAAATTGGTACAGCTCAGAAACAAGTAGTGACATATTACTTGCAAATAGTACAACGTTTACAGTAAGTGATCAAGAAGTATATTATGCCGAAGCAGTTAACGAACTTACAGGGTGTACTTCAGATTTTAGAACTTCAGTTAGTATTTCTCTAGACTCGGGACCTCAAGATTGTTTTATACCTCAAGGGATATCTCCAGGAGTATCGCCTGGCCAAAACGATAATTTTGATCTCAGTAACTTTGATGTGACTAAGTTAGAGATCTTTAACCGTTATGGTACGCTAGTATATTCAAAAAACAACTATAGTGACGAATGGGAAGGCCAAAGCAACAATGGGGATGAATTACCTGTAGGGACTTATTTCTATACCATGGTTTATGATGGTGGTGCAAAAACGCAAAGTAGTTGGGTCTATATTAATAGATAATGAAATCTCGTATTACAATTTTATAATAGGTTTTTAAATATTATTCTGAAATTGTAATGCGGTGTTTTAGTTCATTTCCTAGTTCGTCTATAACCGTTATGTTGTGTTTTCCAGGTGAAGGCAAAACGGCCATATCATGAATATCTTTTGTGTTTCCAATGTAGTGTTCATCAATATACCAATACAATTCTAATTCAGGTTTAGAATGGGCTACTTTTAGAATTAATTCATTGGTTTTACCATCAAATCCTTTGGGTAAATAGATAGTGCTTTGTTGGTTAGGATAAATGAATTCCATAGAAATTCCGGATGATTCTATACAATCTGATCTAAAAGGTGGTAATACTTTATAATAAGGGTTTTTAGTTTTATAATAATAGGCTTGTAAAGGAGGAAGTACAAACCAAGACGTATTAGTAATGTTTGAAACCGCTTCACAAGATGAATTTACCTGATAACGTTCCGAAGCATCCAAATGCACGAGTTTATGAAACGGACAAGGTCCGGTTTTCTTGCCACTAGCTTGAATATATTTCATTTCTGTAACATCACAAACCGAAGATGCTCTATAGCCACTTTTTTCACAGATACTAACCTCAAGCATTTCGTCGTAGGGTTTAGCAAACCAATCACTTTTTGGTAATAAATCAAAAATATCGAATAGTATAGGTGCTGCAGTTTGCACACCAACTAAGCCTGGTCGTCCTTCTCCATCAGCATTACCTACCCAAACTCCAACTACATAATCTTGTGTAGTGCCAATGGCCCATGCATCTCTAAACCCAAAACTCGTTCCGGTTTTCCATGCAATGTCTTGTGAAGAATCATAGTATTCCCAACTTTCATCACTTTCTGGTCGGTTCACTTGCTTCATGCTTTCAAAAGTTAGAAAGATGGAAGCCGCATCAAAAACTTCTTTTTCGGACGTAAGTTTTCCGAAGTTCATAGTTTGATTAAAATTATAAATCGGTTGGCAAAATTCATTTGTAAAATACTGACTAGAATTTGAATTAAAATGATTTAAAGTCGACGCCATTGCAGCATAACTTTTACATAAATCCCATAGGTTACTTTCTGCACCTCCCAGCACTAAAGACAATCCGTAATGATTGGCATTGTATTTTAAATCTTTAAGCTGAAGTGCTTTGAGGTAATGATAAAATCGGTCGAGCCCAAATTCTTGGAGCATACGAACCATAGGTACATTCAATGAGCGTGATAAGGCCTCATTAGCATGTACTGCTCCGTCGTAAGTTTGGTTGTAATTCTCAGGTTGATAACTACCAAATTGTGTGGGCACATCTGCAACCAATGTGTTGGGTAATAAATCGCCAGCATCAAGCATAGCAGCATATAAGAAGGGTTTTAAAATACTCCCAGTGCTTCTAGGTTTGTCAATAATATCGACACTATTTTGATGGGTTTTATCTGTTGGTGAATTTCCAATATAAGTCAGTACTTCTCTTGTTTTGACATCTAAAACTAAAACGGAAAGATTATGAATTTCATTTTGCTTTAATAAATTATGATGTTGTTTTACGATTGCGTTAGCTTGTTCTTGTAAATCGATTTTTATGCTGGTTTTTACGCGTTCTCCTTTATGTGTTCTGGCTATTTTTTGTAATAAATGTGGAGCTATTTGAGGTAGTGGATATGGTTTTTGAGGTAGACCTTCAGCGATAGATAACTCATAAGTTAACTTATCTATAGTTTCATTGTCATAGAGTTTTTTCAACAAGCGATTACGCTTATCTAACAATAGTTTCTGATTTTTACCAGGATAAATTAAACTTGGGGCGTTTGGTAAGACCGCTAAAGTGGCACTTTCTGCCCAAGATAAATTTGAAGCATTTCGATTAAAATATCTCCAAGATGCGGCGTCAATACCTACTACATTGCCACCAAAAGGAGCATAGCTAGCGTAAAGATTTAAAATGTTGTCTTTAGATAATCTAAATTCTAAACGTGTCGCCAGAATAAGTTCTTTAAATTTTTCAAAATAGGTGCGTGGTTGTCCTTGTCGAGATAATCGAATGACTTGTTGGGTTAGTGTACTCCCTCCACGTTTAACTTCACCAGAACTTAAATTACTTTTTAAAGCTTTAAAAATTGAAATTGGATTAAACCCAGGATGTTTGTAAAAATATTCATCTTCAAACTGAATTATACAAATTTTAAATTTTTCTGGAACACTATCGTTTGCCGGAAATCTCCATTGACCATCTTCTGCAATTAATGCTCCTAGAAGTTCATTTGAACGACTTGAAATAACTGTTGCTGTCGGATCTTTAAATAATTGTTTGGGCAAACACAAATAATAGGCTATTAAAAGCACTATAATCACCAAAGATTTAATTCTATTGCGTTTAAAAAAATTAAATGACCTATACATAGACTATACAAATGCGTTTTTCGCAGTTTTAACCCTTAAAATTGAGGATTATTGAACAAACTTATCTATATATTTGAAACGTGCGAAACAATTTATTATTTATTAAGATAGTCATAATTTTTTGTATTTCTTTTTTTACAAACGGAATACATGCTCAATTGGGATTCTGTACAGGAAACTCTGGTGACCCAATATTCACAGAAGATTTTGGAACAGGTACAAGTTATACTCCGCAATTACCTGTGGGTACAACGACTTATACATTTGTAGGGTTTCCTGGACCTCAGGATGGTCAATATACTATAGGACCGCAAACATCTCATTATGGTTGGAGTATGCCAAGTGATCATACCGATGATGTAAACGGAAAAGCATTAATTGTAAATGCAAGTTTTACTACAGGAGAATTTTATACCACATCTATAGATGGATTGTGTGAAAATACAACATACGAATTTTCTTCATGGTTAATGAACATATTACCGCTTTCTGGCTGTGGTGGTAATGGAATTCCTGTAAATGTACAGTTTGAAATTTGGGATGATACCGATACTAATTTATTAGCTTCAGGTGATACAGGTAATATATATAGTTCTTCAGTACCAACTTGGGAGCAGTATGGATTGGTATTTCAAACGTTACCAGGTCAGACGTCTGTAATTCTTAAAATGATTAATAATGGTGCTGGTGGTTGTGGTAATGATTTAGCTATTGATGATATTGTATTTAAAAGTTGTGGGGATTTAATTGCTGTAGAGGATACTAGTAATAATAATTCGGCTTTTATTTGTAATTCGGAAACACCGTATTCAGATATTCTTACAGCAATACCAGATTTTACAGTATTTAGTGATCATTTTTACCAATGGCAAGTCAGTTCTGATGGTGAAAGTTGGACTGATGTTACCGGTGAAACGAATGCTTCTATTTCTATCTCAGGAATTACAACGAAAACTTATTACAGAACTAAAGTTGCAGAATTTGCAGCCAATTTAGATAATTCTGATTGTATTACATTTTCAGATGTATATGAAGTAACTATTAATCCAAATCCTGTAGCTCCTATTAGTAATGGAGATATTGATTTTGATTGTATTAGTAACCAAGCAACGTTATCTGTCGCACCGGTAAGTGGAATAAATATTAATTGGTTTGATGCAGCCGTTGGCGGTACTTTGGTACAATCAAATTCTGAAACCTATACAGCAACCGCGCCAGGAATTTACTATGCGGAAGCTGTTGATATAGTTACAGGATGTACGTCCACAACAAGAGTAGCGGTTAATGCTTCTGGCGCGACTTTTCCAGCGACTCCAATTAGTGATGGAGATGTTGATTTTAATTGTATAACGAATGATGCCACGCTTTCCGTCACAGTGTCTAATTTGATGGTTGTAAATTGGTATGATGCAGCTACGGGTGGTACTTTATTACAATCAGATAGTGTTACATATGTTGCCACAGCGGAAGGAACATATTATGCCGAGGCTGTCAATACAGTAACGGGTTGTGTGTCCTTAACTAGGGTTGGTGTTACGACATCTACTGTTTTGCCAGATGCACCTGTTAGTGATGGTGATGCAGATTCAGGTTGCAATTCTAACGAAGCAACTTTGTCTGTAACAGTGCCTAGCGGAATTACAGTAGATTGGTTTGATGCAGCAACTGCTGGAAACTTATTACAATCTAATAGTACAAGTTTAGTTGTTAATGCATCAGGAACCTATTATGCTCAAGCTGCAAATTCAGTTACAGGTTGTGTTTCAGCTACTCGAGTTGCGGTTAATGGAGAGATTTTAACGCAAGATGATGCTACTTTTAGTGTCATACCAACTTGCGACGGAGCTACTGTATCTATTTCAGGAACTTCAGGTGGAACGTTTGTTTTTAATCCTGTTCCTTCAGATGGAGCAACGATAGATTCTGCAACAGGAACAGTGACTAATGGAGCATCAGGTGCAAGTTATACGATAGAATATACAACATCAGGAGGATGTCCTGACACAAGTGTAGAAACCTTCAATGTCATAACTGCTGATAATGCTTCATTTTCAATATCACCAACATGTGATGGAGGAGTATCAGCGATTACAGGAGATGCAGGTGGTAGTTTTTCATTTAATCCAGTTCCAGCGGATGGAGCTTCTGTTGACGCAAACACAGGTCTTATAACTGGAGGTGCCTCAGATGCAACCTATACGATTGAATATACTACAATTGGTACTTGTCCTACAACAAGTTCACAATCTGTAACTGTTTATACAGAAGTGACACTTATTAGTCCTACTCCATTAGAAGTTTGTGACGATGGTACACCAGATGGTTTAACAGCAATAGATTTAAGTTTAAAAAATGCAGAAATCACAGGAAGCAATCCTAACTATTCTATAAGTTATTATGAGACGTTAGTAGAAGCTGAAGCTGAAACAAATGTATTGCCAATGCTTTATACAAATACTAGCAACGGTCAAATTATCTTTGCAAAAGTTAAGGATGTCAATACAGGTTGCTATGCAATTACAACTTTAGAATTATTAGTGCAACAAGCACCAATTGCAAATACACCACAAGCTTTAATATATTGTGATCCGGATAATGATGGTTATGGTTTGTTTACGCTTACGGATGTAAATGATGAAATCACTGGAGGTGCTACTTCAGGACTAACAGTAACGTATCACGAGACACAGACTAATGCTGATATTGGGGTGGATGCTATAGACACTACGGTAAGCTATAATAATATTGTGCAAAATGCTCAAATCCTTTATGTAAGAGTAGAAAGTTCAACTATAGCTACAGACTGTGCGACTATAATTTTGTTAGAGTTAATCGTTGAGCCAACACCACAGCTCATTGATCCTACACCATTAGAGGAATGTGACGATATATCTGCTGACGGTTATGCTACTTTTGATTTAACAAGCAAATCAGATGAGATCTTAAATGGTCAAGACTCAACGCAATATGTCCTTAGCTATTTTGATACAGAGGCAAATGCAATAGATAACACTAGTCCAATAGTAAATCCATTAGCCTACATCAATACAGACGATTTTAGCCAAATCATATGGATACGTGTTGAAGATAATTCAACCATAGAAGGCTGTTATAAACTAGTAAGCTTAGAGTTAATTGTAAACCCATTACCAGTTTTAGTTACACCAGCACCATTAGAGCTATGCGATGTTAATAATCCAGGAGACGAGCAAGAAGGCTTTACCTTAGAAGACGCCAATGACGATATACTAAACGGTCAAACGGGCATTACGCTAACGCATTATGAGACGCAATTGGATGCAGATAATTCGACTAACCCAATTTTTAGTCCATATGTAAATACAAGCAATGCGCAAACTATTTTTGTAAGAGCAGAAAACGATATTACAGGCTGTTATAATACTGTTACAATTACCCTTAGAGTAAATCCTATTCCATCACCAGAACCCAATCCAACACCAATTGAAGTTTGTGATGTTGATAATGATGGATTTGCTCAGTTTGATTTAGAAATACGTACCATTGAAATTACAAATGGTGAATTAGATATTGCAATTACTTATCATGAAACACAGAGTGATGCAGAAACAGGAAGTAATGCCATTATAGGTTTATATACAAATATTGTAGCCAGCAATCAAACCATTTATGTGCGTTCAGAGAACATCTTAACAGAATGTTATAGTCTTACACAGCATACGCTTCAACTTATTGTAAATCCAGCACCACAAGTACCAACAGTTATAGAATCCTATGTTATATGTGATAGTGATGACGATGGTTTCGCACAGTTTGATCTCACCACAAAGGATGAAGAAATACTTAATGGTCAAGATGCATTAGCAGTCGATTTAACCTATCATATAAGTGCTGCAAATGCGGAAACAGGAGATAATCCTATTATTAATGTGAACAATTATATCAATAATGGTAATCCGCAAATTATTTATGTGCGTCTCTTTGACCCAATAACAGAGTGTTATGACACAGGTCAGTTTGATCTGATGGTTTCATTACCACCAGTAGCAATACAACCAACGCAATTGAGTGAGTGTGATGGTTTAGGAGAAGTACCAGGGGATGAATATACCGTATTTGATCTTACAGTTAAAAACTCAGAAATTACAGGTGGCAACGGAAGCTGGTCAGTGGACTACTACGAGACTAATGCAGATGCGCAAGCTCAAGATAATGCCATACCAGATCCAACGCAGTACACGAATACTGAAATAAACGGTCAGAGTGCTAACCCACAAACCTTATTTGCAGTGGTTACAGACACTAATACAGGTTGTGTGGACATGGTAACTTTAACCCTTAGAGTATTGCCTAATCCTACACCAACCCCAAGTGATTTATTGCCAAATATAGAGTTGTGTGATGATCTTAATACAGGTGATGGATTAGAAGTATTTGATTTAACGGTTAATGAAACTTTAATCCGAAATGGGGAATTAGGAGTCACCATAAGCTACTACGAAACACAGTACAATGCAGATTTAGATATTGACCCAATTCCAGATCCAACACAATACACTAATATAGATACCCCTGAGCAAGAGATTTATGTAAGGATGACTAAAGTTGCTACAGGCTGTTATGCACTAGTGGATTTTACAATTGTAGTGCTTCCATTACCAGAAGTAGTAGCTGTAACAGACTTTATACAATGTGAATTATTCACCGATGGATTTGATAATTTTGACTTAACAACGAAAGACGATGAAGTCTTAAACGGTCAAGATTCAACACATTTTGTGGTAAGTTACCATGAAAATCTTGCAGATGCGGAAGCAGGAATTAACGGCATTACAAGTTCATATACCAATCTTAGTAACCCGCAACAAATCTTTGTAACGATCACCAACACGATTACAGGGTGTTCTATCAGTACACAAAGTTTTAATATCGAAGTCCAAGAAGCAGCACAAGCCAATCCAAATATGGTGCCTATAATTTACGAAACATGTGATGACAACATGGAAACCGATGGTGATACTACCAATGATAGTGCGCAATTTGATTTAACCACAAGAGATGCTGAAGTCTTAGATGGCCAAGATCCACTGAATTATATCGTGACGTATTTCGCGACACAAGAAGAGGCGGACTTAAATGTAAATCCATTACCAACATTGTATGAAAATAGCGTTAATCCACAGGTGATTTATGCAAGGGTAGATAATGACACACAAGATACAATAGGAAATGACTCATCAATCTGTTATGAAGTGGCCGCAATGACTTTACAAGTAAATCCATTACCGGAATTTAATTTAGAAGAGAATTATACACTGTGTTTAAATACGAATGGAACAGAAATATTAGAACCATTAGTAATTGATACAGGTTTGTCTATAGCAGACTATAGTTTTGCATGGACATTTGAAGGTGTATTGCTAAGCGAAACTAGCTCTAGTATTATGCCAACACAAGGAGGAAATTATGAGGTATACATCACGAATTTAGTAACCGGTTGTGAAAATGACGATTCAACATTGGTCATAGAAAGTGAACCACCAAGCTTAAGTGTAGAGCGATTAACCCAAGCCTTTGCAGATAATCATGTTTTAGAAGCTGTAGCTATAGGAATAGGAGATTACGAATACAGTTTAGACGGAGGGCCTTGGCAAGATGAAGGGACTTTTACAGACGTATCTTCAGGAGACCATGAGATCACAGCAAGAGATAAGAATGGCTGTGGATTAACAGTAACAACAACGTTTATTATTGATTATCCATTGTATTTTACTCCTAACGGAGATGGTAATAATGAGACTTGGAACGTTGAAGGTATTGGAAGTACTGCTAAAATTTACATATTTGACCGTTACGGCAAGTTATTAAAGCAAATCAGTCCAGATGGTGAGGGTTGGAATGGTACTTATAATGGAAATGCATTGCCAACAGGAGGCTATTGGTTTACGGTAGAGTACGATGAGCCTAGTAGTGGTATTCGTAAGGAATTTAGATCGCATTTTACTTTAAAGCGATAAAGTAAATTAAACCTGACAGGTTTTTGAAACCTGTCAGGTTTAATTTCAATTTAGCAGCCTTTAGGCATATCAAATTCAATTATTTTTTCTGTAATATTATCTTCAAAATCGGTGAGTATAAACTTTAAAAACACACGATTTGTGGCAACTCCAACAGGTTGATCTTTTCGATTCTTAATGGTTTTAAAGTAGTCTAACCAATCTGATCCACATTGGTCTATAACCTCTGTTTTTAAATCTTCAATCGACGTATCAATAAAGTGCTTCCAATCGTTTTCTGTATACGCTAAAGTTTCAAACGTATTAGATCTATTTTGTTTTAATGGTTTCCATTCCGAATCAAAATGTTTCCAATCCTTGGAGTCGCATTGCGCATCTGCACTCATAAATGAAATGCTGTTTTCGTAACGTTGAAAAATACTCACATGCTTATAATCATTATCAACTAAAACAATTTGTTTTCTTTCAGGTGAAGCTCCAAGATCCACATTAATTGTAATGGAATCTTGTTGTTTAAGATTGTGCGTTCTTTTATAGTCGCTAGTAGCTAAATTCTTAATTTCAACATTCAATTTGTCTAAATCCAATCTAATGGTTTTAGAAATTTTTGTTGAAGATAAATAGCCATTAAACACATAGCCAATATGGTTTCGGGTTTCAACTTTTACCCATTCGCCGCTGACTTTTTTACCTCCATCTACTACAACGAGTTCTTTATTTGTGTTCTCTATAACTCCAATGGCTTCACCATAGGATAATTTACTCAATAGTTTTGCACTAATGTCTGGTTGGTCTCTAAGAGATAATCCACTTTCTGCGGCAACATATGCCGTTTGTTGAGCTGTTACTACTGTTACACTTAGTAACATTACAATCGCTAAAATCTGTTTTAAATTGTTCATAATTTTTTGTTTTTGGGTTAAACATTATTAGCGGTTTTTTGATACCATTTACACTTTGTATTTATTCGGTAAAAATGTTCTTTTTTGCACTACACTTTGTTATAAAAATAAACCATAGCTATGGCTATGCTTGATTTTGATGCCTCGTTTATTACAAAAAATTTACATTTTATACTTCAAATAAATTCAAAGCCTAAATAGTATTTTAGGATGCTTGTCTGTCGACCGACAAGTTTTAGTTTATGCAGGACTAGTTTCAGTAGCTAGTTTTTTGTCTTTTATACTGTTGTCATTTCGAGTGAATTTTAAGCTTTTTTGAGCTTGAAATTTGTATCGAGAAACATTTTAATTTGTATGGTTCTCGATACAATTCTGACGAAAAAGTCAGAATCACTCGAACTGACGAGAGTTGTGTTGACTTCTCCTGCAAGGTCTTTTCTTTTGACCTTGTAGGTATTATTATTTAGGTTAATTAAGACTTACACGGTTTTTTGAAACCTTGCAGGTCTTGGTATTATTTCTCAACAGTTACCCATTCCCCTTTATTTCTCACCAAATAGTCGTTATCATACATGGCTTCAGCTTGTGAGCCTGGTAGATAATAGGTGCCTAAATAGGAAGCGTTTAATAAAACGGTAAAGGTTTTAGTGCCATATTTACCCTTGGCGTTCATATCAAAATAGAAATTCACGCGATCATCTCTGATGTCTGTATATCGCGCTTGACTGACAGTTGTATCTCCAAAATCTGTAAATCTAGTATTTACAATATCCCAACCTGAAGGGAAAATCTGAGTTAACGCTACATCGTGTACATAATCATTGGTTAAATTTGAAATGCTTACTGTCGCTACAAAATCTTGCCCTTGTTGTAGTGTTTTAACGTCAATTTTGTTGCCTTGTAAATCTTTATAAATCGTTGAAATACTAAAGCCACGTTGTTCTGCTAATTCTTCGCCTAGTTTTAATTTACCAGAGTTTAAAATGCGTACATAAACTAAATTGTCTTTGGCGTTGTTAATCGAAATTTGATTGCTGCCATCAGTAATAGGAATACTGCGCTGCGCAATGGCATTTTTAGTATCTATAGTTTCTGATTTGCCATTTATACTGTAGGAAATTTTTAAATCTTTTCCTCCATTTTTAATCACCATTTTCCCCATAGCTAATAAACTGTAGGCTGTGGTTTGCGTACTCATCCAGCTGTCACTCGATAAATCTTTAGCAATAGATTTTGCTAAGTCTTTAGCTTTTGGATTGCCAGTGATAATCATGGTTTCTAAAGCCATGGCTCTATTTCTATCCACTGAGCCATAAGTGTAATAGTTAGATTTTGGTGGCTGAAAATTGATATTAGCCGTTTTTGAAATGGCATCACTCGCTTCTTTCTGTCCGGCTAAAGCATAGGCTGCGGCTAATCGCCATTTGGCTTCGTTAGAGATTTCTTCAAACTCACGCAATCTATTCATGCTTGCTAAATCTGGACTTCCAGCTAAAGCCAAGGTATATAATCGATAGGCTTGTGCTAAATCGGAATGATAAATTCTATAGCTAGGTCTCCAGTTTCGAGCCGCTTGTTGTTGGTAGGTAATCCAATTGCTTTTAAACGTTAATGGCAAAACAAAGCCTTTCTTCTCCGCTTCAATCATAAAGTGGCCAGCATAACTTGTGCTCCAATCATTGGCTGTACTTTCTCCCATCCAATAACTCATGCCTCCATTGGCTTTTTGGAAATTCCCTAAACGTTTGATGCCACTTTCAATATTACTTTGGACTTCTTTTTTCTTTTGAGTCGTTAAGTCAAAAATATCAGCCAAGAATAATTGCGGAAATACTCCAGAGGTGGTTTGTTCTAAACAACCATGAGGATAACGAACTAAATATTGCAATCTCCCTGTGAAATCCATTGGTGGCAAGGTTGAAAATTCTACCGTTGCCGAATTTGTTCCTGCAACTCCAAAGGTGGTCACGTCGATGTTTTTAGTGGCATTGGCTTCTAATTCGTGATCCATAACACGCGATGTAAACGGATTCGGATTCTCTACGTCAATTTCAACTTTATAGGTTGATTTTTCGCCGTGTCCTGAAGCAATAACTTCAACGGTGTTGATGCCTTTTGCTTTGGTAACATCCAACTCAAAATAGACCATTTTTTCATCTGGCTTATCAAATGTAAGGGATTGTGTCGCGTCTCCTTTTACAGTAATACCATCACTTAATTTTAAGGATAGATTGACGTTTTTAACCTTGTCTTCCATAGCAAAAACTGTTACAGGTAATGTCACTTTTTCACCAGGACTCAATTTTCGTGGTAACGTGGCTAAAACCATTAAAGGTTGTTTCACCTGAACAGACTTATCAACGCTTCCATAAGCTTCTGTGGTGTTGTTTCCTGCCACAACCATAGCTCTTACTGCACCAATATAATTTGGCATTTTAAGTTGGTGTGTTTTGGTTTTTCCTTTATCTAAAAGGAAAGGGCCCAAATACGTCACTACAGGTTTAAAACGGTTGGCTTTTTTGTTTTTTCCTGCAGCTGCACTGCCATCACCACCAATCGCGAATACTTGGTCAACACTACCGGAATAAGCGCCAATAACATCATCAAAAATATCCCAGGTTTTCACGCCTAATGCTTCACGTGCATAGAAACTATCCCAAGCATTTGGTGTTTTAAATCGGGTTAGATCTAAGAGGCCTTCTTCTACAACCGCAATGGTATAGGTCATAGATTTGTTATTCTTTTCAGATACTTTTATCTCGTAAGATTGCTCAGGTCTAATAACATCTGGCATCTTAATTTGAGGTTCTAATTTGGTGGCAGGATCCTCTACCATCATCGGAATGACTCCAAACAAACGAATTGGTAAATCGTTAGATGTTATCGCATGTGGTTGCAATAATGAAATGTTGATAAAGACGTTTGGTGCCATTTCTGAAGTTACAGGAATATCCACAGTCGTTTCACCTGGCTTCGTTTTTACCCATTGCTGTTGCAACACTTCCGAACCATTTTCTATACTCACCAAAGCTCTGCCTTCTGAACCTGATGGGAAGGTTAATTTGGCAGTTTCTCCAACATTATAATTTTCTTTATCAGTTGAAAAGACTAACATTTTAGCCGCTTCCTTATCGTTTGAAGGATTTGAAGACCACCAGTTTTTATAGAAATAAGCCGTTCTTCCTGTGGCATGTCCGCTAACAGGATCTACAACTCTAATTAAGTAACGTCCGCGTTCGTCTTCTGGAATTTTCAATTTGAAATTCGCTTTACCGTTAGCATCTGTATTGACTAAAAAGGACTGCACTGGTCTGTGGTAATTGCTCGATACGTAGCTCGATAGGTTATCGTAAGAGGAATTCCACCACCAACGCCATTCGACCTTATATACTTTAACTTCTAGCTTCTCTCTTTTAATAGGTTTTCCTTCAGCCGTTACGGTTGCTATATCAAAGGTGTGATTTTCATCTGTAAAATAGGAACCGTAGTTATTGCCTTTTGGTGATTGCAAGCCAACAAAACTCTCGTAAGGTGCATAAGGCATGGTAAAGGCATCTAGTGAAAAATCACCGCCATTTTCAAAAGCTCTTACTAGGAATTGAGCCGATAACATACCTGGTGCATTTTTACCAATATTCAATTTTGAATTGATAGTGGCATTTCCGTCTGCGTCTAAATTACCTTCAAACACATTGGTTTCTTCAGAATTAAATGTGCGTGTAGGATCGTTAAAAACATAATCTTTATAGCCTTTAAAACTGGTATATGTTGATGTGAATTTAGCTTTTATTTCAGCCTTTAAATTTTTCGCTGGTGCACCATGTAACCACGTGACGTTTAAGTCGCCTTGAAGTGGTGTGTTGTTGGTTAAAATGTCGTTTTCAAAATCGATTTTAATTTTTAATCGGTTTGGTTTTACGGTTTCAATTTTTAAGCCTTTTGAAAATGTAGCACCACCAACAGAAACTTTCGCGTTATAGTTTCCGGTTTTGTAATCGGTTGAGGTTGGTACAATGAAATCATAGAAATTATTAAGGTTGTCTATAGATATTTTTCTGTATACCAATTTACCAACAGGATCTGTGATTTCTAATTTTACAGGATGACGTTTTGGTAGTTTATTCGCCATGTCATTCAACATAAAGGTTAAAAACAAACTGTCTCCAGGTCGCCAAACGCCACGTTCGGCGTAAATGTACCCTTTTAGACCACGTTGTAATCGGTTACCAGACACATCGAATTTACTCAACGATAAAGACATACCATCATGTAATTTAATATAACTAACATTGCTGCCTTTGGTCGCAATGGCAAAAGCGGCTCTATGTTTAGCATCGATTTTTAGCATGCCTTCTTTATTGGTAATGCCATCGGCTAATTCTTGTTGTTGGTAATTGTATAAGGTGATTTTTGTAGCGCTTTCTGGACTTGTCGTTAAAATATTAGTCACCGCAAATAAATACGTGTTATCGGCACCTTGCTTCGCAATTATACCAAGATCTGAACTGATTAAATTCTGAGACACCACGCGATTGCCGTAGTTAAAATAAGATTCGGTACAAGGATTGTCTCTATCTCTCCAACGGTAATTAGTATTTCTGTAGCTATAGGTTAAATTGTCCCAATAACGTTCTTCGCGTAAGTCTTCTTCTTCCTCAGTACTTTCCTCAGAAGCGTAGTCATCCTCTTCATTATAATCATCATAGTAGTCATCGTCATCAATGCTTGTTGTTTCTGCATTTGAGGTACAATCATAAAGCGAATACTCCTTTTTAAAACTTAACTCTACTCTATAGATAGCTCCAGGATCTGCTTTAAGGTATTTAGATAAATCGATGCTGTAGGCTTTCCATTTTCCTGTGTTTTGATGCTCTTCTTGAATTAAGGTGATGGTTTCTTTGGCGATGCGTCGTCCTACTTTTTTAATGGCATATTGGTCATTGCCATTGATGTTGTAGTCTTGTAAAAACTGAAGGACATTATCTTCAAATATTTTAATGATTCTCACATCGACTTTACTCAAGTTAACCGCTTCAAAATTGAATTTTAATTCGTTTGAATTTGGAAGAATACTGCCGTTACTGATGAGCCTTACTTCAGGTTTTAATTCTTCAAAGGTTACCAATTCTGAAAATGGCTTTTTCAATTTGAAACCATCAGTGTTTTTGATGCCTTGGAAGACATCAACTTGAATATCTCCAACCAATTTAGAATCTGGATACACACGCAACACATTACCATCAACAATATATTTAGGGTTTTTAACGCCTTGAAGCGACACCAATCCAGCGAAATTTTGCTGCTTCACTAAAGGGTCTGAAAAGTTAAGTGATAAGAATTGCTCAGGACTTTGAATCACCTCCGTATTCACAATTGTAAAGTTATTTTTTCCTGGAATAGTGATGAAATTTTCACCTTTATTTTCCGCTTTTATGGCAGATCCATCCCATGCGATATCAATTTTACTATCTTCAACTAAACGGTTGATACTATCTATTTTAAACTCGAAGAATTTTGAAGTTTCAGCAGCGTCATTCCACACTAATTGTAATGATTTTGAATTCTGAGAAGCAGACACCAATTGTTTAGCTTCGGCAAGTGAAATTACATCAGCCGATCGTAATTGCGCAAACATATACTGCCATTCTTTACTATAGGATTGTAGGTTTTGTGTGGTGATATTAAAACTTGGCGTAATAGTTTTGAATTGAAACGTATATTCTTCAAATGTTTTCGGAACGTTCTTATAAATATCATTTAACTTAACATTTACAGTGTACTCTGTAGCAGGTTCTAAATGTTCATCTGGTGTGAAAAGTAAGGTGTGGTTGTTCATGGCTTTTAATTGGCCTTGAACGTGAGGTGTTATTTTAACGAGTTCTGTTGGTAGGGTTTTATCGATTTCCCATCCGTTAACCGTATCTGAAAGACTGATTTTTATAGGATCGGCAACAGACACTAAGCCTGAAGTTGTATAGCTGATGTAATCGCGGTACTTAAAAATATTATCAGTTTCTACAGGTGTTTTTTTACATGACACAACAAAAACGAGAATTAAGAGTAGGAGGAGGTGCTTTTTGATGTTCATGATGGTGGATTTTAGTTTAAAATGTGATTAAAACAAGAGTAAGTACATTCTTGTTAAATAAGTACGGCAATTTTAAAACGTTTAGACTTTAGGTTATTGTTAAATTGTTCTTAAAGTTAAGAATTGTTAGCAAATGAGTTAAGGAAATTGGGATTCTTTTTGTAATCAATAAATAGTTCTGTTTTGTCATTCCTGCTAAGGCAGGAATCCACTTATTAGTTCATTTTAAATTTTGTTGAGACTTGGCCAATATTCAGAGAGGTCACTCCAATTAGGATTCTCTTTTTCTATGATATCTATTTTCCATTGGTGCTTCTATTTAACACCTTTATGTAAATTTCCATTATATTTTTTTGAAAGTAAATACAGGTAGTATTGATGAACATTTTTATGCATTATACCTTTTTATTACGAGTGGATTCCTGCCTTCGCAGGAATGACAAAAAGTGTTTAGACTTTTTGTTGTTGTTAAATTGTTCTTTAAGTTGAGAAATGCCGATTTGAGAGGGTTCTATTTATTCAAATTTTATCGAGAAGTTCTGGACCTACATTTTCTACAGTCTCTCGATACAAAATTGCTCCGGCAACTTCACTAGAACTGACGAAATTTGGTTTTGTCTTGTCATACCTTCGTACACGTAATAACGCTTTCAGCTCACTGTGAATACCTCATCAAGTTCGGAATGACAAGGCACTATTCTATATAAATTTCTATATCTTTTTTTAATTGCTCTGCTTCATCATTGACTTGACTTAAAGTTTCGAAGTAAGCGATATTAACATCTAAAAAGGCATTTAATGATTGTATATATTCGCTGTCATTTTTTAGTCCTTCAAAATCATTGGGAACCATCTTGTCAATAGAATTACTAATAATAACTGTTGTAAAGTACTTTCTGTAATAATCCATCATATAGCTATAAAAATCCATATGTACTTCTTCAAAACTACCTTGAGTATCGTTAATAGAAGAGGTGTGAAACTTACCAATCGCTGAACGAATCTTAGGGTTTTCAACGAGGTCAGTGCCAATAGACACTAAGGATTGATAACCACTGGTTTTAAAATCTATCTCATCGTAAGCGTGAACTGCCCTAAAATGATATGCCAAAGAATCATGATAAGGTTTATCGGTTTTAAGCACATCAATTATGGTATTAATTGAATTTATAGTTCTATTTAAGTTGTTGGTTCTTTTATTGAGAACTCTGTCTAAATCTTGAAGCGTAAAGTCTAAGTCTGAAATGATTTCAGTTAAAACTTGATGTTCTTTTTCTTTCGCTTTTTTACCTTCATTCCAATTATTAATCTGAAGTGCAATAAGAATACCAATAACCACAAGTATAATTTCGCCAATGGCGTATTTAAAGTATTTGGATGTTTTATTTTCCATAATTAGGTTTTGACGAATTTTTCGAAAGATTTTAATCATTTTGCAATTCTATTTCATCGTTTAGGATTACTAATATTTGAGATGTCCTATTGAGCATTTCTTTTTGTATATCGTATCTGAGATGTTCAACAGCAACTCTATTCATGAGATGGCCAAAATAGGCGTCTTGATTAAAAATAAAGTCAATAGCCATATCTTCTTTAGGACTTCTTAGGGTATCTAATCCAATTTGTTTCCTGGCAACAGGTAATTCTAGATGCGCACTGACTGGAGCACTTATATTTTGCATATTATTTAGAAGATTCATACTGTTGTCTTGATCTTCAAATCCTAATTTCACAATTGAAAAATACTCGGCAAGCATTTTTCTAAGTTGGTTATTACGCAATAATTCGGCGTTTCCGGTACTAATATAGGCATCGTAAGCTCCTGTTAAAAATTCGGCACGATACCAGCTTTGAGCACCATAAATAATAAAATTCTTTATAGAGTCGTTACTTGCACGCGGTATTTTATCTTCATACATTTTAATAAGTTCACTACTTTTTCTAATCACATTTTTTTGCATGTACATCGTTTGTTGTAAACGATCTTTAGATTCTAAAAAGTCGGATTTTAATGATACTAATAATTTTTCCTCTTGTATGTATTGTTTTCTGTTTTCATTCCAATTGTTAATCTGTAATGCGATGAGGATACCAATTACGACAAGAATGATTTCTCCAATGGCGTATTTAAAGTATTTGGATGTTTTGTTTTTCTCCATGAGGTCTTTTCTAATATGTCGGAAGAATTTAATCATATTTTTAGTTTCTATTTTTTCCGCAAGCGGCTATTTTTACCAAAGGTCTGCTAGACCTTTGATTTTGCTTCTGCAAAATTGTGTTTCGATAATCTGAAGAATTTTATCATTTCCCTTTAGGTTTTGTAGCATCAATTATTTCATCAATAAGCTTATCTGTTTCTTCGCATCGCTTTTTTACTTGTTGATAATGCCAAATACTATTGTCTAAATAATTTTCGAATGTTACCTCTTGAAACACAGGATAATAATCTGGTTTTACTTTAGAAATTCCGGACCAAGGATAATTACTGGTCATATCCATTTGTTTAAAAGATATTTTGGGTAATAAATAAGGTATAAGCTTATCATTTGCCCAATCATCCAATTTTGTCATACGAGTTTTTCTAATTTCAGATAATGTATTCCATTTATAAAGTAAGTCTGTAATTTTTTCATTTTTCAAAAGATTGAACTTTCCACTTTGCATAATATTTTTAATGGTATTATCGGCAAAAGCCATTTCAGTAGCTCCAAAAGAAATATAAAATATGCTATCTAAATTATGTTTATAGAGTTCTTCTTTAGAAGCTCCAACTAAATTCATTAGAGTTATTTGCGCGTTCATCTGATTATTAACTTCAATCAGAAAATCTTTCAACACCTTTCTATTTTCTTTAAAATCTGCGTGTAGTTTGGCAGTTACCTCTTTTTCTTCGTTTTGCTCAATGCGATTGTTGTTCCAGTTATTGACTTGTAATGCTAAAAGAATACCTATCATTACGAGTATAATTTCGCCAATTGCATATTTCAAATACTTTCCTGTTTTGTTTTTTTCCATAAGATCTTTTCTAATATGTCTAAAAAACTTAATCATAATTTTATTTCTGATTCAAGATCAACTAAAATGAGTTCTATTTGCTCTTTTATTCTACCAAAAACTTTTGGACCATTTGCTCCTCTAATTGACAAATAGTAATTTAAAAGGTCATTTTCAAATTCAGTTAAACTGAACAAGTTTTTATTGTTAACGGCATCGGAAATTGATTGATGTTCAAAATTTTGACCTCTATGAATTAGCACTTTTCGGATACTTCCATTTTTATTCAACATGCTAATCATTTCCCCTTTTGCTGAATTAATACCAATCTCTTGAAATTTAACATTGTCTAACATGGCTTCAAAAGAAGCAAGTTGTTGTCTTAGTTGTTCATTTTGAATTAGATTTAAGTTCCCTGAACTAATAATATCAGTTAATACGCCTTTTGAAGGATTATAGGTTACTGAGTTTCCGAAAACTGAATATATTAAACCCGATATTTCTTTATCACTGATGGTATCGCGAACATTACTATCAAATAAAGTCAGCATTTGCTCTATGTCATTCATTAGTTTTTTATTATCTGAAATGGTCTTATTTACCTTATTAAGATTAGTTTTAAATTCACTTTGAAGCGATAACAAATAGGCTTGTTCTGTATGACGTAGTTGCTTGTTATTACTCCAATTGTTAATGCTTAATGCTATTAAAATCCCAATAACCACAAGCACAATTTCGCCAATGGCATATTTAAAGTATTTGGATGTTTTGTTCTCCATAATGAGGTTTTGGCGGATATGTCTAAAGAATTTAATCATTTTGGGTTGTCTTAGAAAGCTTTTTTATTTCAGATATTTTTTCTAATGCCTGCTCTAAATTATATACGCTACCAAGTCTATTATCCTTAAAAAGTTTAAAAAATGTAAGGTTAGATGGGTTCTCAAAAAAAGCTTTTGAATCCGTAGGTTTACAATACTCGCGCCATTTAAAATCTGAAAATTCTTGTTTTATTACGGGAAGCCAATCTGCTTTAAATGATCCTTCTACATCATTGAGTGCTTGATAAACATTGTTTAATGTTTCGTCGTAATATGATATTAATGCTAATTGAAGTTCATTATTAGAAATGGTTTCTATCCCTTTTGATTTTAAGACTTCAAAGGCACTAGATTGAGAATTAAACCTTTCAAAACAAATAATTTTCCCCATCCAATAATTTAAACTATCACTATAATTTCCCAAAGCCACTTGCTCTAGTAGTTTGTCTGTTAATTTATTGGCTTGCTTTGATTTTTTTAATCCTTCAGTTAAAACAATGGAGTCATTTTCTAAATTTTGATTAATTAAAAGTAAAATTTCTTGTTCGTAGTTTTTATTCTTTCGCACATCATTCCAATTATTAAGTTGCAGCGCAATTAAAATCCCAATAACCACAAGCACAATTTCGCCAATGGCATATTTAAAGTATTTGGATGTTTTATTTTCCATAATTAGGTTTTGGCGAATTTTTCGGAAGAATTTTATCATTGTTGTTTTTCTGTTAATAAGGCTATAGCTTCTGTAGACGTTTCAATTATTTTTTTGCCTCTTATATCTAAATAGCGATATAGGTCGTCTAATGCATGTAAAAAAAGGTGCTTATGCAACAATCCTTGAGTTTGGCGTTCTTTAGAGTTCTTCCTGTTTAGTTTTTTGTAAAAATTTGTGCTATTTCCTAATTGTTGAAGGCTTTTCTGGTTTTCCTCGATAGCTATGTCTACATAGGATTGATTGATAATTTCTAATTCACTTTGAAATGATACAAGGTTTATAAGAAAATCTCTATGCGTATCTAATAATAAGTCGCTATTACCCGAAGATTCCATGTCTTTAAACGTTTTGTTTACAGGGAAATATTTTAAGTAGAATACTTCTAAGTCATTTATACTATCAATTAATTGCTCTACATTTATGGAATCTTCAGAATTGAAATACTCGAAATAATTGGCAATTTCTTTTTTGTGTGTTACTGCTCTATTAATAAGTTTACTAATATTGAGAGTATCTACCTTAAGATCATTTATTATTTTATTTACATAAATATCTGCTTTAGATTTTAACTTTCTATTTTCATTCCAATTGTTAATCTGAAGCGCAATCAAAATCCCAATAACCACAAGCACAATTTCGCCAATGGCATATTTAAAGTATTTGGATGTTTTATTTTCCATAATGAGGTTTTGACGGATTTTTCGGAAGAATTTTATCATGGGTTAGCGGTTGGTGGTCATAAAGTGCAACGGTTTAAATATTAGTTATTTAATTGTCTTTTTTTAATTCAGCAAAAATGGTCTTTAGTTGGTTTAGGGATTCAATGGATCGCTCATAGGCCTCTTTATTAAAATTTAAAGTTGTTTTTCTTGCTAAAATATAATTCTGAAAATGGATTTCTTTTGCATAACTTTTTGCAGTTAGCTGCATTTCAAAAAAGCTTACATTTTTAATTAAAAAATCGTTATAATAATTACTAAATCCATCAAAATCCAAATCTTCAACGAGTTTTATATTATTAAAGGTTTCGTAAGGTTCAGAAATAGAGTTACGTACGTTTAAATCATCAAACAATTTCAGGTCTCCAGAAAACTTCAAATTTTCGTAGGTTACCGTTGATGGGTTAAAGTATTCGGTATCCATGAGCCTAAAGGCTTTTGGTGGCAATTTGGGATTATCGTAATCTTTGGTGTATAATATGTAACCTAAAGTATCAACTTCTTTAAGCATTTCAATTGTAAACTCCTTAAGCTCTTTTAATCGATTTAGGTTGCGGTTGGCTTCATCTTCTAACTGAATGATATATAAATCGCGTAATTCTAAGTTGTTTTTGTCTTTTGCATTTTCGTTAATAGCTAATGCAATTAGAATACCTATTATTACCAGCACTATTTCGCCAATGGCATAGAGTACATATTTACTGAACTTGTTTTCAGATAGTAATTGCTGTCTAATGTGTCTAAAGAATTTTATCATTGGTTAATGGTTTGTACTTTCATTATTTTTTTAATTCTAGATTAATAATTTCAATAATGGAATCTGCGGTTTTATTGATTTTAGTAAGCTCTTTAATACTAGTTCTATTCACAGCTTGTTTCCAAATAACGTAGGATTCAAATGCTATTATCATATCTGGAATTCTATCATCAAAATCTAATTTTTTAAATAATTCTGGCTGATTAGGATAGTTCTTAATATTAAGTAGGACTCCACCTTTGAGAGCAAGATTTTTCAACAAATCATTAACATCTTCATTGTTGTCCCTAGCAAGTATTTCAATCTGGTTTTTACTACCATTATATTCAGTTATTACATCTATTATCTTTGGGTTAATATTTGCAAATCACCCGTATTAATTAAGGTTTCTATAGTTTTTGTTTTGTATTCTATATGAAATGTGTTAACGTCGTTTGTGCCTAAATTTTGAATAATTTCTGCAAGGCTTAAATTTGGTTCTTTATAGCTTTTTCTATAGTTATCGTATAATACTAGAGAAGAATCAACTCTTGAGATATATCTATTGGTATACGCTTTATCAGCTTTTAAATCTGATAAAAGTCGATTGTAGTAATTTTTCGCTAATATGTTTTCTTTCCGTGACTGATTCCAGTTGTTAATAGAGAGTGCAATCAAAATCCCAATAACCACAAGCACAATTTCTCCGATGGCGTATTTAAAGTATTTGGATGTTTTGTTTTGTTCCATGAGGTCTTTTCTAATATATCTGAAAAATTTAATCATATTTTTAGTTTCTATTTTTTCCGCAAGCGGCTATCTTCAGCATCCCCATTTTCATGAGGACTCTGCAAGACCTTTGATTTTGCTTTGCAAAATTGTGTTTCGATAATCTAAAGAATTTTATCATATTCATTTCCCGAGAAAGCGGGAATCTTATTGATTAATTGTTGGCTATAATGAAGTAGAAACATTGTAGTGCTTTCATTATTTTTTCAATTCCTTATTAATAAGAATTTCAATTTCCTCCATATCAGCTAGAATTTTCTTAAATCTTATAAGACTTCCTTTTTCCGAATTTACTTTGTTATTTTGACTGGACTCCAATGCTACAAGAAGTTCTATTTGACGATTTTTTTCAAATACCCATTCTAATAGTTTAGGTTGGTTTTTAATATTTTTGAACACAAAATCTACACTGCCATATATTTGACTAGCATTAAATTCTGCTTTTGATGCTCTATCATTATTGTATTTAGAAACATTTTCTGTTTCTTCTTTATATTTTTCTAAACTGATTAGTTTTTCTCTAATAATAGGTGGTATTAGTTTAATATCTCCAGTGTTTTCTATAGTTGAAATTGTGTTAGATTTGAATTGAACATTTTTAAATAACCAATTTAAATTACTAATATTATTAATTATTTGAATTGTAGGAAGGTTTGGTTGATTAAAGGTTTCTTTATAGGCTTTATATTTCACCATATTAGAATCAATTGATAATGAAGCCTCTTTTATGTATTTTTTGTCTTTTTCAAAATCTTGTAATAATTGTTTATAATAAACTTGCCTTAAATTTTCAGTTTTCCGTTCATCATTGAGATTGTTCAATTGTAATGCAATTAAAATCCCAATAACCACAAGCACAATTTCGCCAATGGCGTATTTAAAGTATTTGGATGTTTTGTTTTGTTCCATGAGGTCTTTTCTAATATATCTGAAAAATTTAATCATATTTTTAGTTTCTATTTTTTCCGCAAGCGACTATCTTCACCAAAGGTTTACTAGACCTTTGATTTTGCTTTTGCAAAATTGTGTTTCGATAATCTAAAGAATTTTATCATATTCATTTCCCGAGAAAGCGGGAATCTTATTGGTTAATTGTTGGTTATAATGAAGTAGAAACATTGTTGTGGTTTCATTATTTTTTCAATTCCTTATTAATAAGAATTTCAATTTCTTCCATATCAGATAAAACTTTCTTAAATCTTATAAGACTTCGTTTTTCCGATTCAACCTTCATATATTGACTCCTTTCTAATTCAATAAGAATCTCTATTAAGTTTTTTTCTTCATATACATATTCCAATAGTTTAGGCTGATTTTGTATGTTTTTAAATGCAAATTCTTCACTTCCGAATCTGTTAGCTGCCGTTGCGCCCGCTTTACCAGCTTCACCATTATTGTATTCAGAAGCTTTTTCTACCTCTTCTTTATATTTATCTAAACTGATTAAAGGTTCTCTAATGCTTGGTGGTATTAATTTGATGTCACCTGTATTCTGCAAAGTATGTATCGTATTAGATTTGAATTGAACACTTCTAAGTTGCCAATCTAAATTTCCAGTTTCAGTAATTATTTTTACTAATGGTAAGTTTGGTTGATTATAGATTTCTTTAAAGGCTCTAATTTTTACCATATTAGAATCTATTCTTGAAGAATGCTCTTTTATATATGCTTTGTCGTTATCAAAATCTTGTAATAATTGTTTATAATATACTTGCCTTAAATTTTCAGTTTTTCGTTCATCATTAAGATTGTTTAATTGTAAGGCAATTAAAATCCCAATAACCACAAGGATAATTTCACCGATGGCGTATTTAAGGTACTTTCCTATTTTGTTTTTTTCCATAAGGTCGTATCGTATTTTTCTAAAAAACTTAATCATGTTTTTAACTTTTATGTTTTCCGCAAGCGGTTATCTCAACTAATGGTCAACGAGATTTTACTTTTGTTATGTCTTCTTTTCTAAATAATCATTTATGAGTTTAATTGTTGCTTTACCTTTTTCGTAGAGGGTAGTTCTAACTTTGTTGCTGTACAAAATGTTTTCTTTTAGTATTGTTAAATCTTTAAGTAATT
Organism: Winogradskyella helgolandensis; assembly: GCF_013404085.1. Taxonomy (NCBI): domain Bacteria; kingdom Pseudomonadati; phylum Bacteroidota; class Flavobacteriia; order Flavobacteriales; family Flavobacteriaceae; genus Winogradskyella; species Winogradskyella helgolandensis. Next base: position 609,230 of record NZ_JABFHO010000001.1, on the reverse strand, counting down.
CTTTCTTTTGCACTTCATTTAAATTATCATTAAAATGAATGATATCTTCATAAGTTACCTCGTTAGTATTTGAATTCCATCTCGGTGCCATTGAAGCCTCTCTTAAAAATGCATTGTCTGTATAATCATTTATCCTGTAATATGCACTTGTCTGCAAGGCAATGTAGATGTTTTCTTGTTTTATAACTTCTTCTACTTGCTTATAATAGTTTTGTATACTTTCTCTTAATTCCTCTGAAGCGATTAGCGCTAGCTTACCAGAAAATTTCATTTCATTAAATACTACGTCGTTGCCTTCAAACCAGTTGGTCCCTTGAACTTTACTTAGAGCCGTTAAGTAAGCTTGTTGATTTGATGTAATTGAATTAGTCCTTTGTATACGCATTATCTCGGTAAATGCATCTAGTTTTAGGGTGTCTGTATTGAAATGCATCTCAAGTTCTACTTGGTCTTTGTTTAAATCCTTTAGAATTCTTTGTAGATAGTTTTGTTCGTATTGGGTATTCTTTCTGTTTTCATTCCAGTTATTGATTTGAAGTGCGATTAAAATTCCTACTACTACGAGAATAATCTCGCCAAAGGCGTATTTAAAGTACTTACTTGTTTTACCTGTTTCCATAAGGTTGTATCTTATTTTTCTAAAAAACTTAATCATTGCTTATTTTATCTTTTAATTTCTCGAGAAAGTGGGAATCTTATTTGATTTTTAGTAGAGGATATTATCTAGGGTCATATCTAGTCGCTCCTCTAACATGCTAAATCTGTTGTCCGAGAAGAAAATTTTATACATTTCTCTTCTAAAGGCAGCGAGTTCCATTTGGCTATAATCATGGTTATGAATAACAGCATCAATTTTTTTAAAGCGTTTTTTGTCTGAATGCTTATGAAATTTTTTATACATTTTTAGAAAAGTGATGTTGGATGTGCTATTTTGAATCATTTCCAATTCTTCTTCAGTTTCAGTTTTATCTGCATTGGCACAAAGCAGCATAATATAAATTTGTAATTCGGTTTTGGTCCAATCTGGTTTTTTATGTTTCATGATGCACGACTTAATTAATAGCTTTATTTGTTTTCTAATTCTTGTTTAATTTCTTTTAGAATGTTTTCTATTTGCAATTTTATGCCGCCAAATAATCGAGGCCCATTTGTCGCTTTAGCTAGCAAATAATAATCCACTAGATAATTTTCGAATTCAATAGAATTAAAGATGTCCTTGTTGTCTGTCTTTGAAGAGATAGATTCAAACTGTAAATCAATCATATTTAAATCTGTAACAATAGTTCTAGCGCTACCGTTTTTAAAGAAAAGACTTGTTAAATTTCGTTGTGTAAAATCAGCATCATTTACTTGCGTGCTTAAATGATTTATTGTGCTTTCAAAAGAAGCTAAATCTTCTCTTAAGTTTTTATTTAAAATGATATTGAGTTTCCCAGAACTAATGATGTCACTTAAAACTCCTGTTGTTGGTGTGTACTGAATATCACTGCCAAAAATAGGGCCAAGCAACTGAGAAATGGTTTCTGGCTTAATGGTATCGCGTACATTTTTGTTGAATAAAGTCAACATTTTTTCTAACGTTTTTATGCGCTGCTCATTGACTTGAATAGCCGTATTTATTTTATTCAGGTTGGTTTCAAATTCTGATTGAAGCGATGTTAGATATTCTTGTTCTACCTTTCTTTGCTCATTGAAATTGTTGTTATTATTAATCCCTAACGCAATAAGAATACCAATGACTACAAGGATAATTTCACCAATGGCATAGAGAAGGTATTTCGAAAATTTGTTTTCGGACACTAAATTTTGACGGATTTTTCTAAAAATCGTAATCATAAACTGAACGTTAGATTCATAAAAAGTCCGTAAACGGCTATCTTCACCAAATGTCCACAGGACATTTGATTTTGAAAAATCAAAATTGTGTCGCGATAATGCCTAAGTCGGCGAAATAGTGTAATCATTTACTTTCTTTAGGTTGAAAGTAAATTAGGTTGATGGTTGTAGTTGAGGTTGGTTAACTATTTGTGTTTAAAGGTAATAAAATGTTACATTTTATGTTGTTTTAAATCTTTTCATTTTTTTAAATTAATTTTCAATTCATAATTGTAATTGCAATTAGAGCTTGCCTAAAGCGATAATGTCATGTGATTTTAAGGTTAAAAAAAGGACCTTGAAAGCTTTGTAACTAAAGATGATTGTACCTCGTCTTAGTGAGTTTTTATTAGTAACTTCGCATAAAATTTTAATAATTCATAAAAAATTAGCAAATATGGAAGCAGTAGCTACCGATTTCGGAATAAAAGAAGCCTTACAAAAATTAGGCGTTAACGATATAAATGATGGCTCTTCTACAGGGTCTAATAGCTTTTCTAGTGGAGACATTATTGAATCCTATTCGCCAGTAGATGCGAAATTAATAGGGAAAGTAAAAACAACAACTAGAGCTGATTACGACAAAGTAATGGATGCCGCGACAAGCGCATTTAAAACGTGGAGAGATGTCCCTGCACCACAACGTGGAGAAATTGTACGTCAGTTTGGAAATAAATTAAGAGACTTAAAAGAACCTTTAGGGAAATTAGTCTCTTATGAAATGGGAAAATCCTTGCAAGAAGGTTATGGAGAAGTACAAGAAATGATTGATATCTGTGATTTTGCTGTAGGTTTATCACGTCAATTAAATGGGCAAACGATTCCTTCAGAACGTCCTGGTCACGTGATGAGAGAACAATGGCATCCTATTGGAGTTGTTGGTATTATTTCAGCATTTAACTTTCCAGTAGCCGTTTGGGCTTGGAATACCGCTTTAGCTTGGATTTGTGGTGATGTTTGTGTGTGGAAAGCCTCTGAAAAATCATTGTTGTGTTCAATAGCGTGTCAGAATATTATCGCAGGTATTTTAAAAGATAACAACTTACCAGAAGGTATTTCTTGTATCATTAATGGCGATTATAAAGTAGGTGAAATGATGACTACAGACCATAGAATTCCTTTAGTATCTGCAACAGGGTCTACAAGAATGGGACGTATAGTTGGTAAAACAGTTGCCGAACGTTTTGGGAAGTCCTTATTAGAATTAGGTGGCAACAATGCTATTATTATTACACCAACGGCCGATTTAAAAGTGGTGGTTCCTGGTGCTGTATTTGGTGCTGTTGGTACCTGTGGGCAACGTTGTACATCTACAAGACGATTAATTATTCACGAATCAGTTTACGATAAAGTACGTGATGCCATTGTTGGTGCTTACGGACAAATTAAAATAGGTAATCCTTTAGATGAAAACAATCACGTCGGACCATTAATTGATAAAGAGTCAGTTGAAACCTATTTAGCGGCTATTGAAAAAGCAAAAGCTGAAGGTGGAAACGTTTTAGTTGAAGGTGGTGTTTTAGAAGGTGAAGGTTATGAAAGCGGTTGCTATGTAAAACCAGCAATTATTGAAGCTGAAAATCATTTTGAAATCGTTCAACACGAAACATTTGCTCCAATTTTATACTTAATGAAATATTCTGGTGAGGTTGAAAATGCTATTGAAAAGCAAAATGGTGTGGCTCAAGGTTTATCGTCAGCCATTATGACAAATGAGATGAAGGAAGCAGAAAAGTTCTTGTCTTATGCCGGTTCTGACTGTGGCATCGCTAACGTCAACATCGGAACGTCTGGTGCTGAAATTGGTGGAGCATTTGGTGGTGAAAAAGAAACTGGAGGTGGACGTGAGTCTGGTTCTGATGCTTGGAAAGTCTACATGAGAAGACAAACCAATACGGTTAATTATTCTGATGAGTTACCTTTAGCACAAGGAATTAAGTTTGATTTGTAACAAGTAATTTTTGAAGAATCTACACGTTTTTAAGTTCGTCGTTGTATTACTGTTTTTAAGCAATGGTAATGCGCAAGACAGCATAGATTTTAAAGCAATTGACTCTATTGGCAGCGCGTTTACGAATAGGCTAAAGATTGGTGATATTGAACATTTAAAAGCGTTAAAACCTCTTGAAGGTACATGGACGTATTCTAGATTACTCGATTATAAAAAAGTCATAGGTAAAAAGCCAAATAAGATTATTATTGGCAGTTTTATAGAACCCTCGGTTAATCCAAACTATTGGGCTTTTAATTTATTTGCTTTGAGAAGAATAGATGAAACGCGTTTCGAATATTTTTTTGCTGCCATTATAAGTATAGATATTACAGGCGCTAACTATGTAGTTGATGCTACCTATTTATTTAGTGAGGACGACGCTTTAAAAAGTTGGTGGAAGCATATTTTTGGGTTTTATGAGAGTAACCATAGAGATAATATTCCAAAAGAATTTGTCTATCCAGTTTGTCCGCCACCTCCTTTTAATGAATAAAAATAAAAGCTATATCGAAAGATGTGGCTTTTTTTGTCTCAAAAGAGTTCGTTAATATTTGTTTTGCGTTTTGTTATTTTCTGAAAATTAATATTTTAACATCCTTTTTAAGGGTGTTCAATTATTTTTTAATAAATTTTAAACTTTAGTTTAATATTAATTATGACGAAAAAAATAGCATTACTATTATTTCTAGGTCTATCCATGTCATGCGCTCAGGATGATGAGGGCAAACTTGAAAATCAAGCCTATTTAGATCAATTGTTGGGGCGATATGAGCTTAGAGCAGCCTATCTTGAAAACCCTATTGATTTAAATGGTGATGGTGTAGCAGGTACTGATCTTTTTCAAGAAATTGAATATTGCAATATGTCCAAACATTTGGAGTCTTATGATTGCACTATAATTAAAAGAAACATTCAGGAAATAGCTTTTGATATTCCTTATTCCAATAATTTTAATAATTATCAAGAATATTCTAATTGCTTAAGGGATAAAGGTGTTTTTAGAGAATTGAGTATTGACTCACACAATGAAAGTGTTCTACTAGCGCCAAATGAATATGAAGAAGACTTTATGTTAACGTACCAAGCCACACTCATAGATTTTACATGGGCGGATAGAGTGGTTTATTTAACTTTAGAAAAAGAGTTTTATACGCCAAATGGAGAATGGGCAACTGTTATTTTACACATGGAATATGAATGGGTTAGTAGCGCAACATAAAAACAAATTTCAAGTTTGTTTTTAATAATGGTATTATTATTAATACAAGGGATTAAGTTTGATCTTTAAGCTAAGGTTAAATTTTTAAATATTTTAAAGCCATATCGAAAGATATGGCTTTGTATTTTTTAACATTGTAGTACGCAACCTTTTCTTACAAATAGCATCTATTATAAAACCGATCTATTTCAACATATGAAACTATTATTTAAATTCTTCTTAATACCGTGTTTTTTAATGACGGTCTTAAGTTGTGAAGTTCAACTAGAAGACAATACCAGGATTTTAGTTGAGGGCATTGTTAAAGACCAAGATAATGTCCCTATTTCTGAGGCTAAAATTAGTGTGCTTACCAAACGCGGTAATTATAGTAGTGGTGAAAATCAATATATTTTAGGCGAAGGTTATAGTAATGCCAATGGTCATTTTTCTGTTATTTCATTATATGATGGGGATGAAGATTTTGCTATTGAAATAGATGGAGGTGATACGTATAGTACCTATGTCTATAAAACGAATACTTTAGAATATACACCTTTAGATTTAACGTTTAATCTAGAAACAGTAAACTTAAAAAAAACAGCAACCTTTAACTACGATATAGTTAGAACAAGTGGTACATCTAATACGCTTAGCTATAGTTTTAAATATTTAGATGGATTTTGTTTAGAATATTATGATGGTTCAACACTCAATGAATATCAAAGCTCGTGTTATCAAGAGCATGTATTAGGCCAATTTCTCAATGACAACAATCCTGATACTGACTGGTTATTTAGTCTTCCATTAGGTGAAGTTGTAACGTTCACTTATTCTATAAATGACGAACCAGAACAAACAGAGTTTATAACCATTAATCAAGACCACTATGACTTTACGTTCAATTACTAACGCTATTTGTTTTACCTGCATCTGCTTATATAGTTCTATTGGTTTTACTCAAGAGTTGGCTATTGAAAATGAGTTTGAAACGACTATAGGAAGCGACTTTTTTGATTCAGAACAGCGTCAACGATTTTTTGCGATGACGATAGGAGGTCATAAGCCTTTTACTAGCGGTGATAATTTTATGGGTAAAGGTCTAGAGGGGAAATCTGGAATCGATTTTAAATTTCAGATGTATGTGTATAAACATTTTTTTATAGGACTAGCAACGGGCGCGAGCTATTTTGATGTCAAAAATCAAGACGTTTTAGGAAGCTATAGAAAATCGAGAATTGCTGAAAACTATGCCTACTTTGGCTATGAGTTTTTACCGACTGATAAATTAAGGTTAGGTCTTAATATGTCTATTGATGGGGATTTAGATTATAAAAACACAGGGTTTAGCACGGCTGATATTGCTGAACAACATGATTCAGCCAAGTTAAATCGTTATGGAGTATACCTTCATTATGAGTTGGCGAGTCATTTTATGATTTATGTCGATTATGCTTATAATGTCAGTAAGACAAACATTGACGTGCCATCTCAGTTAGATGATTTTTTTGGTAAAGGAAAGTATCATTCCATAGGATTTGGTCTCGTTTTTACAATCGGAAATCGCGATTTAATATCAAGATTTATAAATTGATTTTTTAGATTTATTGCTGATTCAAAAATATTTAATTTTTAAAACCGTTTATAATATAGACGGTTTTTCTTATTTTAAGAACTGTGGGTTAAACCATTAGGGACATATGAAGTCTTATTATATATGACACAGCAACAACTTCAGCATTTGTATTGGCGCGCAGGCTTTGGAATACACCCAAAGTCTAATGTGACCCTATCTAAACATAGGGCATCGGTAGTTGAAGCACTTTTTGAGTCTTCGAAGGCTTTTACTCCACTAAATATGGATCTGTCATATTTAGATGGTATTAAACCAATTGATCTTAAAAACTTCCCGGAATTAGCGAGAGAAATTAATCAAAAAGGAGTAAAGAAAATTTTGGAGTTCAATGTCGCTTGGGTGAAACGATTAGTTAATCCTAGTGAGTTACTTAGAGAACGCATGACGTTGTTTTGGGCGAATCATTTTGTATGCAGAGAGAGAAATCCATTATATGCTGAGCAATACAATAATACGCTTAGGTACTTTGCGCTAGGTGATTTTAGAGATTTTGTAAAAGCTATTTCTAAAGAAGCCGCAATGCTTAGATATCTCAATGGAAAGCAAAATAAAAAAGCTAGACCTAATGAGAATTTTGCACGGGAATTAATGGAGTTGTTTACATTAGGAGAAGGACAGTATTCTGAAAAAGACATAAAAGAATGTGCGAGGGCCTTTACAGGCTATAATCATGATTTTGGAGGGAATTTTGTACATAAAGAAAATCATCATGATAATAACTCTAAGCTATTTTTTAATCATATAGGAAATTATGATGGAGATGATATTATCGATATTATTCTCGAAAACAAACAATGTGCCGCCTATATTTCAGATAAAATCTACCGTTATTTTGTAAATCCAAAACCGAATAAAAAACATATCAACGCGATGACTGAGGTGTTTTTTAAAGATTATAATATCGAAAACTTAATGCGTTTTGTGTTTCTGTCAGATTGGTTTTATGATGAGGTAAATATGGGTTCAAAAATAAAATCGCCAATAGAATATTTAGTAGGCCTTACTAATACAGTTCCTGTTACATTTGAAAAAGAAAAAGATCTTTTTAAAATTCAAAAAATCCTCGGTCAAACCTTATTAGATCCTCCAAATGTCGCTGGTTGGAAAGGTGATAAAGCTTGGATTGATGCCAATACTATTATGATACGTTTAAAATTGCCTTCCGTAATTTTGAATAACGCTGTAATTGCTTCAGGTAAGTATGATGAATTTAAAAAGAAATTCATGACAAAGCACAAGGGTAGATTACCTTTTAAAACCACACCAGATTGGACTACTTTTTTAGAGAATTTTGAAGCGGTTCCTACTGAAGAGCTTCAAGATTATATCATTCAAGGAGCAATTAATAAAGGAACGGCAGATTATTTGCAAACGCTGAGTAAAGTGTCTAAACGAGAGTATTGCGTTCAGTTAATGTCCTTACCAGAATATCAAATGTGTTAGTTATGGATAGACGAAAATTTCTTAAGAATTCAGCCTTAGCAAGCAGCTTGTTTTTTGTGCCTAATTTTGTAAAAGCATTTGAGTCTGTAGCCAAAGAACAATTAGGTTATAAACGTTTGGTAATTGTGCAATTGGCTGGTGGAAATGATGGGTTAAATACCATAATTCCACATAACAATGATTTGTATTACAAAGCAAGGCCAAAATTAGCAATCACTAAAGGTATTCTAAAATTAACTGACGATTTAGGATTTCATCCTAGCTTGGGTCCATTGCGCTCTTTGTATGATAATGGTGAACTATCTATTATCAATAATGTTGGTTATCCAAACCCTGTGCGATCACACTTCAGATCTATGGATATTTGGCAAACCGCAAGTGGCTCAGAAGAATATTTACAAAGTGGTTGGTTAGGACGCTATTTAGATCTGCATGGAAAAAAGCCATACAATGCCATGGAAATGGATGAACAACTCAGTTTAGCTATGAAAGGAGAGCACTTTAATGGGATTGCAACTAACGATTATAAAGTGCTTTACAATTCAGCCAAAGACCCTTATTTTAAGAGTGTAATCAACCATTATAACGATGCGCATTTAAGTGAACATAATTTAGGGTATTTGTACCAAACGATGATTGAAGCAAAGTCTTCTGCCCAGTATATTTTTGAAAATACGAATATAAATTCGTCACAGGAAACCTATCCTCAAAATGGGTTTGCTAAGCAACTTAAAAATGTATCTCAATTTATTAATTCTGGATTAGACACAAAAGTATTTTATACCTCTTTAAGTGGATTTGATACACATGCCAATCAAAATAATAAACAAACGCGTTTGTTATCACAGTATGCAGAAAGTATTTCGGCCTTTGTTAAGGATTTGAAACGAAACAACACTTTTGAAAATACGTTAATCTTAACCTTTTCCGAATTTGGAAGACGCGTTAAACAAAATGCCGCTAATGGAACGGATCATGGTTCGGCTAATAATGTGTTTGTCATTGGTAAAGACCTAAAGAAAGCAGGGTTTTATAATGACTTAGCGAGTTTAAGCGATTTGGATGCCAATGGTGATTTAAAATTT